>NZ_CATKPU010000012.1:0-272038 GCF_949767825.1 Pseudomonas sp. IT-P258 | reverse complement strand
CTTCGCCGCGCTCAACATCACGGCGGCGACCTTTGGCAGCAGTGTCAATGTCGTTGATCTCGGTGCGGATACGTTGCTCAACTTCGGTGCGGGTTCCATCACCCTGGTAGGTGTGGGTGATCCAAACACCGTTTCGGCCACAGACTTCATTCTGGCCTCTTGAGGTCCTGGCAAGGACTGTCGCAGGGAGCGTGGACCACGGAGGGGAGGGCAATGGATGCCCTCCCTTTCTCCATCCACTCAATTGCCCATTAGCTATCGGGGTGCCAGCAGCGTACTGGAACTCATCAAGGCGGCAGGTTGGAACCGAACTGCGAAATCAAAGAATCAATTGAAAAAGGGAAACCCGGCCTTGAACATTTCAGCCATCTGCCTCTTGAGCAGTCTATTGGTTTCGGTCGCGGCTTTTGCTACCGGTGTTAATCCGGTGTTCGACCTGGATTTCACCAGGTCAGCCACGGAAACGCTGAAAAAACTGGATATCAACGACGCTTGTATTGTCGCCATCTCAAGTCCTGCTGCTTTTACGTTCTGTCGAGAAGGGTCATCAACGCTCTGGAAGTATCAGGCGCTGGATCTGGAGCAACAGGCGGTGATCCAGATTGGCCAAAAGCGGTCTTCGGCGGACTACCGGCAAATAACCCTTGTGGAAGTCGATAGCGTTGCTTGCGAACAGGATCACCTTGTGGAATTGGTTGAACCGGCTATCAGGCATGGACTTGTCCTTGGCCTGATTACCCTGTTTCTGTTGGTCGGCCTGCGATATACCTACCGGGCGATCATGTATTGCTGTTATGAACAGGTCGGCTTTTCGAAGTTCGGCTTGCGGCGCCTGGACAAATCCCGGTCAACGCAAAATTCAACGGTAATGGCGTTGGTCGCATGGGGTGTCGTGGCCGCTACGGCATTTATCTACTTCGGGTTTTGAGCGAGACCACAATTAGCGGGTATGCCGTTTCAAAGTACTTGCCATCCGACAGGGTTTGACTGCGTGCAGTTTCATTCGCTGACGACTAATTTGCTTTTAATATCCTGCTCCTTTCAGTTGATCCTGTATTGCTGTCTGCCTGAAAGGGTGGCTGGATCACCGTGAAGTCCGTCGTTGGAGTTTGCCTTGGATGAGAGTCACTCGCTATTGCGAGACTTATGGGATGTATAACAACTAGCGGATCCAATATGCAATGCTCGAAGTGCATCCAGGCAAGCAGGCCAGTTGCTGTGGGCAATAGCGGGGAAGTTGACTCATTGCTGTCGCTTCAGGCGAACTTGCGCTACGCACCGTTTGTCGGTGGCTTGTGCGGAAAATGAACATTGTAGCGTCTGTGGCCTCTGATCCTTGAGCACGTCAGCCATGACCTGCCCCCGCGATTGAAAAAAAAGAAGTGGAAATAGAATCTCAAGTGCAGTGAATGCCACTGGGGGTTTTTATCTGAAACTCAGGGAGGCGATAAATCAACCGGTCATTGATTCGCCAGGTGAATCAATGAGGTTGAGAGTGCCGAGTCCATGATTTGGCTTATCTTTTAGAAGTAAGGTCGTACAGAATTTTTAATAATTAAAGATTCTGTCAAGTAGTCGATCCGTACTCTCGAATAAGGTGGAGAAAATACCGTGGCGATAAATACCATTATGAGTCTGCTGGAAAATAAGGAATTCCTGGAGTTTTTGCGTCTGGGGGTTATTTATGTTCATTTGGTGGCGTGTTGTGTGGCCATCGGGCTGGTGTTGACCAGTGATGTCGCGATGGTCAGGGATCTTTTAAAACGGAAAGTATTAACTGAGCATGATAATGCTCACATGGAAAGTCTTCAAAGATCTGTCATCGTTTCACTAATAGCGCTGTGGGTAACGGGCATCGCTGTCGTCGGTATCGATTACCTGGAAAAAGGTGTCGAGTACTTCATGAATCCAAAACTTCAAGCCAAAGTCATTATTGTGGCGTTGTTGACTTACAACGGCATCTTGTTGCATCGCCTGGTACTGCCGGCCCTGCAAAAGGCAGGCTCCTTGCTCAATCTCCGATTCAGTGCACGAATGCTGGCGTTGGCCTGCGGTTCGTTGTCGGCGGTGTCCTGGATGTATGCCGCCATGCTGGGTGTCGGTCGTCCCTTGGCCTGGAAGTATTCCCTTTCCGAACTGTTGATGGCCTATCCGGTACTGATTGCGCTCGGGTTCCTGACGATGCTGGTGTTGACCCAGCGAGCGAAACAACAGGACGTCTGCGTTGCGCCGGCGCGGGCAGTAGCAAGCGCATGCTAAGCCGGTTCTTCGCGTAAATCTTGCGGACTTGTCCAGAGCCCGAAAGGCGGCCTTCAGGGTGCAGGTTTCAATCCGGACCTGCACCGCAAGGTCGTTTTTGTTTTGAATCATTCCCGGCCGCCCAAAGCTTCTGCTCATTTCGATCAATAATTTGTCAGTTACGGTCATTGAGGGATGGTGGCGTGACTCTTAGTCTGTCGAACATGACTGACGGGGGCCGTAGAGCTCCTGCACTTTCCGTGATCGCTCGATGTGGAGTTACCGATGACCGCCGCTCAATACCCGCACCTGCTGGCTCCGCTGGACCTGGGTTTCACCACGCTGCGCAATCGCACCCTGATGGGGTCGATGCACACGGGCCTGGAAGAGAAACCGGGTGGCTTCGAGCGCATGGCGGCTTACTTTGCCGAGCGTGCCCGTGGCGGTGTCGGCCTGATGGTCACCGGCGGTATCGGCCCGAACGAAGAGGGTGGCGTGTATTCCGGCGCGGCCAGGCTGACGACAGAGGAAGAGGCGCTCAAGCACCGTATCGTCACCCGTGCCGTACATGACGCGGGAGGCAAGATCTGCATGCAGATCCTCCATGCCGGTCGTTATGCCTATAGCCCGAAACAGGTTGCCCCTAGCGCGATCCAGGCGCCGATCAACCCGTTCAAGCCCAAGGAGCTGGACGAGGAAGGCATCGAGAAGCAGATCAGCGATTTCGTCACCTGCTCGGTACTGGCGCAAACCGCCGAGTACGACGGCGTGGAAATCATGGGTTCCGAAGGTTATTTCATTAACCAGTTCCTCGCCGCGCACACCAACCACCGTACCGACCGCTGGGGTGGCAGCTATGAAAACCGCATGCGTCTGCCGGTGGAGATCGTTCGTCGCGTTCGTGAAGCAGTAGGCCCGAACTTCATCATCATTTTCCGACTGTCGATGCTCGACCTGGTCGAAGGCGGCAGCACCTGGGAAGAGATCGTCCAGTTGGCCAAGGCCATCGAACAGGCCGGCGCGACCATCATCAACACCGGTATCGGCTGGCACGAAGCGCGGATTCCGACCATCGCCACCAAAGTGCCGCGCGCGGCCTTCAGCAAGGTCACGGCCAAGCTGCGTGGTTCGGTCAATATTCCGCTGATCACCACCAACCGTATCAACACCCCTGAAGTAGCCGAGCAGATCCTCGCCGAGGGCGATGCCGACATGGTGTCCATGGCGCGGCCGTTTCTCGCCGACCCGGATTTCGTCAACAAGGCCGCTGAAGGTCGCGCCGATGAAATCAACACCTGCATCGGTTGCAACCAGGCCTGCCTCGACCACACCTTCGGCGGCAAGCTGACCAGTTGCCTGGTCAACCCGCGTGCCTGCCATGAAACCGAGCTCAACTACCTGCCGGTGCAGCAACTGAAGAAAATCGCCGTGGTCGGTGCCGGCCCGGCCGGTTTGTCCGCCGCGACCGTGGCCGCCGAGCGTGGCCATCAAGTGACGCTGTTCGATTCGGCCAGCGAAATCGGTGGTCAGTTCAACATCGCCAAGCGTGTTCCGGGCAAGGAAGAGTTCTTTGAGACCATTCGCTACTTCAACCGCAAGTTGCAGACCACCAACGTCGAGGTGTGCCTGAACACCCGCGTCGATGTGGCCGGGCTGGTCGAGGGCGGCTACGACGAGATCATTCTGGCCACCGGCATTGCGCCGCGCCTGCCGGCCATTCCGGGGGTGGAAAACGCCAAGGTGCTGAGCTACCTGGACGTGATCCTGGCGCGCAAACCGGTCGGCAAGCGCGTCGCGGTGATTGGCGCCGGTGGTATCGGTTTTGACGTCTCGGAATTCCTCGTCCATGAAGGCGTAGCGACCAGTCAGGATCGTGCCGCGTTCTGGAAAGAATGGGGTATCGATACACACCTTGAAGCGCGCGGCGGTGTCGCCGGTATCAAGGCCGCGCCCCATGCGCCGGCCCGCGAGGTATACCTGCTGCAACGCAAGAAATCCAAGGTCGGCGACGGCCTGGGCAAGACCACCGGCTGGATTCATCGCACCGGTCTGAAGAACAAGCAGGTGCAGATGCTCAACAGCGTCGAATACCTGAAGATCGACGACGAAGGCCTGCACATCCGCATCGGCGAAACCGGCGAGCCGCAGCTGTTGCAAGTGGACAACATCGTGATTTGCGCCGGGCAGGACCCGCTGCGCGAGTTGCATGACGGCCTGGTGTCGGCGGGGCAGAGCGTGCACCTGATCGGCGGCGCGGATGTCGCGGCAGAACTGGATGCCAAGCGGGCGATCAATCAGGGTTCGCGTTTGGCGGCGCAGTTGTAACTCACATCGTTCGGGTTCACAGCACAAGTCGGCTGTTAAGATGCCGGATCTTTCCATAGATCCGGCATCATGCTTTCTCCTCCAGACAATTGGCTTCTTCAAGCCCCCCTCGACCCCTTTCACCTCGACTGGCTCACTCGAGCCGGCATCGAAGTGGCGGTCCTGCGGCTGGACCAGATCGACCCGCTGATCAGCGGCAACAAATGGTTCAAGCTCATCGAACACCTGAAAACTGCTGACCGCCTGGAGGCCGAAGGCATCATCAGTCTCGGTGGCGCGCACTCCAATCACCTCCACGCGTTGGCGGCGGCGGGCAAGCGTTTCGGCTTTGCCACCGTCGGCCTGTTGCGCGGGCATCCTCAGCAAACCCCGACAGTCAAGGACTTGCAGGCGTTCGGCATGCAGTTGCACTGGCTGGGGTATGCAGGCTATCGGGCAAGGCATGAAGCGGGTTTCTGGCAACCCTGGCAAACCCGCTACCCGAGGTTGCATCCGGTGCCTGAAGGGGGAGGCGGTTTGCCTGGTGCCTTGGGTTGCATGCAGTTGCGGGCCACTGTTTGCGCGCAATTGCCGGGCTTGGGCTGGAGCGACCATGACGGCTGGTGGCTGGCCTGCGGCACCGGCACGACCCTGGTCGGCCTGGTACTGGCCGAAGCGGGGGATCATTCGGTGTACGGTGCCCTGGCGGTGCCTGACGATCATGGGGTGGCGCAGATGGTCGAGCGGATCGTGCAGGAAGCCGGTGTAGTCAATGCGAGGTATGAACTGATCGACGCAAGTCGCGGCGGCTTCGCCAAGGTGGATCCGCTGCTGCTCGACTTTATCGAAAAGACAGAGCAGGCCGGGAGTATTCCATTGGAGCCGCTGTACACCGGCAAGGCACTCATGGCCCTCAAGCAACAAGTCGAGGCGGGCAAGTTCGCCCGGGGCACACGACTGATCTTTGTCCACACGGGGGGCTTGCAGGGGCGGCGGGGATTTGACTCACAAGCCTGAAACGCACCGCAAACCAATGTGGGAGCGAGCTTGCTCGGGTGGTATTCGCCTTGCTGAAAGGGCAAAGCGAATATCAGCCAAAAGCCAGTTGAGGGCTTTCCCTCAACCATAGAATCTCCCACACTGGAATTCATTGGTCTCAGGAGTCGCGGTTCACGCGCTTGGGCATCATCCGCAGCAAGGTGTTATCGCCCACCACATAATGGTGATACAGCCCGGCCACGGCATGCAGGCCGATCAACCAGTAGCCGATAGTGCCGCCGAGCTCGTGCCAGCCCTGGAGCTCTTTGGCCAGGTCCTTGTTTTCCGCTACCAGCATCGGCAGGTCGACACCGTAGAACATCACCTGATTGCCTTTGGCGCTGGTGACCAGCCAGCCGAGAATCGGCGTGACGATCATGAAAATGTACAGCGCCCAGTGCATCAGCCTGGCCAGCGTCGTTTGCCAGTGCGCCGAGGCCGGGAAGATCTGCGGCGCCGGGCCGAGGCTGCGTGCGAACAATCGCACCCAGACTAGAACGAATACGGTCAGGCCGAGCATGAAGTGTGTTTCGACGATCAGCGTGCGCCCGCCACTGCCCTTGGGAAAGAGCCCGCGAAACTCGATACAGGCGTAAACCAGCACCAGCAGGACCAGCATCAACCAATGCAGCGCGATCGATACGGTGCTGTAGCGCGATTCGGAGTTTTTCCACGGCATACGGTGTTCCTCAGAGGTCCGGTTTAAAGCCACCGCTCTTATCCGACGGTGTGCTCTAACTGTAATCCTGTTTCACCGGGTTTGCCTGAGGCGATTGGTCGCTGGATGCCCTGGTTTGGGTAATGCACAGAAGAAACCTGTGGGAGCAGGCTCGCTCCCACAGGGGCAATGCGGGGACTTATCAGCTCGACTGAGGCATTTCGCCGTTGGCCAGGCGCTTGTTGATGTCGGCGATCACTTGCGGCAGATCGGTGATGGTATCGATCATGTAGTGCGGACGCGAGCCTTCGAACATTGCGTGGATGCGCTTGCGCTCGCCGTCCAGTTGGTCGCAGCCCAAGGCGCGATAACCTTCGTAGTCCAGGCCCAGGGCGTTGCCCGAGCAGATCAGCGCCACGGTCCACATGCCGGCGCGGCGCCCCTCGAGAATGCCCGGCACCGTGTCATCGATCTTCACGCACGCGGCGACATCGTCGATGCCCAGGGCAATGACGTTGGCCAGCGCCTGGGCGGGCCATGGACGACCATTCGGGACTTCATCGGTGGCAACCACGTGATCGGCCACGTAGCCGTTGGTGGCAGCCAGTTCAACCACTTTGTCCATGACCTGTTTCGGGTAGCCGGAGCAGGAGCCGATCTTGATCCCTTGCTGGCGCAGGTTGGCGATGGTCTCCAGCGCTCCGGGAATCAGCGCCGAGTGTTCGGCGATTTTTTCGATCTGCAGCGGCATGAAGCGTTGGTAGATGGCGGTCACGTCATCGTCGGTCGGCGTGCGGCCGAACACTTTGCGATAGCGCTCGGCAACCTCCGGCAGATCGCACAGGGTGCGGATGTGGTCCCACTTGCCCATGCCCATCGGGCCACGGGCCTCTTCGATGGACACCTGGACGTCGAATTCGGCGAAGGCTTCGACGAAAATCTGCGTCGGGGCGAAGGAGCCGAAGTCGACCACGGTGCCGGCCCAGTCGAGGATGGCGGCTTGCAGTTTGCTTGGGTTGGAGTAGTTCATGGCAATTAATTTCCTGTAGAAAACTGACGATTGGAGAGCCGCTTTTACTGTGGGAGCGAGCAAGCTCGCTCCCACAGGGGAATGTGGTGTGGGTTAGATCTCTAACACTTCCATCTCGCGCAACACTTCAGCAATCGCCGCCACGGCTTCGCGCATTTCGGCTGGCTGGACATGGCCGATGCAGCCGACGCGGAAGGTTTCGACCTGGGTCAGTTTGCCGGGGTAGAGGATGTAACCCTTGGCCTTGACCCGCTCGTAGAACTCCTTGAATGCGTAGCGTGGATCTTTCGGGGCGTGGAAGGTGGCGATGATCGGCGCCTGGATAGCCGCCGGCAGGAAGCTGCGCAGCCCCAGTCTGCCCATCTCTTCCATCAATGCCTGGCAGTTGGCGGCGTAGCGTTCGTGCCGCGCCGGCAAGCCGCCTTCTTCGTTGTATTGCAGAAGGGCTTCGTGCAGCGCCGCGACCACATGGGTCGGCGGGGTAAAGCGCCACTGGCCGGTCTTGGCCATGTAGGCGTGCTGGTCCTGCAGGTCCATCGCCAGCGAATGCGAGTTACCGACGGCGTTGGCCAGGGACTCTTTGCGAGCGAAGACAAAACCCATGCCCGGCACGCCTTCCAGGCATTTGCCCGAGGCGGCGATCAGTGCGTCGAACGGCACTTGTTGCGCATCCACTGGCAGGGCGCCGAAGGAGCTCATGGCGTCGATGATCAGGCGCTTACCGTGTTGCGCAATGACCTGGGCGATCTCTGGCAGCGGATTGAGGATGCCGGTGCTGGTTTCGCAGTGAATCAGGGCGACATGGGTAATGTCTTGATCGGCACGAAGCAGGCGGTCGACGTCGGTGGCGGTGGTCGGTTCGTCCTCGGCGGTTTCGAAAGTGCTGAACGAGCGCCCCAGCACTTCGCAGATTTTCGCCAGGCGCTTGCCGTAGGCGCCGTTGATCAATACCAGAATCTTGCCGTCCCGAGGCACCAGCGTGCCGATCGCCGCCTCGACCGCGAAGGTGCCGCTGCCTTGCAGGGGCACGCAGTGGTGGGTGGCGGCGCCGTTGATGATGGCCAGCAGTTGCTCGCAGAGGCTGGCGGTCAGTTGATTGAAGCGGTCATCCCATGATCCCCAGTCAACCATCATTGCCTGACGGGTGCGGGCCGACGTGGTCAACGGGCCGGGGGTGAGCAGGATGGGTTCGGCAGTACTCATTCTCGTGTCCTCGCAATCGATGGGATGAAGCGTTGGTGCCTAAATTGCAATTTGCCGTGTTATCAATCAAATTGTTTGTTGTTATGCCAACCATCAGTGAGGGTTATTCATGAACCTGTTCCAGCTCCGCGCCTTCGATGCCGTGGCCCGGGAAGGCAGCTTTACCCGGGCGGCGGCGCGGCTGTTCATCAGCCAGCCGGCCGTCACCGGGCACATCAAGGCCCTGGAGGAGCACTACCAGATCACCCTGCTGCGCCGCACCGCCCGCCGCGTGGAACTGACGGAGGAGGGCACCAAACTGGCGGCAATCACCCGGGCGATGTTCAGCTTGGCCGAAGAGGCGCAGGTAATGCTCGAAGCCAACCGGCAATTGCTGACCGGGCGCCTGGAAGTGGCGGCGGACGGCCCGCACATGGTCATGCCGATGCTCGCCAGCCTGCGTGCACGCTATCCGGGGATCACGGTGAACCTGCGCCTGGGCAACGCCCAGGAAACCCTGGCGGCGCTGCTGTCCGAACATGCCGACGTGGCGGTGCTGACCGAGGTCGAGCCGCGCAAGGGCTTGCATCTGCAGGCGCTGAATGAATCACGGATTTGCGCGCTGGTGCCCGATGGGCATCCTTGGGCGCAGAAGACCAAAGGCGTGCAGCTCAAGGAACTGGATCAGGTGATCATGGTGCTGCGCGAACCGAGTTCGATTACCCGGCGCACCTTCGATGAGGCATGCGCCCAGGCCAAGGTCAATCCACGGGTGCTGCTGGAACTGGACAGTCGCGAAGCGGTGACCGAGGCGGTGGCCGCCGAACTGGGTGTGGGGGTGGTGTCGTCGGTGGAGGTCAGTCACGATCCACGGGTGGCGGCGGTACCGATCATCGGCGAGGGGCTGGTGAATCGGCACATGATGGGGTGTATGGAGCGGCGGCGGGATTTGCGGTTGATCCAGGCGTTTTTCGGGTTGGCACCGGTGTAGGAGCTGCCGAAGGCTGCGATCTTTTGATCTTCGCTTTTAAAAACAAGATCAAAAGATCGCAGCCTTCGGCAGCTCCTACGGGGGGATGCGGTCAGTTAAGGCTCTCACGCACCATCTCCAGAAAAGTCGCCACCACCCGCCGCGAACTCTGTTCGCGCAAACACACCAGGGTTTCAGTCAACCGTCGTTTGCAATCGATAATCGGCAACGCACACACCCGCGAATCCGCGCCAAACTCGGCAGCCGACACCACACCCACCCCAATCCCCACAACCACCGCCTCCCGCGCTGCCTCGCGACCTTCAACCTGAATTGCCGGGCGGATGCGGAACCCGGCACCGGCCATTTCCTCCTCCAGCGTCTGCCGGGTCACGGAACCGATTTCCCGCAACACCAGTGGTGTGTCGTCGAGGTCGGCGAGGGTGATGGATTCGCGCTCGGCCCACGGATGATTGCGCGACACGAACGCCACCATCGGGTCGTTACGCAGGGGCAGGGAGATCAGGCGTTCATCGCTGACGTCACGGCCCAGCAACGCCAGGTCGGCCTGATAGTTGAACAGTCGGAACAGCGACTCATCGGTGTTGCCGGTTTCGATCTTCACGCTGATCCCGGGGTAGCGTTCGCAGAATCGGGCGATCTGCGGCAGCACGTGGACCGGTGCATCCACCGCCAGAATCAGGCTGCCGGTCTGCAAGGCCTGGGAGTCCTGGAGCAGTTCCTGGGCTTCCGCCTCAATCACGAAAAGCCGCTGGGTAACGCTCAGCAGCCGCTCGCCCAGATCGGTCAGGCGCACCGAGCGCTTGTTGCGGTGAAACAGCAAAACCCCGTAGCGCTCTTCGAGTTTGCGCACCTGGTCGGAAATCGCCGGTTGCGTCAGAAACAAGCGCTCGGCGGCCTTGGTGAAGCTTCCATGCACCGCCACGGCGTGGAAAGCTTTGAGCTGGGCGTGGGACACCGACATGGGAATCTCCAGTAACAAGCTGACCTTATATTTGAAATACGATAAATCGATTTCACTTATTAATCAGTAATTGTTTTTATCCACCTCAGCCCCGGTGACTGGTCAGTCGAACAGCAGCGGGAGCCATGAGCCTGTGCGTGCAACTACAGGACTCATCTGACCGGTATCCGCCGTAGGGACAGGGCGATATCGCAGTGCTCAACAATAAAAACACAGGCGTTTTCTTCCAATTCTGCCGGCACACTCACACCCTGAGGTCAGAACCACAATGAACAAGCACATCGGCACCATCAAGCGTTGGCGCGTGCAGATCTTCGCGATCACCTGGCTCGCCTACGCCGCCTTCTACTTCACCCGCAAAGCCTTCTCGGTCGCCAAGCTCGGTATTGGCGAAGACCCGACCTTCATGCTCGACAAAATGGCCATGGCCAACCTCGACGCCATCTACCTGACGGCCTACGCCTTCGGCCAATTCACCTGGGGCATCCTGGCCGACCGCTTCGGGCCGCGGGTGGTGGTGCTCGGCGGGTTGGTGATTTCCGCCGCTGCGGCGCTGGTGATGGGCAACTTTGCAACGCTACCGATTTTCGCTACCTGCATGCTGATACAAGGCCTGGCGCAGTCCACCGGTTGGTCGGGGCTGTGCAAGAACCTCGGCAGCTTCTTTCCCTCCGAGCAACGCGGACGGGTATTGGGCCTATGGAGTTCCTGCTACGCCTTTGGTGGTCTGGTAGCCTCGCCGTTTGCCGGTTGGTGGGCGTACACGCTCATCGGCAGCTGGCATGCGGCGTTCATTTCCAGTGCGGCGGTGGTTGGGCTGGTCGCCGTGCTGTTTTTTATTTTCCAACGCAACAAACCGGAAGACGTCGGCTTGCCGGCGGTGGAGCCGGAACCCGAGCTGACCGCCGAAGAGGCTGACGCGCAAAGTAAAATCAGCATGTGGGAGCCTTTGAAGGAAATCCTGCGCAACCGCACAGTGCTGGTGTTGGGGTTGGCGTACTTCATGCTCAAGCCGGCGCGCTACGCGATTCTGCTGTGGGGGCCGGTGATCGTCTTCGAACAGATGCCTTCAGTGGGCAAGGTCGGCGCGGCGATCATACCGACCGCGTTTGAACTGGCCGGGTTGCTCGGGCCGATCCTGATTGGCCTGGCCTCGGACAAACTGTTCGGCGCCCGGCGCATGCCGGCCTGCGTGATCAGCCTGTTGGCGCTGACGGTGTCCCTGGCGTTTTTCATGGGCGCCCTGCATACCGGCAGCGTGCTGCTGGTGGTGGCACTGCTGTTCGTCATGGGCCTGACCCTCTACGGGCCGGACTCGATGATCAGCGGCGCGGCCGCTATCGACTTCGGCACTGCCAAGGCCGGCGCCACGGCAGCCGGATTCGTCAACGGCTGCGGCTCGGTCGGGGCGATTCTCGGCGGGCTGCTGCCGGGCTACTTCGACACCGTTACCGTGTTCATCGTTTTCGCCGGCTGCGCCATGTTCTCGGCGCTGGTGTTGATCCCGCACTGGAACAGCCGCCCCGGTGGCCTGGGCACTCATTTCGCCTACGTGCCCAACCAGGCGATCACCATCAAACCCCTGCGTACCTGAATCCTGTCCCTCGTCGCCTGCTGCACCTGCGGCAGGCCGGCGTGTGGGCCACTGACCGGAGATTGACCCCATGAGACCCTTTTGGCTGGACCAGGCCTTGAAGGCTGATGCATCCGAAACCTGTCCGCCACTGGAAGGCGACACCCGCGCCGATGTCTGTATCGTCGGCGGTGGTTACACCGGGTTGTGGACCGCGATCATGCTCAAGGAGCAGAACCCCGAGCTGGACGTGTTGCTGATCGAAGCGGACATCTGCGGTGCCGGGGCCAGTGGACGCAATGGCGGTTGTGCGTTGTCGTGGTCGGCCAAGTATTTCACCCTTGAGCGTTTGTTTGGCGTTGAAGAAGCCGTACGTCTGGTCAAGGAGTCCGAGCGCAGCATCCATGCCATTGGCGCCTTCTGCGAACAGTATCGGGTGGACGCCGATTACCGTCTCGACGGTACGCTCTACACCGCGACCAACCGCGCTCAAATTGGCTCGACTGACGCTGTGATCGCGGCGCTGGAGCGCAACGGCATCAACTCATTCAGCCAGCGGCCGGTGGCCGATGTGCAGCGCATGGCGGGCTCCATCAAACACCTGGAAGGCTGGTTTTCTCCGGCAGCGGCCAGTGTGCAGCCGGGCAAACTGGTGCGTGGCTTGCGCCGGGTAGCCCTGCAACTCGGGGTGAAGATTCATGAAAACACCGCGATGACCGGGCTGGAGGAAGGTAGGCCGGCGGGCATTCAAACCCCTGGTGGCACTGTTCGCGCCGACCGCGTGGTGCTGGCGATGAACGCCTGGATGGCCCGGGCGTTCCCGCAGTTCGAACGCAGCGTGGCGATCGTTTCCAGCGACATGCTGATCACCGAACCACGGCCGGATTTGCTCGACGAAATCGGCTTGACCAGCGGCGTCACGGTGCTCGATTCGCGGATCTTCGTGCACTACTACCACAACACCCCGGACGGCCGGATCATGCTGGGCAAGGGCGGCAATACCTTCGCTTATGGCGGACGCATGCTGCCAGTGTTCGACCAGCCTTCGCCTTACGCCGGTTTGCTGCAGAACAGCCTGGCGGATTTCTTCCCGGCGTTTGCCGAGGTCAAGGTCGAAGCGACCTGGAATGGTCCGTCGGACCGCTCGGTGACCGGGCTGCCGTTTTTCGGGCAGATGAGCGCCAGTGGCAACGTGTTCTACGGTTTCGGCTATTCCGGCAGCGGTGTCGGACCCTGCCATATGGGTGGGCAGATTCTGGCGTCGATGGTCCAGGGCCTGGACAACCCCTGGACCCGTTCGCCGCTGGTCAACGGACCGTTGGGGTTTTTCCCGCCGGAGCCGATTCGCTACATCGGCTCGCTGATGGTGCGCAACGCCATCCGCCGCAAGGAACGCGCGGAGGATCACGGGCGTCGACCACGGCATCTGGACGTGCGCCTGGCGAAGTTCGCCGCCGCCGCCGGCAAGGCTGACAAGGGCTGAGCATCAGGGCGCAAGATCCGAGCGGGAGAGCAGCCAGTCGAACAGCAGGCGGGTATCGCCACGAGGCTCGCGCGGGCGAGGGCGGTGAGGTTGTGGCCGAGGGCCCATGGCCGTACAAAGCACTGGGCGATCCGGGTCACTGTCGAGAAAAACCACCAGTACTTCGCTGCCAGCCACGGGCAAACGGGCCGGATCGATCCATTCCTCGGCGGTGGTCAGCGCCAGTGGTAGCCACAGGCCGTCGGACCCCTCTGCGGCTGATGGTGTGGCGGGCCAGAGGTTCACCTGAACCCTGCCATCCTCGTCCACTGTCGCCGGTCGCCCGATCGGGCCGCACACCTGGCCAGGCTGATACCCGGGGATATTCGGCCTGGGTTGTTTGAGCGCGGGCCTGAACACCGTCGACCAGGGGATGGCGCTGAATTGATTGCGGTAACCCGGGGTCATGTCGGGTGTGTCATCGAGCAGAATGGATGAATGACGACCCTGATGGCGGATTTCGGTAACCAGCCATTGATCATTGAAATTCGCCAGCGGATGCTCGGCCACCTGCAGGATCCGGCCACTGCGTAATGCCCCCAGGTTACTTTGACCGTGGACCTGCAGGTGTCGGCAGCGCAGGCGTTCCAGTTGTCGACGGCTGAGCTGGTCGCGATGTTGTTGTTCGCCAGCGGGACAATGCCGTGCCGTGACGAACGAGTGATTGGCTGCGCCTTCGCTGATGTCCGCTGCACCCGGATTCCTGGCGCCTGGACGCACAGGGGAGAGCGGGGCGTCATGGCGTTGGAACAGTTCGCTGATCACGGGTTCCTGGTGTTCGTCGAGGGCGTCGCGGCTCATCGACATGAGCAGGGGGGCCTGGGGGAAACTCAGGCTGTCATCGGCCAGAACCAGCACGTGGCCGTCGCGTTGATGCTCGAAGTGATAGTGGATGCCTTCTTCCTCGCACAGCCGTTGCAGAAACGCCAGGTCGGTTTCTTCGTACTGAATGCAAAAAGGTCGCAGGGGATAGTGTCCGGTTGCCAGTTCAAAGTGATAGCTGCCGGCAGGCAGCCCATGTTCATCGAGCAACTGGCGCAGGATCATGGGTACGCTGGCGCGCTGGAAAATACGTCGGCGCCGTTGCTGATCCAGCGCCTGGACACTTGGCACCAGCACCAGTTTGTAAGCGACCCGGTGCCCGCTTCGATATTCACAACTGACGCTGTACAGCAGACCATGAATGCCTTGATCGTGGCCGAACTCGAGGAACGCCGGTTGGTGCAGTAATCGTTCAAGGTTCAGGGCCGGTGCCAGCCCGATCACCTCGATGTCGAATCGATAGGGTTGGTTGAGTGCTTCATGACCACTGAACCGGACCACCTGGAAGCTCAGGTCGTCGTCGAGAAGCGTGAGGGTAGTGGGACTTTCCTTGTCGTTGTGCATCGAACGCGCTACCGCCGTGGAGTAGGGTGCAAAGCGTACGAAACCCCGGCGCATTGCGGGCACGATAAAGCGACATTTCCGAATCGCCCTACAACCGCTGGTGAAGATGTCGATGCAAGTCGGGATTTTTTGGTCGATTGCCAACTTTAGGCCGTATAAACTTGCGCAAAGCGTCGGCCATTAGATGTCTCGGCGCCACAGATGCCACAGATAAGAGAGTGAGAAATGGGCGCACAGTGGAAGGTTAAACACAAAGAAGCGGCAGCTAATGCCAAGGGCAAGATCTTCGGCAAACTGGTAAAGGAAATCACCATTGCTGCGCGTAACGGCGCTGATATTGCTACCAACGCGCACTTGCGCCTGGTGGTTGAACAGGCCAAGAAAGCTTCGATGCCCAAGGAAACACTGGATCGCGCCATCAAGAAAGGCGCGGGCCTGCTGGGCGAAACCGTGCAGTACCATCGCGTGACCTATGAAGGGTTCGCCCCGCATCAGGTACCGTTGATCGTTGAGTGCGTGACCGACAACATCAACCGCACCGTCGCCGAGATCCGCGTGGCGTTCCGCAAGGGCCAACTGGGGGCTTCCGGTTCGGTGGCCTGGGACTTCAACCATGTCGGCATGATCGAAGCGTCGCCGGACACCCCGGACGCCGATCCGGAAATGGCCGCCATCGAAGCCGGTGCACAGGATTTCGAGCCGGGTGAAGAGGGTGCAACCCTGTTCCTGACCGAGCCGACCGACCTCGACGCGGTACAGAAAGCCCTGCCGGAACAAGGCTTTACCGTGCTGTCGGCCAAACTGGGCTACCAGTCGAAAAACCCGGTCACCGGCCTGAGCGATGAGCAGATGGCGGAAGTCGAAGCGTTCCTCGAAGGCCTCGATAACCATGACGACGTGCAGGATATGTTTGTCGGCTTGGCGGGTTGACCGAACTGGCCTGAATCTGACTTGTGGCGAGGGAGGTTGCTCCCGTTCGGTTGCGCAGCAGCCGTCGCTTTTGGGGACGGCTGCGCCGTCCAGCGGGAGCAAGCTCCCTCGCCACATTGTGTTGTATTTACAATTTGAACTCAGCTAATTCCTGAACAATCGCCTCAAACCCCGGCCGCTCCAGCACCTGCGGCTGACAGCAACGCCGCTCCAGATCTTCCAGCACCCCACGCAGTTCATCGCTCAACCCCGAGTCGATTCGCGCCAGCAACTCCCCCAGCAACACCCCGAACGCCCGCACCTCGATCCGCTGCAAGGCACGGCTTTCCAGACTGTCGGAAATTTCGTGGAACGACGCCGCGCCAAAGTCCCCCAGCAAGCAGTCACCCTGCTCATTCCACAGGATATTGTGCCCGTAGAGATCGCCGTGGGTGATGCCATGGCCGTGCAGGTGTTCGGCCACCGAGGCAATGCCCGAGGCAATGCGCAACGCCACCGCGGCACTGAAGCGCAGGTCGTCGGGGTAGATGTCGCGGCTGCACGACGCCAGGCTCGGCAGGCTGGCGAGGTTGCGAAAACTCGGCGGGATCAACTGCATGACCAACCCGGCGGTTTGTTGCGGGTGATCGACAATCCGCCCTTCGACGCGAATCAGGTTCGAATGCAACCCGGCGGTGATGCAAGCGTTCATTTCGTGCAGGGGCGAGCCATCGCTGGTCATTTCGCCCTTGTAGAGCTTCACCGCAACTGGCGTGGGCGGTTGGTCGGCCGGTTGCCAGACGGCCTGATGGATCACCCCGGACGCCCCTTCGCCGAGCTTTTTTTCCAGGTGCAATGCCGACCAGTCAATGCGCGGTGTGGCGTCGAGGGCGGCGGCATCGGCTTCGGTTTCCAGCGGGTTACCGGCATAGGCCAGCCAGGTCAGGCTCGGCAGCGTCAGTAGCCATTGTGGCAAGTCGGTGAACTGGTTGGCGGCTATGCGGATCAGCTCCAGCCGATGACAATTGTGCATCGACTCCGGCAACCCCCGCAGGCGGTTACCGGCAAGCATGAGTTTTTGCAGGTATGGCCGCTCTCCCAACTCGCTCGGCAGCGTCTCGATGCAGTTGTCGGTCAGGATCAGCCAGCGCAGCAGCGGTGGCAGTGCCGCTGCGGGCACGTGGGCGATGCGGTTGGCCTTGAAGCCGATCATCGTCAGTGCGGCGCATTGGCCAATACAGGCCGGCAACCCGGTGAAACGGTTATCGGAGCAGAACAGCACGCGCAAACGGGTCAGGCGATGCAAATCCTCTGGCAGCGCGCTCAGGGCATTGCCGCTGAGGTTGAGCACTTCCAGCGAATCCGCCAGATCGAAGATCTCCCGGGGAAACTCGGTCAGGCCTTCGGCCAGATCCAGCCGCGTGATGCCCGACAACTCGCCGGCGCGCAATTGAGCAAGAGTGTGCATGAACAGATTCGCCATTAACCAAAGGGAGGGCGCGGCGCCCTGGAAATGGGCAACATGATACCGGGAAAGATGTGGGAGCGAGCCCGCTCGCGAAAGGGGCAGTCAATGCAACAAAAAAACATCGATCAGACCGGTTCGCTGACTTCGACCAGTTGCCCCAATCGGCTGCGGGTGCGTGCCAGATCAATGGCATCGCCACCCAGGCTTTCGCGCAATGAGTGCTGCCCGAGCAACGTCAGGTGCTTGTCCTGGTCGTACAGCACGTCGATGAGATTGATAAACCGCTGCTGGGCGGCAATCGTGCAATCGCCCAGCAGTGGCAGTTCATCGATGATCCAGCGGTCGAACTGGCGGCACAGTTCCAGATAATCCATCACCGCAGTGGGCTGATCGCACAACTCGGTGAAGGTAAAACCGATGCCGCGCCCTTCGCACAAATGCGCTCGCAAATGCCGGGTACCCACCGGCAACGAAACAGGCGGGGCATTGCGCATGGGCAGGTTCAGCGATTGTCGTTGCGCCACGCTCGCCGGCCAGACGTAGTGACCTTGAGTGAACAATTGATGCGCATGGTGTCGGGCCTGGCTGCGATAGTCGTGGGGCCCGCCGACTTCCATCACCTGCATGCGCGCATTGATCAGGTCGATCACCGGTTTGAAGCGTGCGTGGTACAGCGGATTGGGCAGCAGGCCTTCGGGTGGGTAATTGGAGGTGACCAGCAACAGGATGCCGCGCTGGAACAGTGCCTTGAACAACCGGGTGATGAGCATCGCATCGCCGATGTCATGCACATGGAACTCGTCGAAACACAGCACCTGGCAATTGCTGAGCAGTTCATCGAGGGTGATCGCCAGGGCGTCGGCCTGTTCGCGGTGCTTGAACATGCCCTGGTGCAGTTGAGCGAAAAACTGATGGAAGTGCAGGCGTTGTTTCCGCGCAAGGGGAATGGCCCGGAAAAACCCGTCGAGCAACCAGCTTTTGCCGCGCCCCACGGCACCATGCAGGTAAAGGCCCGGAAGGGGTTTGGCCGCAGTGCCCATCAGCAGGCAGGCATGCCGGGCCATGCAGTCGATCACCCGCTGTTGGCTGTGACTGAGTGTGTAGCCCTGGGCATGGGCCTGATGGCGAAAGTAGTCGTGGATGACTTGGCCTGCCGCGCCGCTGCCGGCAGCCGGTACCTTGCCGAGAAGGCGACGCAACGTTTGCCAGCGCGATTTGATTGGCGAACGGTTGGGCGGGCGAACGGCCACTGGGATATCACCTCTGGTGTGCGGGCAGGCTCTTTGTGTTGCGGCGCCATAGTGTAACCAGAGCAGGGAATCTGCTTCCAGCGGTGTCGGCATTGGTGGGCCACCGTCACGGGGTTCCAAAGGAACGCCGCAAACCCTGTGGGAGCGGTGGTGTGATCAGAATTGAGCGGTCTGGTTGAGCATCCGCGCCGCCGCCGTATCCGCCGGGCTGACCATCGCATAGTTGTAGCCACTTCCCGACCAGTACTCGGCCTGCAATTCGCCATCACTGCGACTGCCCCTGGGCAGCAGGAAATTTTTCGGCCCTGGCGGGCGCACATAGAAACTGATTTTCTGCCCGTCCTGGTTCTCGTAGACCACCATCGCCGCAGGGCCTTGCTCGGTACTCAGCAAGCGTCCGCTGGCCGGCTTGAACCCGGCACCAGAGAGGTCGGGCAGGCGATTGGCCTGGGTGAAGTAGCGGTCGAGCCACCCCTGCATGTCGCCGTCGTCGCTGACTTTGTAATCCGCCGGCAGGAGGCCTTGCTGGGCAATCAGGCGATAGGCCTGCAGGGCATCGGTCATTGGCAGCTGGGGATTCGCGAGCGTCATCTCCCGCGCTTGCCAACCGCTGAAACCGCCGATGCTGACAGCGATGAGCAACAGCGCGGCACTGGCCAGGTTCCGACGGGATTGGCGTTTGAGGCGCTGGCGTATCACCGCCGGATCAAGGTCCGGGTTCGAGGGTTGTTGCAAGGCACCACTCAGGGCTGCGCGCAGTGTCTGGGCATCCTGCTGCCAGGCGCGCACTTGCGCGGCCATCTCCGGGTTACCGGCCAGAAAAGTCTCCACCAGGCGTCGGTCGGCGTCGCTCAGTTGGTGGTCGACGTAGGCGTGCAGGTCTCGTTCGCTGGGGGGCAAGCTGATCATTTGAGTCTCCGCAGGGAAGGGCGGTTGATTTCGCCATCGCTGAGTTGGCGCAGGGCCTGGCGAGCCCGAGACAGGCGGGACATCACGGTGCCGGTGGGGACGTCGAGAATCTCGGCGACCTCTTTGTAACTCAAGCCTTCCACCGATACCCAGAGCAGCAGCGCGCGTTGCTCGGTGGGCAGTCGGTCGAAGGCGTTGAGGGTCGATTGGGCAATCACGGTGCGCTCCACCGAGGGCTGGGCATCGTCACGCCCGGTGAAGAAATCGAGCATGCGCGCATAGCGCCGGGAGCGGCGGTGCGCATCGAGAAACTGTCGATAGAGAATCGAGAACAGCCAGGCGCGCAAGTCGCCCTCGGCGCGTTTGCCAGCCCAACTCGACAGCGCCCGCTCCAGGCTCGCCTGCACCAGGTCGTCAGCGCTGCTGGTGTTGCGTGTCAACGACACGGCAAACCGCCGCATTCCGGGAATGATTTCTCTGAGTTGTTCGTCGATATCGTTCATGAAGTTCTGGCTAGTCACTACGCTGGACTGTGGACCAGGAAGACGCCCGGCATTCGAGGTTATTCCACGTCAGAAAAAATAAAAACCGCGCGTGGGAATAAACCTGCGCGGGGTTCGTCTGCTTGATTCTTCTTACTTGTGGCCGATGGCCCTGGAGTCTTTCATGGTAGATCGATCATCACCGCCAATCCGGCCACCCTTGAGTGCGGCGAGCCTGACGATGCGTCTGGCCGGCATTGCCGTGGTCGTTGCCGCCGTGGCTGGGGCTTTCGCCTACGTCAACGGCACCTTTGACCCACAGCGCCTGACCCCGAAGAAACTGATCAACGTGCTGGAAACCAACAATGGCGTGCATCCGGGTTTCCGTCGCAACCATTCCAAGGGCGTGTGCGTGATCGGGCATTTCGAGAGCAGCGGTGAGGCGCGCAGCTATTCCACCGCCCAGGTGTTCAACGAAGCGCGGACGCCGGTGGTCGGGCGTTTTGCCTTGCCGGCCGGCAACCCCTATGCACCGGACAGTGCCGTGCCGATCCGCAGCATGGCCTTGCGCTTCACTCAGGCCAACGGCCAGCAGTGGCGCACGGGGATGAACAGCATGCCGGTATTCCCGGTGGGCACGCCCGAGGCGTTCTATCAATTGCAGCAGGCGCAGTCGCCGGACCCGACTACCGGCAAGCCGAATCCGACCGCGGTTCCCGCGTTTTTCGGTGCGCATCCGGAAGCTGCACCGTTCCTGGCCTGGATCAAGACTGCCAAGCCGTCAGCCAGTTACGTCACGGAGACCTATAACAGCGTCAACGCGTTTTATCTGGTGAGCGCCGCCGGACAACGCCAGGCCGTGCGCTGGAGCATGGTGCCGGTGGCTCAAGATGCGCCGGGGGCTACGGCGCCGCAGGGGAGTGACTTCCTGGAGAAAGACCTGGTTCAGCGTATAGCCGCAGGACCGTTGCGTTGGCAGTTGAACATCATCCTGGCCAATCCCGGCGATCCAGTGAACGATGCGAGCAAAGCCTGGCCCGAAGGGCGCAAGGTGCTGAACGCGGGCACCCTGGTGCTGGAAAAAACCCAGCCGCAACTCAATGGCGAATGCCGAGACATCAACTACGACCCATTGGTATTGCCCGCTGGCATCGAAGGGTCCGACGACCCATTGCTCGCCGCTCGCTCAGCCGGTTACGCCAATTCCTACCTGCGTCGCACCAGCGAAGTCAGCCAGTTGCCCGCCGCCAAACAGGAGGCCCAGCAATGAGCACTCAATCCAACCACTTCGCTCCATTGGCACGTCTGCTGCACTGGCTGATGGCGCTGATGATTATCGCCATGCTGTTTATCGGCGCGGGCATGGTTGCCTCGGTCTCCGAGCGGCATGAATGGCTGATTCATCTGCACAAACCCCTGGGCGTCGCGATCTTGCTGCTGGTGATCGTGCGGCTGGTGGTGCGCTTCTCCACCACGCAACCACCATTGCCGGCGGATCTGCCGGGTGTGCAAGTACTCGCGGCCAAGGCTTCGCATGTCTTGTTGTATGCGTTGATGCTGATCTTGCCGCTGCTGGGCTGGGCGATGATTTCGGCATCGGGCGAGCCGGTGATGCTCAGCAGCTCGTTGCAGCTGCCATCGATTGTGCCGGCCAATGCACAGGTGTTTGCGTTCTTGCGCAAGGCCCATGGGTATCTGGCGTATCTGTTGTTTCTGACGGTGTTGCTGCATCTGGCGGCCGCGCTGTTTCATGGCTGGGTGCGCCGCGATGATGTGCTGGACAGCATGTTGCGGGGCAAGGATCGCGGATAATAGCCGGGAAAAAAAGATCGCAGCTTGCGGCAGCTCCTACAGGGAAACGCATTCCAATGTAGGAGCTGCCGCAGGCTGCGATCTTTTCATCTTAAAGGGCAATCAACGCAAGGTGTCGACCATATCCGCAATGGTGGTGAGTACATCCTTGCCCAGCTGCTTCGAGCGCTTGCCCGACCAGCCCGTCAACGGATTCGGATGATCGTCGTGGTCCTTGAACGGCATTTCCAGGGTCAATGACAGGCAGTCGTACTTCTGCCCCACACTGTTGCAGGCCAGTGTCATGTTGGCCTGGCCCGGTTCGTCGCGGATGTAGCCGTGCCTGGTCTGGAAGTCCTTGGTGGTGTGCTTCAAATGGTTGCGGAAGTGTTCTTCGAGTTTTTCGATCCGGGGTGTGTAACCCGGATTGCCTTCGCAAGCGGCGGTGAACACGTGAGGGATTTCCTCGTCACCGTGCACGTCGAGGAACATATCGACGCCATACTTTTCCATCTGCTGCTGTACGAAAAAGACTTCCGGGCTGATTTCCTGGCTGGCGTTCTGCCAGGCGCGGTTCAGGTCCTGGCCCATGGCGTTGGTGCGCAGGTGACCGTGGAAAGCACCATCCGGGTTCATGTTTGGCACCAGGTACAGGTCGGCGCTGGCCAGCAGCTTGTTCAGCACCGGGTCGTCGTGCTTTTCCAGGCGTTCAATCACGCCTTCCATGAACCACTCGGCCATGTGTTCGCCCGGATGTTGCTGGGCGATGATCCACACTTTGCGCTGGCCTTCGGCGCCGGTGCCTTTGCGCAGTAACTGGATGTCGCGACCTTCGACACTCTTGCCGGTGGCCAGCAGTTCGGTACCGGCCTTGGTCAGCGCCTGCTCGATCAGCCAGTCGTGGCGACCACGGCTGTAGGGTTCGAAGTAGGCGAACCAGGCATGGGTCTGCTCGGCTTCGAGGCTGAAGCGCAGGCAGTCGCCTTCGAAGATGGTGGGTATGCGGAACCAGTTGACGTGATCGTAGGACGCCACCGCCTGATAGCCGGTCCAGGCCTTGTTGTAGGAGGATTGGCTGGCATTGTTCAGGCGAAACCAGTGCTCCTGGCCGACATGCAGGCCGCTGGCCTTGAAGTGGAACCATTGGAAATGGTTGCTTTTGGTATCGGGGCGGATCGCCAGCAGGGGCCTGAGTGGATCGCTGACGTCGATCACCTGGATGTTGCCGCTGTCGAAGTTGGCACTGATGTCGAAAGAGGATTTAGCCACGGCCATAATCGGGTCCTGAATATGATTTTTATGGTGGCTACTTTACACGCAAGAGTGGGGTGAAACCGAGGGGAATTGCGGGGTGTGAGGGTGGGGGCGTCCTCCTTGACGCCGCCGCAGCTTAGAGACTGTGCGACTGATTCTCAAGTGCTATCTGTCGCTGGTTTGAACCAATGATGCCGGGCTTCTCTTGCCAACTGGAATTCTTTTGATATCATCCGCGCCATCGAATTTGCGGTACCCAAAGACTTCATTAGCCTGAAGCCAAAGCCAGGAAAAACTGGCAAAAAAAAGACCCGGCAAAAAGCCGGGTCAAAAACCGTGATTAGCCTGATGAGGAGATAGTCCAGGAGACCGACCTAAGGTCACCTGGTCCATCGACTGATCTCGCGATCAGTTGATGCAATAATAATCATTCTCGTTTACAGGTCAAGCGTTTTCATCTGCGCGACAGGAAAATTCTTTCCTGTCCTCTCGATTCGCCTTCTCGCATCAACCGTTTTCATACATCTCCAGCGATCGATCGACCATCGCCTTGGCCATGTCGATCATGTGCACCGTCGAAAACGCCAGGTCGCGGCTTGCGCCTTGCAGGTGACTGGCGGACTCGTACGCGGTGGCGGCAGCACAGCGCAACAGGTCCAGGGCATGGACCAGCGCCTCTTCGCCGCTGATATTGCGATTCACATCAAAAAAGCGCGGCTCGGTCACTTCCTCCGAAATAGCTGGTTTCAAGTAATAGTCCAGCGCGCGTTGTGCCGCCGCAGAGTCCAGGGGCGAGGTGAAAGTATTGTCGATTTGCATGTCCGGGCGGTCATTGGTGGGTTGGTTCATGGCGATGGCAAGCTCCGTGTTAGATTCAGATCCGTGGATCGATCCTAATACGAACTGTATTTGTGACGACAATTTAAATACTACATTTTGTGTTTTGATGGCTGGAGTCGCCCACGTATCGTGCCGCACATGGATAAATGGATTGAATTGGTCAAGGCCAAGATGAGTGAACTCAAAATCACTCAAGAGATACTCGCCGAGCGCCTCGGGATGTCCCAGGGCGGTATCGGCCACTGGCTCAATAAACGTCGTGAACCCGGCATCGACGACATGAACCGTGTGCTGCGGGCGCTGGGCCTTGAGTTTCTCGAGGTGGCGCTGGTGATCCGGGAGCCGCAGGCGTCAACGGACGACGAAATTCCCCTGACACAGAAGTACAATCCGTACTTTCGCTACCCGGTCAGTGACTGGCGAGAACCTGCCGTAGTGCGCGACGGCGAGGTCCCGGCGTACGGAAAAGGACACTTTGAACTGTCCGATTACCACGCCCGGGGGCCGGCATTCTGGTTGAGAGTGGCAGGCGATGCGATGACCGCGCCCAATGGCATGAGCATCCCGGAAGGCATGCTGATCCTGGTGGACCCGGCCGTGGAAGCCGAGCCTGGCAAACTGGTCATTGCCCAGTGGCCGGACAGCACCGAAGCCACGTTCCGCAAGCTCATCGAAGAGGGCGGGCAGCGTTATCTGGTCCCGCTCAATCCGACGTATCCGAAAGCCTTGTACACCGAAGAATGTCGAATCATCGGCGTAGTGGTTCAGGCAACAGCCAGGTTCTGATCAGATCGGTCCTCGCGGTGCGTAGGACCGATCTTCATTTCATGCTTCTTCCAGTTCGACCAGTGCACTGCCTTCGCTGACCATTTCGCCTTCCTGGCAATACAGCGCCTTGATCACCCCGGCGTGGGGCGCGCGGATGCTGTGCTCCATCTTCATCGCTTCCAGTACCACCAGTTGCGCCCCGGCCTCGACCGATTGCCCGGCCTCCACCAAGACACGGACGATGCTGCCGTTCATGGGGGCGGTCAGCCCGCCCTGATGGCTGTGGCTGGCCTCGACGGCGCTGATCGGGTCGTAAGCCTCGATGCGACGCAATTCGCCATCCCACTGCAAATACACCTGTTCGCCACGGCGTATTGCGCGGTGTTGACGTCGCACACCCGCCTGCTCGGTCAGCAGATGCTCGCCCTTGAGCAGAGCATTGTGGGCATTGATGTCGCCCAGCGTCAGGGCCCGGTCCTGGCCTTCACAGCTCAGGTGAAGGGTGATTTCTCGCGGCAAACCAGCCCGCAGGCCGTTACCCGCCGCCCATGGCGAACTCGGGTCGTCGGCGCGGGTGGCAGGCGGCTGGCTCTGGGCAAACGCCTGGGCAGCGGCCTGCCAGAAATCGTCGCTGAGTTCCGCAGGGGTCGGCAGCAACTGCTCCTGATAGCGCGGAATGAAGCCGGTATCCAGTTCGGCAGCAGCAAATGCCGGGTGACCGATGATGCGCCGCAGGAAATTGATGTTGGTCTTCAGCCCGCCGATGGCGAATTCATCGAGCATGCCAAGCAGGCGCAAACGTGCCTGTTCACGGTCTTCGCCCCAGGCAATCAACTTGCCGAGCATCGGGTCGTAGAACGGCGAGATCTCGTCGCCTTCTTCAACACCGCTGTCCACTCGGCGCCCCGGCCCCTGGGCTGATTCGCGATACAGTTCCAGGCGACCGGTCGCCGGCAGGAAATCATTGCCGGGGTCTTCGGCATACAGCCGCACTTCGATCGCGTGGCCCACCAGCGGCACCTGATCCTGAGTCATCGGCAAGGCTTCGCCCCGTGCCACGCGAATCTGCCAGGCCACCAGATCGAGGCCGGTGATGGCTTCGGTGACCGGGTGTTCGACTTGCAGGCGGGTGTTCATCTCCATGAAGAAGAACTCGCCGCGCGCATCCAGCAAAAACTCCACGGTGCCGGCACCGACATAACCGATGGCTTGCGCCGAACGCACGGCGGCTTCACCCATGGCCCGGCGCAACTCCGGGCTCAGGCCTGGCGCCGGGGCTTCTTCGACGACTTTCTGGTGGCGGCGCTGAATCGAGCAGTCGCGCTCGTTTAGGTACAGGCAGTTGCCGTGCTGGTCGGCGAACACCTGTATTTCCACGTGACGCGGCTTGAGCAGGTATTTCTCCACCAGCATCCGCGAATCGCCGAACGACGATTGCGCCTCACGCTGGGCCGAGGCCAGGGCTTCGGCCAGTTGGCTGACGTCCTCGACCACTTTCATGCCTTTGCCACCGCCACCCGCGGTGGCCTTGAGCAGCACCGGGTAGCCGATGCGCTCGCAGGCGGCGCGGAAGGTTTCCAGGTCCTGGGCTTCACCGTGATAACCGGGCACCAGTGGCACGCCAGCGGTTTCCATCAAGGCTTTGGCGGCAGACTTGCTGCCCATGGCGTCGATGGCCGAGGCGGGCGGGCCGAGGAATATCAGGCCGGCGTTTTCGATGGCGCGGGCGAACCCGGCGTTCTCCGACAAAAAGCCGTAGCCGGGGTGAATCGCCTGGGCACCGCTGGCCTTGGCGGCGGCGATCAGTTTGTCGATCTGCAGATAACTGTCGGCGGCTTTGCTGCCACCCAGGTCGACCCGAATGTCGGCTTCGCGGCTGTGCCGGGCGTCACGGTCGGTTGCGCTGTGCACGGCCACGGTAGTCAGGCCCAGGGCCTTGGCGGTACGCATTACCCGGCAAGCGATTTCGCCACGGTTGGCCACCAGCAGGGTGGTGAGGACAGGTGCGCTCATCAACGGGGCTCCTTGGTGGTTTCGGCTTGCCAACTCGGCGGACGTTTTTGCAGGAAGGCGCGCAGGCCTTCCTGGCCTTCGGGGCTGACGCGGATGCGGGCGATGGCGTTTTCGGTGTAGCGGCGCAACGCCGGGGTCAGTGAGCCGTCGCCGACTTCACGCAACAGGTCCTTGCTGGCGCGCATTGCGGCCGGACTGTTGAGCAGCAGGTTGTCGATCCACTGCTCGACTTTCTGTTCCAGCTCGGCACTTGCATAGCTCTCTGACAACAAGCCGATTTCCCGGGCCCGTTGCCCGCCGAAGCGCTCGGCGGTCAAGGCATAGCGACGGGTCGCGCGCTCGCCAATGGCTTGCACCACGAACGGGCTGATCACCGCCGGCGCCAGGCCGATGCGCACTTCCGACAGGCAGAACTGCGCGTCATCGGCACCGATGGCCATGTCGCAGCAACTGATCAGGCCCAGCGCGCCACCAAAGGCTGCGCCTTGTACCACCGCCAGGGTCGGAATTTTCAGTTTGGCCAGGTTGTACATCAACTCCGCCAGTTCCCGGGCGTCATCGAGGTTGGTGGCGTAATCGAGCTCGGCCGATTGCTGCATCCAGGCCAGGTCAGCGCCGGCGCTGAAATGCTTGCCGCGACCGCGCACGATCAGGAACCGCAGGCTGGCATCGCTCGCGACTTGGTCGAGGGCGAGGATCAGTTCGCGGATCATCTCGGCGTTGAAGGCGTTGTTCTTTTCTTCGCGGCTGAGCCACAGCGTGGCAAAACCACGGGGGTCGGTCAGCAGTTCGAGGGTGTTGAAGTCGCTCATATTCGTCCGTCTCCACGGTCCCACAGAAAATCACATCCGGAACACGCCGAAGCGGCTCGGTTCGATTGGCGCGTTCAACGACGCGGACAGGGCCAGGGCCAGTACGTCGCGGGTCTGGGCCGGGTCGATGACACCGTCGTCCCACAGGCGTGCGCTGGAATAGTAGGGGTGACCCTGTTCTTCGTACTGGTCGAGGATCGGTTGCTTGATCTCGGCTTCCTGCTCGGCGCTGAAACCCTGGCCGCTGCGTTCGGCCTGCTCGCGTTTGACCTGCACCAGCACGCCGGCCGCCTGTTCGGCACCCATCACGCCGATGCGCGCATTCGGCCACATCCACAAGAAGCGCGGATCGTAGGCGCGGCCGCACATGCCGTAGTTACCGGCGCCGAAACTGCCGCCGATGATCACGGTGAACTTCGGCACCTTGGCGCAGGCCACAGCGGTCACCAGTTTCGCGCCGTGCTTGGCGATGCCGCCGGCCTCGTACTTCTGGCCGACCATGAAGCCAGTGATGTTCTGCAGGAACAGCAGCGGGATGCCGCGCTGGCAAGCCAGTTCGATGAAGTGCGCGCCTTTCTGCGCCGCTTCAGCGAACAGGATGCCGTTGTTGGCGAGGATCGCGATCGGGTAACCGTGCAGGTAGGCAAAACCGCAGACCAGGGTTGTCCCGAACAGCGCCTTGAATTCGTCGAACACCGAACCATCCGCCAGCCGCGCAATCACTTCGCGCACGTCGAACGGTTGCTTGGCGTCGGCCGGGACCACGCCGTACAACTCGTCGCTGCTGTAGAGCGGGGCGATGGGTGTGCGTTGCTGAACCTCACCTTGCTTGCGCCAGTTGAGGTTGGCGACGCTGCGGCGGGCCAGGGCCAGGGCGTGTTCATCGCTCTCGGCATAATGGTCGGCCACCCCGGAAATCTTGCAGTGCACATCGGCCCCGCCGAGGTCTTCGGCACTGACCACTTCACCGGTCGCGGCTTTCACCAGCGGCGGACCGGCGAGGAAGATCGTCGCTTGCTCGCGGACCATGATCGCTTCGTCGGCCATCGCCGGGACATAGGCGCCGCCAGCAGTGCAGGAGCCCATGACCACGGCAATCTGCGGAATGCCCATGGCGCTCATGTTGGCCTGGTTGAAGAAGATCCGCCCGAAGTGCTCGCGGTCCGGGAACACTTCATCCTGGCGCGGCAGGTTGGCGCCGCCAGAGTCCACCAGGTAGATGCACGGCAGGCGGTTCTGTTGGGCGATGGTCTGGGCGCGCAGGTGTTTTTTCACCGTCAGCGGGTAATACGAGCCACCTTTGACCGTGGCGTCGTTGGCGACGATCATGCATTCGACGCCTTCCACACGGCCGATCCCGGCAATCACGCCAGCGGCGGGGACGTCTTCGCCATACACCTCGTACGCCGCCAGTTGGCTGATCTCCAGAAACGGCGAACCCGGATCGAGCAGGCGGTTGATGCGCTCGCGGGGCAGCAGTTTGCCCCGCGAGGTGTGGCGTTCCTGAGCCTTCGGGCCGCCACCTTGCGCCACTTGGGCGAGCAGGGTGTGCAACGCGTCGACCTGCTTGAGCATCGCCGCGCTGTTGGTGGCGAACTCCGCTGAACGAGGGTTGAGCTGGGTATGCAGGGTAGCCATGGACAGCTCCGTTTAGCGGGTTTCGTTGAACAGTTCGCGACCGATCAGCATGCGACGGATCTCACTGGTGCCCGCGCCGATTTCGTACAGCTTGGCGTCACGCAACAGGCGCCCGGCCGGGAATTCATTGATGTAGCCGTTGCCACCGAGAATCTGGATCGCGTCGAGGGCCATTTGCGTGGCGCGTTCGGCGCTGTAGAGGATCACGCCGGCGGCGTCCTTGCGGGTGGTTTCGCCGCGCTCGCAGGCCTGGGCCACGGCGTACAGGTAGGCGCGGCTGGCGTTGAGCTGGGTGTACATGTCGGCGACCTTGCCCTGGATCAGCTGGAATTCGCCGATGCTTTGGCCGAACTGCTTGCGGTCGTGGATGTACGGCACGATCAGGTCCATGCAGGCCTGCATGATCCCGGTCGGGCCGCCGGACAGCACAACGCGCTCGTAATCGAGGCCGCTCATCAGCACCTTCACGCCGCCGTTGAGCACGCCGAGGATGTTTTCTTCCGGCACTTCGACGTCATCGAAGAACAGCTCGCAGGTGTTCGAACCGCGCATGCCGAGCTTGTCGAACTTGTTGCTGCGGCTGAAGCCTTTCCAGTCGCGTTCGACGATGAAGGCGGTGATGCCGTGGGGGCCCTTTTCCAGGTCGGTCTTGGCGTAGATCACGTAGGTGTTGGCGTCCGGACCGTTGGTGATCCAGGTCTTGCTGCCGTTGAGCACGTACTTGTCGCCGCGTTTGTCGGCGCGCAGTTTCATCGACACCACGTCGGAACCGGCATTGGGCTCGCTCATGGCCAGGGCGCCGATGTGCTCGCCGCTGATCAGCTTGGGCAGGTACTTGGATTTCTGTTCGTGGTTGCCGTTGCGGTTGATCTGGTTGACGCACAGGTTGGAGTGAGCACCGTAGGACAACGCCACCGAGGCCGAGCCACGGCTGATTTCTTCCATGGCCACCACGTGGGCCAGGTAACCCAGGCCGGCACCGCCGTACTCTTCCGGCACGGTAATGCCCAACAGGCCCATGTCGCCGAATTTGCGCCACAGGTCGGCGGGGAACAGGTTGTCGATGTCGATCTGAGCGGCGCGCGGGGCGATCTCTTTGGCGACGAAGGACTGGACCTGATCGCGCAGCATGTCGATGGTTTCACCGAGGGCAAAGTTCAGGGATGGATAGCTCATGGGTCACCTTTTGGCTTTTTTGTAGGGTGGGGAGGGCCGTGATTGGGTTCTCACCTTTACGTTAACGTAAGCCTGTGACGAATGGCTGTCAATCACCCTTTACGTTAACGTCAACTTGAGCGAGAGTAGAGCCAGTTCAAGATAGAACGCGGACCTACCCTGTGGGACCGCCGGTAGCCCATAAATAAAGACAATAGGGGTCGTCATGGATCAACCCAGTGCAAGCCCGCAACGCAGTTACACCCGTGGTTCCCAGGACAAAGCCTTGCTGGCGATGACCATCGGCCAGGCATTCGACAACACGGTTGCGAAGTACCCGGACGGGGAGGCGCTGGTGGTGCGCCATCAGCAGCTGCGTTACACCTGGCGGCAATTGGCCGAGGCCGCGGACCTGCACGCCAGAGCATTGCTGGCGCTGGGGCTGCAAGCCGGGGACCGCCTCGGCATCTGGGCGCCGAACTGTGCACAGTGGTGCATCAGCCAGGTTGCCACTGCGAAAATCGGCGTGATCCTGGTCAACATCAACCCGGCGTATCGCAGTTCCGAACTCGAATACGTGTTGAAGCAGTCCGGCTGCCAATGGCTGGTATGTGCCGGGGCCTTCAAGTCCTCGGACTATCACTCGATGCTGCAAGGCCTGGTGCCGGAGTTGGCGGAGCAGTCCATCGGCAAGTTACAGAGCGGGCGGTTGCCGGAGTTGCGTGGCGTCATCAGCCTGGATGCACAGCCGCCGTCGGGGTTCCTGCCATGGTCGCAACTGGCCGGTCTGGCGGGCAGCGTGACGGTCGAGCAACTGCATGAACGCCAGGACAGTCTGCATTTCGATCAGCCGGTCAATATCCAGTACACCTCCGGCACCACCGGTTTTCCCAAGGGCGCGACCCTCAGTCACTACAACATTCTCAACAACGGTTACATGGTCGGCGAAAGCCTGGGCCTGACCGCCGCGGATCGCCTGGTGATCCCGGTGCCGCTGTATCACTGCTTCGGCATGGTCATGGGTAACCTCGGCTGCATCACCCATGGCAGTACGATGATTTACCCGAACGACGCGTTCGATCCGTTGCTGACCCTCGGCGCCGTGGCCGAAGAAAAAGCCACCGCGCTGTACGGCGTACCGACCATGTTCATCGCCATGCTTGACCAACCGCAACGTGCCCAGTTCGACCTGTCGAGCCTGCGCACCGGGATCATGGCGGGTGCGACCTGTCCTATCGAGGTGATGCGCCGGGTCATCAGCGAAATGCACATGAGCGAAGTGCAGATTGCCTACGGCATGACGGAAACCAGTCCGGTGTCGCTGCAGACCGGTCCTTCAGACGATCTGGAACTGCGCGTGACCACCGTCGGCCGCACCCAGCCGCAACTGGAAAGCAAGATCATCGACGAAGCGGGCAACCTGGTGCCACGTGGCACCATCGGCGAGCTGTGCACCCGCGGTTACAGCGTGATGCTCGGTTACTGGAACAACCCCGAAGGCACGGCAGACGCCATCGATCAGGCAGGGTGGATGCACACCGGTGACCTGGCAAGCATGAACGACGAGGGTTACGTGTGCATTGCCGGGCGCAACAAAGACATGATCATCCGTGGCGGAGAGAACATCTACCCACGGGAGCTGGAAGAGTTTTTCTTCACTCACCCGGCCGTTGCCGACGTGCAGGTGATTGGCATTCCTTGCTCGCGCTACGGCGAAGAGATCGTCGCCTGGATCAAGTTCCACCCCGGCCACAGCGCCACCGAGCAAGAGCTGCAAGCCTGGTGCAAGGAGCGCATTGCGCACTTCAAGACGCCGCGCTACTTCAAGTTCGTCGAGGAATTTCCGATGACGGTGACCGGCAAGATCCAGAAATTCAGGATGCGCGAGATCAGTATCGAGGAGCTCAAAGCGATACGGTAGGAGCTGCCGAAGGCTGCGATCTTTTAGGGTTGGCGAAGGTCAAGATCAAAAGATCGCAGGCTGCGCCAGCTCCTACAAGGTTGTGATTCTCTTGGAGATCTCAAACGCCAGACAGCACAAAGGGGAGCCGAAGCTCCCCTTTAATTTTCGTTGCGCGTGCTCTTTTTTTATTATTGAGGGTCGGTCTGTTTTTGTTTTTGGCAACCGTTGCCCTTTACCGCTGTTTTTGGCGATCCCCATTCGGGATCAAGAGCAAACGTATTTTTTTGAGCGCTGATCTACTTTCTCGCTGAGCGATCCAACCAGTACGGGAGCTACCTGAAGGTAGTTTTATTATTCTCTGTCCGGTTGCGGGTAACTCCGAAAAGCACCCTGAAAAGCACATCTTCTCCAAAAAAATCTGTTAGCTGCGTCTCTGCCGTGTTGTTTTTGTTATGTCAGAGTCGTTACGTCTTGTTTTTATTAGGTTTGCCGCAATTTTTTTATTCTTGTTATGCGATAGATATAGCAGGAGGCATGCCAACTTTTTAAAAGCCTTTAAAATCAATGGCTTGTAAAATTGTAGGGTTTTTCGCCTCAGGCAAAACCCTACAATTTGTTTCCGTGTTACTCGCTTGCGCCCACGTTTCGGACACAGCGGTAACACCGGACACACACAGCGTACTCACTGTGCGCTGCGAGCCTTGGCCACGCGGGAACCGGTAGGGCGACCCAGGACCGTGCAAATCTGCTGACCGGCGAGCATCAAGGCGTCGAGGTCGATTCCGCTGTCGATGCCCAGGCCGTTGAGCAGGTAAACCACGTCTTCGGTGGCGACGTTACCGCTGGCGCCCCTGGCGTAGGGGCAACCGCCGAGACCGGCGATGGAACTGTCGAACACCGAGATGCCTTCCAGCAGGCTGGCATAGATGTTGGCCACAGCCTGGCCGTAGGTGTCGTGGAAGTGCCCTGCGAGTTTCTCCCGGGGCACATCTTTCGATACCACTTCAAACATCCTGCGGGTTGCGCCAGCGGTGCCGGTGCCGATGGTGTCCCCCAGCGAGACCTCATAGCAGCCCATGGCATACAACTCGCGGGCGACCACGGCGACCTGCTCCGGGGCGACGCTACCTTCATAGGGGCAGCCCAGCACACAGGACACATACCCGCGCACGGTTACGCCATGTTGTCTGGCGGCGTCCATGATCGGCCCGAAACGCTCCAGGCTTTCGCTGATCGAGCAATTGATGTTGCGCCGGGAAAACGCCTCGGACGCCGCCGCGAACACTGCGACTTCCTTGACCCCGGCGGCGAGGGCATCTTCGAAGCCGCGCAGGTTGGGGGCGAGCGCACCGTAGACCACGCCCGGTTTGCGCTGGATCTGCGCGAAGACCTCGGCGGAGCCGGCCATCTGCGGCACCCACTTGGGCGAAACGAAACTGCCGACTTCTATATAGCCGAGCCCGGCTGCGGTCAGCGCATCGACCAGTTGCACCTTGTCGGTAACACTGATGGGTTGGGCTTCATTTTGCAGGCCGTCGCGCGGGCCGACTTCGACAATGCGTACGTGGGTGGGGAGGGACATAAGAGATTCACCTGTAGTCATGGTGAGTGGGAATCTAATGTGGGAGCGGGCTTGCTCGCGAAGGCGCCGGGTCAGTCGACATCAGTGTTGAATGACAAACCGTTTTCGCGAGCAAGCCCGCTCCCACAGGGAATTGTGTCGGGTTACTGAACCGATTCCTGGCTTTTGAGCGTCTGCTCCAACGCCTGCACGCAGCGTTCTTCAGCGGTATCAAGCTCGAGTTTCATCTGTTCGATGTCGAGCATTTGCTGTTCAAGCTGCTCCCTGCGCTCGCTGATTTTCGCCAGCATGCTGTGCAGTTGCTTGGTGTTACCGCTGGACGGGTCGTAGAGTTCGATCAGTTCGCGGCATTCCGCCAGCGAGAAACCGATGCGCTTGCCCCGCAGGATCAGCTTCAGGCTGACCTTGTCGCGGGGCGAGTAAATGCGTTCCTGGCCACGGCGCTCGGGGCTGAGCAGGCCTTGCTCTTCATAAAAGCGAATGGCGCGGGTGGTGATGTCGAGCTCGCGGGCGAGGTCGGAAATGCTGTAGGTCTGGCTGCTCATGGGCGCGCTCGCAAAAGGTCATGGCGCTAAGCTAATGTCAGGTTGACGTTTACGTCAAGGGGCGAAAAAGGATCGCAGCCTGCGGCAGCTCCTACAGGAAAATGCATATCCATGTAGGAGCTGCCGCAGGCTGCGATCTTTTGAACGGCTTTACACCGTTTTAGTGTCGAGCTTTTTCTCCTGCGCCGTCACCTGCTGGCACAACTCGATCATCTGCTCGCGCATCCAGCGGTTTGCCGGGTCCTGGTCGGTGCTTTCGTGCCAGTAGAGGTGGGTTTCCACCGGCGGCACGTCGTTGACCGGCAGATTAAAGGCGTGCAGATCGTTACGACGGGCAAAGCGTTCCGGCACGGTCATGACCATATCGGTCTGCTGCATCACCTGTGATGCCATCAGGTAATGCTGGGAGCGCAGGGCGATCTTGCGCTGGATGCCCATCTTGCCCAGCGCCAGGTCGACATAGCCGAGGCCGCTGCGGCGGCTGGAAATATGGATGTGGGTCAGGCCCAGGTAATCATCCAGCGTGAGTTTCTCCTTGCCCGCCAGCGGATGCCCCTTGCGCATGGCACACACGTAGCGGTCCTCCATCAACTTGACGTGACGCACCTGCGGGTCGGTGTTGAGCGGCGCATCCACCGCAAAGTCGAGGCGACCGGCCGCCAGCTCCTTGGTGGTTTCCCGGCGTTTGGACAGGAAACTTTCGATGATCACCGCTGGCGCCAGGCGGCGCAGGCGCTGGAACAGCGGCGGCAGGATCACCGCTTCGGTGAGGTCGGTCATGCTGATGCGATAGGTCTTGACCGCTTGCTGCGGGTTGAAAATACGGCTTTCCTGCACCGACACGCGCAGCAGCGAGAGCGCGTTGCGCACCGGGCCGATGATGTTCTGCGCCATGGGTGTGGGCACCATGCCCTGGGCGGTGCGCACGAACAACGGGTCGTTGAAGGTCTCGCGCAACCGGGCCAGAGCGTTCGACACCGCTGGCTGGGTAATGCCCACAATCTGCCCGGCACGGGTCAGGTTGGCTTCGGTGTAGATCGCGTCGAAGACGATGAAAAGGTTGAGATCGACCTTGCTCAGATTCATTACGCGGCTCTCTTATTGTGTGGGCGGACTGACCGTGACGATCAGTCGATCATATATCGGTGATGAATGTTTATACACGCCGAGAATAGGCTAGGTAAATTATCAACGCTGTTCTAGCATCGATACATGACCTAAACAACCTCCCCCAAGAAGGTATCTCGCTCATGGATTTCGCTTATTCGCCCAAGGTTCAGGAACTGCGTGAGCGCGTAACAGCGTTCATGGACACCTACGTCTATCCCGCCGAAGCCGTGTTCGAGCGCCAGGTCGCCGAGGGCGATCGCTGGCAGCCGACCGCGATCATGGAAGAACTCAAACTCAAGGCCAAGGCCGAGGGCCTGTGGAATTTGTTTCTACCTGAGTCCGAGCTTGGCGCCGGCCTGACCAACCTCGAATACGCGCCATTGGCGGAAATCATGGGCCGTTCGCTGCTCGGGCCAGAGCCGTTCAACTGCTCGGCACCCGACACCGGCAACATGGAAGTGCTGGTGCGTTACGCCAACGAAGAGCAGAAACAACGCTGGCTCGAACCCTTGCTGCGCGGCGAGATCCGCTCGGCGTTCGCCATGACCGAACCGGACGTAGCATCCTCCGACGCCACTAACATGGCCGCCCGTGCCGTGCGCGATGGCGACGAGTGGGTGATCAACGGCAAAAAATGGTGGACGTCAGGTGCTTGCGACCCGCGCTGCAAGATCCTGATCTTCATGGGCCTGAGCAATCCCGACGCACCGCGCCATGCCCAGCACTCGATGATTCTGGTGCCGGTGGATGCGCCAGGCGTGAAGATCGTGCGTCCGCTGCCGGTGTTCGGATACGACGATGCGCCTCATGGTCACGCTGAAGTACATTTCGAAAACGTGCGGGTGCCGTACGAAAACGTCCTGTTGGGCGAAGGACGCGGCTTCGAAATCGCACAAGGTCGCCTTGGCCCTGGCCGGATTCACCACTGCATGCGTTCGATCGGCATGGCCGAGCGCGCACTGGAACTGATGTGCAAGCGCTCGGTGAGCCGTACTGCGTTCGGCAAGCCTCTGGCACGTTTGGGCGGCAACATCGACAAGATCGCCGACTCGCGGATGGAAATCGACATGGCACGTCTGCTGACGTTGAAAGCGGCGTACATGATGGACACTGTCGGCAACAAAGTGGCGAAAAGCGAGATCGCGCAGATCAAGGTCGTCGCGCCGAACGTGGCGCTGCGGGTGATCGACCGGGCGATCCAGATCCATGGCGGGGCAGGGGTTTCCAACGATTTCCCGCTGGCCTACATGTACGCGATGCAGCGCACCCTGCGCCTGGCCGACGGCCCGGACGAAGTGCACCGTGCGGCGATCGGCAAGTTCGAAATCGGCAAGTATGTGCCGAAAGAGATGATGCGTAGCGGGCACTAAGAGCACTGCATCTTTTCTGTCGAGTGAATACTTGTGGCGAGGGAGCTTGCTCCCGCTGGGTCGCGGAGCGGCCCCAAATCCGGCAACCCTGGTGTATCAGATGCACCGGGTTGTCTGGTTTGCGACTGCTGCGCAGCCGAGCGGGACGGTGCGGCGTTCCGACAAGCTCCCTCGCCACATTTGTTCGCATTTCAATTCAATACACCCAAACCTCGACCCGCCGATTCTTGATCCGTCCCTCATCGGCGCTATTGGCCGCCACCGGCATTTCTGCACCGAATCCGCGTATCTCGCGAAACACCACGCCGCTCTTCACCAACTCCCGTCGTACCGCCATGGCCCGCAGCTTCGACAGCAGATCGGCGCGCGTCGGGTCGCTCTTGGCATCGCCAAAACCCACCAGTGTCACTTGCCCGGACATTTTGTCTTGCTGCTTTATATAGTCGAGCACTCGCGTCAGGTCTTGCCGCGCCTTGTTGTCCAGGCTGGCACTGCCTTCTTCAAAGCGAAAATTCACCGACAACCGTTGGGCATGACGACTGAGGGACTGGTATCCCTCGGGCATCAACGCATTGGGGGTAACGGCCATGGCCTGGACGGTCTGGGCAATAAACCCGTTGGCGGCGACAATCGCTTGCCCTTTGCTGCTTTGGGCATAGGCCACCAGCGCTTGGGCCCAGGGATTTTTTTCCGTCGGTGGCAGGTAAAAGAACAACCGACGGGACAGCGGATAATCTTCGGTGGCAATCAGGCTGTTGAGCGGCGGCATGGCTTGTGATTGACCGTCGATAATGGCCACGGCCTTGGCCTGGCGCACGTAGGGCAAGCCGATAAAACCGATGCCTTGCGGGTCTGCGCTGACCGCATCGGACAGTTGCTCGCTGGACTCGAAGCGTTTCGCCGCGCTGCCGAGGGTTTTTCCTCGGCCGCTGAGGACCAGTTCCTTGAAGGTGTCGTAGGTCCCGGACTGATCATCCCGCGCGTACAGATGAATCGGCCCGCCGCGACCGCCGATGTCTTCCCAGGACTTCACCTCGCCACTGAAAATGCGCGCCAGTTGCACGGTGTCGAGTTGGTTCAGCGGATTGTCCGGGTGAAGGATGATCGCCAGGCCATCGATGGCAATGATCTGTTCGGCGCTCGGGCTTTTCAGGTCGCCGAGGGATTGCAGGCTGGCCAGTTCGCTGTCCTTGATCGGGCGCGACGAGGCGGCCAGATCGGCGCTGGCTGTTTTTAGTGCGGTGAAACCGGTACTTGAACCGTGGGCCGCCACTTCCACCACGATCCGACGGCCCTGAACGGTTTCGCCAACGATGCGCAGTTCGTTGGCGGCGTTCGGGGTTTCCCGATGGATCTTGCGCAGGCCCTGTTCACTGAGCAGGCCCTCGACCAGCGCCGGTCCCAATGCCGCGCCGATGGTGTTGGAACCCTGAATCCGCAGCACCGTGCCGTGTTCGGGTGTCGGCAAGTCGCCGGCCGAGGCCGCTTGCGGCAAGCCTGTGCACAGCATCATCAAGAACAACACGCGCAGCATCATGCCGGCACCTTACATAACCAAAGGAGGTGTCGGGAGATTAAGTCAGTAAGGTTTCCGAAAAATGACAGTCAAAAGATCGCAGCCTGCGGCAGCTCCTACGGGCATATGTAGGAGCTGCCGCAGGCTGCGATCTTGTGTTTTTTAGCTCAACTCAAGCCAGATCGGCGCATGGTCCGAAGGTTTTTCCATGCCACGCAGTTCGTAGTCCACACCGGCGGCCTTCACCCGTGGCAGCAAACCGTGGGAGGCGAGGATCAGGTCGATGCGCAGGCCACGCTTGGGCTCGTCTTCGAAGCCACGGCTGCGATAGTCGAACCAGCTGAAGGTGTCGCTCACGTCCGGGTTCAGGTGACGGAAACTGTCCACCAGGCCCCAGTTCTTCAGGCGGGCCATCCACTCGCGCTCTTCCGGCAGGAAGCTGCATTTGCCGGTTTTCAGCCAGCGCTTCATATTGTCCGGACCGATGCCGATGTCGCAGTCTTCCGGGGAAATGTTCACATCGCCCATCACCACCAGCGGCTGGTCGTTCTTGAACTGGCTTTCCAGCAATTGCTGCAAGTCGCCGTAGAAGCGCTCCTTGGCCGGGAACTTGGTCGGGTGGTCGCGGCTTTCGCCCTGTGGGAAATAACCGTTCATGATGGTCACCGGCACACCGTTGGCGTCGGCGAAGGTGCCCCAGATGAAGCGCCGCTGGGCGTCTTCTTCATCGGTGGCAAAACCTTTATGCAGGGCCAGGGGCTCCTGGCGCGAGAGCAGGGCGACGCCGTAATGGCCTTTTTGCCCGTGGAAATACACGTGATAACCCAGGGCCTGCACCTCGGCCAGCGGGAACTGTTCGTCGTGGACCTTGGTTTCCTGCAAGCCGATCACATCGGGCTGGTGCTTTTCGATCAGCGCCGCCAGCTGATGGGGACGGGCACGCAGCCCGTTGATGTTGAAGGAAACGATCTTCATGGTCGGCAGTCCTGGCAAAAGGGCGATGCTAGCTGACATGTGGGAATCGGGCCAGTGTGGGGTGAGGGGATTCGGCTGTGCCTGTCAGTTGTGTATGGGCAGTGATGGCCCTTTCGCGAGCAAGCCCGCTCCCACAAGAGCAAGGCCGGCTCATCACCTGTGGGAGCGGGCTTGCTCCGGGCGGCGTTCCGACGAAGGCGATTACATTGCCTACACTCATTTCGGATCTGTAAGGAACTGTGTCAGCACCGACAGGCTCGTAACAACAAGAGCGCAGCCGCCCGAGCTGTGCCGGGGAGATCAACCGTCATGCCCGAAACCTCGACCGCCATCGCCGATATTCACATGCTCGACAGCGGTTACGCCCGCGAAGCGCGTTCGCTGCTGTACCAGGCTTATCGACACGAGCCGACCTTCGGCTATCTGTTCGAAGCCGAGCGCCCCGGCTATGAACAGCGGGTTCGCGCCACCGTGCGCGAACTGGTGAGCCAGCACTTTCTCCAGGACCTGCCGGCCATCGGCCTGCTGGTCAACGACCGCCTGATCGGCATCGCCCTGATCGCACCGCCGCAACGTCGTCTCGGCGTCACCGAAAGTTGGGCCTGGCGCCTGCGCATGGTGCTCAGCACGGGATTTCGCTGCACCCGTCGCTACCTCGAATATCACGCTGCCGTGGAGGCCTGCGTGCCGAACGAATCGGTGCACGTCCTGCCGTTGCTGGGGGTTCATCCACAGTTCCAGGGCAAACACTTCGGCGAACAACTGTTGCAAGCCGTGCACAACTGGTGCGCCGTGGATGAAAACTCACAGGGCGTGATCCTCGATACCGGGAACCCTCGCTACCTGGAGTTCTATAAGCGCCAGGGCTATCAGGAAATCGGTGAAGTTGCCGTAGGACCGATTCGCGAGCACGTGTTTTTTCACCCCAATCCCCAGGTGTTACATACTGCAACCGCTTGATCGGCGAACTTTCCGGGTAAGTCAGGCTCTATCACGCTCTCAAGCTCGTGATAGCATCCGCGCCTATGAAGTTTCCAGGAAGAATTACCAGTGGTGTGCTGATGCTGATGACCAGCTGCGCAGCGCTGGCACAAAGTGAATTGGATGTGCGGATCAAACCGTCCAATGATGAGCTGAAGGCCAATATCGAAGGCTATATCGGCAACCTCGGCGATCGCGATGAAGAAGCGTTGCTGCGCTTCAGCCGTGGCGCCGAAGAGCAGGCGCGCAAGGCCGCCCAGGCCTTGGGTTATTACCAGCCGCACATCGACAGCGAAGTGAAGGGCGGCGAAAAACCGCGCCTGGTGCTTACGGTCGACCCCGGCGAGCCGGTGCACTTGCGCAACGTCACGGTGCGTGTCGACGGTCCGGCAGCTTCCCTCAAGGCCTTTCGAATCCCCAAGGGCGACACGCTCAAGCCCGGTGCCGTGCTCAACCATGGGCATTACGAGGACGCCAAGCGCCTGATCCAGAATCAGGCTTCGCGCTATGGTTTTTTCAGCGGCCGGTTCACCCGTTCAAAACTGTCGGTCGACCCCCGTGCCGGCGTCGCCGATATCGAACTGATCTATGAAAGCGGTCCGCGCTATACCCTGGGCAAGGTCAGTTTCGAGGGCGATACACCGTTCGATGACGACCTGCTGCAACGCATGGTGCCGTTCAAGACCGGCACGCCGTATGACTCGGAACTGATCGCCGAACTCAATCAGAACCTGCAATCGAGCGGCTACTTCGAAGGCGTTCGCGTGGACGCGGCACCCACGGCGTCCAGGGACGAAGCAATTCCGGTGGACGTCAAGCTCGAAACCCGCAAACCGCGGACCATGGGCCTGGGCCTTGGCTTTTCCACCGACGTCGGTCCACGGGCCAAGGCCAACTGGACCCGGCATTGGGTCAACGCGCAAGGGCACAGTTATGGCTGGGAAACCGAAGTCTCGGCACCTCGGCAAAACGTCGGGCTGTTCTACGACATTCCGCTGGACCCGCCCCTGACCGACAAACTGCGTTTTGCCGGTGGCTACCAGAATGAAGACATCGCCGATAAGGAAAGCCACAGCAAGCTGCTGACCCTCGGTCCCGAGTGGCACAGCAAGTTGCCCAGCGGCTGGCAACGGGTGGTATCGCTGAAGTGGCAGCGCGAGGATTACCAACTGGGCGACGACTCGGGACTCAGTACCTTGCTGATGCCCGGTGTGAGCTATTCGTACCTCAAAAGCGACAACCGCATCGACCCGCACAACGGCTATCGCCTGCAATTCGAATCCAAAGTGGCCAAGGAAGGTTTGGGTTCCGACAGCAACCTGCTCTACGGCACGGCATTGGTCAAAGGCTTGACCACGGTGTTCGATAAACACCGCTTCCTCGGGCGGGTGCAGGTCGGCGGCAGTGCCACCAACGGCTTCAAATCGGTACCGCCATCGTTGCGCTTCTTCGCCGGTGGTGACCAGAGCGTGCGTGGCTACGATTATCAGAGCCTGTCCCCGGAAAACTCCGACGGCGACCGCATCGGTGGTCGCTACATGGTCGCCGCCAGTGCCGAATATCAGTATTCCGTCGCCGAAAAATGGCGGGTCGCGACCTTTGTCGATCAGGGCAATGCCTTCAACACACTCGAACTGCCGAACCTCAAGACCGGGGTCGGTATCGGCGTGCGCTGGGTATCGCCGGTAGGGCCGATCCGCCTCGACCTGGCCCACGCGCTGGACGACGATGGCGGCATTCGACTGCACTTTTCCATGGGGCCTGAGCTGTGAAGCGTGGTTTGAAAGCAACACTGCTGACAATGGCTGCGCTGGTGGCAGTGGTTGTCCTGACGCTGGCCACGGTGCTGGGCACGGCGACGGGCAGCCGCTGGGCGTTGGGCTTCGTGCCGGGCTTGACCCTGGACAACTTCCAGGGCCGGTTGGGCGGGCAGTGGAGTGCCGATCGGGTGCTGTGGCAGCAGGGCAGCAACCAGGTTGAGCTGAGCAAAGTGATTTTCGCCTGGTCGCCGTTGTGCCTGACGCGCATGACCCTGTGCATCGAGCAGTTGCAGGCCGATCAGGTCAGCCTGACGTTCCCGCCGGGTGCCGAAGAGCCAGACAGCGGCCCGATAACGCTCCCGGAACTCAAGTTACCGTTGGCCCTCGAACTGGGGGAAATCAAGGTCGGCAGCCTGTTGTTCAACGGCAGCGAAGAACTCAAGGGTTTGCAACTGGCGGCGCACTGGACGACGGCCGGCTTGAAGATCGACGCGGTGTCGATACAGCGCGATGACCTGAGCCTGAACCTGTCCGGACTGCTGCAACCCTCCGGCAACTGGCCCCTCAGCGCCTCCGGCAAGCTGACGCTGTTGTCGACGCCAGAACCCCTGGCGCTGGCGCTGAAAGTCGATGGCGACCTGCTCAAGACCCTGAACCTGAAAGCCGACAGCAGCGGTTACCTCAACGGGCAACTGACCGGCGAACTGCAACCACTGGTGGAAAACCTGCCGGCCAAGGTGCGGATCACCGCCGATGGCTTCAAGCCCAGTGCCGATCTGCCGGATACCCTGCAACTCAATCAGCTGGAACTCACCGGCGCTGGTGACCTGAAGAACGGCTACGCGCTGCTCGGCAAAGCCACGCTGCCCGCCGAGCAAGGGCCAGTCGCCCTGGCACTGCAAGGCAAGGTTGACGCCAAGGGCGCGCAGATTGCCGCGCTGGACCTGACCGCCAACGACAAGCAAAGCCTCAAGCTCACAGGGCTTGTGGATTGGAGCAAGGGCCTGAGCGCCGAGGCGAAGATCGACTGGCTGGATTTCCCGTGGCACAGGCTCTATCCGCTTATCGACGAACCGCAAGTTGCGCTTCGCACGTTCACCGGCGAAGTCTCTTACACCGACGGCAAGTACCTCGGGCATTTCGTCGCCGCGGCGGACGGTCCGGCCGGCGCCTTCACCCTGGCCAGCCCGTTCGCGGGCGACCTGACGAAAATCTACCTGCAACAGATTCAACTCCAGGCCGGGCAGGGCAAGGCTGAGGGGCACCTGAACCTGCAATTCGCCGATGGCATTGCCTGGGACACCGCGCTGGACCTGTCGGCGATCAACCCTGCGTACTGGGTTGCGGAGCTGCCAGGCACACTGGCCGGGCCGTTGCGCAGCACGGGCGAGCTGAAAAGCGAAACGCTCAGCCTCAATGCCGACCTGGATCTCAAGGGCAAGCTGCGCGGTCAGCCAGCGGTGATCCAGGCCAAGGCCGACGGCCGTGGCGAGCAATGGAACCTCAATACCCTGCAAGTTCGCCTCGGCGACAACAGCATCAGCGGCAAAGGCAGCCTGCAACAGAAACTCGCCGGCCAGATCGATCTCAAGCTACCGCGCCTGGCCCAACTCTGGCCGCAACTGCGCGGCCAGCTCAATGGTCGTGTGGATGTCGCCGGCACGCTCAAGGCGCCCCAAGGCAAGCTTGACCTGCAAGGCTCGCAACTGGTTTTCCAGGACAATCGCCTGCAAAGCCTGAACCTGGACGCCACACTGGACAGTGCGCAACGGGCGAAAATCGGCCTCAAGGGCAGCGGCATCCAGGCCGGCGACACTGCACTGGGAACCCTGACCGCCAGCGGCCAGGGCGACATCAAGAACCAGAAGCTGAGCCTCGACCTGCAAGGGCCGAAGCTGAAACTGGCGCTGGGGCTGGACGGTGCGCTGGACAAAGGCAACTGGCGCGGGCGCCTGGCCAGTGGTGATATCCAGGCCGGTGGCCAGGACTGGAAGCTGCAAGGGCCGGCGAAACTCGAACGCCTGGCGGACGGCAAGATCAGCTTTGGAGCCCATTGCTGGGCATCCGGCCAGGCCAGCCTGTGCGGTGAAGACTCGCGCCTGATGCCCGAGCCAAAGCTGCGTTATCACCTCAAGCAATTCCCGATCGACAGTCTCGCGCAGTGGTTGCCGAAGGATTTCGCCTGGCAGGGCCGGCTCAACGCCGACCTGCAACTGGACCTGCCGGCCAGTGGCCCGAACGGCCAGGTCAGCGTCGATGCCGGCGGCGGTACGTTGCGCATCAAGGATAAGGACCAGTGGCTGGACTTCCCGTACCAGACCCTGAAACTCACCAGCAAACTCACGCCCAAGCGCATCGACACCGAGCTCAACTTCGTCGGCGGCAAACTCGGCGAACTGATGGTGCAAGCGCAGCTCAATCCGCTGCCAAAGAACAAGCCGTTGAGCGGCTCGTTCCGTTTGAGCGGGCTGGACCTGTCGGTGGCGCGACCGTTCGTGCCGATGGTCGAGAAACTGACCGGGCGCTTGAATGGCAGCGGCACGATTTCCGGTGGGCTGCTGGCGCCGCAGGTCAATGGCAGTCTGCAACTCAGCGACGGTCAGATCTCCGGGCCTGAATTGCCGATGGAGCTGAAAAACCTGCACGTTCAAGCGCTCATCGCCGGTGAAAGCGTGCAGTTGAACGGTGGCTGGAACAGCGGCAAGGCCGGGCAGGGCAGCCTGAATGGCAACATCGCCTGGGGCCAGGCGCTGGTGGTGGACCTGGCGCTCAAGGGGTCGCAACTGCCGGTCACCGTCGAGCCTTACGCCAAGCTGGAAGTGGCACCGGACCTGAAGATCTCGATGAAGGGTGACGAACTGGCCATCGCCGGCAAAGTGCTGGTGCCCAGGGGCGACATCACCATTCGCGAGTTGCCGCCGTCGACGGTCAAGGTTTCCGATGACACGGTGATCATCGGTCAGCAGACCGAGGAGGGCAAAGCACCGCTGGCAATGAAGATGGACATCGAAGTGCTGGTCGGCGAGGACAAGTTGAGCTTTGCAGGATTTGGCCTGACCGCAAATGTCCAGGGGCATGTGCACATCGGCGACAACATGGACACCCGCGGCGAACTGTGGCTTAACGACGGCCGATACCGCGCCTACGGCCAGCGGCTTTCGGTGCGCCGGGCGCGCTTGCTGTTTGCCGGGCCCATCGATCAGCCGTACCTGGACATCGAGGCCATTCGCAAGACCGACGACATCATCGCCGGCATTCGTTTGAGTGGCAGCGCCGAACAGCCGACCACGCAGATCTTCTCCGAGCCGGCCATGAGTCAGGAGCAGGCCCTGTCCTATCTGGTGCTCGGGCGTCCGCTGAGCAGCAATGGCGAAGACAACAACATGCTCGCCCAGGCGGCTCTCGGGTTGGGCTTGATGGGCAGCTCCGGGGTGACCAGCGGCATCGCCAAGAACCTGGGCATCCAGGACTTCCAGCTCGACACCCAGGGCAGTGGCGACGCCACCAGCGTGGTGGCCAGTGGCAATATTTCCGAAAAGCTCAGTCTGCGCTATGGCGTCGGCGTGTTTGAACCGGCCAACACCATTGCCCTGCGCTACAAGCTGAGCAAGAAGGTCTACCTCGAAGCCGCGGGTGGCGTGGCCAGTTCGCTGGATATCTTCTACAAGCGGGATTTCTAGTCCCTTCAAAATCAAAAGATCGCAGCCTTCGGCAGCTCCTACAGGGTTTTGTGTACACCTGTAGGAGCTGCCGAAGGCTGCGATCTTTTTGCTTATATCCGATGCCTTTAGTCAACTAAATACAAAGCTTCCTAACTATTGCGTTGACATTCGCTGCTTAGGCAGTAATATCTCGACATACATTCACTGCCTAGGCAGCTAATTGGTGGTCAGATGAAACATTTCTCTCCTGAAGATTTCCAGAATTGCCATCTCGGCCTGCTGCTCGGACGTGCTGCGCTGCTCAAGGACCGGATCATCGACACCCACATGGAACCCCACGGCATCACCGCCGCGCAGTTCAAAGTGTTGATCATCATCGCCCAGTTCGGCGTCGATTCGCCGGGCGAGTTGTGCCGTCACCTGTCCCTGGACAGCGGCTCGATGACGCGCATGCTCGATCGTCTGGAACAGAAAGGTTTCCTTGCCCGGCAACGCTCCGAGGCGGATCGCCGTCAGGTGCAGTTGGTACTGACCGAAGAAGGGCAGAAGCTGGCCGACCGCCTGCCGAACATCGGCGCCGAAGCCATGAATGAACTGGCCGGCGCCATCACTCCGGACGAACTGAAAACCCTGGAGCTGATCCTGAAGAAAATTCTGGTGGCAGCCGGTGACGCGATCACCCTGCTGCGGGTAGGTGACAAATGAGCAGTAACCCCTTGCGTACCGGCCTGAGCGTGGTGCTGTTGGCCATGAGCGTCGCCGGTTGCGCCAGTTACAGCGGCCTGAAAACCGAAGGTGTCAGCCTTGACGCGAAGACCCTCAAGGCCGGGCAATCCCTCAGCGGTGTGACGTTGTCACCCGCGGCCTGGCCGAAAAGCGACTGGTGGAAAAGCCTCGGCGACCCGCAACTCGACGGCCTGATCCGCGAGGCCTTGCGCGACAGCCCGGACATGCAGATCGCCGACGCCCGTGCCCATCAGGCCAGCGCTGCCGCTTCCGCCGCCGACGCCGAGCGGATGCCGACCCTGGATGCCAGCGCCGGTGTCAGTCGCTCACGCCTGGCCCGGGACCAGGATCCGCTCGGGCAGGGTGACGCGTACGCCACCGTGCGCAACATCAGCACCAGCTTCAACTACAACTTCGACCTGTGGGGCGGTCAGCGCGATGCCTGGGAAGCGGCCCTCGGCCAGGCCCGCGCCGCCGAAGTCGACCAGCAGGCTGCGCAACTGACCCTGGCCGCCGATGTCGCCCGGGCCTATAGCGATCTTGGCCAGGCACACATCGTCTATGACCTGTCCAGCGAAGACCTCAAGCGCACCCGGCAAATGCTCGACCTGAGCCTGCGACGCCTGACTGCCGGGATCGACAGCCAGTACCAGTTCCAGCAGACCGAAAGCCTGGAAGCCACTTCCCAGGCCAACCTGATCGACGCCGAAAAACGCTTGAACAGCGCGAAAATCGCCCTGGCCGTTCTGCTCGGCAAAGGCCCGGACCGCGGCAATGAAATTGCCCGCCCGAACATTCTTCAGCCGGGTGCGGTAGCGCTACCTTCGGTGCTGCCGGCCGAGTTGCTCGGGCGCCGCCCGGACCTGGTGGCCGCGCGCTGGCGCGTCGAAGCGGCGAGCAAAAGCATCGACGCCGGCAAGACCCGGTTCTATCCCAACCTGAACCTCAGCGCCGCTGCCGGTGCCGAATCCTTGCTGGGCGATGCGATGTTTGGTTCGGCCAGTCGTTTCTTCAACATTGCACCGACGATCTCGGTGCCGATCTTCGACGGTGGCCGTCTGCGTGCCGACCTCGATTCGCGCGACGCCGATTACGACCTCGCCGTGGCGCAGTACAACAAAAGCCTGGTCAAGGCGCTGGGGGATGTCAGTGACAGCATCAACCAGTTGCGTGATATCGGCCGGCAGATCGCTGCCCAGCGGCACGCCACCGACATCGCCCAGGATTCCTACAACACCGTGGTCCTGCGTTACGGTTCCGGCATCGGCAACTACCTGGACGTGCTCAGCATCGAGCAGCAATTGCTCCAGGCCCAGCGCCAGCTGGCCAACCTGAATGCCGAGCAGATTGACCTGTCGATCCAACTGATGCAGGCGCTGGGTGGCGGTTTCCAGCCTGAGGCCATCGCCTCGGCCAGCGCCACGCCAGCCACGTTGACCCACTAATTCAAGGTACTTGTCATGGCCACTGCCGATACGACCCAACCTCCTGAAAACACCCAGGGCAACCCCAATTCGGGAAAGCGCAAGTTCATGCTGCTGGTCCTGGCCGCCGCCGTCGTGCTCGGTGGCGCGGGCGTCTGGGCCTACCACGAGTTCTACGGGCGCTGGAGCGAAAGCACCGACGACGCCTATGTGAACGGCAACGTGGTGGAAATCACCCCGCTGGTCACTGGCACCGTGGTCAGCATCGGCGCCGATGATGGCGATCTGGTCCATGAAGGCCAGGTACTGGTGAACTTCGACCCGAACGACGCCGAAATCGGTCTGCAAAATGCCCAGGCCAACCTGGCGCGTACCGTGCGCCAGGTGCGTGGCTTGTACAGTGATGTGGATGGCATGAAGGCCCAGGTCAACGCCCAGAAAGCCGAAGTGCAAAAGGCCCAGGACAACTTCAGCCGGCGCAAGAATCTCGCCGCCGGCGGGGCAATTTCCCAGGAAGAGCTGTCCCACGCCCGCGATGACCTGACCTCGGCGAAAAACGCCCTGGCCAATGCCGAACAGAAGCTCAAGACCACCAGTGCGCTGGTCGATGACACCGTGGTTTCATCGCACCCGGACGTGATGGCCGCCGCCGCGCAACTGCGTCAGGCCTATCTGAACAACTCGCGCAGCGTCCTGATTGCGCCGGTCACCGGTTACGTGGCCAAGCGTTCTGTACAGCTTGGTCAGCGTGTACAACCGGGTACCGCGCTGATGGCGGTGATTCCGCTGGACCAGCTGTGGATCGACGCCAACTTCAAGGAAACCCAGCTGCGCGACATGCGCATCGGCCAGCCAGTGGAGATCGAGACTGACCTGTACGGCAGTAGCGTGAAATACAGCGGCACCATCGACAGCCTCGGCGCCGGGACCGGCAGCGCCTTTGCCCTGCTGCCGGCGCAGAACGCCACCGGCAACTGGATCAAGATCGTGCAGCGCGTGCCGGTGCGGGTCCACGTCAACGCTGAGGAGCTGGCCAAACACCCGTTGCGGGTCGGTCTGTCGACCATGGTCGATGTGGACCTGCACGACCAGAGCGGGCCAGTGCTGGCGCAACAGCCGCCGCAAAAGGCTTCGTTCAGCACCAATGTCTACGACCGTCAGTTGGCCGAGGCCGATGCGATGATCACCCAGCTGATCCACGACAACAGCGCAGCGGTCAGCAAGACCGCGCAACGCTGATATGCCATTACATCGACCCTGTGGGAGCGGGCTTGCTCGCGAAGGCGGAGCGTCAGGCGACATCCATGTCGAGTGTGCCGACCTCTTCGCGGGCAACCCCGCTCCCACAGGGTTAGCTGCGTCTGTAACAGGCACAGCGCCAGATCAGCTCCAAAGGATTCGCGATGAGCAATAACGCGTCTTTCACACCGCCCAGCCTGTTGCTCAGCACCATCGGCCTGTCGCTGGCGACTTTCATGCAAGTGCTCGACACCACCATTGCCAACGTGGCGCTACCGACGATTTCCGGCAACCTGGGCGTGAGCTCGGAGCAGGGCACCTGGGTCATCACCTCGTTCGCCGTGAGCAACGCCATCGCCTTGCCGCTGACCGGTTGGCTCAGTCGGCGTTTCGGCGAGGTGAAGCTGTTTGTCTGGGCGACACTGCTGTTCGTGCTGGCTTCGTTCCTGTGCGGGATTTCCACCTCGATGCCGGAACTGGTGGGCTTCCGGGTACTGCAAGGGGTAGTGGCCGGGCCGCTGTACCCGATGACCCAGACCCTGCTGATTGCGGTTTACCCCCCGGCGAAACGGGGGCTGGCGCTGGCGCTGCTGGCGATGGTCACGGTGGTCGCGCCGATTGCCGGGCCGATCCTCGGCGGCTGGATCACCGACAGCTACAGCTGGCCATGGATTTTCTTCATCAACGTGCCGATCGGCCTGTTCGCGGCATGGGTAGTGACCCAGCAGATGAAAAAGCGCCCGGTGGTCACCAGCCGCCAGCCGATGGATTACGTCGGTCTGATCGCACTGATCATTGGCGTCGGGGCGCTGCAGATCGTGCTCGACAAGGGCAACGATGCCGATTGGTTCGAATCCAGCTTCATCGTGATCGGCTCGGTGATTTCGGTGGTGGCCCTGGCGTTCTTCGTGATCTGGGAAATGACCGACGAACACCCGGTGGTCAACCTGCGTCTGTTTGCCCATCGCAACTTCCGCTACGGCACCATCGTACTGATCCTGGGCTATGCCGGGTTTTTCGGGATCAACCTGATTCTGCCGCAGTGGCTGCAAACGCGGCTGGGCTACACCGCAACCTGGGCCGGTTTTGCGGTGGCGCCGCTGGGGATCCTGCCGGTGCTGCTGGCGCCGTTTGTCGGCAAATACGCACCGAAATTCGACATGCGCCTGCTGGCGGGCGGGGCGTTCCTGGCCATCGGCCTGAGCTGTTTCATGCGCGCAGGCTTCACCAATGAGGTGGACTTCCAGCACATCGCCATGGTGCAGCTGTTCATGGGGATCGGCGTGGCGCTGTTCTTCATGCCGACCCTGACCATCCTGCTGTCGGACCTGCCGCCGAGCCAGATCGCCGACGGTTCGGGGCTGGCGACATTCTTGCGGACCCTGGGTGGCAGTTTCGCGGCGTCGCTGACGACCTGGATCTGGATTCGACGGGCTGACCAGCATCACGCCTACCTGACCGAAAGCATCACCCCGTTCGATCCGGCGACTCGCGAAGCATTGACCAACCTGGGCGGGGCAGGGGCCAAGGCCTATACGCAGCTGGATCAGATGGTGATCAGCCAGGCATATATCATGTCCACGGTGGACTACTTCACCCTGTTGGGCTGGATGTTCATGGGTTTGATACTGATTGTGTGGCTAGCCAAACCGCCGTTTACTGCCAAGGCGGGGCCTGCTTCGGCAGGGCACTGACTAGCCAAGATCGCAGCCTTCGGCAGCTCCTACAGAGGCATGTGTACACTCTGTAGGAGCTGCCGAAGGCTGCGATCTTTTGATCTTTAAGGCGCTGCGAAATCAAAGGGCGCCAGCGCAAACCCTTGCTCATCCACCTGCAACGCCCACCCTTGACGATCCCAATCCCCCAGCACAATGCGCCTGGCCGCTTGCTCGCCAAGCTGCAACTTGTGAATCGCGGGACGGTGGGTGTGCCCGTGGATCAAGGTCTTCACGCCGTATTCCTGCATGATCCGCGGAATCTCTTCGGGCGTGACATCGACAATGTCGTTGGCCTTCATCCGCGTTTGCGCGCGGCTTTCACTGCGCAGCTTGCGCGCCAGCTTGTGCCGGGTGCGCAGCGGCAGATGCCGCAGGATGAACAGGGTAATCGGGTTGCGCAGGTAGCGACGCAGCTTCATATAGGCTTCGTCGCGGGTGCAGAGGCTGTCGCCGTGCATCAGCAGCACCGGCTCGCCGTTGAACTGCACGACACTCGGATCTTTCAGCAAGGTGCAGCCGGCTGCTTTGCAGAAGGCCTTGCCGAGCATGAAGTCGCGATTGCCGTGCATCAGGAAAATGGCCGTGCCGCTGTCGCTTAACTCGCGCAGGGCCTGGCAGATGGAGCGCTGGAAGGGTGTCATGGCGTCGTCGCCAATCCACACCTCGAAGAAGTCGCCCAGAATGTACAACGCACTCGCCGAGCGGGCGCGTCCGGCGAGCAAATCCAGAAACGCCCGGGTAATGTCCGGGCGCTCCTCTTCCAGATGTAAATCTGAAATCAGCAATATCACTCAATGATCTCGGCTTTCTCGATGATCACGTCGTCTGCTGGTACGTCCTGGTGGCCGGACTTGGAAGTGGTGGCCACGCCTTTGATCTTGTCGACAACGTCGGTGCCTGCGGTCACTTTACCGAATACCGCGTAGCCCCAGCCCTGAACGTTCTTGCCGCTGTGGTTCAGGAAGCTGTTGTCCGCCACGTTGATGAAGAACTGTGCGGAAGCCGAATGCGGCTCCATGGTGCGGGCCATGGCGACGGTGTACTTGTCGTTGGAAAGACCGTTGTCAGCTTCGTTCTGGATGCTTGGGCGCTTGTCTTTCTTTTCTTTCATGCCTGGCTCGAAACCGCCGCCCTGGATCATGAAGTTACCGATGACTCGGTGGAAAACGGTGTTTTCGTAGTGACCGGCTTTAACGTACTCGACGAAGTTGGCCACGGTGATCGGGGCCTTCTCGGCGTTCAGTTCGAGGACGATGTCGCCGTGGTTGGTAGTCAGTTTGACTTGGGTCATGATCAGCACTCTTTTAAGGAGAAGCATACTTTATGAATTCGTGGTTTTGGGAGGTCCATCCCGCAACCGGTTCAGCCTGTCTCGGCCAAGGTGCGCAGTTTAGCGTGACAGGCGCGAATTTCGAGGCTGTTTTTTCATTTACGGCCTATTAAATGCGACGGTTTACAGAGTGCGCTCTGTCAGGTACTTGACGGCATCGGCTATGATAGCGGCTTTGTTTTGTCCGGCCTTCATTACGGCCACGCACTTGTACGTTCAAGGATCCTATGAGCAAGCCCACTGTCGACCCTACCTCGAATGCCAAGACCGGCCCTGCCGTGCCGGTCAACTTCCTGCGGCCGATCATCCAGGCAGACCTGGACTCGGGCAAGCACACGCAGATCGTCACCCGTTTCCCGCCTGAACCCAACGGCTACCTGCACATCGGCCACGCCAAGTCGATCTGCGTGAACTTCGGCCTGGCCCAGGAGTTCGGCGGCGTCACGCACCTGCGTTTCGACGACACCAACCCGGCCAAGGAAGACCAGGAATACATCGACGCGATCGAGAGCGACGTCAAATGGCTGGGCTTCGAATGGTCCGGCGAAGTGCGCTACGCCTCGCAGTATTTCGACCAGTTGCATGACTGGGCGGTGGAGCTGATCAAATCCGGCAATGCCTACGTCGACGACCTGACCCCTGAGCAAGCCAAGGAATACCGTGGCAGCCTGACCGAGCCGGGCAAGAACAGCCCGTTCCGCGAGCGCAGCGTCGAAGAGAACCTGGACCTGTTCGCCCGCATGAAGGCCGGCGAGTTCAAGGACGGTGCACGGGTGCTGCGGGCCAAGATCGACATGGCCTCGCCGAACATGAACCTGCGCGACCCGATCATGTACCGCATCCGTCACGCGCACCACCACCAGACCGGTGACAAGTGGTGCATCTACCCGAACTACGACTTCACCCACGGTCAGTCGGACGCCATCGAAGGCATCACTCACTCGATCTGCACCCTGGAGTTCGAAAGCCACCGTCCGCTGTACGAGTGGTTCCTCGAGCATCTGCCGGTGCCGGCCAACCCGCGCCAGTACGAGTTCAGCCGCCTGAACCTGAACTACACCATCACCAGCAAGCGCAAGCTCAAGCAGTTGGTCGATGAAAAGCACGTCAACGGTTGGGACGACCCGCGCATGTCCACGCTGTCGGGTTTCCGCCGCCGTGGCTACACGCCGAAATCGATCCGCAACTTCTGCGAAATGATCGGTACCAACCGTTCCGACGGCGTGGTGGACTTCGGCATGCTCGAATTCAGCATCCGTGACGACCTCGACCACAGCGCCCCGCGCGCCATGTGCGTGCTGCGTCCGTTGAAAGTCGTGATCACCAACTACCCGGAAGGCCAGGTCGAGAACCTCGAACTGCCGTGCCACCCGAAAGAAGACATGGGCGTGCGCGTCCTGCCGTTCGCTCGCGAAATCTACATCGACCGTGAAGACTTCATGGAAGAGCCGCCGAAGGGCTACAAGCGCCTGGAACCGGCCGGTGAAGTGCGCCTGCGCGGCAGCTACGTGATCCGTGCCGACGAAGCGATCAAGGACGCCGATGGCAACATCGTCGAACTACGCTGCTCGTACGATCCGGACACCCTGGGCAAGAACCCGGAAGGTCGCAAGGTCAAAGGCGTGGTTCACTGGGTACCGGCCGCGGCCAGCGTCGAGTGCGAAGTGCGTCTGTACGATCGTCTGTTCCGTTCGGCCAACCCAGAGAAGGCCGAAGACAGCGCCAGTTTCCTGGACAACATCAACCCTGATTCGCTGCAGGTACTCACCGGTTGTCGTGCTGAACCCTCGTTGGGCAATGCACAGCCGGAAGACCGTTTCCAGTTCGAGCGCGAAGGTTACTTCGTTGCTGATTTGAAGGACTCGAAACCAGGTCAGCCGGTATTCAACCGTACCGTGACCCTGCGTGATTCGTGGGGCCAGTGATTTAGCGTCAAGGAACTAACGTGCTAACGATCTACAACACGCTCACCAAGAGCAAAGAAGTCTTCAAGCCGCTCGATGGCAACAATGTGCGCATGTACGTGTGCGGCATGACCGTGTACGACTACTGCCACATTGGTCATGGCCGCAGCATGGTCGCGTTCGACCTGGTGACCCGCTGGTTGCGGTTCAGCGGTTACAACCTGACTTATGTGCGCAACATCACCGACATTGAAGACAAGATCATCAATCGTGCGAAGGAGAACGGCGAGCCGTTCGACGCGCTGACCGAACGCATGATCACCGCGATGCATGAGGACGAGGCGCGCCTCAACATCCTCAAGCCGGACATGGAACCACGTGCCACGGATCACATTCCGGGCATGCTGAGCATGATCCAGACCCTGATCGACAAGGGTTATGCCTACGCCCCGGGCAATGGCGACGTGTACTACCGCGTCGCCAAGTTCATGGGTTACGGCAAGCTGTCGCGCAAGAAGATCGAAGACTTGCGCATTGGCGCACGGATCGAAGTCGACGAGTCCAAGCAGGACCCGCTGGACTTCGTGCTGTGGAAAGCCACCAAGCCGGGCGAGCCGAGCTGGGAATCGCCATGGGGCGCCGGGCGTCCGGGCTGGCACATCGAGTGCTCGGTGATGTCCACCTGCTGCCTGGGCGAGACTTTCGACATTCATGGCGGCGGCAGCGACCTTGAGTTCCCGCACCACGAAAACGAAATCGCCCAGAGCGAAGCGGCCACCGGCAAGACCTACGCCAACGCGTGGATGCATTGCGGCATGATTCGCATCAATGGCGAGAAGATGTCCAAGTCCTTGAACAACTTCTTCACCATTCGCGACGTGCTCGACAAGTACCACCCGGAAGTCGTGCGTTACCTGCTGGTGTCGAGCCACTACCGCAGCGCGATCAACTATTCGGAAGACAACCTCAAGGACGCCAAGGGCGCCCTGGAGCGTTTCTACCATGCGTTGAAGGGCCTGCCGAGCGTGGCACCGGCTGGCGGCGAAGCGTTCGTCGAGCGCTTCACCCAGGTGATGAACGACGACTTCGGCACGCCGGAAGCCTGTGCGGTGCTGTTCGAGATGGTCCGCGAGATCAACCGCCTGCGTGAGAGCGATCTCAACGCAGCGGCCGGTCTGGCAGCCCGTTTGAAAGAACTGGCCAGTGTGCTGGGTGTGTTGCAGCTGGAAGCCGATGACTTCCTGCAGGCCGGTGCCGAAGGGCGCGTGGATGCAGCCGAAGTCGAGGCGCTGATTGCTGCGCGCCTGGCGGCACGTGCCGGTAAAGACTGGGCCGAATCCGACCGCATCCGCGACCAGCTCACCGCCATGGGCGTGGTGCTGGAAGACGGCAAGGGCGGCACGACCTGGCGTCTGGCTGACTGATTGCTTGATCCGCTGTAAAACAAAACCCGCCTTGTGCGGGTTTTTGTTTTTTTAAAGTCAAGAGATCGCAGCCTTCGGCAGCTCCTACAGGGAGTGCATCGTACCAATGTAGGAGCTGCCGAAGGCTGCGATCTTTTGATCTTCGCTTTCAACCTTCCAACTGGCGCAACCGCTTGTAAAGGGTATTGCGACTAACCCCCAACCGTCGAGCCAGATACGAAATATTCCCCCCCGCCGCCTGCAACTGCCGATTCAAATCCTCGGCATCATTCAGATCCACGGCCAACGGTTCCGGCGTATCGACCGGCTCCATCTCCAGATCGACAAAAAAATCATCCGGCAAATGCTCCGGCCTTATCGGCTGTTCCTCGGCCATCGCCAGCGCCACCTGCATCACGCTGCTGACCTGGCGCAAGTTCCCCGGCCACGGGTGGCGGTCGAACAACTCCAATACCTCGCGGCTCAGTCCAGCCCATTGGCTGGGTTCGCGATGCTGTTCCCACAGGCGTTTAAAAAGCGCTTCTTTGTCGCTGCGTTCTCTTAATGGTGGCAGTTCCAGGGTCAGGCCACCGATGCGGTAATACAGGTCTTCACGAAACCGCCCCAGTTGTACCTGTTCGCGCAACGAGCGATTGGTCGCGGAAATGATGCGCAAGTCCACAGGGAACAACTCGCTGCTGCCCACCGGCTGCACGCAACGCTCCTGCAACACCCGCAACAGGCGCGCTTGCGTTGGCAGTGGCATGTCACCGATTTCATCAAGGAACAGCGTGCCTTTGTCAGCCTTTCGAATCAGCCCGATGCTGCCTTTCTGGTTGGCGCCGGTGAATGCGCCTTTCTCATAACCGAACAACTCGGACTCCACCAGTTCGGCGGGAATCGCTGCACAGTTGACGGCAATGAACGCTTGTTTGCTGCGCGAGCTGGCCTGATGCAGGGCTTTGACGAACACTTCCTTGCCGACCCCGGTTTCACCGTGGATCAGCAAGGGAATGTCTTTTTCCAGCAAGCGCTCGGCCTGACGCACGGCTTTTTCCACGCGACTGTCGCCGAAATGCAGGGTGTTGAGGCTGATGGAAGCGGGTGCGGCTACAACCGGCTCCGCGAACACTCGGGGTTGAATCGATGCCTGTTTCGGCCGCTTCAACAGGCACTGGAAGCGGTTGCGCCCCGAGGTTTGCAGGGCGAAGGGCAGGCCGTCGGGCTGGTTCAGCAATTCCAGCAGCGAGACCTTGAACAGGCTTTCGACACTGACCCGCGACAGGCTGATGCCCAGCAGATTGTCGGCCCGGCGGTTGGCCGACAGCACCTGTCCGGTCTCATCGAATATCAGCAAGCCCGCCCATTGGCTGTCGAGGTTGTTCAGCCCGGTGTTGAACGTCAACTGGAAATGCTGGCCATGGAACAGGTTGAGGATCAGCCGGTTTTCCACGGTCTGGCTCATCATCTTGACCATGCCCAGGGTGTGGGAGGGCGGCAGGTAGCTGTCGCTGGAAACGTCCAGCACCGCGATCACCTTGCGCTCGGCATCGAAAATCGGCGCGGCGGAACCGGTCATGAAGCGGTTGGCCTTGAGGAAATGTTCGTCATGTTCGATGTGCACCGCTTGTTCGCAGGCCAGGGCGGTACCGATGGCGTTGGTGCCGGTGCAGCGCTCCATCCAGCTTGCGCCGGCGCTGAAGCCCCGGGCCAGTTTCGGTTCGATAAAGCGCTGGGTGCCCCAGGACGTCAGCACCTGGCCCTGATGGTCGGCGAGCATGATCAGGCAATTGGAATTGCTCAGGATGTTCTCGTAGTAGGGCAGCACTTCCTGATGGGTGGTTTGCACCAACGAATGCTGGCTCTCCAGCAACTGCGCGATGCCTTCAGCCGGCAACTGGTCGAACGCCGGGGTGCTCTGGTGATCGAGGCCGAACGCGCGGCAGCGGGACCAGGAGTCCTGGATGATGGCGTCGTGGGATAGCGCGGTGGCAGGTACGGCCATGACAGTCAGCCTCTGAATCAGCATTTTTATTGTTTTTATGGTGCATGCGATCCCCTGTAGGAGCTGCCGCAGGCTGCGATCTTTTGATCTTAAAAAACAAAATCAAAAGATCGCAGCCTGCGGCAGCTCCTACAGGGGTCGTGAACAGTCCATAGAGTGTTGTTCACTATTGTTCACTGTCAATGGGTGAACTGTTCAATTGTTCATTTGTGATTGTTCATTTGTGTTCAGCATCGAACGCGGTTTTGCCGTCATCTTCGGGAATTTCAAGCGCAATCAATAGCTTGAGTTTTTTGGCACGGATGTCGCTTTAGAGCTCCGGTCGCTTGACTCCAATAATAAAAAGGCCGAGCCATGTCACTCACCCTGGAGCACGTCAGCCGCACCGTCGAGGGCCAGACCTGGATCGACGATGCCAACCTGAGTTTTGAACCCGGTTCCTTCAACGTTTTGCTCGGGCGCACCTTGTCCGGCAAGACCAGCCTGATGCGCCTGATGGCCGGTCTGGACAAGCCCGACAGCGGTCGCATCCTGATGAACGGCGTCGACGTCACCCAACGCCCCGTGCGCTTGCGCAATGTGTCGATGGTCTATCAGCAGTTCATCAACTACCCGACCATGACGGTGTTCGACAACATCGCCTCGCCGCTGCGTCAGGCCGGTGTATCCAGCGAGCTGATCCAGAACAAGGTGCTGGAAACCGCGAAGATGCTGCGCATCGAGAAGTTTCTCAAGCGCTATCCGCTGGAGCTTTCCGGCGGTCAGCAACAACGCACGGCCATGGCCCGGGCGCTGGTCAAGGACGCCGAACTGATCCTGTTCGACGAGCCGCTGGTGAACCTCGACTACAAGTTGCGCGAAGAGCTGCGCCAGGAAATGCGCGAGCTGTTCAAGGCGCGCCATACCATCGCGATCTACGCCACCACCGAGCCCAATGAAGCCCTGGCCCTGGGCGGCACCACCACCATTCTTCACGAAGGCCGGGTGATCCAGAGCGGCCAGTCCGCCTCGGTCTACCACCAGCCGCAAACGGTGCTGGCGGCGGAGCTGTTCTCCGAGCCGCCGATCAACCTGATGCCGGGACGCATTGCCGGCAACGAAGTGAGTTTCGCCAACTTCGTGCACTTCCCGCTGAACGTCGATCTGCGCCCGGTGGGTGAGGGCGAGTTCCGTTTCGGCGTGCGCCCCAGCCATATCTCGCTGGTGCCGAGCAACGACGACGACCTCGAATTGGCGGTGACCGTCGAAGTCGCGGAAATCAGCGGCTCGGAAACCTTCCTGCATGTGCGCAACGAGCACTTCCTGCTGGTGCTGCACTTGCCGGGTGTCCACGAATACGACGTCGATGCGCCGATCCGCATCTACATCCCGACCCATAAACTGTTTGTGTTCGATACGCAGGGGCGGCTGGTCCAGGCGCCGGGCCGGCGTGTCACGAGGGTTGCCTGATGGCCGAAATCCGTTTGCAGAACCTCGCCCACAGCTACACCAAGACCCCGTCGGGACCGGAGGACTACGCGATCCGCGAGATGGACCACATCTGGGAGCAGGGCGGCGCCTATGCCTTGCTCGGTCCGTCGGGCTGCGGTAAATCAACTTTGCTCAACATCATTTCCGGGCTGCTCAGCCCGTCCCAGGGCCATGTGCTGTTTGACGGCAAAGCGGTCAACAACCTGACCCCGGAGAAGCGCAACATCGCCCAGGTTTTCCAGTTCCCGGTGGTCTACGACACCATGACGGTGTTCGACAACCTGGCCTTCCCGCTGCGTAATCAGGGCATGGCCGAGGCCAGGGTTCATAGCAAGGTGCAGGAAATCGCCGAAGTCCTCGACCTGCAGAACCTGCTGAGCAAAAAGGCCCGCAACCTCACCGCCGACGAAAAGCAGAAAGTCTCCATGGGCCGTGGGCTGGTGCGTGACGACGTGTCGGCGATCCTCTTCGACGAGCCGCTGACGGTGATCGACCCGCACCTGAAGTGGAAACTGCGGCGCAAGCTCAAGCAGATCCACGAGCAGTTCAACATCACCATGGTCTACGTCACCCACGATCAGCTGGAGGCCTCGACCTTCGCCGACAAGATTGCGGTGATGTACGGCGGCCAGATCGTGCAGTTCGGCACGCCAAGGGAATTGTTCGAGCGCCCGAGCCACACCTTTGTCGGCTACTTCATCGGCAGCCCCGGGATGAACCTGATCGAGGTGCAGCCGCAACCGGGCGGTGTCGGTTTTGCCTCCACGCACCTGCCGCTGTCGGAAGCGATGCAGCAACGTATTGCCGAGTCCGGGTGGAAAACCCTGAAGGTCGGCATTCGTCCGGAGTTCGTCCATGTGTGGGACGAAGCCTTTGATGACGCGCTGCGGGCACAGGTCGTACACGTCGAAGACTTGGGCACCTACAAGATCATGACCCTCGATCTCGATGGCGCGCCGCTGAAAGTGCGCCTGGCCGAAGACAAACCTGTGCCGCAAGGCACGGCCTACATCAGCTTTCCGGCGCAATGGCTGATGGTCTACGCCGATGAATTCCTGCTCGAAGCCAATGCCAACCAAGAGGCGCAGCCATGAACAAGGTGCACAACAACAAGGCCTGGTGGCTGGTGCTGCCGGTGTTCCTGCTGGTGGCGTTCAGTGCGGTGATCCCGATGATGACCGTGGTCAACTACTCGGTGCAGGACATTTTCGATCAGTCCAGCCGCTACTTCGTCGGCGCCGACTGGTACAAGCAGGTGCTGCTTGATCCGCGCCTGCACGACTCGTTGCTGCGCCAGTTCATCTACTCGGCCTGCGTGCTGTTGATCGAAATCCCCCTGGGGATTGCGATTGCCCTGACCATGCCGACAAAGGGGCGTTGGTCGTCAGTGGTGCTGATCATCCTGGCGATTCCGTTGCTGATCCCGTGGAACGTGGTCGGCACCATCTGGCAGATCTTCGGCCGGGCCGACATCGGTCTGCTGGGGGCGAGTCTCAAGGCCATGGGTATCAGCTACAACTATGCGGCGAACACCATGGACGCCTGGGTCACCGTGCTGGTGATGGACGTCTGGCACTGGACCTCGCTGGTGGCGCTGCTGTGCTTCTCCGGACTGCGGGCGATTCCGGATGTGTATTACCAGGCGGCTCGGATCGACCGGGCTTCGGCCTGGGCGGTGTTCCGGCATATCCAGCTGCCCAAGCTCAAGAGTGTGCTGCTGATCGCCGTGATGCTGCGCTTCATGGACAGCTTCATGATCTACACCGAGCCGTTCGTGCTCACGGGTGGCGGTCCGGGCAATTCCACGACCTTCTTGAGCCAGACCCTGACGCAAATGGCGATCGGGCAGTTCGACCTCGGTCCGGCCGCCGCATTCTCGCTGGTGTACTTCCTGATCATCCTGTTGGTGTCCTGGCTGTTCTACACCGCCATGACTCACTCCGACGCCAACCGCTGAGGCCCGCCATGAGCAAGAGAAAGCTGATCCCACTGCTGCTCTACATCCTGTTTCTGCTGGTGCCGATCTACTGGCTGTTGAACATGTCGTTCAAGAGCAACGGCGAAATCCTCGGCGGCCTGACACTTTTCCCACAGGACTTCACACTGGCGAACTACAAGGTGATCTTCACCGATCCGAGCTGGTACACCGGCTACATCAACTCGGCGTATTACGTGAGCCTGAACACGATCATTTCCCTGACCGTGGCCTTGCCGGCGGCCTATGCGTTCTCGCGTTATCGCTTCCTCGGCGACAAGCACCTGTTCTTCTGGCTGCTGACCAACCGCATGGCGCCACCGGCGGTGTTCCTGCTGCCGTTCTTCCAGCTGTATTCCTCGATCGGGCTGTTCGACACCCATATCGCCGTGGCCCTGGCCCACTGCCTGTTCAACGTGCCGCTGGCGGTGTGGATTCTCGAAGGCTTCATGTCCGGAGTGCCCAAGGAAATCGACGAAACCGCCTACATCGATGGCTACAGCTTTCCCAAGTTCTTCGTGAAGATTTTCATCCCGCTGATCGGCTCCGGCATCGGCGTCACGGCGTTCTTCTGCTTCATGTTTTCCTGGGTCGAACTGCTGCTGGCGCGAACCCTCACTTCGGTGAACGCCAAACCGATCGCGGCGGTGATGACCCGTACCGTCTCGGCATCCGGCATTGACTGGGGCGTGCTGGCGGCGGCGGGGGTGTTGACCATCCTGCCGGGCATGCTGGTGATCTGGTTTGTTCGCAACCACGTGGCCAAGGGCTTTGCCTTGGGCCGGGTATGAGGAACTGATGATGGAATGGATGAGTTGGACCGTCCCCACGGCGGCATTTTTTGGTGTCATCGGCTTGATCCTGGTGGGCATGACCACCTGGGAATTGCGTTCGCCGAGTGTGCTTCGGCGAGGTTTTCTACCGATTGCCACCACCCGTGGCGATCGGTTGTTCATCGGTCTTCTCGGCAGCGCCTACCTGCATTTGCTGGTAATCGGCGTCACCGACTGGAGCATCTGGGTCGCCTTCGCGATGTCCCTGGTGTGGCTGTTGGCTGTGATGCGTTGGGGCTAGTCGAATCGCTCGGCAATGTTGCTCCGAAACTTAAACAGGAGGTCTCTATGTTCGACAAAAACAATAAGCTGCGACATAGCATTTCATTGGCAGCCATGCTGGCACTCAGCGGTTTGAGCGCGTCTGCCTGGGCCGATGCCTATGAAGACGCCGCGAAGAAATGGATCGGCGCTGAATTCAAGCCATCCACACTCACGGCCGATCAGCAACTCGAAGAGCTGAAGTGGTTCATCAAGGCGGCCGAGCCGTTTCGCGGGATGAGCATCAAGGTGGTGTCGGAAACCATCGCTACCCACGAGTACGAGTCCAAGGTGCTGGCCAAGGCCTTCACCGAGATCACCGGGATCAAGCTGACCCACGACCTGCTGCAGGAAGGCGATGTGGTGGAAAAGCTGCAGACCCAGATGCAGTCGGACAAGAACATCTATGACGGCTGGGTCAACGACTCGGACCTGATCGGTACGCACTTCCGCTACGGCAAGACCGAATCGATCACCGACCTCATGGCCAACGAGGGCAAGAATTTCACCTCGCCGACCCTCGATATCAAGGACTTCATCGGCATCTCCTTCACCACTGCGCCGGACGGCAAGATCTACCAGTTGCCCGATCAGCAGTTCGCCAACCTGTACTGGTTCCGCGCTGACTGGTTCGAGCGTGCGGACCTGAAGGCCAAGTTCAAGGAAAAGTACGGCTACGAACTCGGCGTACCGGTGAACTGGTCGGCCTATGAAGACATCGCCAAATTCTTCAGCGAAGACGTCAAGGAAATCGACGGCAAGCGCGTTTATGGGCACATGGACTATGGCAAGAAAGACCCGTCCCTGGGCTGGCGCTTCACCGATGCCTGGTTCTCCATGGCCGGTGGTGGCGACAAGGGCTTGCCGAACGGTTTGCCGGTGGACGAGTGGGGTATCCGCGTCGAGGATTGCCACCCTGTGGGCTCCAGCGTGACCCGCGGTGGCGACACCAACGGCCCGGCGGCCGTGTTCGCCACCACCAAGTACGTGGACTGGATGAAGAAATACGCGCCACCGGAAGCGGCGGGCATGACCTTCTCCGAATCAGGTCCCGTGCCGTCCCAAGGCAACATCGCCCAGCAGATCTTCTGGTACACCGCGTTTACCGCCGACATGACCAAACCGGGTCTCGCAGTGATGAACGCCGACGGCACACCGAAATGGCGCATGGCGCCGTCTCCACGCGGACCGTACTGGGAGGAGGGGATGAAGCTGGGGTATCAGGACGTGGGTTCGTGGACGTTCATGAAGTCGACGCCTGAGAAACAGAAACTGGCTGCGTGGCTGTATGCGCAGTTCGTGACCTCGAAAACCGTGTCGCTGAAGAAAACCATCGTTGGCCTGACGCCGATCCGCGAATCGGACATCAACTCGCAAGCCATGACCGACCTTGCGCCGAAACTCGGTGGCCTGGTGGAGTTCTACCGCAGCCCGGCCCGCGTGCAATGGACCCCGACCGGGACCAACGTGCCTGATTATCCTCGCCTGGCGCAGTTGTGGTGGAGCCATATCGCCGAAGCCGCCAGCGGCGAGAAAACCCCGCAAGAAGCGCTGGACGGCCTGGCCAAGGATCAGGATGCAATCATGACCCGTCTGGAACGCTCGAAGGCACAAGCCACCTGCGCCCCGAAAATGAACCCCGAGCGCGACGCGCAATACTGGTTCGACCAGCCGGGCGCACCGAAACCGAAACTGGCGAACGAGAAGCCTAAAGGCGAGACCGTGAGCTACAGCGAGCTGCTGAAATCGTGGGAGGCGGCGCGTAAGTAAAGTGATTGGACTGTAAAAGGCGAACGGCACCGGAAGGTGCCGTTTTTGTTGCTGCCTGTTCCTCCGTCATCGCGGGCACCTCACTCCCCGATGAGCAACTATTCGTCGACTTTTGGAAAGCCCAGTCGAAACACCGTCATCGTTCCCGGCAAACTCTGCACCTGTGCCACGCCCTGATGCAGGCTCATGATCGAGCGCACAATCGCCAGCCCCAGTCCGGTACTGCCCTGCGCGCGGGAGCGGCTGCTGTCGACCCGGTAAAAACGCTCGAACAGGTACGGCAAATGGTGCGCTTCGATGCCCGCGCCGGGGTTGCTGACCAGCAGCGAAACGTTTGATGTCCCTTGTTCAATCAGCAGCGAGACGGTTTCCCCGGCGGGACAGTGGCGCAGCGCGTTAGACAGCAGATTGGAAATCGCCCGTTGAATCATCAGCCGGTCGCCCAGCACCCGAGCGCTGCCGACCACACTCAGATTGATGCGCTTTTCCTGCGCCGACAGGGAAAACAGATCGGCGACTTTCAGCGCTTCATCCTCCAACTCGATCAACTCGAAAGGAGCGAGCGCCGCGGGATGACTGACCTGCGCCAGAAACAGCATGTCGCGGACGATCCGTGCGACACGCTCCAGCTCTTCAATGCACGACACCAATACATCTTTGTATTCCTCGCTCGTACGCTCACGGGACAGTGTCACCTGTGCCTTGCCCATCAAATTGTTGATCGGCGTGCGCAGTTCATGGGCCAGGTCATCGGAGAACTGCGATAGCTGCTGCACACCGTTGTCGAGGCGATGCAGCATGAAGTTGATGCCTTGCGCCAGTTCGCTCAACTCCTGCGGCATATTCACCACCGACAGTCGATGATCAAGATCCTGGGTCGAAACCATCGCCGCCACTTTGCGAAACTCGCGCATTGGAGCCAGGCCTCGTTGCACCGCCGCCCAGGCACTCAAGCCAATGAAGATCAGCAGCAAAGGCAACGCCATCAGCGTCGAGCGCAGATAGGCACTGAGCAATGCCTGATCGTGGGCATTGTCCATCGACAGCAACACCGGGACACTGGTGCCATTCTTGAGGCGAATCAGCTTTGAGAGGGTGAGATATTTCGCGCCTTCAGCGTCGGTGCTGTCGCTGTAGGTCAACTGGTCGACAGTCGCTCGCAACGCTTTGAGTTCAGGGCGCGGATCGACCATGCCGGTGCCGGACTTCAGCAGCGGGGAACGCTGGTTGCTTCGGTCGTAAATGGTCAGCGTCAGGTTGTCGTGTCCCATGACCTGATCGAGCAGAATATGCGGCTTCGAACTGATTTCACCGGGGTCGGTGTACAGCGACAGGCTGTGTTCAATCTGCTCCATCTTGCTGGCCAGACTGTCCCGGGACAGCGTATTGAGCTCATGGGTCAGGGCGAAGTAGGCCAGTACAGCGAGGAACATCACCAACAGTGCTCCAAGAGTACTCATGGTCAGCCCCAGCCGTAGCGACAGGCTTGCCGGCTTCATTCCCGAGCCTCCAGGACGTAACCGACACCACGCATGGTGTGGATCAGCTTGCTGTCGAACGGATCGTCGATTTTCGCTCGCAGACGCCGTATCGACACTTCCACCACGTTGGTGTCGCAGTCGAAATTCATGTCCCACACCAGTGAAATGATCTGCGTGCGGGTCAGCACTTCGCCGGACTGACGCATCAGCAGATGCAGCAGGGCGAACTCCTTGGTGGTCAGGTCGATGCGTTGCTCGCCACGAAAGGCGCGGTGGCGACCCGGATCAAGTTCCAGATCGGCGACTTTCAGAACCTGCGGTACCGGGATGTTTTCGCTGCGGCGCATTAGTGTGCGTACCCGTGCGAGCAGTTCGGGAAACTCGAAGGGCTTGACCAGGTAGTCATCGGCACCCAGGTCGAGACCACGAACCCTGTCGGCCAGACGACCGCGAGCGGTGAGCATCATCACCCGGGTGGAGTGCGTGCGGCGCAGTTGCTCCAGCACGTCCCAGCCATCCAGTTTCGGCAGATTCACGTCCAGGATCACCAGGTCATATGCCTGTTGTTGCGCCAGATGCAATCCATCGGCACCGGTGGCCGCGTGGTCAACGACATAACCACTTTCCGTCAGGCCCTGATGCAAGTATTCGGCAGCTTTAAGCTCGTCCTCGACGACAAGGATTCGCATGATTAATCACCACTTGTATTTAATGGTTAAGTAACTAAGTCGGTCGAGAAAAGTTGTTGTTTTTGATAGGGCTTCCAGACGGGTTATTGACAGGCGGTGTTGTGAATTTCAGATTTCCTAGTGAGGGTTTCACTGGCTGTGGGGGCGCAAGGTAAAGGTTGTAGTGGCTACAGAGTCAATTGTTGACTGAGTCTCGAGCCCTGAAATCGGCCCTCTGCGACACCCTGACGCAGCGCGCGAGGCCAAAATACTCACCCGATTCATGAGAGGTGAACGGAGACAAGTACTGTTTTTTGGATAATGCCCATGTATTTGTTTCCATGTGTTTCTATATCAAGGTGAGCACTTCGCATCCTAGAGCAAAACAACTTCCATAAACCGTGGATAACGGATTTGTAATCTCTCAGTCACCTTGTCGATAAGTTAAAAACTCTACCGTGATGGAATTCTTGATTTAAAAAGGAAGTCTTCCATTGCCCGGTTTAAGAGAACTGACGGCGCGATCACGCCTGAAAAGAATGGCAAGGGCGGTGACCGCCAGCTGCTTTTTACTGCTGGCGGGCGCGGATCTTGCGCAAGCATCGACACTGACCCTTGAGCAAGCCCTGCAAACAGCATTTGCCGGCAACCCCGAGCTCGCGGCAGCGCAATGGGAAATCGGTATCTCCGAAGGCGACCGCAAGCAGGCCGGGCTTATCCCCAACCCCGAGGTGTCATGGGAGGCGGAAGACACTCGCCGCGATTCACGCACGACCACAGTGATGCTCAGCCAGCTGATCGAACTGGGCGGCAAACGCGGCGCAAGAATCGATGTTGCCAGCCGCGCGCAGGACGCCGCCGGAATCGAGTTGGAGCGCAAGCGCAATGCCCTGCGCGCCGATGTGATTCAAGCGTTCAACAGCGCTCAAACGGCGCAGCAACGCTTGCAGTTGTCCCGTCAATCGCTGCAACTCGCCGAGCACGGTTTGCGCGTGGCCCAAGGGCGGATCGAGGCCGGTAAATCATCGCCGGTCGAGGGCACTCGGGCGCAAGTGCAACTCTCCGAAGTGCGCCTGGAACTGAGCCGCGCGGAACGCGATCAGGCCAATGCGTATCAGCAATTGGCGCAGGTCATGGGCGCACCGTTGCCGACATCGACCGTCGTGCAAGCCATGACGCAAAGCATGCCCGGCGCGCCACCGCCGACCCGATTAATCGAGCGCCTGAATGAAACCCCTGAAATGCGCCTGGCCAAGTTGCAGATCGATCAGCGCGAAGCATCGCTGGCGCTGGAGAAGTCGCAACGCATCCCCGATCTGACGGTGAGCATCGGCAGCCAGTACAGCGAAACGGACCGCGAGCGAGTCAACGTGGTCGGGCTTTCGATGCCGATTCCGCTGTTCAACCGCAACCAGGGCAACGTGCTGGCGGCCGCGCGTCGCAGCGATCAGGCGCGGGATCTGCGTAACGCCACGGAGCTGCGCCTGCGCACGGAAATCCGGACCACCCTCGAGCAATGGCAGACCGCCAATGGCGAACTCAAAGCGTTCAACCAGACAATTTTGCCCGCCGCACAAAGTGCGGTCGACAGCGCCACCCGTGGATTCGAAATGGGCAAGTTCGGCTTTCTCGACGTGCTCGACGCCCAGCGCACGCTGATCAGCGCCCGCAGCCAATACATCCAGGCGGTCAGCGAAGCGACAGACGCCCGGGTACGCATCGAACGTATCTTCGGCGACCTTGCCGCCAGCCCTTGAATTTCATTTTTTTGATTACTGCGCGACGACACGGCGCAGAGGAGTTTGCATGGATAAAAAACTGATCGTTGTCGCGCTGGCGACTATGGCGCTGGGCGTCGGAATCGGCTCGATGTGGCCGGGCAATTCAGCCATCGACGTCCACGCCGATGAAGCGGCGGAACACGCCGATCACGCCGAAGAGGGCGCAGCCGCCGACGGTGGACTTGCTGAAGGCGAAGAGGGACATCTGGCGTTGAGCGCCGAACAGATCGCCGCAGCCGGCATTCAACTGGCGCAGGCGCGGTCGCAGAACATCAGCCTCGGCTTGCCGTTCCCCGGCGAAGTGCGCTTCGACGAGGATCGCACGGCTCACGTGGTGCCGCGCGTTCCTGGTGTTGTCGAGTCGGTATCGGTCAATCTCGGGCAATCCGTGAAGAAGGGTCAGCTGTTGGCTGTGATCACCAGTCAGCAGGTCTCCGATCAGCGCAGCGAACAGGCCGCCGCGCAACGGCGCCTGGCGTTGGCTCGCACCACCTACGAGCGCGAGAAGAAACTGTGGCAGGACAAAATCTCTGCCGAGCAGGATCTGCTTCAGGCGCGCCAAGCGTTGGAAGAAGCTGAAATTGCCCTGACTAACGCCCGGCAAAAAATCAGTGTACTCAGCGGCAGCGTGGTTGCCACCGGCGGTAATCGCTACGAATTGCGCGCGCCGTTCGACGGTGTCGTGGTGGAAAAACACCTGACACCCGGGGAGGTGGTCGATGAAACCACCGCGGCTTTTACGCTTTCGGATCTGTCGCGAGTCTGGGTGACCTTCGGCGTTTCGCCCAAGGAACTGGACAAGGTGCAAGTGGGCAAATCCGTTACCGTCAGCGCTCCGGAATTGAACGCCGAGGTTGCCGGCACCGTGGCCTACGTCGGCAGTCTGCTCGGCGAACAGACCCGCACCGCCACCGTTCGCGTCACGTTGGAAAACCCACAAGGCTCCTGGCGTCCGGGCCTGTTTGTCACTGCACTGGTCGTCACCGACAGCCGACAGGCGAAAGTCGCCGTGCCGGAAACCGCCATCCAGACCATCGAGGACAAACCCACGGTGTTCGTGCGGACCGACGATGGCTTCAAGGCGCAAACGGTGGAGCTGGGAAGCCGCGCGGCAGGTTTGGTGGAAGTCACCCAAGGGTTGGGGCAGGGCGTGCAAGTCGCGGCTGCCGGCAGCTTTGTTCTCAAATCGGAAATGGGCAAAGCCTCGGCCGAGCACGCTCACTAGCGCCTTCCAGTAAAGCCCACCGATCCGCCCCTCGACGAGAAAGTTCTCATGTTCGAACGCCTGATCCAGTTTGCCATCGAGCAGCGCATCATCGTGCTGCTCGCCGTTCTGCTCATGGCCGGCGTCGGTATCGCCAGCTATCAAAAATTGCCGATCGACGCAGTGCCCGACATCACCAACGTCCAGGTGCAAATCAATACCGGCGCGGCCGGGTTCTCGCCGCTGGAAACCGAGCAGCGCATCACCTTCCCGATTGAAACCGCCATGGCCGGTTTACCGGCGTTGGAGCAGACCCGTTCGCTATCGCGTTCGGGGCTGTCGCAGGTCACGGTGATTTTCAAGGACGGTACTGATCTGTTCTTCGCCCGCCAACTGGTCAACGAGCGTTTGCAGATTGCCAGGGAGCAGTTGCCCGAAGGTGCGGAAGCGGTGATGGGGCCGATTTCCACCGGCCTCGGCGAGATTTTTCTGTGGACGGTGGAGGCGCAGGATGGGGCACTCAAGGACGATGGCACGCCCTACACACCGACAGATCTGCGCGTCATTCAGGACTGGATTATCAAGCCGCAGTTGCGCAACGTCCCCGGTGTGGCCGAGATCAACACCATTGGCGGTTTCGCCAAGGAATACCAGATCGCGCCCGACCCGAAACGGCTGGCGGCGTACAAGTTGACCCTGGCTGATCTGGTCAAGGCGCTGGAACGCAACAATGCCAATGTCGGCGCCGGTTACATCGAGCGCAGCGGCGAGCAGTTGCTGATTCGCGCGCCGGGGCAAGTGGCGAGCACGGAGGACATTGCCAACATCGTCATGGCCAATGTCGATGGCACGCCGATCCGGGTCCGCAATGTCGCGACCGTGGACATTGGCCGTGAACTGCGCACCGGTGCTGCCACCGAAAACGGTCGCGAGGTGGTGCTCGGCACGGTGTTCATGTTGATCGGCGAAAACAGCCGTACCGTGTCGCAAGCCGTCGCCAGCAAGCTGGAGCAGATCAACCGCTCCTTGCCCGAAGGCGTGATTGCCGTCCCGGTGTACGACCGCACGCATTTGGTCGACAAAGCCATCGCCACGGTGAAGAAAAACCTGGTCGAAGGCGCGATCCTGGTGATCGCGATCCTGTTCCTGTTCCTGGGCAACATCCGTGCGGCGCTGATTACCGCGATGGTGATTCCGCTGTCGATGCTGTTCACCTTCACCGGGATGTTCAGCAACAAAGTCAGCGCCAACCTGATGAGCCTCGGCGCCCTGGACTTCGGCATCATCGTCGACGGCGCGGTGGTGATCGTCGAAAACACCCTGCGCCGACTGGCCCATGCACAGCAACATCACGGGCGTTTGCTGACGCGATCCGAGCGTTTCCATGAAGTGTTCGCGGCGGCCAGGGAGGCGCGCCGACCGCTGATTTTCGGGCAGTTGATCATCATGGTCGTGTACCTGCCGATCTTCGCCTTGAGCGGCGTCGAAGGGAAAATGTTCCATCCGATGGCGTTCACCGTGGTCATCGCGTTGCTCGGCGCCATGCTGTTGTCGGTGACCTTTGTCCCGGCCGCGATCGCGCTGTTTGTCACCGGCAAGGTCAAGGAAGAAGAGGGCGCGGTCATGCGCGGCGCGCGGCAGGTTTATGCGCCGACACTGGCCTGGGTGATGTCCCATCGCGCCGTGGCGGTGGGTGCGGCACTGGGCGTGATTGTACTCAGCGGCGTGCTGACCAGCCGCATGGGTAGCGAGTTTGTACCGAGTCTCAGCGAAGGCGATTTTGCCCTGCAAGCCTTGCGCGTGCCTGGCACGAGCCTTACGCAATCGGTGGACATGCAGCAGCGTCTGGAAACCCTGATCCTTGCAAAAGTGCCGGAAGTCGAGCGGGTGTTCGCCCGCACCGGCACCGCCGAAATTGCCTCCGATCCGATGCCGCCAAACATCTCCGACAGCTACGTGATGCTCAAGCCAAAAGACCAGTGGCCGGACCCGGGCAAGTCCCGCGAAACCCTGATGGCCGAACTGCAACAAGCTGCCGCGACGCTGCCGGGCAGTAACTATGAGCTGTCGCAACCGATCCAGTTGCGCTTCAACGAACTGATCTCCGGCGTGCGCAGCGACGTGGCGGTGAAGGTATTCGGGGATGACATGGCGGTGCTCAATGCTACGGCGACGAAGATTGCCGCGGCCATGCAGAAGGTAGAGGGGGCATCGGAGGTGAAGGTCGAGCAAACGACCGGGTTGCCAGTGCTGACCATCAACATCGACCGTGACAAGGCCGCGCGTTACGGGCTCAACGCCGGCGATGTGCAAGACACCATCGCGGTGGCGGTCGGTGGGCGACAGGCGGGCACGTTGTACGAAGGTGACCGGCGTTTCGACATGGTGGTGCGTTTGTCCGATGCCATGCGCAAGGACATCGACGGTCTTTCGACGCTGCTGATTCCAGTGCCGGCACCGCTCAACGCTGCTGCCAACCAGATCGGTTTCATCGCGCTCAAGGACGTCGCCAGTCTCGATCTGGTGTTGGGGCCGAATCAGGTCAGCCGCGAAAACGGTAAACGGCTGGTGATAGTCAGCGCCAACGTGCGCGGGCGGGATATCGGTTCGTTCGTCCAGGAAGCAGGTGAGGTGATCGAACGGAATGTGCAGACCCCGGCCGGTTACTGGACCAGTTGGGGCGGGCAATTCGAGCAGTTGCAGTCGGCGGCCAAGCGTTTGCGGATCGTGATACCGGTGGCATTGCTGCTGGTGTTTGGTCTGTTGTTCATGATGTTCAACAACCTCAAGGACGGCTTGCTGGTGTTCACCGGGATTCCTTTCGCGTTGACCGGCGGCGTCATAGCGCTGTGGCTTCGGGACATTCCGCTGTCGATCTCGGCGGGCGTCGGGTTCATCGCGCTGTCCGGGGTGGCGGTACTCAACGGTCTGGTGATGATCGCGTTTATCCGCAACCTGCGCGAGGAGGGGCGCTCACTCTTTGACGCGATCAACGAAGGCGCGCTGACACGACTGCGGCCGGTGTTGATGACGGCGCTGGTGGCGTCCCTGGGCTTCATTCCGATGGCGCTGGCGACTGGCACCGGGGCGGAAGTACAGCGGCCACTGGCCACGGTGGTGATTGGCGGGATTTTGTCTTCGACCATCCTGACGCTGCTGATATTGCCTGCGCTGTATCAGCTGGCGCATCGACGTGAAGAGGAAGTGACACCCGTTGAATAGATATCCCCTGTGGGAGCGAGCTCCCACGGTTTTTTTTATCCCGATCCGAAGAACAGCTCGCACATGACGGATATGTAATTTCGGCGCCACCGTCACGAAAGGTTCGGATTGTTACCTTGATCCCATCAGTTAATCAAACGAGGAATCAAACATGAAACGGGTACAACTGGGTGCGTTCGCGGCGGCATTGATGATGTCTTCTCTGGTGATGGCGGAAGGTGGTGGCGACAGAACCTTCGAAAGAATGATGGCCGCCAATGGCCGTTCGATGGAGCTGTTTGTTGCCAAAGAGCAGGCACGTGATCCCGTCGTAGTGAATGAGGAAAAGGGCGACAGGGCTAACGACCTGTAAGCGTGTCGCACTTGAGCAAGCCCGTCATCGCAGGTCGATGGCGGGCTTTTTTATGGATTTTTTGAAGGAGATGGCTATGAAAGCAAGTCAGTTGATTGCGTTTCTCGGGGTGACGACGATGTCGATGAATGTGCTGGCGGAAGGTGGCGGGGACAGGACATTCGAGAAAATGTTCAGTGCAAACGCTCAAGCCATGGAGCAGTACGCGGCCAACCTGGGCAAACCGGCGCCGGTGGTGGAAGACTATCGATACGGCATGACCCTGGATGTGGTGAAAGTCGTGAGCGTTGTGCGACCTGCGAAGGGGTGTACCGTGGTTCCGGCTGCGATGACTTTTGAAGATTCCCGGGGGCAACTCAAGACACTCAGGTATCTGGAGGCGGGGGAGTGTCGTAAACAGGGTGGATGACATCCTGTTCGATGCAGGTGCACATTGTTTATTTCAGGAAAAAAGCCCGGATGATTTCGCGGCCGACGATTATCGTCGTTTCAGCCCGCGCTTCCAGGGCGAAAACTTCGCGAAAAACCTGCTGCTGGTGCAACAGGTACAAGCGCTGGCGGCAGAAAAAGGCGTGACGGCGGGCCAACTGGCGCTGGCGTGGGTGCTGGCCCAGGGTGACTACCTGATTCCGATTCCGGGTACCAAGCAACGTAAATACCTGGAAGAAAACGTGGCCGCACTGGAGGTGACGCTGAGTGGCGAAGAACTGCACGCGCTGGAAGCGATCTTTGCGGCCAATGCCACCGCAGGCCTGCGTTTCCGGAAGAAGTCATGAAACTGCTTGACCGCTAAGGGTTGCCGGCCCGTTCGATGAACCGGGCGGACCGTTCAACACCGCGTCAGGCCTTGGCCGGCAGACCATTTCCCGATCGCAAAAGCAAGATCAAAAGATCGCAGCCTTCGGCAGCTCCTACAGGGGAGCGCGTACACCACCATACAACGAGGTCGAGCGTTAGCTCGCCTCGCGGTGCTGTTGCGGTGCACGCCCCTCGAGAGGCCGAGCGCAGGTTCTGCGCAGTGGGCAAAAGCGTTTGGTTACTTGGCGCTTTTCCAAGTAACCCGCTGTAAAAGCGGAACCATAGGAGGCCGTTACCGCAGAAATGAATATGTACACCACCAATAAAATACTCCAGCCAGGAGGCCGCCATCGCCAGCAAGCCGTCTCCTACAGGTATCGGTGTTCCCCGGAATTGCGTGAAGAACCAAAAAAAGGCGTCCCGAAGGACGCCAAAAGATTCACCTTTTACCAAAGGAGCAAGGAGCTTCTAAAGGTGAATAGGGGCAGTGCCAGGTTAGAGAACGGCCAACGGATACTCGACAATCAGCCGGACTTCATCCAGGTCCGATTCGAACGCTGTGGCGCGGGTAGTGGCCTGGCGCAGGCGCAGCGACAGATCTTTCAGCGAGCCGGTCTGCACCACGTATTTGACTTCGATGTCGCGCTCCCAACGTTTCTGATCGGTCAAAGGGTTGCCATCGGCATCGCGGCGCATGTACACCGAGTTGGCGTTGGAATAGTCGGCTTCGCTGCCACGGGCGTAACGGGTCATGAACGACAGGCCCGGAACGCCGTAGGTGGTCATGTCGAGGTCGTAGCGCGCCATCCAGGAGCGCTCCTTGGGCGCGTTGAAATCGCTGTACTGGATGGAGTTGTCGAGGAAGATCGAATCGGACTGACGCAGATAATCGAAGTCGTCGTTGCCGTTGTTTTGCTGGTGCGACAGCGCAATGGAGTGCGCTCCCAGTTTTACACCCACCCGACCGCTCCAGATATTGTTGTCGAACTCGCCGAGTAGTTGTTTCCCTTCGTCTACCGCCTTGTAATAGTTCAGACCACCAAACAGCGACAGGTCGTCCGTCAGCGGGTAAGTCCAGGCGGTACCTGCGTAGTACTGATTCCAGACATCCTTGAGGCGGCTGGAGTACAGGCTGAAGCTGAGGTTTTTGTTCAGTTCATAGTCGCCGCCAAAGTAGGCGATCCAGGGTGAATTGACCGGGCCGCCATAGAAGGTTTCGAAATTCTCGTTCATGTCGCTGGAAACCGGCTGGCTCATCGCGTGCAGGCGTCCGCCCTGTACCGTCAACCCGTCGATACTGCTGTTGGTCGCGGTGATGCCCTGGAAGCTTTCGGGCAACAGCCTGGAATCTCCCGCTGCGACGACCGGGGTGGATGGGAACACATCGCCGACTTTTATCTCCGTGTCGAAGGCGCGCACTTTGGCGGCGCCACCGATCTTGGTGTATTCGCCCTGCGCCTCGCCGTCACTATTGACTGGCAGCATGTCGAAGGAGCTTCGGCCACCGTTGCGACCGTCGCCGGTATCGAGTTTCACGCCGATCATCGCAAATGCATCGACGCCCACCCCGACGGTGCCTTGGGTGTACCCGGATTCGAATTTGCTGATGATCGCGTGCGCCCAGGTTTCGGAGTATCCATTGCCGGTGGGGCTGGACTGGCCTTTGCGGTAATCACGATTGAAGTAGAAATTGCGGTTGAGCACCGTCAGGCTGCTGCCCTCGATAAAGCCCTCGGCCTTATCTTGCGCAAACACCATGGACGGTCCGGAGGCGACCGCCACCGCTAAAGCGGCCATCGACATTTTTATATTGTTAACCATTTATCACTCCTGGGGTTCGGCAGAACGGGAACGTGCGTCGGCGTGGGTTTTATTGTTCGACGGAGAAGGCCCGCCGGCATGGTCGCCGAGTGACATCGTTGCAAGCTGCGGATAACGCCAAGGTGATGGGGGAATTACAATTTCGTCATGTGGGCAGGCGGACTCAGTAAGGCAAGGCAAAATCCCCCAAACGCAAAAACGGCACCCGAAGGTGCCGTCTTTTGGTGGTATCTCTTGATCCAGGCAAAGCTCAAGAGATCGAGTCCTCCGGGCAGACTGTTCGGCTACCGCTGATTCAGTCTCGGGCAACACGCTTGAGCGCATATCGCACAGCCTTGAGCATGGAGGGGGCGAACGCGTTGTGCCCGGCATACAGCAGCCGGCAATCAAGATTCAAACGCTGTCGTAGCCAGCGCACACTGGCCATGCCGAAGGCGTCCCTGACTCCCTGCATCAGCAAAGTGTTTCTATCCAGGGTCAACTCTTCGTTGGCTGGTGTGAAGCAGTATTGCTGCATGTGGTAATGCAGCTCCAGGCGTATGGCGCGAATGGCTTCGTCGTCGACGAAATCCTCAAGGGTGTTCCGGCCAATGGATTGTCCTGTCTGTTGCAAAAGGGCTTGTAACCATTGAATGGCCGCGTGGCGCTGCTGTAGCGGACAGCCCTCGCAGAGTATCCGGAAGATGTCGCGTAGGGAATGGCTTGCATGGCAGCCAGTGAGTGTCGACAGTCCGTGGTTAAGCATTTGTTCGTAGGCACTGACATTATCGGCGAAAGGCACGAAAACCGAGACCAGTGTGGTTTTCAGCAGGGTGTCGCGATAGCGCTGCTGGTACTGAATTGCCAGCCAGCTGCCCCAGGAAACCCCCAGCAGACTGATTTTTTCGAAGTCCAGATGCTGACGTAACCCATCGATGTCTTCTACTGACAGTCCGCAGGTGTTATCGCGGAGCTCGCCATGGGGGAGGGAGCGTCCACACCCGCGTTGATCGAAGAGAACGACGTCGAAGCACTCCAGGTCGAAAAACTCAAGGTGTTCATGCCGGCAGCGACCGCCTGGGCCGCCGTGGAGGAAAAATACCGGTTCGGCTCCCGGTGTTCCGTGACGCTCCCAATACAGTTGATGGCCGTCGCCGGTTGGGTAGTATCCGTTTGTTTGGAGCGTGCCGGTCATGAAGTCGGGACCAGCAAGCGATAGAACTGGAACAGTTCTGCCTGGCCGGAGCGTGCCGCCACGCTGGACAACAAATGCAGGTGGTACTGCTGGGCCAGCCAGGGTACAGGAATCAGAACAGGGGTATGACCGAAGATCAGGAGGTTGCCGCCGGGCTTTACGCAGTGCACCAGGGAGCGGAAAGCGGTGTGAGCGTCGCTGCGGGTCAGAACTTCGGCATTAAGAAATCGAAGGATAAGGACGTCGCATTGAATGCCGGAAATGGCGGCGTCGCTGGAGTCGAGCAGGCGAAATTCGACTGGCGATGTCACGTGGCGGTTTTTTGCATACGCAATCATCGAGGCCGAGCGATCGGATGCCAGAAAGCGATAGTCGGTGAGTTCCCGGGCCAGATGGGATATGAACTCGCCGGTGGAGCAGGCCGGGTCATAAATTACTTGCCCCTTCATTGGCATTGTCTTGAGCAGCTGGACGCAATGGTCGCGAAAATGCGCTTCGTCTGCGTTCAGTTGTGTGGCGAGGACCTCGTTGCACTGCCAGAACTCGTCAGGACAGACCGCTTCCTGATTCGAGTCGTCACATAACGGAAACGGGAAGTTAACCTCGCTATCAGATAGCGCCAGTGCGGTGTCGAAGGCCTTGGTTTTTTCAGCCAGGGTCGCTGTTCGAAAGTAAATTGATACACCTTCGTTACTCCACTGCCACTGGACGAGAGGCCCAAGCAACATGAAAGGGGTGAGCACACTGCTCAGGTGCAACCGCTGGTGTGCGTCACGTTGCAGGGTCTTTCGGCCAACCCAGTCACGACCTTTCACTCGTAGAAAAAATAGATGATTCAGGCTGGCGCCCGCAGGCTCGACGTAGCAACCCATGGTACCGGATTGGATGACGTGCCTGGCCAGGCCTTGAGCCAATGCCACCTCTCGGTCGGGAGTAACCACCGTTGGAGTATTCATGCGCATGTCGCCTGCCGGTTTTTTTCCAGGCGTCGACCCCGGGACTGGGGGATAACAACATTGCCGCTGGAAACAATGAAAAAGCGCTCCAGACCGGGAATGACTACGTTGACCAGTGTGGTGCCCAAAGCTGTTTGATGAAGAGTAGTTACACCTAATGTCCGTCCGTGACGTTGCAGGTCTTGCAGCAACTGGTCGATTTGCTCGGTCAATGGTCGTTCATCCCACGCGTCGGGCAGCACCACGCTATGTTGGGGAGACAGTAGCGACGGGGTATGGAACTGCGAGCAGCGCAACAGACGGGGAAAGCGCTGTAAATGTCGCTGTGCATTGATCAGGTGTTGCCGATATTGCGACTGCGACTGCGACACGGCGTGATGCAGTTGTACCAGTTCGGTCAGCGCACGCCAGGCACCATGCCGTGGGTCAAGGGAACAACCCGTACCGTACAGGCTGATGTGGGTGTCTGGCGTTGCTGGGAAAGCCAGGAATGTTCGTGCCTGGAATTCATTGCTGATTTCCAGCAACACGATTTCTGCGCCAATCTCCCTTTCGGCATCGGTCCACAAACGGCCGAGGATATCGCTTTGACGCAGGCGTGCAACCCGTCGCAGAGGTGGATGATTTTCATAATAAAAGTGGTTCAGCAAAAATAAAGAAACGGCATCCCGTTCAATGCATTCGTTGGTGGCATGGAGTAATGCTTCGTTGTAACTCGCTCCGATCGCCGTACCACTGTTACTTGAATATCGGCGCAGGGCACAATAGTTGGCATTGTCCTGTTCAAATGCCCGCTCTGGATAACCTGGCAGAGTCAGTGCTATCGGGTAGTGAAAGTGAGTGTCTTGCAAGGGGCATTTATAAGTTCGGCAAGCGATCCAGGTGTCTTTTTGGTCGCAAACAAGCTGCAGTACTGAGTCATCGTTAAAAAGCTTTGTTTCCGTAAAGTATTGCGCAGTTGCAAAGTGAATGTCTTTAGCGCTCAGATCTTCCGTCCAATAGTGCTCGAGGGCTTCATAGAGTGCGCCGATCCGAGCCTGGTCCGGATAGCCTTTGCCGGCGCCACAGATTGGTTCATGCGTGTTGCTGCCGAGACTGGCCAACACCGAGACAACTTTACGTCCTAGTGTGCGGATGCTGGGTTCGAGCCCCAAAAAGCGCAGTTCGGCGAGAATGCGCTTTTGTGCCTCGTCCGCTGACAGTTCCCGTTCGGCAATCCTTGTCCTGTCCATTGTTTTTCCTCGTGGGAACGGGGGAACCTGTCCCCCGTTCGTATTGTTACTCGACGTCTTGTTCTACAAGTTCCGCCAATTCAGCTTCGGTCAATTGCAATGCTTCGATCTGCTCAGGCGTAGGTGTTTCCTGTTGCTCGATATCCGTGATTTTGTTGGCATTCCAGCCGCTGACCATATAACCCATTGGGAAGTTTCCTTTGATTAGAAATGGAGTGTGCTGTTTTCAGCACGAGTCGAATCTATAATCAAAGGGGTATTTGGGTCAAAAGTGTGCAGATGTTGCAGTTCTTGGCTGTCGGCGCCGATGAAATATGTACACATCAATTTTGGTTTGTTATTTGTTTTCCAATAGATGTCGCCGCATTTCAAGAGTTGAATGCAGAGAGGCAGGGGCTTGTGTGGGGGCGGATAAACGAAAGTGGATACTTATATATTCGGATTCCCGGTATATCCGGGCGCCGCTTTCCAGGTTTTGTAGTCGTTGTGTGTCGGATCTTTCAGAAAGAGGTGGATCAAAAATGACGCTGGGAGAAACTGGCCGGTTTTCGGCTGGTGCGTATGGTGAGTTTTCCTATAGCGATCGAAAAACTCTCACACATCCGACGGCAGGGGAGGCTCTGAACTATTTTACAGGCGCCAATGCAAACGGCACCCGAAGGTGCCGTTTGTGTTTTCTACCGAGTGTCGCTTAAGCGATCAACCCACCAGGCCCGATTGCTGAACCAGGTTCAGCAGCGGTTGTGGGTAGACGCCGAGGAAGAACGCGACCAGGGCGATGGCCAGCAGCATCACGCCACCTGCCTTCTGTTCCCAGTGCAGTTGCGCATCGACGCGACGCAGGTTCGGTTCGATCAGGTACAGGGTGACCATCACGCGCAGGTAGTAGAAGACGCCAATGGCGCTGCCCAGTACCAGCGAGCCGACCAGCCACCACTGATGGGACTCGACACCGGTGGCGATGATGTAGAACTTGCCGATGAAGCCCGCGGTCAGCGGGATACCGGCCAGGGACAGCATCATCACGGTCAGGACGGCGGTCAGGTACGGACGGCGCCAGAACAGGCCGCGGTATTCGTACAGGGCGTCCGCGTCACGGCCTTTGTACGGCGAGGACATCAGGGTGATCACACCGAAAGCACCGAGGCTGGTGATCACGTAGGTGACCAGGTACACGCCGATGGCTTCCACGGCCAGGCCCTTGCTCGCCACCAGGGCGATCAGCAGGTAACCGAAGTGGGCGATGGACGAGTAACCCAGCAGACGCTTGAGGTTGCTCTGGGTCAGTGCCAGCAGGTTACCGAACAGGATCGACGCGATGGCAATGATGGTCAGCACGTCGCTCAGGACGCCGCTGCTGGCAGCTGGCGAGATCTGGAACAGACGCACCATCACGGCGAACACAGCCACTTTGGAAGCGGTCGCCAGGAACGCTGCGACCGGCGCCGGAGCACCCTCGTAAACGTCCGGAGTCCAGAGGTGGAACGGCACCAGCGACAGCTTGAACGCCAGGCCGATCAGCATCATGCCCAGGCCCAGTTGTGCCAGCGAGCTTGGCAGGCCGGTAGCCGCCAGTGCCTGACCGATGCCGACGAAGCTCAGGGAGCCGGAGTCAGCGTAGAGCAGGGCCATGCCGAACAACAGGAACGCGGAACCGGCCGCCGACAGCACCATGTACTTGATGCCGGCTTCCAGCGAGCGCTTGTTGAAGAAGGCATAAGCCACCAGACCGTAGACCGGCACCGACAGCAGTTCCAGACCGATGAACAACCCGGCCAGGTGCTGCGCGCTGACCAGAACCAGGCCACCGGCGGCGGCCATCAGGATCAGCAGGTACAGTTCTTCACGGTTGCCCGGGTAACCCGTGCCGCCATCGCCGAGGTAGGCGTGGGCGAGGGTGACACAGGCGAGGGTGGCGACCAGGATCAGCGCCATGTACAGACAGGCGAAGCTGTCGATCTGCAGCAAGGGCGTCACGGCCAGGGGCGCGACTTTCAAGGCAGGCAGGATCGACAACAGTGCCAGGTTCAAACCCGCCACGGAAATCAGGAAGGTCTGCGAGTGGTTGCGGCGCCAGGCGATCGCCAGCATCACCACGATGATCGTGGCGCTGGTGATCAACAGCGGCGCTAGCGCGATAAAGTGTTGGGTCGTGAATTCCATAGCGCTCTTACCGGGCCGAAGCGAGTTGAGTGAAGGCGGTGCCGAGCCACTGCTGCACGCCATGCATCGTCGCGGCAGAGGTATCGAGGAACGGTTGTGGGTACACGCCGATGTAGATCAGCAGTGCGGCCAGACCGACCACCATGATCATTTCGCGACCGTCCATGCCATGCAGCACCGCGTCCGATTTGGCCGGGCCGAAGTACGCACGGTGGATCATGATCAGCGAGTAGACTGAACCGAACACCAGGCCGGACGTCGCGATGATGGTCACCCATGGGGCGATCGGGAAGGTGCCGATCAGGATCAGGAACTCACCGACGAAGTTACCGGTACCCGGCAAGCCCAGGGATGCCGCTGCAAAGAACAGGCTGAGGGCCGGCAGGTAAGCGATCTTCGACCACAGGCCACCCATTTCACGCATGTCGCGGGTGTGGGTGCGTTCGTACAACTGGCCACTCAGGATAAAGAGTGCCGCGGCCGACAGACCGTGAGCCAGCATCTGCATCACCGCGCCCTGCAGCGCCAGTTGGCTGCCGGAGTAGATGCCGATCAGTACGAAGCCCATGTGGGAAACGGACGAGAAGGCAATCAGACGCTTGATGTCGGTTTGCGCGAACGCCAGGAACGCACCGTAGAAGATCCCGATCAGGCCCAGGGCCATCGCAAACGGCGCGAACTCGGCCGAAGCATTCGGGAACAGCGGCAGGGCGAAGCGCAGCAGGCCGTAGGCAGCGGTCTTCAGCAAGATACCGGCGAGGTCGACGGAACCTGCGGTCGGCGCCTGGGCGTGAGCATCAGGCAACCAGGAGTGGAACGGCACGACCGGCAGCTTGACCGCGAAGGCGATGAAGAAGCCGAGCATCAGGATGTACTCGGTGGTCATCGACATCTTGGTCTTCAACAGGTCGGCGTAGTTGAAGGTAATCACGCCGGTGTCGTTGAAGTTGACCAGTACCAGGCCCAGGATCGCCACCAGCATGATCAGGCCGGAAGCCTGAGTGAAGATGAAGAACTTGGTCGCCGCGTAGATCCGGGTTTTCTTGCCGTCCGAAGAACTGTGACCCCAGAGCGCGATGAGGAAGTACATCGGCACCAGCATCATTTCCCAGAAGAAGAAGAACATGAACAGGTCGAGGGCGAGGAACACGCCGACGACACCGCCCAGGATCCACATCAGGTTCAGGTGGAAGAAGCCCACGTGACGCTGGATTTCTTTCCACGAGCAGAGTACCGAGAGCACACCCAGCAGACCGGTCAGCATGATCATCAACAGCGACAGGCCGTCGAGGGCCAGGTGCACGTTGATGCCGAAGCGCTGGATCCAGACTTGCTTGAACTCAAGCGCCCAGGTCGGATCGGCGCCAGGCTTTGGTGCAAATGAATAATCACCGTTGGCCCACAGCCAGAGGCCTAGGGAGAGCAACAGGGACATGGTGATCAGCGCAATCCAGCGGGGGAGGGTGGCGCCGAAGCGCTCACCCATCCAGCACAGCAGGCCGCCGATGAAGGGGATCAGGATTAGCCAAGGCAGAATCATGACGGGTTCGTTTCCTTTCGCAAATTCGCAAGGTTCATATCAGACCGCTACCAGCACGACGGCGCCGATTACCAGCACGGCACCAGCAGCCATCGAGGCGGCGTACCAACGCAGTTGACCGGTCTCGGTACGGCTCAGGGCGGTGTGACCGCCTTTGGCCATGCGCGGGATCAGACCGATGGTCTGGTCGAGCGGGTCTTTGCGCAGGATGTGGCTGATCGCCAGGTACGGCTTGACGAACAGTTTGTCGTAGATCCAGTCGAAGCCCCAGGCAGCGAACCACCAGGCCGAGAGGAAACGGCCGATGCCGCTGTTGGCGACGGCGGTGACGAAGCGACGCTTGCCGAGGAACAGCAGCGCGGCCAGCAGGATACCGGCCAGGGCGATGGCGCCCGAGGCGATTTCCAGGCTGTGCTTGGCTTCGCCGCCGGCATGGCCGACGCTTTGCGGCAGCACGCCGTGCAGCGGTGGAACGATCATCGCGCCGATGAAGGTCGACAATACGATCAGCACCGACAGTGGCAGCCAGTGCGCAATGCCATGACCGGCGTGGGCTTCGGTCTTCACTTCACCGTGGAACGCGATGAAGATCAGGCGGAAGGTGTATAGCGAAGTCATGAACGCACCGACCAGACCGGCGTAGAGCAGACCGTTGTTGCCGCTGGCGAAGGCTTCCCAGAGGATTTCGTCCTTGGAGTAGAAGCCTGCGGTTACCAGTGGCAGGGCCGCCAGGGCCGCGCCGCCGACGATGAAGCTGGCGTAGGCCAGTGGCAGTTTCTTCCACAGACCACCCATCTTGAAGATGTTCTGCTCGTGGTGGCAGGCAACGATCACCGCACCGGACGCAAGGAACAGCAGGGCCTTGAAGAAGGCGTGGGTCATCAGGTGGAAGATCGCGCCGTCCCAGGCACCAACGCCCAGGGCCAGGAACATGTAGCCGATCTGGCTCATGGTCGAATAGGCGAGGATACGCTTGATGTCGGTCTGGACCAGGGCTGCGAAACCTGCGAGAACCAGAGTCACACCGCCAACGATGCCCACCAGGTGCAGGATTTCCGGCGCCAGGGTGAACAGGCCGTGGGTACGGGCAATCAGGTAGACGCCCGCGGTCACCATGGTTGCAGCGTGGATCAGTGCCGAAACCGGAGTCGGGCCGGCCATCGCGTCCGCCAGCCAGGTTTGCAGCGGCAACTGCGCGGATTTACCGACAGCGCCACCGAGCAGCATCAGGGTGGCCATGACCATCCAGAAGTCGCCGGACTGGAATTTCTGTGGAGCCAGCACCAGCAGTTCCTGAACGTTCAGCGTGCCCAGTTGGGCAAACAGAATGAACAGGCCGATGGCCATGAACACGTCACCGATACGGGTCACGATGAAGGCCTTGAGTGCGGCGTTACCGTTGTTGCGGTTGCTGTAGTAGAAACCGATCAACAGGTACGAGCACAGGCCCACGCCTTCCCAGCCGAAGTACAGGAACAACAGGTTATCGCCCAGCACCAGGAACAGCATGCTGGCGATAAACAGGTTGGTGTAGGCGAAGAAGCGCGAGTAGCCGTCTTCACCGCGCATGTACCAGGACGCGAACAGGTGGATCAGGAAGCCGACGCCGACGACCACACCGAGCATGGTCAGCGACAGGCCGTCCAGGTACAGGGCGAAGTTCGGCGTGAAGCCTTCCACCGCCATCCACTGCCACAACACCTGGGTGTAGTGGCCGCCTTCCGGCGGGGCGACGTTGAATTGCCAGATCACGTAGGCGGTAACGATCGCAGACAGACCGATGGAGCCCACGCCGATCAGCGCGGCCAGGTTTTCCGAAATGCGGCCGCGTGAGAACGACAGCAGCAGGAAACCAATGAGAGGGAATACGAAAGTCAGAAAGAGTAGGTTCATCCGCGCATCTCACTGGCAGCGTCGATATCGAGCGTGTGGAAGCGGCGATACAGTTGCAGCAGGATCGCCAGGCCAATACTGGCCTCGGCGGCTGCGAGGCTGATCACCAGGATGAACATGATCTGTCCATCCGGCTGCGCCCAGCGGCTACCGGCAACGATGAACGCCAGCGCGGAGGCATTCATCATGACCTCCAGGCTCATCAGCACGAAAAGGATATTGCGGCGGACCATCAGGCCGACCAGACCGAGGCAGAACAGGATGCCGGCGACCGCCAGACCATGCTCCATGGGGATAGCAGGCATCGTCATTGCTCCTTGGCTTCGTTGCGGCCCAAGTGGAACGCCGTGACGGCTGCGGCGAGCAGCAGCATCGAGGCGAGTTCGACCACCAGCAGGTAAGGACCGAACAGGCTGATGCCCACGGCCTTGGCGTCTACGGTGGTGTGGCCGATGGCTTCACCGGTCTGGTGGGAGAACAGCACGTACAGCAGTTCCACCAGCAGCAGCGCGGCGAGGAGGACCGGGCCGCCCCAGATACCGGGCTTGAGCCAGACGCGCTCTTGCTGAACCGAGGCCGGGCCCAGGTTCAGCATCATCACCACGAACACGAACAGCACCATGATGGCGCCAGCGTAGGCGATCACTTCCAGGACACCGGCAAACGGTGCGCCGAGGGCGAAGAACGTCATGGCCACGGCGATCAGCGAAATGATCAGGTAGAGCAGGGCATGCACAGGGTTGGTGTTGGTGATCACGCGAAGCGTGGACACCACAGCGATACCCGATGCGAAATAGAAAGCGAATTCCATCTTTCTTCCTTAAGGCAGCAAGCTCTTCACGTTGATCGGCTGGGCTTCATTCTGCGCGGAGCCTTTCGGCTTCCCGGCAATCGCCATACCTGCAACACGATAGAAGTTGTAATCAGGGTTTTTGCCGGGGCCGGAGATCAGCAGATCTTCTTTCTCGTAAACCAGGTCCTGACGTTTGAACTCGGCCATTTCGAAATCCGGTGTCAGCTGGATCGCGGTGGTCGGGCAGGCTTCCTCGCAGAGGCCGCAGAAAATGCAGCGCGAGAAGTTGATGCGGAAGAAGTCCGGGTACCAGCGACCGTCTTCGGTTTCAGCTTTCTGCAGCGAGATGCAACCGACCGGGCACGCCACGGCGCACAGGTTGCAGGCTACACATCGCTCTTCGCCGTCGGGGTCGCGGGTCAGGACGATACGGCCACGGTAGCGCGGCGGCAGGTAGACCGGTTCTTCCGGGTACTGCAACGTGTCGCGCTTGCGGAAGGCGTGGCCGAAAATCATCACCAGGCTGCGAAGCTGGGTGTAGAAGCCATGCACGATGTCAAATATGTACTTCATGATTCTCTATCCTCACTGAGCCGCGACGGCGGGCGTGTTGAGCAACACGATCGCAGCGGTCACCAGCATGTTGACGAGGGTCAGCGGCAAGCAGAACTTCCAGCTGAAATCCATCACTTGGTCATACCGTGGGCGCGGAATCGAGGCGCGCAACAGAATGAAGATCATGATGAAGAACGCGGTTTTCAGTGCGAACCAGATGAACGGGATCTGCGGCAGGATGCCGAACGGACCGTGCCAGCCACCGAAGAACAAGGTCACCAGCAGCGCCGAGATCAGCACGATGCCGATGTACTCGCCGACGAAGAACATGCCCCATTTCATGCCGGCGTATTCAATGTGGTAACCGTCAGCCAGTTCCTGTTCCGCTTCCGGCTGGTCGAACGGGTGACGGTGAGTCACGGCCACGCCAGCGATGAAGAAGGTCAGGAAACCGAAGATCTGTGGAATGATGAACCACAGGTTCTGCGCTTGATATTCAACGATGTCGCGCATGTTGAACGAGCCGACCTGGATCACGATGCCCATCAGCGACAGGCCCATGAACACTTCGTACGACACGGTCTGCGCCGAGGCACGCAAGCTGCCCAGCAGGGCGAACTTGTTGTTGCTCGACCAGCCGGCGAACAGTACCGCGTAGACCGACAGGCCAGCCATGGCGAAGAAGAACAGGATGCCGATGTTGATGTCCGCCACGCCCCAGGTCGGGGTGATCGGGATGATCGCGAAGGCAATCAGCAGGGCGCTCATGGCCACGACTGGTGCCAGGGTGAAGATCATCTTGTCGGCGAATGGAGGCGTCCAGTCTTCCTTGAAGAACATCTTGATCATGTCGGCGGCGATCTGGAACGCGCCGAACGGACCGACGCGGTTCGGACCGTAACGGTCCTGCCAGAGGGCGAGCAAACGACGCTCGACCCAGCTCAGCAGTGCGCCGCAAACCACCACGGCGAGCAGAATCACCACGGCCTTGAGGACCGCGATGATCACATCGATCACTTCAGGAGTGAACAAGGTCATTGAGCTGCCTCCTGCAGACCGTCAACGGATTTACCGAAAATTGCTGGCGGAATGCCGGCGATGCCCGCAGGCAGTGCCACCAGGCCAGCGCCCAGCTCTTCGTTGATACGCAGCGGCAGACGCAGGGTCTGGCCAGCCACGTTCAGGCTCAGCATGGCACCGTCGTTGACGCCCAGGCGGTCGGCTTCGGACTTGGCCAGTGCAACATAAGCAGCCGGAATGCGTTCCTGAACCGGAGCGGCTTTCGAAGAGTTCTCTTCGCTGCCGAACAGATGGAAGAACGGCACGGCCTGCCAGGTACCAGGAGCTGGGTTGAACGCACGCGGAGCGCTGGCGAACCAGTTCAGCGAGTCACCGGTGCTTTCGATCAGGCGGGTGCCCGGGTCGCCAGCGCGGATGTGACCACCGACTTCGTCCTGGAACTTGTTCCAGGCTTGCGGCGAGTTCCAGCCCGGAGACCAGGCGAATGGCACTTGCTGACGCGGTTCGACCGAGCCCGAGTAACCTTCCATCGAGAAGTTGAACGCGGTGTCGTTGTCTTGCGGAGTACGCGGTTCGTGCACGTTGATGTCGGCACGCATGGCGGTACGACCGGAGTAACGCAACGGTTCACGGGCCAGTTTCATGCCCTTGATGCGGAACGCGGCGGACGGCGCGGCATCGACGATGCGGTTCAGGATCGAGGTGCTGGAAGCGACGGCGGCGGTGGCGTGGTCCAGTTGGGTCCAGTCGATCGGCTGGTTCAACAGGGTTGCGCGCAGGGCATGCAGCCAGCGCCAGCCTTCGTGAACCAGGATGCTCGCGTCCATGTACTTCGGATCGAAGACCTGGAAGAAGCGCTGGGCGCGGCCTTCCTGGCTGACCAGGGTACCGTCGCCTTCAGCGAAGCTGGCGGCTGGCAGAACCAGGTGCGCGCGATCGCTGGTGGCAGTCTTCTGATGGTCGGCCACGATCAGCACTTTGGCGGCGGTCAGGGCAGCATCGACCTTGGCCTTGTCGGTACGGGTGTACAGATCGTTTTCCAGCACGACGATGGCGTCGGCTTTACCATCGATCACCGCTTGCAGCGCGGCGTCAACCGATTCGCCACCGAGCATGGCCAGGCCGAGGCTGTTGGCCTCTGGCACGATCAGGCTGATGGAACCGTCCTTCTCGCGCAGCTTCAAGGCTTTGGCGATGTTCGCGGCGGCTTCGATCAGGGCTTTGGAGCCCAGGGAAGTGCCGGCGATGATCAGCGGACGCTTGGCTGCGAGCAGGGCGTCGGCGATGCGCTTGGCCAGTTCGAGGGCTTCAGCGTCCAGGCCTTCAACGGCCGGAGCGCTGGCGTCGAGGGCGTGAGCCACGGCGAAACCGATGCGGGCCAGGTCGTCTGGAGCGGCGTGGACGCACTCTTCGGCGATGTCGTCGAGCTTGGTTTCAGCCAGGCTGGCGATGAACAGCGGGTTCAGCGCGTGCTGACCGATGTTCTTCACGGCGGCGTCGAGCCAAGGCTGGACGCGCATGGCGTCGGCCATGTCTTCGGCCTTGCCCTTGACCGATTGACGCAGGGACAGGGCCATGCGCGCAGCCGTCTGGGTCAGGTCTTCACCGAGGACGAACACGGCGTCGTGGTCTTCGATGTCGCGCATGTTCGGCACTGGCAGCGGGCTGTCTTTGAGCACTTGCAGGACCAGGCGGATGCGCTCCAGCTCGGCAGCTTCGATACCCGAGTAGAAGTGCTCGGCGCCGACCAGTTCGCGCAACGCGTAGTTGCTTTCGAGGCTGGCACGTGGCGAACCGATACCGACGATGTTGCGACCGCGCAGCAGGTCGGCGGCTTTATCCAGCGCTTCGTCGAGGCTCAGCTTGGTGCCGTTGGCCAGCAGCGGCTGGCGTGGGCGGTCTTCGCGGTTGACGTAGCCATAGCCGAAACGGCCACGGTCGCACAGGAAGTACTGGTTCACCGAACCGTTGAAACGGTTTTCGATACGACGCAGTTCGCCGTAACGTTCGCCCGGGGAGATGTTGCAACCGCTGGAGCAACCATGGCAGATGCTCGGCGAGAACTGCATGTCCCATTTGCGGTTGTAGCGCTCGGAGTGAGTCTTGTCGGTGAACACACCGGTCGGGCAGACCTCGGTGAGGTTGCCGGAGAACTCGCTTTCCAGGGTGCCGTCTTCTACACGTCCGAAGTACACGTTGTCGTGGGCGCCAAACACACCGAGGTCGGTGCCGCCAGCGTAGTCTTTATAGAAGCGCACGCAGCGGTAGCAAGCGATGCAGCGGTTCATCTCGTGGGAAATGAACGGGCCCAGTTGCTGGTTCTGGTGGGTACGCTTGGTGAAGCGGTAACGGCGCTCGTTGTGGCCGGTCATTACCGTCATGTCTTGCAGGTGGCAGTGACCGCCTTCCTCACAGACCGGGCAGTCGTGGGGGTGGTTGGTCATCAACCATTCAACAACACTGGCGCGGAAGGCCTTGGATTCTTCATCTTCGATGGAGATCCAGGTGTTGTCGGTGGCAGGGGTCATGCAGGACATGACGATACGACCACGGGTGTCGTTCTCGTCGGTGTACTGCTTGACCGCGCACTGGCGACAAGCGCCAACGCTGCCGAGGGCAGGGTGCCAGCAGAAATACGGAATATCGAGGCCCAGAGACAGACATGCCTGTAACAGGTTGTCTGCCCCATCGACTTCGAGCGCTTTGCCGTCTACGTGGATAGTGGCCATGGTTCAAAGTTCTTCGTTGGCCCGGTGTCAGCGGGCGTGGCTAATGGAATCTTGTTATCCGCGTGAATCAACACAGCCGTTAAAGGCGTCATCACACGAAAAGCGAAGGGCACGGACCCTTCGCTTTTTTAAGCGTTTACGCGCCGACTACGATCGGCCTTGCCAGGGGCGGGACGGCGGCGCTGACAGGCGCGATACCGGCTTCGAACTCTGGACGGAAGTATTTGATTGCGCTGCCCAACGGCTCCACGGCGCCCGGTGCGTGAGCACAGAAGGTCTTGCCTGGGCCGAGGAAGCCGACCAGACCCAGCAGGGTCTCGATGTCGCCTGGCTGGCCTTCACCGTTCTCGATGGCCATCAGGAGCTTGACGCTCCATGGCAAGCCATCGCGGCACGGGGTGCAGAAGCCACAGGACTCGCGGGCGAAGAACTGCTCCATGTTGCGCAGCAGGGACACCATGTTGACGCTGTCGTCCACCGCCATGGCCAGGCCGGTACCCATACGGGTGCCCACCTTGGCGATGCCGCCGGCGTACATTTGTGCGTCCAGGTGTTCCGGCAACAGGAAGCCGGTACCGGCGCCGCCAGGCTGCCAGCACTTGAGCTTGTAACCGTCGCGCATGCCGCCGGCGTAGTCTTCGAACAGCTCGCGACCGGTGACGCCGAACGGCAGCTCCCACAGGCCCGGGTTCTTGACCTTGCCGGAGAAGCCCATGAGCTTGGTGCCCATGTCTTCGCTGCCTTCGCGAGCCAACGATTTGTACCAGTCCACGCCGTCGGCGATGATCGCCGGCACGTTGCACAGGGTCTCGACGTTGTTCACGCAAGTCGGCTTGCCCCACACGCCTACGGCGGCAGGGAAGGGCGGCTTGGAGCGCGGGTTGGCGCGGCGGCCTTCCAGGGAGTTGATCAATGCGGTTTCTTCACCGCAGATGTAACGCCCGGCGCCGGTGTGGACGAACAGCTCGAAATCGAAGCCGCTGCCCAGAATGTTCTTGCCCAGCAGGCCCGCTGCCTTGGCTTCTTCCACGGCACGGTTGAGGTGCTTGGCGGCGGTGGTGTACTCGCCACGCAGGAAGATATAGCCACGGTAGGTTTTCAGCGCGCGGGCACTGATCAGCATGCCTTCGATCAGCAGATGGGGCAGTTGCTCCATCAGCATGCGGTCTTTCCAGGTGTTGGGTTCCATTTCATCCGCGTTGCACAGCAGGTAGCGGATGTTGATGGATTCGTCCTTGGGCATCAGGCCCCACTTCACGCCAGTGGGGAAGCCTGCACCGCCGCGACCCTTGAGGCCGGAATCCTTCACGGTCTGGACGATGTCGTCCTGAGCCATGTCGGCGAAGGCCTTGCGCGCAGCGGCGTAACCGTTCTTGGCCTGGTACTCGTCGAGCCATACGGCTTCGCCGTCGTCACGCAGGCGCCAGGTGAGCGGGTGAGTCTCGGCCGAACGCTTGATGCGGTTGGCCGGACCGAAGGAAGTCAGGGTCATACGTAGCCCTCGAGCAATTTGGCAACGCCTGCTGGCTGCACATCACCGAACGTGTCGTCGTCGATCATCAACGCCGGCGCCTTGTCGCAGTTGCCGAGGCAGCAGACCGGCAGCAGGGTGAAACGACCGTCGGCGGTGGTCTGACCCAGGCCGATGCCGAGCTTGCTCTGGATTTCGCTGACCACGGACTCGTGGCCGCCGATGTAGCAGACCATGCTGTCGCAGACGCGAATGATGTGACGGCCAACCGGCTGACGGAAGATCTGGCTATAGAAAGTAGCCACGCCTTCAACGTCGCTGGCCGGGATGCCGAGGATCTCGCCGATGGCGTACAAGGCGCCGTCCGGCACCCAGCCACGTTCCTTCTGGACGATCTTCAGGGCTTCGATCGACGCCGCGCGCGGGTCTTCGTAGTGATGCAGCTCGTGCTCGATGGCCGAGCGCTCGGTTTCACTCAAGGTGAAACGGTCTGTCTGGATAAGCGTGCTGTTCATGCTTAGCGGTCCACGTCGGCCATAACGAAATCGATACTACCCAGGTACGCAATCAAGTCCGCGACCATGCTGCCTTTGATCACCGAAGGGATCTGCTGCAGGTGCGGGAAGCTTGGGGTACGAATCCGGGTGCGGTAGCTCATGGTGCCGCCATCGCTCGTCAGGTAATAACTGTTGATGCCCTTGGTCGCTTCGATCATCTGGAAGGATTCGTTGGCCGGCATGACCGGGCCCCACGATACTTGCAGGAAGTGCGTGATCAAGGTTTCGATGTGCTGCAGGGTGCGCTCTTTCGGTGGCGGCGTGGTCAGCGGGTGATCCGCCTTGTACGGGCCTTCCGGCATGTTGCGCAGGCACTGGTCGATGATCTTGATGCTCTGGCGCATCTCCTCGACACGCACGATGCAGCGGTCGTAGGCATCGCCATTGGCGGCCAGCGGCACTTCGAATTCGAAGTTCTCGTAGCCCGAGTACGGACGCGCTTTACGCAGGTCGAAATCGCAGCCGGTCGAACGCAGGCCGGCACCGGTGACGCCCCATTCCAGGGCCTCTTTGGTGTTGTAGGCGGCAACGCCGATGGTCCGGCCACGCAGGATGCTGTTGTCCAGTGCGGCTTTCTGATATTCGTCCAGACGCTTGGGCATCCACTCGACGAAGTCCTTGACCAGTTTTTCCCAGCCCCGCGGCAGGTCGTGGGCGACGCCACCGATGCGGTACCAGGCCGGGTGCAGACGGAAACCGGTAATGGCCTCGATCACCGTGTACGCCTTCTGGCGGTCGGTGAAGGTGAAGAACACCGGGGTCATGGCGCCGACGTCCTGGATGTAGGTACCCAGGAACAGCAGGTGGCTGGTGATCCGGAAGAACTCGGCCATCATGATGCGGATGACGTCGACCTTCTCCGGCACCTTGATGCCGGCCAGCTTCTCGACCGAGAGCACGTACGGCAGGTTGTTCATCACGCCGCCGAGGTAGTCGATACGGTCGGTGTACGGGATGAAGCTGTGCCAGGACTGACGCTCGGCCATCTTCTCGGCACCACGATGGTGGTAACCGACGTCCGGTACGCAGTCGACGATTTCTTCACCGTCCAGCTGCAGGATGATACGGAACGCACCGTGCGCGGACGGGTGGTTCGGGCCGAGGTTGAGGAACATGTAGTCCTCGTTCGGGCCGGAACGCTTCATGCCCCAGTCTTCCGGCTTGAAGCGCGCGGACTCTTCCTCGAGTTGCTGCTTGGCCAGGTTCAGGGTGAACGGGTCGAACTCGGTGGCGCGGGCCGGGAAGTCCTTGCGCAGCGGGTGACCTTCCCAGGTCGGCGGCATCATGATGCGCGACAGGTGAGGGTGACCTTTGAAGTCGATGCCGAACATGTCCCAGACTTCACGCTCGTACCAGTTGGCGTTCGGCCAGATGCTGGTGACGGTCGGCAAGCTGAGGTCGCTCTCGGACAAGGCGACCTTGATCATTACGTCACTATTACGTTCGATCGACATCAAGTGATAGAACACGGAGAAGTCGGCGCCGCTCGGCAGCCCTTGACGCTTGGTGCGCAGACGCTCGTCCACGCCGTGCAGGTCATAGAGCATGACGTATGGCTTGGGCAGGTTGCGCAGGAAGCCCAGGACTTCGACGAGTTTGGCGCGGGCAACCCAAAGCACCGGCATGCCGGTGCGGGTCGGCTGGGCGGTGAACGCCTCCGGGCCAAAACGGTTGTTCAGTTCGACGACCACATCCTGGTCGTCTGCCTTGTAAGGCGGGATGTACAGAGCACTGCCTGTAGTCATGGTTATTTTATCGCTTTCGGTCAACGTAAAGAATGAAGCCAGGTTCTCGTTCTATTAAAGAAGCAGGTCTGGATCAGACTTCGTCGGGGCTGCGCAGGTTGGTTACCTGAATACGCTGTTCGCGGCGCTTTTCCTTTTCGGAAGGCATCTCGGCGCGATACACGCCTTGATCACCAACGACCCAGGAAAGTGGACGACGCTCCTGGCCAATCGACTCCTGCAACAGCATCAAGCCTTGCAGGAAAGCCTCAGGGCGGGGCGGGCAGCCAGGCACGTAGACGTCCACGGGCAGGAACTTGTCCACCCCTTGAACGACGGAGTAGATGTCGTACATGCCACCGGAGTTGGCGCACGAACCCATGGAAATGACCCATTTAGGTTCGAGCATTTGCTCGTAGAGACGCTGAATGATCGGCGCCATCTTGATGAAGCAGGTACCGGCGATAACCATGAAATCCGCCTGGCGCGGCGATGCCCGGATAACCTCGGCGCCAAAGCGCGCGATGTCGTGGGGCGCCGTGAAGGCGGTGGTCATTTCCACGTAGCAGCACGAAAGACCGAAGTTATACGGCCACAGGGAGTTCTTGCGCCCCCAGTTGATCGTGCCGTTAAGCACGTCTTCGAGCTTGCCCATGAAAATGTTTTTGTGGACTTGATCTTCTAACGGATCGGAAACGGTTTCCCGCTGGCCAATCGGATACTGCTCGTTAGGAGCATCGGGGTCGATCCTGGTGAGATTGTATTGCATTGCCAAAGCCTCATTGTTTCAGCTTCGCTTGCCGCTTGCGCCGAGCTTCCGGAGCCCAGTCAAGGGCGCCCACTCGGAATAGGTAGACAAGACCTGCCAACAGAATTGCTATGAAAACGAGAGCTTCGACGAATCCGGTCCAGCCGCTTTCGCGGACGGACACAGACCATGCAAAGAGAAAGAGGGCTTCAATATCGAAGATCACGAACAACATCGCGACCAGATAGAATTTGGCTGAGAGCCGCAAGCGGGCGCCACCTGTAGGTAGCATGCCGGACTCGAACGGTTCGTTTTTGCTGCGGCCCCAGGCTTTTGACCCGAGGAGGCTGGAGACGCCCAGCATGAAGGCACAGAGGCCGACGACGCCTAGAAGGAAAATGGCAAAGCCCCAGTTATGGGCCATGAGTCCTGTCGCTTCGGGCATGCTGGTAATCCTTAACAGAGAGCAAAGGTCTCTGAGCTTGAAAAGAAACAAAAGCAGTGACGATATGTCGCAGCAATCAATCCCGCTGATTTTATGGCTAAACACCCGGCAAGTAAAATTCCTATAGCGAAATTTATTATAGGAATAAGGACATAGCGAGCCTCAAAAGCCCTGTGGCCCTTGGCCCGTGGGCATTAGCCGGCATTTCGTCAATTATGTTTTGTAGGGAATGTAACGAACATAGTAGTTGCTAAATGATAATCAATATTGTTTGTGGTGGTTTTTAAACTGCTTATTCCGCAAGTGCGCAGAAAGTTGCCTTATATGCGCGTTACGTAGGAGCTGACGAGTGAAACGAGGCTGCGATCTTTTGATCTTGCCTTTGAAAGATCGCAGCCTCGTTTCACTCGTCAGCTCCTACAGGGGGGTGGCGGTGTTTGGGAAAACGCGCACAAAAAAACGCCCCGAACCAGTCGGGGCGTCAGATGTGCAGCGCTGCGGTTAGCTTTCTATTCGGCCCGCAGCGGCTGATGTTTCAGGCGAAGCAGATCAGTGGAACTGTTCTTCTTCGGTCGAACCGGTCAGTGCGGTTACCGAGGACGAGCCACCCTGGATCACGGTGGTCATGTCGTCGAAGTAGCCGGTGCCCACTTCCTGCTGGTGAGCCACGAAGGTGTAGCCCTTCGAAGCGTCAGCGAATTCCTGCTCTTGCAGCTTCACGTAGGCAGTCATGTCGTTGCGGGCGTAGTCGTGCGCCAGGTTGAACATGCTGTGCCACATGTTGTGAATGCCGGCCAGGGTGATGAACTGGTGCTTGTAACCCATGGCGGACAGTTCGCGCTGGAACTTGGCGATGGTCGCGTCGTCCAGGTTTTTCTTCCAGTTGAAGGAAGGCGAGCAGTTGTACGACAGCAGTTGGTCCGGGTATTCCTTTTTGATCGCTTCGGCGAAGCGACGAGCTTCGTCCAGGTCCGGCTTGGCGGTTTCGCACCAGATCAGGTCGGCGTACGGAGCGTAGGCCAGGCCGCGAGCGATGGCCTGGTCCAGACCGGCGCGCACTTTGTAGAAGCCTTCCTGGGTACGTTCGCCAGTCACGAATGGCTGGTCGTACGGGTCGCAGTCCGAAGTCAGCAGGTCAGCTGCGTTAGCGTCGGTACGGGCCAGGATGATGGTCGGAGTACCGGCAACGTCAGCAGCCAGGCGGGCAGCGGTCAGCTTCTGTACGGCTTCCTGGGTAGGAACCAGTACCTTGCCGCCCATGTGGCCGCATTTTTTCACGGAAGCCAGTTGGTCTTCGAAGTGAACGCCGGCGGCGCCTGCTTCGATCATGCTCTTCATCAGCTCGTAAGCGTTCAGTACGCCGCCGAAACCGGCTTCGGCGTCAGCAACGATTGGCGCGAAGTAGTCGATGTAGCCGTCGTCGCCCGGGTTCTTGCCGGCTTTCCACTGGATCTGGTCGGCACGACGGAACGAGTTGTTGATGCGCTTGACCACGGTTGGAACCGAGTCCACCGGGTACAGCGACTGGTCCGGGTACATCGATTCGGCGGAGTTGTTGTCCGCAGCCACTTGCCAGCCAGACAGGTAGATCGCCTGGATGCCGGCCTTGACTTGTTGTACAGCCTGGCCGCCGGTCAGGGCGCCCATGCAGTTGACGAAATCTTTCTCAGGACGGAAGGCTGGCTTGGCACCCTGGGTCACCAGGTTCCACAGCTTCTCGGCGCCCATTTTTGCAAAGGTGTGCTCAGGTTGAACCGAGCCACGCAGGCGGACGACGTCAGCAGCGGAGTAAGTGCGTGTCACGCCTTTCCAGCGCGGGTTTTCAGCCCAGTCTTTTTCGAGGGCTGCAATTTGCTGTTCGCGTGTCAGTGCCATGGGAGATAAACCTCGTCGCGTCTTTATGAAAAGTTGTTCTGCGGTGGAAAATTCCTGCGCTCGCTGACCAGAAGCTTAAGCGGTCAAGTCGGGTTCGGCGGGGAGGGCGACGGGATGAGCGATCGGCTCGAGGGGAAGTGAGCAGGTAAAGGCGAACTGCGGGCGCATTCGGGCGTCGTGGGCCTTGGTGCGAACATCAGTGTGGTGCCGGGTTACCTATTACGCTTCCGTCCCTCGGGACAACTTCGTTCCAGTCGACAACCTCGTCAAACACACCTTGTGGGCGGTACAGACACGAAGCGGTTCGCGGGGTAGGTGCGAACATCGCTTCGAAGGCCCTTGCCAGGGCCTCTGATTAGCGGGAGCGAGGCCATCATGCCTTTGCTTTTTTGGCTCGTCAAACGTTTTGTAGTGCTTTTTTTCAGGCACTACATCTTTGGTCTAATACGACTCGTCAGTCAGTTTTTGGTGCTTTAGTCCAGGGTGTCGACTTTCACCCGCAATGTCATGTCGTTGCGGCTCTGGGTCGAGTAGCTGCGGGTCTGGCCCTGTTTGTCGGCCTGGGTCTGGCCGTTGACCCCGGCCAGCAGGATCCACTCACCGAGGTGGCCGGTGACGGTTGTGTCGGTGCTTTGTACGTTCACTACATCAGGACGTTCCTGGCTCATGCGGTCACGGTTGGTGCTGATCGACAGGTGAACGATGTCGCCGGTGACGTTTGCCGTGACGTAGAAGCCCTGGGTGACGTTGCGGTATTCGGTCTGGCTGCGCAGGTCGCCGTAGGAGTCGGTCTGCGAACTGGTCAGCGGCACGCTCTGGCCGACCTGGATCAGCGCCGGTGCGCCTTCGCTGGCCTGCACTTGCTGGATGCCGCCGTCGCGGCTGTCGGTGCTGTAGTTGATGATGCGGGCCTGGCTTGGCTTGGCGCCGTTCACCGAATGACCCTGGTCACCCTGGAAGTTGTTGTCGCTGGTGTCGACGGTGATCAGCAGGCGCTTGGGTGCGGTGTCGAGTTGCGAAAGAAGGGCTTTAAGTTCGTCGATCTTGCGCTGATCGGCGTTGACGATGAGTTGATTGCCGTAGGCGCTGACCTGTCCGTCCTTGCCGATGAAGTCCTGCGCCACCGGCAGCAGGTCGGCGCTGGTGTGGTACTTGAGGGGCACAATTTCTGTGGCTGCCATCACCGAAAAACTGCAACCGAGCAGCAAGGTGGTGAGCAGGGTGCGTAGGGACATGTCCGTTATCTCCGCGTTCTGAAGCTTGATATTGCCAGTTTGTCGGCCTGGCGTGGCGCTAGTTGAATCGTAGACAGCAAAACGCCCCGGCATCGTGCGATGTCGGGGCGTTTTGTGGTGTGCTTTCTGGCCTCTTCGCGAGCAAGCCCGCTCCCACAGGTTCAGCGTGAACCTTGTGGGAGCGGGCTTGCTCGCGAAAGGAGTACCTCGGTCTCAGGCCGAATGGCGGACCATGTCCACATGCGGAATCCCGGCTTCAAGGAACTCCTCACTGACCAGGTGAAAGCCCAGGCGCTCATAGAATGCCGTGGCTTGTACCTGAGCGCTGAGCATCTGCTGCTTGAGTCCGCGCTCTTCGGCCTCTGCGATGACCGCTTGCATCAGTGCATCACCGACTTTCAGGCCGCGCCAGTCCTTGAGTACCGACACCCGGCCGACGTGGCCGTCGGGCAGCAGGCGGGCGGTGCCGATTGGAAAGTCGCCTTCGTAAGCGAGGAAATGCACTGCATCAATGTCATCGGCGTCCCATTCCAGTTCTGGCGGAACGGATTGCTCGGCGACGAACACCGTCTCACGAATGCGCCGGATCTCGGCGTTGTCCTTCTGCCAGTCTGCGACACGTACGTGAATCTTATTCATCGGCAAACCCCAGGCTTCCTTGCTTGACCAGTTCGCACAGCAGGCCACGACCGTCTTCGTCGCTTAGCCAGTCGCCAAGGTTGTCGGCGTGCAGCGCGTCGGCGGCGCAGATCATCTTCAGCAGTTCGCGCAGTTTGCCCGGCAGGTAACGGCTTTGGCCGCTGGCGAACAGCAGCAGGTCGTCATCGACTTCAGACCACGCCAGGCGTGCGCTCGGGTTGCGAATCAGGATCGCGCCTTGTTCCAGGGCGGACATGAAGTCTTCTTCTTCGACCTCTTCCGGGCCCACCACCAGTTCCGGGTAGCGTGGCTCGGTCATGAACTGGCCGAACCAGGTCAGCAGCAGGCGCTCGTCGCTCATGTGCTCGGCCAGCAAGCCTTTGAGGCGGTCGAGTGCGTCACGCTGGATCTGGTGAGGGTCGGCAGTCGGCAAGGCGTCGGCGTCGGTGTAGCGTTCTTCGTCCGACAGGAACTGGCTGAGGAAGTCGGTGAAGTGGGTCAGCACTTCAGCGGCGCTCGGTGCGCGGAAGCCGACCGAGTAGGTCATGCATTCATCAACGGCAACGCCGCAATGGGCCAGGCGCGGTGGCAGGTAGAGCATGTCGCCCGGTTCCAGCACCCATTCATCGGTGGCTTCGAATTCGGAGAGGATGCGCAGGTCGGCGTGGGTCAGCATCGGGCTCTCGGTGTTGCACATCTGGCCGATCTTCCAGTTGCGCTTGCCGTGGCCTTGCAGCAGGAACACGTCGTAGTTGTCGAAGTGCGGACCGACGCTGCCACCCGGTGCGGCGTAGCTGATCATCACGTCGTCGATGCGCCAGCTTGGCAGAAAGCGGAAATTTTCCAGCAGTTCGCTGACTTCCGGGACGAACTGATCCACGGCTTGAACCAGCAGGGTCCAGTCAGTTTCAGGCAGCTTGCTGAATTCATCTTCGGCGAACGGGCCGCGACGCAGTTCCCACGGACGCTCGCCATTCTCGATGATCAGTCGCGATTCGACTTCTTCTTCCAGCGCCAGGCCGGCCAGTTCGTCGGCGTCGATCGGGCTTTCGAAATCAGGAATGGCCTGACGGATCAGCAGCGGCTTTTTCTGCCAGTAGTCGCGCAGGAATTCCCGTGCCGTGATGCCGCCCAGAAGTTGAAGAGGAATATCAGGATTCATGTGTAACCTATTGAAAAAATGCACTTTTCAGACGGGAATAAAAACGCCCGGCGCGGCCGGGCGTCTTATAAAGGGTCTAGCGGTCGATCAGATGCGCTTGGCTTGTTCTACAGCGTTGCCGATGTAGTTGGCCGGGGTGAGCAATTTCAACTCGGCCTTGGCGGCGGCTGGCATGTCCAGGCCGTCGATGAAAGTCTGCAGCGCTTCTGGGCTGATGCCCTTGCCGCGGGTCAGTTCTTTCAGCTTTTCGTACGGGTTTTCGATGTTGTAGCGACGCATCACGGTCTGGATCGGCTCGGCCAATACTTCCCAGCAGGCGTCCAGGTCAGCGGCAATCTTCTGCTCGTTGAGCTCAAGCTTGCTGATGCCCTTGAGGCTGGCTTCGTACGCGATCACGCTGTGGGCGAAGCCGACACCGAGGTTGCGCAGTACGGTGGAGTCGGTCAGGTCGCGCTGCCAGCGGGAGATCGGCAGCTTGCTCGCCAGGTGCTGGAACAACGCGTTGGCGATACCCAGATTGCCTTCGGAGTTTTCGAAGTCGATCGGGTTGACCTTGTGTGGCATGGTCGACGAACCGATTTCGCCAGCGATGGTGCGCTGTTTGAAATAACCCAGGGAGATGTAGCCCCAGATGTCGCGGTCGAAGTCGATCAGGATGGTGTTGAAACGGGCGATCGCGTCGAACAGCTCGGCAATGTAGTCGTGCGGTTCGATCTGCGTGGTGTACGGGTTGAAGCCCAGGCCCAATTCGTCTTCGATGAAGGCGCGGGCGTTGGCTTCCCAGTCGATCTCAGGGTAGGCCGACAGGTGGGCGTTGTAGTTGCCGACGGCGCCGTTGATCTTGCCCAGCAGCGGAACGGCAGCGACTTGAGCGATCTGGCGCTCCAGGCGGTAAACCACGTTCGCCAGTTCTTTGCCCAGGGTGGTCGGCGAGGCCGGCTGACCGTGGGTGCGCGACAGCATCGGAACGTCGGCGAAGCGGATCGCCAGTTCGCGGATGGCGTTGGCGGTCTGGCGCATCAGCGGCAGCATCACGTCATCGCGGCCTTCGCGCAGCATCAGGGCGTGGGACAGGTTGTTGATGTCCTCGCTGGTGCAGGCAAAGTGGATGAACTCGCTGACCTTGGCCAGTTCCGGCAGCTTGGCCGCTTGCTCTTTGAGCAGGTATTCGATGGCCTTGACGTCGTGGTTGGTGGTGCGCTCGATCTCTTTGACGCGCTCGGCGTGCTCCAGAGAGAAGTTTTCCGCCAGGGTGTTGAGCACAGCGTTGGCTTCGGCGGAGAACGCCGGCACTTCACTGATGGCAGGGTGAGCGGCCAGGCGCTGGAGCCAGCGCACTTCAACCAGGACGCGGGCACGGATCAGGCCGTACTCGCTGAAAATTGGGCGCAGGGCCTGGGTTTTGCCGGCGTAGCGGCCGTCAACAGGGGAAACCGCAGTGAGCGAAGAAAGCTGCATGGGGTGTTCTCGGACAGTCGGGCAACGAAATGGGGCGCGTATCATACATGAAAAAATCCGCCGGTCCGTCGCCAACTGACCGGCGTATTACGCGTATTGCTGAGTTCGTATCTGTCGATGCGGGTTATTCGTTACGCATCAAGGGGTAAAGCTCTTTGAGCAATTTGCGGCGACTGATCACCAGCTGCCAGCGATGACCGCCCAATTGCCGCCAAAGGCGCGCCGAACGAATGCCGGCCAGCAGCAGGGCACGAATTTTCGAGGCATTGCTCGGTTGTTGCAGGTTGCGCATGTCGCCGTGTACCTGGATGCGTTGGCGCAGGGTGCTCAGGGTGTCCTGATACAGCGCGCCGCAGGCGGCGACCACGTTTTCGTGGGCCGGGCCGAAGTGTTCGACCTGGGACTGGATCTGCGGCAGGCGCTTGCCGATCACGTCGAGCATGTCGTTGCGCTTGGCCAGCTGGCGCTCAAGGCCGAGCATGGCCAGGGCATAACGCAATGGCTCGCGCTGCAGGGCACTTGGGTCGCGCTCGAGGGCGCCGATCAGTGCGCGGTAGCCTTCACGCAGGTTGATGTCGTCGCCGCCGTAGACTTCCAGGGTGTCCTTGGGGTCGCGGATCAGCAGGCTGCCGAGCATGCAGGTCAGGCCGGCTTCGTTGGTCTGGCCGGTCTTGGCGATCCTGTCCACCAGCACCGCGGCGAGAAACACGCCGCCCAGTGCCGTCAGTTGCTCCTGAATCGGGTTCATAGGGCCTGGCCCTTGCTCGTCCACGGCTCGGCTACTTCAATCACGCCGCCGCCGAGGCAGATTTCACCGTCGTAGAACACCACGGACTGGCCTGGGGTGACCGCGCGCTGCGGATCATCGAAGGTCGCGCGATAACCGGTGGCGGTTTTTTCCAGGGTGCACGGCTGGTCGCTCTGGCGATAACGAACCTTGGCGGTCAGCTTGCGTGGCTGGCTCAGGTCGACCGGGTTGACCCAGTAGATATCGGAAGCGAGCAGGGCGCGGGAGAACAGCCACGGGTGATCATTGCCCTGGCCAACGATCAGCTCGTTGTGTTCCAGGTCCTTGATCAGCACGTACCACGGCTCATCGCTGGCGTCTTTCAGGCCGCCAATACCCAGGCCCTGACGCTGACCGATGGTGTGGTACATCAGGCCGTGGTGGCGGCCGATGATTTCACCTTCGGTGGTTTTGATCTCGCCCGGTTGCGCCGGCAGGTACTGCTTGAGGAAGTCGCTGAAGCGGCGTTCGCCGATAAAGCAGATCCCGGTGGAGTCCTTTTTCTTCGCGGTCGCCAGCTCGTATTTCTCGGCAATGGCGCGCACTTGTGGTTTTTCCAGTTCGCCGACCGGGAACAGGGTCTTGGCGATCTGTTCACCGCCGACGGCGTGCAGGAAGTAGCTCTGGTCCTTGTTCGGGTCCAGGCCCTTGAGCAGTTCGGTGCGGCCATCGATGTCGCGGCGACGCACGTAGTGGCCGGTGGCGATCAGGTCGGCGCCAAGCACCATGGCGTAGTCGAGGAACGCCTTGAACTTGATTTCGCGGTTGCACAGGATGTCCGGGTTCGGCGTGCGTCCGGCCTTGTATTCGGCCAGGAAATGCTCGAACACGTTGTCCCAGTACTCGGCGGCGAAGTTGGCGGTGTGCAGCTTGATGCCAATCTTGTCGCACACGGCCTGGGCGTCCGCCAGGTCATCCATGGCGGTGCAATATTCCGTTCCATCGTCTTCTTCCCAGTTCTTCATGAACAGGCCTTCCACCTCATAGCCTTGCTCGATCAGCAGGAGGGCGGAAACGGAAGAGTCCACGCCGCCGGACATGCCGACAATGACGCGCTTCTTTTGTGTGTCAGAAGGGGCTGGATCACGCATAGGGATTCAATGAGTGTCTTGAAAAAGGACGCGATTCTATCAGGCTCGGGCCTGCATGGCTAAAGAGAAGGTCGGATCAATTCGAGGTCGAAGTGTTGGCCTGCCAGATAGTCGTCGATGCAACGGATGATCAGCTCGCTGCGCCAGTTGTCGCGTTGCTCGATTAATTCCTCGCGGGTCAACCACTTGGCGCCGACGATGCCGTCGTCCAGTTGATAATCCGGGTGGTGTTTCAGTGGTTTGGCGATAAAGCAGACCCGCTGGTAGGTCACGCCGTTGCTCGGGGCGGTATACAGATAAATTCCCAGCACGCCGGTGGGCTCGACGTCCCAGCCGGTTTCCTCGAGGGTTTCGCGCACGGCGGCTTCAATCAGGGTCTCGTTCGGGTCCAGATGACCTGCAGGCTGGTTGAGCACGTTGCGACCGGCCTTGTGTTCTTCGACCATCAGGAAGCGGCCGTTGTCCTCGACGATAGTGGCGACGGTGATGTGGGGTTTCCAGTCCATGGGTTTTCCTCGGTAAGGTCTTCGGTGTATTCGAAATTGCCAAGATCGCAGCCTTCGGCAGCTCCTACAAGGATCGGTGTAGGAGCTGCCGAAGGCTGCGATCTTTTGATCTTCGCCAGAAACACAAACCCCGGCACAAGGCCGGGGTTTGTGGTGTTCCCTTACAACCTTAAACCAGCGCAGCAACTGCCGCGTTGAAGGTCGCGCTTGGGCGCATGGCCTTGCTGATCAGCTCGGCGTCGGCGTGGTAGTAGCCGCCGATGTCCACTGGCTTGCCCTGGACGGCGTTGAGTTCGGCAACGATGGTCGCCTCGTTCTCGGTCAGGGTCTTGGCCAGGGTCGCGAACTGCGCTTGCAGTGCAGCGTCTTCGGTCTGGGCAGCCAGGGCCTGGGCCCAGTACAGCGCCAGGTAGAAGTGGCTGCCGCGGTTGTCGATGTTGCCGACTTTGCGCGATGGCGACTTGTTGTTGTCCAGGAACTGGCCGGTGGCCTGGTCCAGGGTCTTGGCCAGGACCAGCGCCTTTGGATTGTTGTAGGTCACGCCCAGGTGTTCCAGGGACGCGGCCAGGGCCAGGAATTCACCCAGCGAATCCCAGCGCAGGAAGTTCTCTTCCAGCAGCTGCTGAACGTGCTTCGGAGCCGAGCCGCCAGCGCCGGTTTCGAACAGGCCACCGCCGTTCATCAGCGGCACGATCGACAGCATCTTGGCGCTGGTGCCCAGTTCCATGATCGGGAACAGGTCGGTCAGGTAGTCGCGCAGTACGTTGCCGGTCACCGAGATGGTGTCCTTGCCGGCGCGGGTGCGCTGCAGGGTGTACTTCATTGCGTCGACCGGCGCCATGATCTGGATGTCCAGGCCGGCAGTGTCGTGATCCTTCAGGTAAGCCTGAACCTTCTCGATCACTACGCCGTCGTGGGCGCGCATCGGGTCCAGCCAGAAGATCGCCGGGGTCGCGCTTGCGCGAGCACGGTTGACGGCCAGTTTGACCCAGTCCTGGATCGGCGCGTCTTTGGTCTGGCACATGCGGAAGATGTCGCCGGCTTCAACAGCCTGTTCCATCAGCAGGTTGCCCTTGCCGTCGGTGACGCGAACAACGCCGTCAGCCTTGATCTGGAAAGTCTTGTCGTGGGAGCCGTACTCTTCGGCTTTCTTCGCCATCAGGCCAACGTTCGGCACACTGCCCATGGTGGTCGGATCGAACGCACCGTTGGCTTTGCAATCTTCGATCACGGCCTGGTAGATGGTGGCGTAGCAGCGATCCGGGATCACGGCCTTGGTGTCGTGCAACTGGCCGTCGGTGCCCCACATCTTGCCGGAGTCACGGATCATCGCAGGCATCGAGGCGTCGACGATCACGTCGCTCGGCACGTGCAGGTTGGTGATGCCTTTGTCGGAGTTGACCATCGCCAGGGAAGGGCGAACGGCGTAGACCGCCTGGATGTCAGCTTCGATGGCCGCTTGCTGTTCAGCAGGCAGGGCCTTGATGCGAGCGTACAGGTCGCCGATGCCGTTGTTCAGGTTGAAGCCGATCTGTGCCAGCACGTCAGCGTGCTTGGCCAGTGCGTCTTTATAGAACTCGGCAACGATCTGGCCGAACATGATCGGGTCGGAGACCTTCATCATGGTGGCTTTCAGGTGAACCGACAGCAGCACGCCTTGTGCCTTGGCGTCTTCGATTTCGGCCGCGATGAAGCTGCGCAGGGCGTTTTTGCTCAGTACCGCGCAATCGAGGATCTCGCCGGCTTGTACGCTGGTCTTTTCTTTCAGGACGGTAGCAGTGCCGTCTTGAGCGATCAGTTCGATTTTCACGGCGTCAGCGGCGTCGATCAGGGCGGCTTTTTCGCTGCCGTAGAAATCGCCGGTGCTCATGTGCGCGATGTGGGACTTGGAGTCCTTGGCCCACGCGCCCATTTTGTGCGGGTGCTTGCGTGCGTAGTTCTTGACCGACAACGGTGCGCGGCGGTCGGAGTTGCCTTCACGCAGGACCGGGTTCACGGCGCTGCCCTTGATCTTGTCGTAACGCGCCTTGGCTACTTTGTCGGCGTCGCTAGTGACGGTCTCGGGGTAGTCCGGAAGTGCATAGCCCTGGGCTTGCAGCTCTTTGATCGCGGCTTGCAGTTGTGGAACCGAAGCGCTGATGTTCGGTAGCTTGATGATGTTGGCTTCAGGCGTAACGGCCAGGGCGCCCAGTTCGGCGAGGTGGTCGGCTACGGCTTTGTCACCCAGTTGCTCGGGGAAGCTGGCCAGGATGCGCCCTGCAAGAGAGATATCGCGGGTTTCAACGGCGATATCAGCCGAGGCGGTGAACGCCTCTACGATAGGCAACAGTGAATAGGTGGCGAGGGCAGGAGCTTCGTCGGTGAAGGTATAGATGATCTTCGAGCGGGTGGGCATATTCGGATTAACTCTCTCTTCTTTGCTAAAGCGTGCGCAGAAACTCGAGGGCGCCGGGTAAGCGCGTTCGTTCAAAGTCATCCATGAGCCGAATATCGAGGTTTCGTTGCTGTGATGTTGGGTGCATCAGTAGGGCGTCAAGTAGCCGGACTGCGATAACAGGCCGGCTTGCCGGGCGGAAAGTCTCGTCGTAGAGCACTTCAGCCGTCGTGACCCTGTGGTCAGCGGGCGGCATTATACATAGGTAGCTGGCAATCTGCCGATGGTTCATATGCAACGAATGTCGTCCATTGGTCTAAAGGTCGCAGGGGCGAGCAGGGCGTAAGGTCACACGTCGTGCTTGGTTTTGGCGCTTTTCCCTTTGCTTTCAGGCTTGTAGCGCACGAGTTGCAAGGCTTTGCGCCAGATCGATGGAACATAGGGTTTGCGCGCCGATTCAACTGGGTTACGCTCGAACCAAGCCAGATGTTCAATCCAATCAATGGAGTTCAGCATGGGTTACAAGAAGATTCAGGTTCCAGCCGTCGGCGACAAAATCACCGTCAATGCAGACCATTCTCTCAATGTTCCTAATAACCCGATCATCCCCTTCATCGAAGGCGACGGCATTGGCGTCGACATCAGCCCGGTCATGATCAAGGTTGTCGATGCTGCCGTTAAGAAGGCTTACGGCGGCGAGCGCAAGATTTCCTGGATGGAGGTGTACGCCGGGGAGAAAGCGACTCAGGTTTACGATCAGGACACCTGGCTGCCTCAGGAAACCCTGGACGCGGTCAAGGATTACGTGGTTTCCATCAAGGGCCCGCTGACCACTCCGGTCGGTGGCGGCATCCGTTCCCTGAACGTGGCCCTGCGCCAGCAACTCGACCTGTACGTCTGCCTGCGCCCGGTGCGCTGGTTCGAAGGCGTGCCTAGCCCGGTGAAAAAGCCTGGCGATGTCGACATGACCATTTTCCGCGAGAACTCCGAAGACATCTACGCGGGCATCGAGTGGAAGGCCGGTACGCCGGAAGCCACCAAGGTCATCAAGTTCCTGAAAGAAGAAATGGGCGTTACCAAGATCCGTTTCGACGAGAACTGCGGTATCGGCGTCAAGCCGGTGTCCCTGCAAGGCACCAAGCGTCTGGCACGCAAGGCCCTGCAATATGTGGTCGATAATGATCGCGATTCGCTGACCATCGTGCACAAAGGCAACATCATGAAGTTCACCGAAGGTGCCTTCAAGGAATGGGCCTACGAAGTGGCGGCTGAAGAGTTCGGCGCGACCCTGCTCGACGGCGGTCCGTGGATGCAGTTCAAGAACCCGAAAACCGGCAAGAACGTCATCGTCAAGGATGCCATCGCCGACGCCATGCTCCAGCAGATCCTGTTGCGCCCGGCCGAGTACGATGTGATCGCGACCCTGAACCTGAACGGCGACTACCTCTCCGACGCCCTGGCGGCGGAAGTGGGCGGTATCGGTATCGCGCCGGGTGCCAACCTGTCCGACACCGTGGCCATGTTCGAAGCCACCCACGGTACCGCGCCGAAGTACGCAGGCAAGGACCAGGTCAACCCGGGGTCGCTGATCCTGTCCGCTGAAATGATGCTGCGCCACATGGGCTGGACCGAAGCGGCCGACCTGATCATCAAGGGCACCAACGGCGCGATTTCCGCCAAGACCGTGACCTATGACTTCGAGCGCCTGATGGAAGGTGCCAAGTTGGTGTCGTCTTCCGGCTTCGGCGATGCGCTGATCTCGCACATGTAAGAAAACGCTGGCACACAAAAAACCGCCTGATTCGAGAGATTGAACCAGGCGGTTTTTTTATGTCGCAATGACGGTGTGGACTTACACTGTAACGGTCTGTTGCGGGGTGGATGCCGTCGCTTTTGAAGCGTCCACCGGGTTCCCGATGTTGACCGCGTGCAGGCCCTTGGGGCCCTGGATGATATCGAATACGACAGCTTGCCCGGCTTTCAGGGTTTTATAACCATCCATTTTAATGGCTGAGTAGTGGGCAAACAGATCTTCTGTCTTGCCTTCCTCGTTGATGAATCCGTAACCCTTGGCATTGTTGAACCACTTCACCTTGCCGACAGCCATACCCAACTCCCTCTGCAACAGACTCCATCACTGGAGTATCATCCAGTACATCCGCAGTCGAATCTGTAAATAAGATTGACTCCGCGGACCTTTTTTACCCACTGTGGGCTCTATTGGTTGTAACACCCTTTTGCCGATAGTCAAGCTGACCCGGCAGTCGGAGTTGAAATCGCTGATAGCCGCCCCCACCACTGTATTTGAACAACTGACGAACCTTTCTTTCCATGCATGCAATCAGCCAGATTCGACTAACATTCAATCAGGATCGCCCGGTTCTTCAAAAAGATCAGCCGGGGGCACACGACGACGATTCCGCAGGCATTGCTGTTCAGGAGGCAAAGCCTGCACTACAGGCGCCGCCGATGTACAAGGTGGTTTTGTTCAATGATGACTACACACCGATGGATTTCGTCGTCGAAGTGCTCGAGGTGTTTTTTAACCTGAATCGCGAGCTGGCGACCAAGGTCATGCTGGCCGTCCATACAGAAGGACGGGCAGTATGTGGAGTGTTTACCCGCGACATCGCCGAGACCAAGGCCATGCAGGTCAACCAGTACGCCAGGGAAAGCCAGCATCCGCTACTCTGTGAAATCGAGAAGGACGGTTAATCGCCGACCACTTGGGTATGAGGTGAAGCTATGTTAAACCGCGAGCTCGAAGTCACCCTCAATCTTGCCTTCAAGGAAGCTCGTTCGAAGCGTCATGAGTTCATGACTGTCGAACACCTCTTGCTGGCCCTATTGGACAATGAGGCTGCCGCCACCGTTCTGCGTGCGTGCGGCGCAAACCTCGACAAACTCAAGCATGACCTGCAGGAGTTCATCGACTCCACCACGCCATTGATTCCCGTGCATGACGAGGATCGCGAAACCCAGCCAACCCTGGGCTTCCAGCGTGTACTGCAACGTGCTGTGTTTCACGTACAGAGCTCGGGCAAACGCGAAGTGACTGGTGCCAATGTGCTGGTCGCGATCTTCAGTGAGCAAGAGAGTCAGGCGGTGTTCCTGCTGAAACAGCAGAGCGTTGCCCGTATAGATGTCGTCAACTACATCGCCCATGGCATTTCCAAGGTGCCGGGGCATGGCGATCACTCTGAAGGTGAGCAAGATATGCAGGACGACGAGGGTGGTGAGTCTTCTTCCTCGGGCAATCCCCTGGATGCTTATGCCAGCAACCTCAACGAACTCGCGCGCCAGGGTCGCATCGATCCGTTGGTAGGTCGTGAGCTGGAAGTCGAGCGTGTCGCGCAGATCCTGGCGCGTCGCCGCAAGAACAATCCGCTGCTGGTGGGCGAGGCGGGCGTGGGTAAAACCGCGATTGCCGAAGGCCTGGCCAAGCGCATTGTCGACAACCAGGTGCCGGACCTGCTGGCCAACAGTGTGGTTTACTCCCTCGACCTGGGTGCCTTGCTGGCCGGTACCAAGTACCGTGGCGATTTCGAGAAGCGCTTCAAGGCGTTGCTCAATGAACTGAAAAAACGTCCGCAGGCGATCCTGTTCATCGACGAGATCCACACCATCATTGGTGCGGGTGCCGCGTCCGGTGGCGTCATGGATGCCTCGAACCTGCTCAAGCCGCTGCTGTCGTCCGGTGATATCCGTTGCATCGGTTCGACCACCTTCCAGGAATTCCGCGGCATCTTCGAGAAGGACCGTGCCTTGGCCCGGCGCTTCCAGAAGGTCGATGTGTCGGAGCCTTCGGTGGAAGACACCATTGGCATTCTGCGTGGCCTGAAAGGGCGTTTCGAAAGCCATCACAATATCGAATACAGTGATGAAGCCCTGCGCGCGGCTGCCGAACTGGCTTCGCGCTACATCAATGACCGTCACATGCCGGACAAGGCCATCGACGTCATCGACGAGGCGGGTGCCTACCAGCGCCTGCAACCGGTCGAGAAGCGTGTGAAGCGCATCGAAGTGCCGCAAGTCGAGGATATCGTCGCGAAAATCGCGCGGATTCCGCCAAAACACGTCACCAGCTCCGACAAGGAACTGCTGCGTAACCTCGAGCGTGACCTGAAGTTGACCGTGTTCGGTCAGGACGCCGCGATCGACTCGCTGGCTACCGCGATCAAGCTGTCCCGTGCCGGCCTCAAGTCCCCTGACAAGCCTGTCGGTTCGTTCCTGTTCGCAGGGCCTACCGGTGTCGGTAAAACCGAAGCGGCGCGTCAGTTGGCCAAGGCCCTGGGTGTCGAGCTGATTCGTTTCGACATGTCCGAGTACATGGAGCGCCACACCGTATCGCGTCTGATCGGTGCGCCTCCAGGCTATGTCGGGTTCGATCAGGGCGGTCTGCTGACCGAAGCCATCACCAAGCAGCCACACTGCGTGCTGTTGCTCGATGAGATCGAGAAGGCGCATCCGGAAGTCTTCAACCTGCTGCTGCAGGTCATGGACCACGGTACGCTGACCGATAACAACGGGCGCAAGGCGGATTTCCGCAACGTGATCGTCATCATGACGACCAACGCCGGTGCCGAGACCGCAGCCCGCGCTTCGATCGGTTTCACCTATCAGGATCACTCGTCCGATGCGATGGAAGTGATCAAGAAGAGCTTCACGCCGGAATTCCGCAACCGTCTGGACACCATCATCCAGTTTGGTCGCCTCAGTCATGAGGTCATCAAGAGCGTGGTGGACAAGTTCCTTACCGAGCTTCAGGCGCAACTGGAAGACAAGCGTGTGTTGCTGGAGGTCACCGATGCAGCCCGCAACTGGCTGGCCGAAGGTGGCTATGACGCGGCGATGGGGGCTCGCCCAATGGCTCGCCTGATCCAGGACAAGATCAAGCGTCCGCTGGCGGAGGAGATTCTCTTTGGCGAACTGGCCGAGCATGGCGGTGTAGTGCACATCGACATCAAGGATGGTGAGCTGACCTTCGAGTTCGAGACCACGGCCGAGATGGCCTGACGTTAAACCGCAATAAAGCAAAAAGGCGCCAATTGGCGCCTTTTTGCTGTCTGTAGGAGCTGCCGAAGGCTGCGATCTTTTGATTTTGTTTTTAAGATCAAAAGATCGCAGCCTTCGGCAGCTCCTACAAGGGCAGCGTGCGGCAGCTAAATCGCAGGCAAACAAAAACGCCCGGCATGAGCCGGGCGTCTTGTATTGACTTGATTAACGGGCGCGGTAAGTGATGCGCCCTTTGCTCAAGTCATAGGGAGTCAGCTCTACGCGCACTTTGTCGCCGGTAAGAATACGGATGTAGTTCTTGCGCATCTTGCCGGAGATGTGCGCGGTTACGACGTGCCCATTTTCCAACTCCACACGAAACATGGTGTTGGGCAGGGTGTCGACGACAGTGCCTTCCATTTCGAAGCTGTCTTCTTTCGACATGCAGTAAAGCCCTCGGTGTCCAATGAATGGCCCGGTGCAACTGCGCCAGGCAAAAGCGGCGTGCATTGTGCCCGAAAAGTGGGGTTTAAGCCAAGGGGTTTAGGGTCGGCTCTAGTTTAGAACCACCCAGCGCTGATTAATCAGCAACTCAATAGGGCGATATTGAGTCTTGTAGTTCATTTTTTTGCAGTTTTTGATCCAGTAGCCGAGGTAGACCGCATCCAGCCCCAGCCGCCTGGCCTCGGCGATTTGCCAGAGGATTGCATAGCGCCCAAGGCTGCGGCGCTCTTCGGCCGGTTCGTAGAAGGTGTAGACCGCCGAAAGACCGTTCGGCAGTAAATCGGTGACGGCGACGGCCAGAAGCTGGCCGTTCAGGCGGAACTCGTAAAATCGGGAAAACGGCAGGTCCCGCACCAGGAATGTCGAGAACTGGTCACGACTCGGCGGATACATGTCGCCATCGGCGTGACGCTGTTCGATATAGCGCTGGTAAAGGTCGAAGTACTCTTCATTGAAGCCGGGCCTGGCCGGACGCACCTGCAAATCCACGTTGCGCTTGAAGATGCGTTTCTGTTGCCGGTTGGGCGTGAACTGCCCCACGGGAATGCGCGCCGGAACGCAGGCATTGCAATTCTGGCAATGCGGCCGATAGAGATGATCGCCACTGCGACGAAACCCCATTTCCGACAGGTCTGCATAGACATGCACATCCATGGGCTGACTAGGGTCGAGAAACAGGGTTGTGGCCTGCTCCTCGGGCAGATAACTGCAAGAGTGCGGCTGAGTGGCATAGAACTTCAAACGCGCCAACTCGGTCATGATCAACCCTCGGGATAATGCTTTTGAATAAGTGTAAGCCACACGGGAGAAAGTCGCTCAGCAAACCCAGGTGGCGGTGTTGGCTTGGTCCAGGTGCCTGGCCAGATAGCTGGCAAATTCACGGCGAGGAATGGCGCGTGCGCCCAGGCTGTGCAGGTGGTCGGTGGGCATCTGGCAATCGATCAGTACAAAACCCGAGTCTTTCAGATGCCGCACCAGTGTGGCAAAGCCGAATTTCGAGGCGTTGTCGGCGAGACTGAACATGGATTCGCCGAAAAACAGCTGGCCCATTGCCAGGCCGTAGAGCCCGCCCACGAGTTCGTCCCCGTCCCACACTTCCACCGAGTGCGCGTGTCCACGCCTGTGCAGCTCGATGTAGGCGTCCTGCATGGCCTCGGTAATCCACGTGCCGTCAGCGTACTCCCGGGGAGCTGCACAGGCGCGGATGACGGCAGCGAAGTCCTGGTCAAAGGTCACTTGATAGCGTTGCTGGCGCAGCAGTTTGTTCAGGCTGCGCGAGATGTGCAATTCGTCGGGAAACAGCACGGTACGCGGGTCCGGCGACCACCAGAGGATCGGCTGGCCTTCGGAAAACCATGGGAAGCAGCCGTGGCGATAAGCCGAGATCAGCCGATCGGCGGACAGATCACCACCGGCAGCCAGAAGCCCGTTGGGGTCGCGCATGGCCTTTTCCAGCGGTGGGAAATGCAAGGTGTTGCGTTGTAACCAAGTCAGCATGGCATCCAGGCTTGCAGTAGGGGAGGGCAGTGGCGGGTGTTGGCCCGCCATAAAGTTTGCCTTTAAACGGTTGGAATGTCGTCGAGGTATTTTTCAGCGTCCAGCGCCGCCATGCAACCGGCCCCGGCAGATGTAACGGCCTGGCGATAAACGTGGTCGGCCACGTCGCCGGCGGCAAACACCCCTGCAATCGCCGTAGCGGTGGCATCGCCTTCGCTGCCACCCTTGACCTGCAGATATCCGTCGCGCATTTCCAGCTGGCCCGCGAACAGGTCGGTGTTGGGTTTGTGGCCGATGGCGATAAACACCCCGGCCAATGTCAGCTCCTTGGTTTCACCGGTGTGGCTGTCCCGCAGGCGGGCGCCGGTCACGCCGCTGGCATTGCCGAGCACTTCGTCCAGGTTCTGGTTCCAGTGCAGGCGGACATTGCCATTGGCGGCTTTTTCGAAGAGTTTGTCCTGGAGGATCTTCTCCGAGCGCAGCTTGTCGCGCCGATGGATCAGGTGCACTTCCTTGGCGATGTTCGACAGGTACAAGGCTTCCTCGACCGCCGTATTGCCGCCGCCGACCACCGCAACCACCTGATTGCGATAGAAAAATCCATCACAGGTCGCGCACGCCGACACCCCTTTGCCGGCAAACGCTTCCTCCGACGGCAGACCCAGGTATTGCGCGCTGGCGCCGGTGGCAATGATCAGTGCGTCGCAGGTGTAGGTTCCGCCATCGCCAATCAGCTCGAACGGCCGTTGTTGCAACTTGGCGGTATGGATGTGGTCGTAAACGATCTCGGTGGCAAAGCGTTCGGCGTGTTTTTGCATGCGATCCATCAGCACCGGCCCGGTCAGGCCTTCAACGTCCCCTGGCCAGTTATCCACTTCGACGGTGGTGGTGAGCTGGCCACCCGCCTGGATGCCGGTAATGACAACGGGCTTGAGGTTGGCGCGGGCGGCATACACGGCCGCGCTGTAACCGGCGGGGCCGGAGCCCAGGATGATCAGGCGTGAATGCTTCGCTTCGCTCATAAAAACACCTCATAAGCCTTTGTCACAAAAGAGAATGCATGCTCAAATTGAACAGCATGTCATATGCTTTTGACTATGCTACACCCAAGGGTCTCAAGCATGGCGTCGTGCGTACAAACCCGTACAATGCCCTGCGTGTTACATATATTCAGTGCGCGCCATGTTTATAAAAACCGGGGCGCAGTGTTAAAAGTAGTCCCGGTAACGCGTGTTAACTTTTTTACCTGCCTGGATTGGGCAGTTTTTTCGCGGTTTTTATAGACATTCACCAGATGGACGCGCCCATGGCGCAGGAAAAGAAGCGTTTTGAAGAAATCCACCGCAGCACCTAAACCAGCCGTCGTACCGCTCTGGCGCCAGCACTTGCACTACCGACTCAAGGAAGGTGCGCTGATCGCCATCGGTGCCTTGTGCCTGTTCCTGATGATGGCCTTGTTGACCTACGGCAAGGACGATCCGGGCTGGAGTCATAACAGCAAGATCGACGATGTGCAGAACTTCGGCGGGCCAGCGGGCTCCTACAGCGCCGATATCCTGTTCATGGTGCTGGGTTACTTCGCCTACATCTTCCCGTTGCTGCTGGCCGTCAAGGCGTACCAGATCTTCCGCCAGCGTCACGAACCGTGGCAGTGGAGCGGTTGGCTGTTCTCCTGGCGCCTGATCGGCCTGGTGTTCCTGGTGCTGTCGGGGGCCGCGCTGGCCCATATCCATTTTCATGCCGCGACCGGTCTGCCGGCCGGTGCGGGTGGCGCGCTGGGGGAAAGCCTCGGCGAACTGGCCAGGAACGCCCTGAATATCCAGGGCAGCACGCTGTTGTTCATTGCCTTGTTCCTGTTCGGCCTGACTGTGTTTACCGATCTGTCGTGGTTCAAGGTGATGGACATCACCGGCAAAATCACCCTCGACCTGTTCGAGCTGTTCCAGGGCGCCGCCAATCGCTGGTGGGCTGCCCGTACCGAGCGCAAACAACTGGTTGCCCGGTTGCGTGAAGTCGATGATCGTATGGATGAAGTGGTCGCGCCGACCGTCACCGACAAGCGCGAGCAGGCCAAGGTCAAGGAACGCCTGATCGAACGTGAGCAAGCCCTGAGCAAGCACATGTCCGAGCGTGAGAAGCAGGTGCCGCCGGTGATTGCGCCCGCGCCGCCAAAGCCCGCCGCGCCGAGCAAGCGCGTCGAGAAAGAGAAGCAGGCGCCGCTGTTCGTCGACAGCGCCGTGGAAGGCACCTTGCCGCCGATCTCGATTCTCGACCCGGCGGAAAAGAAACAGCTCAATTACTCGCCTGAATCCCTGGCTGCGGTTGGCCACCTGCTGGAAATCAAGCTCAAGGAATTCGGCGTCGAAGTCACGGTGGATTCGATTCACCCGGGCCCGGTGATCACCCGTTACGAGATCCAGCCGGCGGCCGGGGTCAAGGTCAGCCGTATTTCCAACCTGGCCAAAGACCTTGCGCGCTCCCTGGCCGTGACCAGCGTGCGCGTGGTGGAAGTGATTCCGGGCAAGACCACGGTCGGTATCGAGATTCCCAACGAAGACCGGCAGATCGTGCGTTTCTCCGAGGTGTTGTCGACCCCCGAGTACGACAACTTCAAATCCCCGGTCACCCTGGCCCTGGGCCACGACATCGGCGGCAAGCCGGTCATCACTGACCTTGCGAAGATGCCGCACCTGCTGGTGGCCGGTACCACCGGTTCCGGTAAGTCGGTGGGTGTGAACGCGATGATCCTGTCGATCCTGTTCAAGTCCGGCCCGGAAGACGCCAAGCTGATCATGATCGACCCGAAAATGCTTGAGCTGTCGATCTACGAAGGCATTCCGCACCTGCTGTGCCCGGTGGTCACCGACATGAAGGACGCCGCCAACGCCCTGCGCTGGAGCGTTGCCGAGATGGAGCGACGCTACAAGCTGATGGCCAAGATGGGTGTGCGAAACCTGTCGGGCTTCAACGCCAAGGTCAAGGAAGCCCAGGACGCCGGCGAGCCGTTGAGCGATCCGCTGTACAAGCGCGAAAGCATTCACGACGAAGCGCCGCTGCTGAGCAAGCTGCCGACCATCGTGGTGGTGGTCGACGAATTTGCCGACATGATGATGATCGTCGGCAAGAAGGTTGAAGAACTGATCGCCCGTATCGCGCAAAAGGCGCGTGCGGCCGGTATTCACTTGATCCTGGCGACCCAGCGTCCGTCGGTGGATGTAATCACCGGTCTGATCAAGGCCAACATCCCGACCCGCATGGCGTTCCAGGTATCGAGCAAGATCGACTCGCGGACCATCATCGACCAGGGCGGCGCCGAACAACTGCTCGGCCACGGTGACATGCTCTACATGCCACCGGGCACCAGCCTGCCGATTCGTGTTCACGGTGCTTTCGTGTCCGACGATGAGGTTCACCGCGTGGTGGAAGCCTGGAAGCTGCGGGGCGCGCCGGAATACAACGACGACATCCTCAATGGCGTCGAAGAGGCGGGCAGCGGCTTTGAAGGCAGCAGTGGTGGCGGCGACGGTGACGATCCCGAGGCCGACGCGCTGTACGACGAAGCCGTGCAGTTCGTGCTGGAAAGCCGTCGCGCCTCCATTTCCGCGGTTCAGCGCAAACTGAAGATCGGCTACAACCGCGCCGCGCGCATGATCGAAGCCATGGAAATGGCCGGGGTCGTGACGTCCATGAACACCAACGGTTCGCGTGAAGTCCTGGCCCCGGGCCCGGTGCGCGACTGACCCGAGTATGAAAAGGGTGGTGCCTTTGGCGCCGCCCGCACTCCCACGAATGTTATGAGGACTCCCATGCGTCTGATCCGCATGCTGTTGCTGCCGGTACTGGCCTTGACCACGCTCCAGGCTAACGCCGATGACAAGGACGTGGCGCGCCTGACCCAACTGCTGGAAAAATCCCAGACCCTGACCGCACGTTTCTCGCAACTGACCCTCGATGGCACCGGCACCCAGTTGCAGGAAACTGCTGGCGAGATGTCGCTGCAGCGTCCTGGCCTGTTCTACTGGCACACCGATGCGCCAGCCGAACAGACCATGATCTCCGATGGCAAGAAAGTCACCCTGTGGGACCCGGACCTGGAACAGGCCACCATCAAGAACCTCGACCAGCGCCTGACCCAGACCCCGGCCTTGCTGTTGTCCGGTGACGTGTCCAAGATCAGCCAGAGCTTCGACATCAGCGCCAAGGAAGCCGGTGGGGTGATCGACTTCACTCTCAAGCCGAAAACCAAGGACACCCTGTTCGACAGCCTGCGCCTGTCGTTCCGCAATGGCCTGGTCAATGATATGCAACTGATCGACAGCGTTGGTCAGCGCACCAATATCCTGTTCACCGGGGTGAAGGCCAACGAGCCGATCCCTGCGTCCAAGTTCAAGTTCGATATCCCGAAAGGGGCTGACGTAATTCAGGAATAAGACAGATAACCTGTGGGAGCGAGCTTGCTCGCGATGGCGGCATAACATTCAACAGCAATGTCGACTGACCTGACGCTATCGTCGGAACGCCGCCCGGAGCAAGCTCGCTCCCACAGGGGCTTGCGGTGTTTAATGATTTGGCTGATAGGCAGTGAGGTTTTTTAGGTAACCATGGATCTGTTTCGCAGCGCCCCCATCGCCCAGCCCTTGGCCGCCCGCCTGCGTGCGGCCAATCTGGACGAGTACGTCGGTCAGGAACACGTGCTCGCTCGCGGCAAACCCCTGCGCGAAGCGCTGGAGCAGGGTGCCCTGCATTCGATGATTTTCTGGGGACCGCCGGGCGTGGGCAAAACCACCCTGGCGCGATTGCTCGCGGAAGTCTCGGATGCGCACTTCGAAACGGTCTCGGCGGTGCTGGCCGGGGTCAAGGAGATCCGCCAGTCGGTGGAAATCGCCAAGCAGCAGGCCGCGCAGTACGGGCGCCGCACCATCCTGTTCGTCGACGAGGTGCATCGCTTCAACAAATCCCAGCAGGATGCGTTCCTGCCCTATGTCGAGGACGGCACGCTGATTTTCATCGGCGCGACCACGGAAAACCCCTCCTTCGAGCTCAACAACGCCTTGCTGTCACGGGCGCGGGTCTACGTGCTCAAAAGCCTCGACGAAGCGGCCCTGCGCAAACTGGTGCAGCGCGCGCTGACCGAAGAGCGTGGCCTGGGCAAGCGCAACCTGACCCTCAGCGACGAAGGCTTCCAGATGCTGCTGTCGGCCGCCGATGGTGATGGCCGGCGCCTGCTCAACCTGCTGGAAAACGCCTCGGACCTGGCGGAAGACAACAGCGAGATCGGCATCGATCTCCTGCAAAGCCTGCTCGGCGATACCCGCCGGCGGTTCGACAAGGGCGGCGAAGCGTTCTACGACCAGATATCCGCGCTGCATAAATCGGTGCGCGGCTCCAACCCTGATGGCGCCTTGTATTGGTTCGCACGGATGATCGACGGCGGTTGCGACCCCCTGTACCTGGCCCGGCGCGTGGTGCGCATGGCCAGCGAAGACATCGGCAATGCCGACCCCCGCGCCCTGAGCCTGTGCCTGGCGGCCTGGGAGGTGCAGGAGCGCCTCGGCAGCCCCGAAGGCGAACTGGCGGTGGCCCAGGCCATCACCTACCTGGCTTGTGCGCCAAAGAGCAATGCGGTCTACATGGGCTTCAAGACCGCATTGCGCGCCGCCGCCGAGCACGGTTCTCTGGAAGTGCCGCTGCACCTGCGTAACGCGCCGACCAAACTTATGAAGCAACTGGGCTATGGCGATGAATACCGTTATGCCCATGATGAGCCGGACGCCTATGCCGCTGGCGAAGACTATTTCCCGGAAGAACTCGACCCGATCCCGTTCTATCAGCCCGTGCCCCGTGGCCTGGAGTTGAAAATCGGCGAAAAACTCAATCACCTGGCGAAACTCGACCGTTTAAGCCCAAGGCAGCGGAGAAAATAGTGCTTCCCTTGATCGTTGCGGTTTCCGTCGGCGGGATGGCCGGCACATTGTTGCGCTTCGCCACCGGCAACTGGATCAACGCGAATTGGCCGCGGCACTTCTATACAGCGACGCTGGCCGTTAATATCGTGGGCTGTTTGCTGATCGGCGTTCTATACGGTCTGTTTTTGATACGCCCGGAGGTGCCCATCGAGGTGCGTGCCGGGTTGATCGTTGGCTTCCTCGGGGGCCTGACAACTTTTTCATCCTTTTCACTGGATACGGTGCGCCTGCTGGAAAGCGGGCAAGTGCCGCTGGCCCTGGGCTATGCGGCGCTCAGCGTATTCGGCGGGCTGCTTGCCACCTGGGCCGGCCTGTCCTTGACCAAACTTTGATAAACGAGAAACCGACATGCTCGATTCCAAACTGTTACGTAGCAACCTTCAGGACGTAGCGGACCGCCTGGCATCCCGTGGCTATACCCTGGATGTTGCGCGCATCGAAGCGCTGGAAGAACAGCGCAAGACCGTCCAGACCCGCACCGAAGCACTGCAGGCTGAACGTAATGCGCGCTCCAAATCCATCGGTCAGGCCAAGCAGCGCGGTGAAGACATCGCGCCGCTGATGGCGGACGTCGAGCGCATGGCGGGCGAATTGAGCGCCGGTAAAGTCGAACTGGACGCGATCCAGACCGATCTGGACTCGATCCTGCTGGGTATCCCCAACCTGCCGCACGAATCGGTACCGGTCGGCGAAGACGAAGACGGCAACGTCGAAGTGCGTCGCTGGGGTACCCCGACGGCCTTCGATTTCCCGGTTCAGGACCACGTCGCCCTGGGCGAGAAGTTCGGCTGGCTGGACTTCGAAACCGCCGCCAAGCTGTCCGGCGCCCGTTTCGCCCTGCTGCGCGGCCCGATCGCACGTCTGCATCGCGCCCTGGCGCAATTCATGATCAACCTGCACGTCACCGAGCACGGCTACGAAGAGGCCTACACGCCTTATCTGGTCCAGGCCCCGGCGTTGCAAGGCACCGGCCAGTTGCCGAAGTTCGAAGAAGACCTGTTCAAGATCGCGCGCGAAGGCGAAGCCGACCTGTACCTGATCCCGACCGCCGAAGTGTCGCTGACCAACATCGTCGCCGGCGAAATCGTCGACTCGAAACTGCTGCCGATCAAGTTTGTCGCCCACACCCCGTGCTTCCGTAGCGAAGCTGGCGCGTCGGGTCGCGACACCCGCGGCATGATCCGCCAGCACCAGTTCGATAAAGTCGAGATGGTGCAGATCGTCGAGCCGTCGCAGTCGATGGCAGCGCTGGAAGGGCTGACTGCCAACGCCGAGAAGGTCCTGCAACTGCTGGAACTGCCTTACCGCACCCTGGCCTTGTGCACCGGCGACATGGGCTTCAGCGCGGTCAAGACTTACGACCTGGAAGTGTGGATCCCGAGCCAGGACAAATACCGCGAAATTTCGTCGTGCTCCAACTGTGGCGACTTCCAGGCCCGGCGCATGCAGGCGCGTTTCCGCAACCCGGAAACCGGCAAGCCGGAACTGGTACACACCCTGAACGGCTCCGGCCTGGCAGTCGGCCGTACCCTGGTGGCGGTGCTCGAGAACTATCAGCAGGCCGACGGTTCGATCCGCGTGCCTGAAGTCCTCAAGCCGTACATGGGTGGCCTCGAGGTCATCGGCTAAATGAACTATCTGCCGCTGTTCCATAACCTGCGCGGCAGTCGTGTGTTGGTCGTCGGCGGGGGGGAGATTGCCTTGCGCAAGTCCCGCCTGCTGGCCGATGCCGGTGCGCTGCTGCGGGTGGTTGCACCTGAAATCGAAGCGCAATTGCGCGAGCTGGTTACCGGCAGCGGTGGCGAGTGCCTGCTACGTGGCTACGCCGAGGCGGATCTGGACGGTTGCGGGCTGATCATTGCCGCCACCGATGACGAAACGCTGAACGCACAAGTCTCCGCCGACGCCCGTCGGCGTTGCGTGCCGGTCAACGTGGTAGACGCGCCAGCCCTGTGCAGCGTGATCTTCCCGGCCATTGTCGACCGTTCTCCGTTGATCATTGCCGTGTCCAGCGGCGGCGATGCACCGGTGCTGGCGCGTTTGATCCGCGCCAAGATCGAAACCTGGATTCCTTCCACCTACGGTCACCTGGCCGGGCTTGCGGCGCGATTCCGCCATCAGGTCAAAGGCCTGTTTCCGGATGTGCAGCAGCGTCGGGCGTTCTGGGAAGATGTTTTCCAGGGACCGATTGCCGACCGGCAATTGGCCGGGCAGGGCGGTGAAGCCGAGCGCTTGCTCCAGGCGAAAATCGATGGCGAAGCGCCAGTGGCGACCGGTGAGGTCTATCTGGTGGGCGCCGGTCCGGGTGATCCCGATCTGCTGACGTTCAAGGCATTGCGTCTGATGCAGCAAGCCGACGTAGTGCTGTACGACCGTTTGGTCGCACCGGCGATTCTCGAACTGTGCCGTCGCGACGCCGAGCGGGTCTACGTCGGCAAGCGCCGAGCCGATCACGCGGTGCCGCAGGACCAGATCAACCAGCAATTGGTGGACCTGGCCAAGCAAGGCAAGCGCGTGGTGCGGTTGAAGGGCGGCGATCCGTTCATCTTCGGTCGTGGTGGTGAGGAGATCGAAGAACTGGCGGCCCATGGCATCCCGTTCCAGGTCGTGCCGGGTATCACGGCGGCCAGTGGTTGCGCGGCCTATGCCGGGATTCCGCTGACCCACCGCGATTATGCGCAGTCGGTGCGCTTCATCACCGGCCACCTCAAGGACGGCTCCAGCGATTTGCCATGGGCCGATCTGGTGGCCCCGGCACAGACCCTGGTGTTCTACATGGGCCTGGTGGGCTTGCCGATCATCTGCGAGCAGTTGATCAAGCATGGTCGCGCCGCCGATACCCCGGCGGCACTGATCCAGCAGGGCACCACAGTCAACCAGCGAGTGTTTACCGGCACCCTGGCGGACCTGCCACGACTGGTGGCGGAGCATGAAGTGCATGCGCCGACCTTGGTGATCGTCGGTGAAGTGGTGCAACTGCGCGAGAAACTGGCGTGGTTTGAAGGGGCTCAGGGGCAGGTCTGATTACTGCGTTGGCTGTTGCAAAAAGATCGCAGCCTTCGGCAGCTCCTACAGGGGTAAGGTGTACACCCTGTAGGAGCTGCCGAAGGTTCGGGCCGCGTTCGGACGATCTTTTGCTTTTTAACGCTTTTTCCAAACCCCTTTCCCGCTCAACCGCTCCCGATCATGGGGCGCGGTGAAGTCTTGGGCCGGACCTTTGGGCACCACACCCGTCGGGTTGATGGTGCGGTGGCTGGCGTAGTAGTGGTTCTTGATGTGGGTGAAGTCCACCGTCTCGGCGATTCCCGGCCACTGATAAATCTCCCGCAGCCAGTTCGACAGGTTCGGATAATCCGCGATCCGCCGCAGGTTGCACTTGAAGTGCCCGTAGTACACCGCATCGAAGCGAATCAGCGTGGTGAACAGGCGGATGTCCGCTTCGGTCAGGTACTCGCCAGCCAGGTAGCGGTTGGCACTCAGTAACTGTTCCAGATGATTGAGCTCGGCAAACACTTCATCGAAGGCTTGTTCATAAGCCTGCTGCGAGGTGGCAAACCCGGCGCGGTACACGCCATTGTTGACGGCCGGGTAGATCCGCTCGTTCAACGCATCGATCTCGCCGCGCAGCGGCGCCGGGTAGAAGTCCAGGTCGTTACCGGTCAGATCGTCGAAGGCGCCATTGAACATGCGGATGATTTCCGATGATTCATTGTTGACGATGCGCTTCAGTTTTTTGTCCCACAGCACCGGTACGGTGACGCGGCCGGTGTAGTCGGCGGTGTCGGCGGTGTAGCGCTGGTGCATGAAGTCGAAGTGATCGAGCCTGTCGCCGGTCGAACCGAGGGTCTGGTCGAAGGTCCAGCCGTTTTCCAGCATCAACCAACTGACCACCGAAACGTCGATCAGGTTTTCGAGGCCTTTGAGTTTGCGCAGGATCAAAGTGCGATGAGCCCACGGGCAGGCCAGGGACACGTACAGGTGATAGCGCCCGGGCTCGGCCGCAAAACCGCCGACACCGGTCGGTCCCGGCTTGCCGTCTGCGGTCAACCAGTTGCGACGCTGCGCCTGTTCACGCTGGAACGCACCGTCCTTGCTGCTTTCGTACCACTTGTCCTGCCAGCGGCCATCCACTAATAAACCCATGTTCAAGACTCCTGAAACCCATAATCGATGGAGTCGAGTCTATTCCGATGAGTTCGAACAAAAAGCGCAAAGATCGGGCGCGAATGATCGATTAAATCGATTTGTCCCGCGCCGCCCAGTATTTTTCAGCGGTTTCGAAGGCCTGTTCGCGGCTCTGTCCCAGGCCGCGCAGGGCCAGGGCCATGGTCGAGATCAGGGCCATTTGCGGGTAGCTGTCGACCACATCGCCACGCCAGACCGCTTTCAAATGTTCAGGATCAAGCGAGGCAGGCTTGACGTGACGCTGCGCCGACAACTGCGGCCATTCCTCGTCCCAGCTCTCGCCCCCGGTGGTGCCATACAGGTGACTGTTGGCGTCCGGGTTGATCTCGATCTCGCCGCCATCGCCTTTGACGACGATGGCAGTGTCACCCAGCAGGCCGCTGGCATCGCGATGCACCGCCTGATAACCCGGGTGGAAAATGCTCTGCAGGCCGCAACGGGCGCCCAGTGGATTGAGAATTCGCGCCAGGGAGTGGATCGGCGAGCGCAGGCCCAGGGTGTTGCGCAGGTCGATCATGCGTTGCAGCTGTGGCGCCCAGTCCATCAAAGGCATGAAGGCCAGGCCGCCGTTATCCAGTGCCGAACCCACCTGTTGCCAGTTGCGGCACAGCGGGATGTTCAATTCGCCCAGCAGTTGCTCGCTGTACAAGCGACCGGCCGTGTGGGCGCCGCCGCCGTGCATGAAAATCCGCACGCCGTTTTGTGCCAGGCACTTGGCTGCCAGCAGATACCACGGCAGATGGCGTTTCTTGCCGGCATAGGTCGGCCAGTCCAGATCCACCGCCAGCGCCGGAGGATTCAGGCGTTCGCGCAAGGCTTCGGTGAAGCCCGCCATCTCTTGCGCGCTTTCTTCCTTGTGCCGCAACAGCATCAGGAATGCGCCGAGCTGGGTTTCCTCGACTTTTTCATCGAGCACCAGGCCCATGGCTTCGCGGGCTTCGACCCGGGTCAAATCGCGGGCGCCGCGCTTGCCTTTGCCAAGGATCCGCACGAACTGGGCGAACGGATGCTCGGCGGGCGTTTCGAGTGTCAGTGCTGGGTAGTCGGTCATAAGCAATTCGTCGGTTTGGGCAGGCCCGCCAGTTTCGCGGCGAGTTTGGCGGGAGTGCCTTTGAACAGTCGGTTCAGGTGCAGGCTGTTGCCTTTTTCCGGGCCGAGTTTCAGGGCGGTGTACTTGATCAACGGGCGGGTGGCCGGTGACAGCTGGAATTCGGCGTAGAAACTGCGCAGCAGTTCGAGGACTTCCCAGTGTTCGGGCGTCAACTCGATGTCTTCGGCCGCCGCCAGGGCACTGGCCACGTCGGCGGACCAGTCACTCAGTTCGACCAGGAAACCGTCCTTGTCCAGTTCGATGGCGCGGGCGCCGACCGTCAATGCATTCATAGCCAACTGTTGACCTTGTCGTAGTGGATCGACAGTTCGACGAAGGCCGGGTAATCGATAGCTTTGGCCCAGTCTGGAACCGCAAGCGCACGGGCCTGGGCATCTTCAGCCAGCACGAACAGCTTCAGGCCGCGTGCGCTGAGCGCCGTGAACGGCGCGGTGCCTGGCTGCAACGCGTAGGCGGCATCACCGGACAACAGCAACCCGTCGTTGGCGCCGATCACGCGCAGGCAACTGGTCAGGCGTTCGTCGCCGAACGGGGAATGAGACAACACATGCAAAGTCGACATCAGAGGGTGATCACCTGGTCGTAACGGTCAATGAGGGCGGTGATTTCGTGGGCGGCCAACACCTGGGCTTCTTGCAGCGACAGGCCGCTCGGGTCCAGGCCGCGCTGGGCGATGCTGTCGCCACAGGCAAACAGTTCCTCGACACCGAACATCGGCAGGGCTTGCAGGTTGGCGCTCAGGTCTTTCTGTTGCAGGGCCTTGGCGTCCTGGCTGACGGCCAGCTGGAACACGCCGTCATCGAGAAACAGCAGGCCGATCGGCAGGTCGAAGGCGCCCCCGGCCAGCACGATATCCAGCGCTTCCCGCGCGCCCGGGCCGGACCAGGGCGACTGGCGGCTGATGATCAATATGGATTTGGCCATGTCATGCGCCTCCGAAACAGATCAGACGGTCGGCATCCTGCGCGGCGTCATGCAACTGGCCGAGGCCGGACAATTCCCACGGCGCGCCGACGGCAACCGCCTCGCGCTGATAGCGCCGGGCTTCTTCCTCGTTCAACACGCCACGACGCAGGGCAGCGGCGATGCATACCACGCCATCGAGTTGATGGTCGCTGACAAAGGCGTGCCATTGCCTGGGCAAGTCCAATTCATCCTGGGGCGTGACCACGCTGGCGGACGCGTTGTAGACGCCGTCCTGATAGAAAAACAGCCGGACAATCTCGTGCCCGCCGGCCAGCGCGGCTTGGGCGAACAACAGGGCGCGGCGCGAGGAGGGCGCATGGGCGGCGGAAAATACGGCGATGGCGAACTTCATGGTGCACTCGATCAGCGAAACTGCGGCCATGATAAAGCTTTATCGGCGGGGCGGCGAAGGGCGTTTACTCGTAGACCGTGTCGCCGACTTGCTCGCGAAGGCGGCCGAACAGGTGATGCAAAACTCAGCGCGGCATATACCCCAACTGCCAGCGCCGCGGGATCTTCAACGACAACACCGCGAGCCCGGCAGCCAGCAGGCCGCTGGCATACAACGCCTTGAGCCCCAGGTGATGTTCCAGCACGGCACCGAGTACCGCGCCGGCGAACATGCCGGTCCAGGGGATCAGTTGCACGCGCCAGCCGTTACGGCGCTCGCCGAGCATCCAGCGGCCCAGCCCGCGGCCGAAACGCGACAGGGCGCCGGTGACGTAAGTCAGGCCAACCGGCAGGCCGTTCACTTCTTCCACCGCGGCGTTGAGCATGCCCATTGCGATGATCGCCGCCAGCAGGGCCGGCAGTTGCTCGTCATAAGGCCAGGCTGCGGCGGCGCACAGCAGGGCGGTAATGCACAGCAACAAGGGCAGGGCCCGGCGTCTGCCTAGGCGGCTGACGATAATGCCCAGCGCGTTACCGACGATGAAGGTGGCGACGAGGATCATCAGGCGCAGGGTCAACCCAAGGTCGCCAGCACTGATGGTGACCGCCATCCGGGTGGTATTGCCACTCATGAACGAGACGAAGTCGCCGCTGGCCATGAAGCCGATGGCGTCGGTCATGCCGGCGAGCACCGAGAGCATGGCCACCAGGCTCAGGCCTATGCGTCCGCGCCATTTCTGCGTGTGCAAGTGACCGGGGCTGGCGTGGGTCCTGGCGGTGTTGGGTAGCATCGGCGACGGTATCCTTGAACAGTGCTTAGGGTTTTATCCCATTCAACTCGCAATATTCCAGCCAGTCCATGCCGGCCATTTCCGCTACTTCCCGGTGCACTTCCAGGCGCTGCGCTTCGTACTCCTGGGGTGTGGCGGTGGTTAACTGCAACGTCAGTTCCCAGGCGAACAACTGCTGGCGTTCTGCTTCGGCTTCAAACGCTTCGTGCAGCCGTTCCTCGCGATACTGAGCCGCCGTTTCACCCTTGGCCTGAGCCAACAGCGGGTTGAGGTGGTCGAGTTCTTCGCGCAACTCGGGGCGCTCATCGAGAAACCTCTTGAGTGCTTGCTCATGCTGCAGTTCGGTTGCCGCCATGGTCGCTCCTTGAGAACGGATTACGAGGATTGCTTCTTGCCAGCCTTGGCCGCTGCCGCCAGGCATTCGAGGGCAAACTGTTCGGTGTAGGTCATCTGGATCGGCGTGGTTTCGCCTTTGACGGTTCTTTCGCCGTCGAGGATGTAGCGAATCCGCTTGTCGGTGACGCCGATTCGCTTGGCAATCCAGGAAGGCGTCTGACCGATCTGGCTGATCAGCTTGTCGGCATATTCAGTGCTCGGTTTGTAGAACTCGGCATTAGGTGTCATCAGGTTTCCAGTCAGGGGTGCGATGGGGCGTTATTGGCGCGACAGGGTGCGCGAATCGTTGCGCGCTGTCGCGGTATAAATGCAGTAAAGCAGAACGATACGGGCTGCCGGGGTGATAAAGTCCGCTTTTTCCCGATGAGTGAATGCAATGCGAATTCTGATGGTGGCGCTGGCCGTGACGTTGCTGGCCGGATGCGCCGGCTCGGCAATGAACGAGGCCCGCACCAAGGCCCCGTACAAGACCCTGAACTCGGAAAAACCGGGAAAAGACGTCGCCCAGTGCGTGCAGTTTTCCTGGCAGGACGAAGCCGTGTTCGGCGTCGATGCCGCTGCCTATCTGCAACCGGGGGAGAAGGGCGGCACGACCGTTTACACCCGTTCGGCGGAGTCCTTTGTCGATGTGACCACCGATGCCTCGGGCACGGTGTTGAGCTACTACGCACAGAAAGACGATTTCGTGGCCAAGCGCCGGTTGGCGGCGTTGGCGACTTGCCTGTGATTTGAAGGCTAACGCAAGTCCCTTGTGGGAGCGGGCTTGCTCGCGAAGGCGGCTGGTCAGTCAGTATTGATGTCGACTGACCCACCGCTTTCGCGAGCAAGCCGGATCGCCGCGCCGCCGCTCCCACATTGGTTTTTGTTTTGATCAGTAGCTCAGGCGCTTCTGGAAGAAGAAGTGCTTGTGGCCCGGCGGGTAATCGGCAATGTGCCCGATCTCGCTGTAGCCGCATTTCTTGTAGAACCCAGGCGCCTGGAATTCAAAGGTGTCGAGCCACAGCCCGACGCAACGCCGTTCCCGCGCCAGGTCTTCGGCCATCTGCATCAGTTTCGAACCCAGGCCCTGTCCCCGCGCCTGTTCCGGCACCACCAGCAAGTCGATGTACATCCACTGGTAAAACAATCGGCCATGCAGGCCACCGAGGATCTCGTCGTTGTCGTCGCGCACCAGCAAGGCGATGTGCTCGGGCACGTTACCTTCGGCCTTCGAGCCATTGTAGGCGCGCAAGGGTTTGAGGATGGCCTGGCGTTGTTCATCCGTGGGGTTTTGCGACAATTCGATACGCAGGTTCATGGCTATATCCTTATGGCAGTGAAACCGCAGCCTAGCGTGGTCGCCGCCAATGTTCCATCAGCACAAAGCAGGTTGAACCGTCGCCTGCGCGCAGATGTCACTCATTAGTACGCGTCATTCCAGAGTGCGACCGATGAGGACACGCCGTGAATATCTTCGAAGCCCTGCGCGAAAGCCATGAACGTCAACGTACTTACGCCAAAGCCCTGATCCACACCAGCGGCGACAGCCCCGAACGCGTCGAGGCCTACAAGCAACTCAAGTCTGAATTGCAAGCTCACGCCACGGCCGAAGAGCGGCATTTCTACATCCCGTTGATGGAGTTCGACAACGGTGTCGACCTCAGTCGTCATGGCATCGCCGAACATCACGAAATGGACGAAATGATGGAGGCGCTGGACGACATCGAGATGTCCAGTCCGGCTTGGCTCGTGACCGCGAAGAAACTCTCGGAGAAGGTGCATCACCACCTTGAGGAAGAAGAGCAGAAGTTCTTCCAGATGGCTGGCAAACTGCTCGACGACAAACAGAAAGAGTCGTTGGCCGGACAATACGAGAAGGAGTACAAGGCGCAACTTGCCTGAGGGGGGAAAGGCTGTGCGTTTTCACTTAACATGTGGACCCTCAGACAAATAACAGGACGCGTTGTCATGTCGAACACAGCCGAGCGGGTCAATATCCTGGAGTCTCAGGTGTTGTCCCACGACTGGTACCTGCTCAAGAAAATCACCTTCGATTACCAACGCAACAACGGCGAGTGGCAACGCCAGGTCCGCGAGGTCTACGACCGAGGCAATGGCGCGGCGATTCTCCTGTACAACCGCGAAAATAAAACAGTGGTACTGACCCGGCAATTTCGCTTGCCGGTGTTCGTCAACGGTCACGATGGGCTGTTGATCGAAGTCGCGGCGGGCCTGCTGGAAGGCGCGGCGCCTGAAGACCGCATCCGCGATGAGGCCGAGGAAGAGACGGGTTACCGTGTGCACCATGTGCAGAAGGTCTTCGAGGCATACATGAGCCCCGGGTCGGTGACGGAAAAACTGCACTTCTTCATTGCCGAATACGATGCGAAGTCGAAAGTCAGCGACGGTGGTGGCCTGGAGTCGGAAACCGAAGAACTGGAAGTGCTGGAGTGGGCGTTCGACGACGCGCTCGAAGCGTTTTACCGCGGCGAAATCTGCGATGCAAAGACCATCATGTTGTTGCAGTATGCGGCGATGAAAAACCTCTTCAATTAAACGCAATCTCCCGTAGGAGCTGCCGCAGGCTGCGATCTTTTGATCTTGCTTTTGAAAAGCACAGTCAAAAGATCGCAGCCTGCGGCAGCTCCTACAAGATCAAAAGCCTGGGAACCGTGCGGTGCCAGGCCTTTGCCCACCTTCAAGTGTGAGCAACAACGCCTTCGCCTCAAGCCCGCCGGCAAACCCGGTGAGCTTGCCCGACGCGCCAATCACCCGATGACAGGGCGCCACGATCGAAATCGGGTTCTTGCCATTCGCCGCACCCACTGCCCTGACCGCCGCCGGGTTGCCGATCTGTTCGGCGATCTGGCTGTAGCTGCGGGTCTCGCCGAACGGGATGGTCAGCAGCGCCGCCCAGACCTTCTTCTGGAATTGCGTACCGGCAAAATCCAGCTCCAGTTCGAAGCGATCGCGACTGCCGGAAAAATACTCGCGCAACTGCGCAGCGGTGCGCACCAGGATCGGGTTGTCCGGCGCTTCGCTCATCGGCCCCAGGCGCACCCGCCCGGGTTTGTCGTTTTCCCAGAGGATGGCCGCCAGTCGTGAACCGTTCGCGACCAGCTTCAACTGGCCCACGGGTGAATCCACGGTGGTGCAGGTATAGGTCATGCCAGGGCTCGCGCAAAATTGCTGAACAGGTGTTAAGGATACTGCCTCGACGGGGAGGCGCAATACGTAATCCCGACCATACTTGGCAACGGCTTTTGAAACGTTCCCCTGTTTAATGACAAGAAGAGACCGACTCATGAAGTACGAACCTTTTGCCAAATCGCTGATTGCGACCTCGTTGGCACTCAGCTGCCTGTCCGCCCATGCCGCCTCGGTGGCCCCGGCTACCGGGGAAAACGGCATGGTGGTCACGGCCCAGCACCTGGCCAGCCATGTGGGCGTGGATGTGCTCAAGAACGGCGGCAACGCCGTGGATGCGGCGGTCGCGGTCGGCTATGCGCTGGCGGTGGTGTACCCCGCGGCAGGCAACCTCGGCGGCGGTGGTTTCATGACCATTCAACTGGCGGACGGACGCAAAACCTTCCTCGACTTCCGTGAAAAAGCGCCGCTGGCCGCTACCGCCAACATGTACCTGGACAAGGAGGGCAACGTCGTTCCCGACCTGAGTACCCGTGGCCACCTGGCCGTGGGCGTGCCAGGCACCGTGTCGGGCATGGAACTGGCGCTGTCCAAGTACGGCACCAAGCCGCGCAAGGAAATCATCGCCCCGGCCATCAAGCTGGCCGAAGACGGTTTCGTGCTGGAGCAGGGGGATGTCGATCTGCTGGACTACGCCACCGACATGTTCAAGAAGGACATCAAGGATTCCGGCTCGATCTTCCTGAGCAAAGGCGAGCCGATGCAGGTCGGCCAGAAACTGGTGCAAAAGGACCTGAGCAAGACCTTGCGGGAGATCTCCGAGAAAGGCGCCGACGGTTTCTATAAAGGTTGGGTGGCCGACGCCATCGTCACCTCTAGCCAGGCCAACAAGGGCATCATCACCCAGGCCGACCTCGACAAATACAAGACCCGCGAACTGGCGCCCATCGAGTGCGACTACCGTGGCTACCACGTGGTTTCCGCACCGCCACCGAGCTCCGGCGGCGTGGTGATCTGCGAGATCATGAACATCCTCGAAGGCTATCCGATGAAGGACCTGGGCTACCACTCGGCCCAGGGCATGCACTATCAGATCGAGGCGATGCGCCACGCCTATGTGGACCGCAACAGCTACCTGGGCGACCCGGACTTCGTGAAGAACCCGATTGCCCACCTGCTGGATAAAAACTACGCGACCAAGCTGCGCGACGCGATCAAGCCACAAAAAGCCGCGATATCCAGCGAACTCAAGCCCGGTGTAGCGCCCCATGAAGGCAACAACACCACCCATTACTCCATCGTCGACAAGTGGGGCAACGCGGTGTCGGTGACCTACACCCTCAACGACTGGTTCGGTGCCGGCGTGATGGCGAGCAAGACCGGGGTCATCCTCAACGATGAAATGGACGACTTCACCTCGAAGATCGGCGTACCGAACATGTACGGCCTGGTGCAGGGCGAGGCCAACGCCATCGCGCCCGGCAAGGCGCCGCTGTCGTCCATGAGCCCGACCATCGTCACCAAGGACGGCAAAGTGGTGATGGTGGTCGGCACTCCGGGTGGCAGCCGCATCATTACCGCGACCTTGTTGACCATGCTCAACGTGATCGACTACGGCATGAACATCCAGGAAGCGGTGGATGCGCCGCGTTTCCACCAGCAGTGGCTGCCGGAGGAAACCAACCTGGAAGCCTTCACCACCAGCCCGGACACGGTGAAAATCCTCGAGAGCTGGGGCCACAAGTTCGCCGGTCCACAGGATGCCAACCACTTGGCGGCGATCCTGGTCGGCGCGCCGTCCCTGGGTGGCAAGCCGGTAGGCAAGAACCGTTTCTACGGGGCGAACGACCCACGGCGTAACACCGGGTTGTCGCTGGGTTATTGAGGGTTGTGTCCGGAGGGGGACGGGCTTATGTTCGTCCCCTGATCCATCGACAATTCAAGGAAGGAAATCATGACCACTGCGTTGTTAATCATCGACGTCCAACAGGCTTTGTGTTCCGGTGAATACGAGTGCTTCGAGATTGGACGGGTCATCAACACCATCAACGACCTTTCTGCCCGGGCGCGCAAGGCGGGCGTGCGCGTGGTGCTGATCCAGCACGAAGAAGCGGGCAGCCCGCTGGCGCATGAGGCTGCCGGCTGGCAACTGGCCGAAGGTCTGGAAACCTCGCCCGGGGACCTGTGCGTACGCAAGACCAACGGGGATTCGTTCTACCAGACCAACCTGCAAAAACTGTTGCCGAAGGAGGACTACGAGCGCCTGGTCATCTGCGGCCTGCAGACCGACTATTGCGTCAACGCCACCGTGCGCCAGGCCCTGAAACTGGGCTACGACGTGGTGCTGGCGGGCGACGGGCATTCCACCGTCGACAACGGCAACCTGACCGCCGAAGACATCATCGCCGAGCACAACAAGGACCTGGCGCACCTCACCGGTTCCGTGGCCCGGATCGATGTGGTCCCGGCCAAGGACATCCACTTCTGAACCCACCCTGTTTCCCTGTGTGAGCGAGCCTGCTCGCGAAGGGGCCGGCACATTCAACATTGATGTTGCCTGACATGCCGCCATCGCGAGCACGCTCCCAAAGGACTTACACCGCTCCGAAAATCTCGATCAGCTCATTCAGAAACGCGCTCACCAGATCCCGCTGCCGCGCCGAATGCCGCACCGCCGCATGAAAGCTGACCTCATAGCGCAACAGGTCCGGGTTCAGCGGGTGTAGCTGCCCCAGCTGTTCATGGCGGGTGGCGTAGTGCTGCGGCAGAAACCCCAGGTGTTGGCCGGACAGGATCAGCAGGGCCGCGCCGTCCATGCTGTCGGTGAGCACGGTCAGGCGTTCGATGGACGTGGGGGCCGGCATTTCCGGCAGGGGATGGCTCGGCCAGACCCAGTCGAACCCGCTGACATCGTCGCGGGTCAGCGCGCCGACTTGCCCGAACAGCGGGTGCGAGGGCGCGCAGTAGGCAATCTGGGTTTCCGGGAACAGCGGGAAATAATCGATGCTGGGCAAGCGATGCCAGAAGTAACCGATGGCCAGGTCGATATGGCCGTTGATGATTTTTTCTTCCAGCAGCGACGATGACAGCTCGGTGAAATGGAAGTACAAGCCCTCGTGCCGTGCCCGCAAACGGGCAATGGCCTGGCCGATTTTCCTGTTCGCCACCGGATCGATTTGCCCCAGCAGGCCGATGTTGATGCTGCCCGAGACTTTGCGGTTGATGTGCTGCACCTCGACCCGAAAGCCTTCGGCCGCCGCCAGCAAGCGCCGGGCCGCGTCGATGAACTGAGTGCCTTTGGGCGTTACCGAAAACCCGCCGCGCCCGCGTTCGCACAAGCGGAAACCAACCCGGGCTTCGAGCGTTGCCAGCTGCGCGCTGATCGTGGGTTGCGTGGTGTTGAGGGCGGTTTGCGCCGCCGAGATGCCGCCCGCTTCGACGACGGTCAGAAATACCCGGATCAGGCGCAGATCCAGCTCCGTTACAGTTCCCAGCATGGGGGGCTCCCGATTCTCGCTTACATAGATGCTGATCTATGTGAACAGTGTGCCTGCGATATTTTATTGCCCGGACTCACGCCCTACATTGCCGTGAAACCAGCGTCATCGTCAGCTTTTTATGGAGTTTCACCTGAACTGGACGTCGTAGCGAGCGCTGTACCCACAAAAACAACAAACAACAGCATAGGAACAATCGTATGTCAGGTTCCCCAGTGTCTGCGCACGCCACCGAGGCGAGCGGCGGGTTGGCCATCGAAGGCCACTCCATCGACTACATCCCGGAAAACGAACGTCACGCCAAACTCAGCAGTCAGGGGCCTTTCTGGTTCCTGGGCAATTTCCACTTCTTCACCATCTCCATAGGTTTTGTCGGCCCGAGCCTCGGCTTGTCGGCACTGTGGACCATGCTGGCCGGTGCCCTGGGCATTATGTTCGGCACCATTTTCATGGCGTTCCACGGCTCCCAGGGCCCGGAAATGGGCCTGCCGCAGATGATCCAGTCCCGCGCCCAGTTCGGCTATCGCGGGGTGATCCTGGCGTTGATGGCGACGATGTTTGTGTTCGTCGGTTTCAACGTGGTGAACATCTCGCTGATCATGAATGGCCTGGAGCATGTGTTCGGCATTGACCCGACCCTCGTCGCCGTGGCTGTGGTGCTGATCGGCGCATTGTTGTCGATCTACGGCCACGACTTGATGCACAAGGCCTTCAAGTGGGCCTTGCTGGCGACCTTGCCGCTGTATGCACTGGTGACCATCGCCCTGATGTTCGGCGCGGGCCAGGAAGGCGTCACGCCGGCGACCGACCTGGGCTTCAACTGGGTGGCCTTCGCCACGCTGTTCGCCATCGGTGCCAGCTACAACATTTCCTATGCCCCCTACGTGTCTGACTATTCCCGCTACCTGCCGAAAAACACCAGCCGGGCAAAACTGATCGCGGCGGTGTTCATCGGTGCCTCGTTGTCCGGCAGCTGGATGATCGGCCTCGGCGCCTGGCTGGCCCAGGAGCTCAAAGCAGCGGATGCACTGGTGGCGTTGAACCAGGTCGGCTCCTCGATGGTGCCGGGGCTGGGCAATCTGCTGGTGATCGTCTCGGTGGCGGGCTTCCTGCCGATCATCGCCCTCAACACCTACAGCGCCATGCTGACGCTGCTGACCGGTGTCGACTCGATCAGGAAAATCACCCCGACACCCCGCGCCCGCGTGCTGTCGATCAGTGTGATCAGCGTGATTCTGTTGACCTGCGTGCTGTCGATCAAAGGTGACGGCATCGCGCTGTTGAACACCTTCCTGGTGTTGTTGCTGTACTTCCTCGTGCCGTGGACCGCCGTCAACCTGGTGGACTACTTCTTCGTGCGCAAGGGCCGTTATGCGATACCGCATTTCTTCACGCCAAACGGCATCTACGGCGCCTGGCAATTTCGCGGCATCGTCTCGTACCTGATCGGCTTCGCCGCGATGGTGCCGTTCTTCTACATCTACGATGCCGCCGCCGGCAAAGAGGTGTTCGTCGGCCCGCTGGCGCGAGTGCTGGAAGGCGTGGACATCGCCTGGCTGGTGGGCCTGGTGGTATCGGGGCTGACCTACTACCTGCTCAGCCGCTCGATTGATCTGGCCGCCGAACGCCGGGTGATCGATGCGCTCAGCGAGAGCGACATTGTCGCCATGACCCATTCATCTGCGGAGGCAGGGCGTTGAACAGCGCAAAAAATACCGTGGTCGCCTGCTGCCAACTGGCACCGAAAATCGGCGACCTGGCCTATAACCGCACGCTCACCGAACGCGCGATTCGCCAGGCAGCCTTACAGGGCGCCCAGGTCGTGGTGCTGCCCGAGCTGGTGCAGAGCGGCTATCTGTTTGCCGACCGCTTTGAGGCGCTGTCGCTGGCGGAAACTACGGATGGCCCGACCTTGCAACTGTGGCAGGCCCTGGCCCGTGAGCTGAACCTGGTGATCGTCGGCGGTTTTTGCGAGCGCCTGCCCGGCGACGAACTGGCCAACAGCGCGGCGATGATCGACGCCAATGGCCTGCGCGCGGTGTATCGCAAGGCCCATCTGTGGGATGCCGAGAAGGACATCTTCACGGCTGGCGATGCGCCACCGCCGGTGGTTGAAACGCTGCATGGACGGTTGGGCATGCTGATTTGCTACGACCTGGAATTCCCCGAGTGGGTGCGTCTACCGGCGCTGGCCGGGGCCGATCTGCTGTGTGCGCCGGTCAACTGGCCCGACGGTCCGCGGCCGCAGACCGAGCGCCCGGCCGAAGTGCTGCGGGTGCAGGCCAATGCCTCGGTCAACCGCATGTTCATCGCCGCCTGTGATCGCTATGGCCATGAGCGCGGGGTCGGCTGGGTCCAGGGTTCGGTCATCGTCGACGCCGACGGCTACCCGTTGGCCGGGCCGGCGGAGCAGGGCGGCGAGCAGATGTTGCTGGCCACGCTGAACCTTACCGAAGCGCGCAACAAGCGCATCAGCGCGCGCAATGATCTGCACAAGGACCGCCGGCCGCAGCTGTACGGGCTGCACAGCACCTTGTAAGCATTGATGTCATTGCGTGCTGGACGCCCATCACGGGCCATGGCATCGTCGAAACGAAAAGCCATGCAGTGAACGGGATCGCAATGATGGGGGAGGGAAATAAAGTCGACGGTGACGCGACGATGGTCACGCTCAAGGCGTTCAATCATTGCGTATTGCACCTTGGCCGGCTGGCGCGGGAGAGCGGGGCGTCGCGATTCATCGCCGATGGCCTGCAGGCATTCGCTCAACTGGTGCCCTTCGCGTCTGCCTGGTGGGGGGAGATGTCGACGCCAGGCCCTGATGTCCCCCCTCAGAGCTGGATGCACGGCAGCATCAATCTCCCCGAATCCTTTGCCGCCGAATGGCATCCGGTGGCGGCAAACGACCAGTTCTCCCACGCCACGCTCAATCGTCCCGGTGAGGTGGTGCGCGACAACGGTTTCAACGACCCGTGCGAAGCCGTCAACGATTTCGCCCGGCGCTACGATCTCTACCACTTGATGAGCATCACCTATGAGCTGCCCGAAAGCGGCTTGATGTTTTTCGTCTGCCTCTACCGTGGCCAGCATGAACAGGCATTCGAGGAGCATGAAGCCGAGCTGTTTTCGGCGTTCTGCGATCACCTGTTCCAGCTGTGGCGGTTCCAGGTGCAGGACATGATTCGCTTCGATAGCGAAAACGGCGCGAGTGATTTTGGCGTCGCGCGCATGGACGGCAGCCTGTTGTATGTGGGCGCCAGGTTGTGCGCCGCCATTCAACGGGAATTACCCGGCTGGAGCGGTTCAATGCTGCCGGGCGAGGTGATCGCGCAACTGTCGAAGGCGCCCTGCGTGATCCGCCTGGGCCGCTGCGCCCTGACCCTGAGCCCCAACGCCGGACACGTCATCCTGTCCCTTGAAGCACCGTCGGGCGGGGACGGTTTGGCGCCACGGGAGCGCACGGCAGCGATGCTGTTCGCCGCCGGGCACTCCTACAAGGAAATCGCCAAAATGCTCGCCCTGAGCCCCGCGACCGTGCGCACTTATTTGCGCAATTGCTACTTGCAGCTGGGTGTGAAAAGCAAGGTGGAACTGGGCTCGGCCCTGCGTTCACCGGGTGCGCTGGTGGAGTCCGTGCGCCGGGATTAATCCCAGTCGTTTCAATTATTTGCCTTACCCCTCCTCATTTGCAGAGGTCCATTCGAACGCTGCGCCCTATAGGGTAGGCCCTGTCTATCAGGGGCCGGCGCAGTCGCTTCGGGCCGCTTCAAAACAATAAGAACAGGGGTGAGGCATTTGAGACTTTCCAGGCTTTTTGTCGCCGTTGCGGCGACGACGGCATTTTCCGGCATTGCGTTGGCGGCGACACCCGCCGACACGGTCATGCGCAATGGCTACGTCTACACCGTCGATGGCCAGAATTCGGTGCAGCAGGCCATTGCCATTTCGGGCGGCAAGATCGTCTATGTCGGCAGCGATGCCGGGGTCGACGCTTACATCGGCAAGCAGACACAACTGATCGACCTGGCCGGGCGCATGCTGATGCCGGGCTTCGTCGATGCGCACATGCACCCGGGAGATGGCGGTCGCGCCATGACCTTGTGCGACCTGAAATACCAGACCATGACCCGCGCGCAGTTTCAGGCGAGCATCCAGTCCTGCCTCGATGCCGACAAGGACAAGGACCCGGATGTCTGGCTGGAAGTGGGCAGCTGGGATCGCATGGGCATGACCGGGCTCGACGGCGACGCCGACAAATCGACCCTGGACGCGCTCAAGACCAAGCGTCCGATCCAGGTGCGCTCCACCGACTTCCACACCGTGCTGACCAACTCTCGCGGCCTGGAACTGGCCGGCATCAACAAGAACACCGCCGACCCCGAAGACGGCAAATACCGCCGCGACAGCGCCGGCAACCCGAACGGCATCTGTGAAGACGGCGCCGCCGAATCGCTGGCCGCCGTGGTGCCACCTGCGACCGACGCGGAAAAACTCAATCAGGTTCGCGCAGCCCTCGACGCCATGCGCCAGCAAGGCATCACCAGTTTCATGGATGCGCTGTCCGGCCCGGAAAACGGCAAAGCCTTCACCAGCCTGCAAAAGTCCGGCGAGCTGACCGCCCGGGCCTTGCTGGCGATCAAGCTGGACCCGGCAGCCGCTGCCGCCGACCCGGTGAAAACCATCGCCGAGGCCAAGGCCCTGGCCAGCACCTACGATCAGGGCGAAGTGCATGTCGCGCCGGGCGTGAACATGCGCCACGTCAAACTGTTCATGGACGGCATCATCAATGCCCCGGCGGACACCGGCGCCATGTTGACCCCGTACCTGCACAATAGCGGCACCGACAAGGCGCCGAAGTGGACGCCGGGCAAGAACCTGGGCGAACTGTACTTTCCGCCGCAAGTGCTCAATCCGTTGTTGCTGCAAGCGGTCAAGGCCGGTTTCGATCCGCACCTGCACGCCACCGGCGAGCGCGCGGTGCGCGATGCACTGGACAGCGTGGCCTACGTGCGCAAGGAACTGCCAGTTACTGATTTCCGCCCGGCCATCGCCCACGCCGAGTCGGTCGACCCTGCCGACTATTCACGCTTCAAGGCACTGGACGTCACGGCCACCATGTCGTTCCAGTGGGCACAGCAGGCACCGTCCACGGTCGACGGCACCAGTGACCACCTTGGCGCCGAACGATTTGCGCGCATGGAGCCCTCGGGCAGCATCGCCCATGCCGGTGGTCGCGTGGCGTTTGGCAGCGATTGGCCGGTCGATCCCCTCGATGAGTTCCTGGCGCTGAAAGTCGGTGTCACCCGTTCCGGCGACCCGACCAATCCGCACAGCTATGGCCCCAAATATGCGGGGCGACTCAACACCGATCCGGCGCTGTCGCGAGCCGAGGCGCTGCGCAGCATCACCCTCAACTCCGCCGAACAGCTGAAGCTGGACGCGGTGCTGGGTTCGGTCGAAGTCGGCAAGTTCGCTGACCTGATCGTGCTCGACAAGAACTTCATGCAGGTGCCCGAGGAGGAACTGGGCCGCAATGACGTGCTGCTGACGCTGGTCGGCGGCAAGGTCGTGTGGGCCAAGGCGCCGTTCCTGGGGCTTGCGCCACACGTGGTTTCCCAAGCGGTCACTTCCCGATCCGCCCCATAAAAACTAGAGAGCGTTCCAATGCGATTGATTCCAAACCTGTTGGCCGCCGCGCTGGCCTTGTCGTCGGTGCAGGCCATGGCCGCCGCTGACCTGGTGTTGTTCAACGGCAAGGTCTTTACCGCCGAACCCGGCCAGGCACTGGTGCAGGCTGTTGCGGTGCAAGACGGCAAGATTCTGAAAGTGGGCAGCGATGCCGAAATCAATGCCCTGGCCGATGCCAAGACCCAGCGCATCGACCTGGCGGGCAAAGTGTTGATGCCGGGCATGATCGACACCCACAGCCACCCGGTCTCGGGCGCTTTCGACAGCATGAAGGCCAACCTGCTGGACGAGGTCAAACCCTTGCCGGAACTGGAGCAGTGGTTGATCGAAGAGGACAAGGCCGGACGTGCCCGTTCCGGTGATGTGATCAGCGTGGCCGGGGTCAGTTCGGCCTACTGGGAGAAGAGCCGTGAACTGGGCAAGGTGTTCAACCAGGGGCGTTGGGCTGATCAGCCCATCGTCTTCAGCGGCATCGACGGCCACACCGGTTGGGCTAACAATGCGATGCTCAAGCGCCTGAACATCGACGCGGCGCTGGTCAAGAGCCTGCCGGAGAAAGAACGCAGCTTCGTCGGCCATGAAGCGGACTTCACGCCGAACGGCTACTTCGCCGAATCCCGTTGGGATGTGGTGCGCAACGGGATTCCGGCGCCTACTCCGGAGGCGATGCTCAAGGCCGCTCGCGAGGCGGTGAAGATCAACAACCAATTCGGCGTCACTGCCTGGATGGACGCTGCGGCGAACGGCGGCGGCGAAGATTCGCTGTTCGATTTCCATGCCACCGCCGAAAGTGTCGGCGTGCTGCCGCTGTACAAGGAGCTGGCGCAGAACGGCGAACTCAGCGCCCACGTCGCCGCGTTGATGGTCACCAATCCGAAGAGCAAACCTGCCGACCTGGAAGTGATCGCCACGGTGATGAAGCAGTTCGAGGGCGTGCCTAACCTGACGTTCCCCGGCATCAAGGTGTTTGTCGACGGCATTCTTGAATTCCCGGGGCAAACCGCAGCGGTTATCGTGCCGTTCAAGAACAGCCATAAAAATGGTCAGTTGCTGACCGACCCGGCGCACTTTGGCGAGCTGGTGGTGGCGGCGGAAAAACGCGGCTGGATCGTGCACATGCACGCCGTCGGCGACCGGGCGGTGCGTGAAGCGCTCAATGGCGTGGCGTATGCGCGCAAGCTCAGCCCGACGCCTGTACCCCACAGCGTCGCGCACCTGCAACTGGTCAATCCCAAGGAGTTTCCACGCTTCAAGGAACTGGGCGTGATCGCTTCGATGCAACTGCTGTGGGCCACCGGTGAGTCCTACACCGTCGAACTGGTCAAGCCTTACATCAGCGCCTTTGCCTACGGTTACCAGTATCCCGCGCGGTCCCTGCATAACGCCGGCGCGACGATTGCCGGTGGTAGCGACTGGCCGGTGTCGAGCGCCAATCCGTTCAACGCCATTGCCCAGGCCAGCACACGCAAAGGTCCGTTGGGCGTACTCAATGCCAAGGAAAGCATCGACCGCCAGACCATGTTCTATGCCTACACCATCAACGCGGCGAAAACCCTGCGCCTGGAGCAGCAGATCGGTTCGCTGGCACCGGGCAAGCAGGCCGACCTGATCATCCTCGACCGCGACGTGTTCAAGGTCAGCGATGACGACCTGTTCGAAACCAAAGTCCTGAACACGTTCTTCGCCGGCAAGCAGGTCTACGCCCCCGCATCCTGACCTGCGTACACCCAACACCGCAAAAACTGCCAGCCCCTCGTAGAGCGAGGGGCCTGGCATCGCCATGCCTGAAATTCCCCGTACGCCATAACAACAAGAGAACAGTATGAACGCACTTTCAGCATTGACCCTCGCAGCACTCGCACTGGCCCCCCTGACCAGCCAGGCCCTGGCCCTCAACGATGATTTCAGCCTGGAGATGACCCTGGGCGTCGTCAGCGACTACCGCACCCGGGGGATCTCGCAGACCCTGGGCGATCCGGCGGTGCAGGGCGGAGCAACGCTGCTGCACAGCAGCGGCCTGTACATCGGCGCCTGGACCTCCAACGTCGATTTCGGCGGCGGCTTCGACACCCGCCAGGAGCGTGAGTACTACGCCGGTTACTACTGGCAGGCCACGGACGCCATCAGCCTGGACCTGGGCTACATCAAGTACGACTACCCGAAAAATTCCGAATTCAACCTCAGCGAGGCGTATGCCGTTCTCGACCTGTACGGTGTGAAGCTGGGTGCCTATTACTCCAAGGACACGCCGAACTTCTTCGGCGAGGACCAGGACACCCTTTACACCTACGTGGGTTACAAAATCGATTTGCCGGCCGAAGTCGGCCTGGATTTGCGCTTTGGGCGCAATGATGTGAACGACCCCGCGTTCTGGTCCGCCAATGGCGATAGCCGTGAGTCTTACTACGAGTGGGAAGCCAAGCTGACCCGCGACTTCGTCGGCGTCACCTGGGGGCTGAGCTACGTCGACACCGACCTGTCGAAAAGCGAGTGCAGCAGTTGGTACGGCTATGACGACCTCTGTTCGGCGACAGTTGTAGCCAGCGCAACCAAGACCTTTTAAATTCCGTCCCTGACAACAAAAACAGTTCCACAAAGGAAACACCGTCATGAGTGCGCAACGCAGTCCCCTGATCGAGACCCGCTCGATCGATTTCATTCCCGAGGCTGAGCGACACGGCAGTCTCTACAGCCAGTTCACCCTGTGGCTCGGCGCCAACCTGCAAATCACCGCCATCGTCACCGGCGCCCTGGCCGTGGTGCTGGGCGGCGATGTGTTCTGGTCGCTGATCGGCCTGCTGATCGGGCAAGTGCTCGGCGGTGCCGTGGTGGCGCTGCACGCAGCGCAGGGGCCGAAGCTCGGCTTACCGCAGATGATCTCCAGCCGCGTGCAGTTCGGGGTGTATGGCGCGGCGATCCCGATTGTTTTGGTGTGCCTGATGTACCTCGGTTTCAGCGCCACCGGCGCGGTGCTGTCGGGGCAGGCGATCGCGCAATTGATCAGTGTCAGCGACAGCACCGGCATCCTGATCTTCGCGGCGAGCATCGCGTTCCTGACGATCTTCGGCTATCGGGTGATTCACCTGGTCGGGCGCGTGGCCAGCGTGCTGGGCATCATCGCCTTCGCCTACCTGTTCACCCGGTTGATGACCCTCAACGACATCGGCCTGCTGCTCGACAATCGTCATTTCGGCTGGAGCACCTTCCTGCTGGCGGTTTCGCTCTCGGCGTCCTGGCAGATCGCCTTCGGCCCCTACGTGGCGGACTATTCGCGCTACCTGCCGAGCAAGACCTCATCCTGGAAAACCTTCACCGCCGTGGGCCTCGGCACAGTGCTGGGGGCCCAGACTTCGATGGTACTGGGGGTGTTCGCCGCCGCACTGGCCGGGGCCAGTTTCCGTGGGCACGAAGTGGCGACCATCGTCGGCCTGGGCAGTAGCGGTGTGATCGCTTCCTTGTTGTACCTGAGCATTGTGTTCGGCAAGGTCACGGTGTCCACCCTCAACGCCTACGGCAGTTTCATGTGCATCGCCACCATCATCAGCGGCTTTCGTCGTCGCCTGGAAATCACCGCCCGCCAGCGCATGCTGTTTGTGCTGCTGATCGTCGCGGCGTCCACCGCGCTGGCATTGCTGGGGCAGTACTCGTTCCTCAACTCGTTCAAGTACTTCATCCTGTTTTTGCTGACGTTCTTCACCCCGTGGAGCGCGATCAACCTGGTGGATTACTACTTTATCAACAAGGAGCGTTACGACATCCCGGCGCTGTCCGATCCGAACGGGCGCTACGGTCGCTGGAACGTGCTGGGGATCAGCGTCTATGTGATCGGCGTGTTGATCCAGTTGCCCTTTGTCGACACCCATTTCTACTCCGGGCCAATGGTTGCGCAACTGGGCGGCGTGGATATTTCCTGGATCGTCGGGCTGCTGGTGCCGGGGGTGATCTATTACGCGCTGGCCAAGCCGTCGATGAGTGCGGTGGCGGTTGAGCGGGGTTAATCAGAGAGAACGATGAGCTCTTGTGGCGAGGGAGCTTGCTCCCGTTGGGGCGCGAAGCGGCCCTAAAAGATGGGCCTGCTGCGCAGTCCAACGGGAGCAAGCTCCCTCGCCACAGGGTTCAGCGTTGACTAGCGCTTTGGTAGTTTCCAGCGCTCACGCAACTGTTCGTACTGCGCTTCGGGCAGTTGCACCAGCACCGGGGATTTGCCCGGGTCCAGCCAGTCGAACAATTGCGCGATGTTCGCCGGATCCATGGCTGTACAACCACGGGTCGGTGCACTGGGGCCGCGCCAGATATGGAAGAAAATGCATGAGCCGGCAGCGGGCGTGGCCGGGGTGTTGTGCTGGATGACGATGCCTTGGCGGTACAGCTCATCCGAGCGGCGCATCCGTTCGGAGCTGTTCCAGCCTTTATCGACCACTGCTCCGTCGACCAATTCGTTGTAACGCGTGGACTGGCTGTCATCCACGCATTCGATGGTCGGCGTCAACGCTAGATAAGGCAGGCGGGTGTCGGCCGAAGGCGCGTAGCCGAACGCCGTGCCCAGCTTGAACATCCCAGCCGGCGCCTTGCCATCGCCTTCCTGTTTTACCGGTCCTTCAGGTTGCTCGATATCGAGCAGCCCCTTGCCCCAGCCCATGCCGTTCTTGCCGAGAACGACTGCAAAGGGCGCTTCGAATTTCCGGAAGGTTTTCCCGTGCCGCTCATAGCGCTGGGCAGTGCCCTGGATGTCATCCCAGCCTTTACTGGTGACCACGATCAGTTGGTCGCTGCCGTCGAGTCCCTGAGCCATTGCGGCCAGCGGAAACAGCGCCACCGACAGAGCCTTGAGCAGAATGTTCATGGTGCAAGCGGCGTGATGGGGAAGTCCATGACGTCCGGCTTCGGCGGATTCCCGCTGTACGTGAAGTGCCACCACTCGGCCGAATAACCCACAAAGCCTTCCTTGGCCATGGCACTGGTCAGGCGCTGGCGATTGGCTTTGGCCGTGGCGTTGATCAGCGCCGAGTCGGTGTGCGCCCGCTCATCGAAGCAATCGAAACCGGTTCCCATGTCGAGGGCGCCGTCGTGCCAGCGCTGGCCGTAAGGGGCGGTGCAATCCACCGGCGTGGCCGAAGGCGTCCAGGTGTCGGCGGGCAGGGCCTCGGGGCCGGTCAGGGTCAGGTCGACAGTGTTGCCCCGGGAATGATTGGACACCCGGGCCACATACCCCAGGCGCCAGAAGTCCTGCTTGTCGACCCGGGGGTAGAACTCGGTCTTGAGCGAGTCGCCAGGTTCGCTGGCGAAGCGGCCCATGTCCGCCACCGCGCGGGTCGGGCGATAACAATCGAATACCTTCAAGCCGTAGCCTTCGGCTTTCAGCGAGCTTTGCACTCTGGCTAACGCCTTCGCAGCATCCGCCGACAGCAGGCATTCCGCTGCCTGGTAACCGTCGAGCGGGTGCCCGGTGAAGTTGTGCGCGCTGGCGTAGCGGATGTCCTGCTCGATGCCCGGGTCGACACTGCGCACATACACCATGTGCCCGGGTTTCGATTCGTCGGCCATGCACGGCGTGGCAAGGCTCAGGCACAGCAACAACAGACAGGGTGAACGAAACATCGGAAGCGGCTCCATGCATGACCAGTCATTGCATCATGGCTTGAAACCGTCCGTACCTCCATGAAGTTGTTGATCGGCGTGATAGGACGAACGCACCAGCGGCCCGGACGCCACGTTCTTGAAGCCCATGCGCGTGCCTTCCTCGGCGAACCAGGCAAAGGCGTCCGGGTGCACGAAGCGCTGCACCGGCAAGTGACTGCGCGAGGGTTGCAGGTATTGGCCGAGGGTCAGCATGTCGATCTCGTGCTCGCGCATGCGCTGCATGACCTCGATGACTTCTTCGTCGGTCTCGCCCAGACCCAGCATCAGGCCGGATTTGGTCGGCACATGGGGCACCGCTTGCTTGAATTTCTGCAGCAGGTCCAGCGACCACTCGAAGTCCGAACCCGGCCGCGCGGCCTTGTACAGGCGCGGTACGGTTTCCAGGTTGTGGTTGAATACATCCGGGGGCTCATTGGCGGTAATCGCCAGGGCCACGTCCATGCGTCCGCGATAATCCGGCACCAGGGTTTCCAGTTGAATGCCGGGGGACAGCTTGCGGATTTCCCGCAGGCAATCGACAAAGTGTCGGGCACCACCGTCGCGCAAATCGTCGCGGTCCACCGAGGTGATCACCACGTACTTCAGGCGCAGCTCGGCGATGGCCACGGCCAGGTTCATCGGCTCGTTGGCGTCCAGCGGCTTGGGCCGGCCATGGCCGACATCGCAGAACGGGCAGCGGCGGGTGCAGATGTCGCCCATGATCATGAAGGTCGCGGTGCCACCGGAGAAACATTCACCGAGGTTCGGGCATGAGGCTTCTTCGCAGACGCTGTGCAGCTTGTGCTTGCGCAGCAGTTGCTTGATCCGGTCGACCTCGGGAGAGATCGGCATGCGCACGCGAATCCAGTCGGGTTTGCGCGGGAACTCATCCGTGGGAATGATCTTCACCGGAATCCGCGCGACCTTTTCCGCGCCGCGCAGCTTAGTGCCGATTTCTACTTTGGCCGGGCTCTTGCCGGTCGATTCAACAATGGCATTCATCGTTATTTCCTTGTGCAACAGCCGCAGAACCTGTGGGAGCAAGCCCGCTCCCACAAGGGTTTTTGTGTTGTGTGCTCAGTCGCGGTAGACCGGGAAGTCTGCACACAGGGCGGCCGCCTGCCGGGCGACATTGGCCTCGATATCGTCATCGCCAAGGTGATCGAGGATGTCGCAGATCCAGCCGGCCAACGCAATGCTCTGCGCTTCCTTGAAGCCACGGCTGGTGATTGCCGGCGTGCCGATGCGCAAGCCCGAGGTCACGAACGGCGATTGCGGATCGTTGGGCACGGCGTTCTTGTTCACGGTGATGCCGGCGCGACCGAGGGCGGCGTCGGCGTCCTTGCCGGTCAGGCCCTGGCGGATCAGGCTGACCAGGAACAGATGGTTGTCGGTACCGCCGGACACCACGTCATAACCGCGCTCGATAAACACCTGCGCCATCGCCTGGGCGTTGCGGATCACTTGCGCCTGATAGGTCTTGAAGCCGGGCTCCAGCGCTTCCTTGAAGCACACGGCCTTGGCGGCGATCACGTGCATCAGCGGGCCGCCCTGACCGCCGGGGAATACCGCGGCGTTGAATTTTTTCTCAAGCTCCGCATTGGCCTTGGCCAGAATCAGGCCGCCACGGGGGCCGCGCAGGGTCTTGTGGGTGGTCGTGGTGACCACGTCGGCGTAGGGCAGGGGATTGGGGTACAGACCGGTTGCCACCAGCCCGGCGACGTGGGCCATGTCGACGAAGAAGTACGCACCGACCTTATCGGCGATCTGGCGGAAACGCGGGAAGTCCAAGGTCTTCGAATAGGCCGAGAACCCGGCGATGATCATCTTCGGCTTGTGCTCGACCGCCAGGCGCTCGACTTCGTCGTAATCGATCAGGCCCGTGGTCGTGTCGATGCCGTACTGCACGGCGTTGTACAGCTTGCCGGAAAAACTCACCTTGGCGCCGTGGGTCAGGTGACCGCCGTGGGCCAGGCTCATGCCCAGCACGGTGTCGCCGGCTTGCAGCAATGCCAGATAAACCGCGGCGTTGGCCTGGCTGCCGGAGTGCGGCTGGACGTTGGCATAGTCGGCGCCGAACAGTTGTTTGGCGCGGTCGATGGCCAGTTGCTCGACCACATCGACGTGCTCGCAGCCGCCGTAGTAACGCTTGCCCGGGTACCCTTCGGCGTACTTGTTGGTCAGGCCGCTGCCTTGTGCCTCCATCACCCGCTGGCTGGTGTAGTTTTCCGAGGCGATCAGTTCGATATGGTGTTCCTGCCGCGCATCCTCGGCGTTCATCGCCGCCAGCAGTTCGTCGTCATAGCCTTTGATCTGGTCGTGTTTGCTGAACATGGTGTGGTCCTTTTGCGGATTCGGGAAATGCCCGGGAGGGCTTCAAGCGTCGGCGTGTTCTGCGGTCAGTCGTTCATAGGCGTCTTGATCCAGCAGATCGCTCAGCGCCAGGGCATCGACCGGTTTGAAGCGAAAGAACCAGCCTTCGCCCAATGGATCTTCGTTGACCAGTTCCGGGGTGCTCTCCAGCGTCGCGTTAATCTCGACCACTTCGCCGTCCAGCGGCATGCCGATACTGCTGGCCGCTTTCACCGATTCCAGCACCGACACTTCAGCGCCTGCATCAAAGGCGCCCAGTTCAGGCACCTGAACGAACACCACATCCCCTAGCGCCTGCTGGGCAAACGCCGTGATGCCGACGGTGACCAGGCCATTGCTCTCAAGGCGCAACCATTCGTGATCGACGGTAAAACGCAATTGGCTCATATCAACTCCTTATTGTTTTAAGGCTCGTGGCGGGGCGACGAGCGGGGTTGGAGGAGTGGTAGCAAGGGCGGTGCCAATTTTTTTTATTTGTTTTAAATCAATGGCTTGAGTTGTTTGTGTAGTGTTTGTGATATCTCACCCGTATTGAATTCAATACAAGCAAGTATGCCCTTGGAGGCAAGCGCCGTGATTGCTGGCGTGGAAGAGATTGTCTTGATTTCGCTACGCTGTATCGATTTGCAGACGAGGAATTCAGCAACAACACTGGTCCCCTGTGGGAGCGAGCTTGCTCCGGGCGGCGTTCCGACGATAGCGGTATGACAGTCACATTGATATCGACTGACACTCCCTCATCGCGAGCAAGCTCGCTCCCACAGGGGAATGTGTTGTCGGTGACAATGTGTTCCGACAGATCACTCAGGGCTTGGCGGGAATCCCGTACTTGCGCAAGCGAATCGCGATGGCGCTATGGGACGTCTGCAACCGCGCCGCCAGCAAACGGCTGGACGGAAAGCTGCGATACAGCTGTTCCAGCAGGTTCTTCTCAAAGTCGCCAACCGCTTCTTCCAGGCTGCCGACTTCGCCGTCGTTTTGCCGCTCTACCGCCGTGCGGGCGATGTCCAGGTCGTCGATGTCCACCAGCGGGTTTTCGCAAATCGCCGCCGCGCGAAAGATCACGTTTTGCAGTTGCCGCACGTTGCCCGGCCAGCGGTTGCCGAGCAGGGCGCTGAAGGTGCTCGGCGCCAAACGGCACGCCGGTCGCTGGATCTGCGCGCAGGCCTGCTGCATGAAGTGATTGGCCATCAGCAGGATGTCGTGACCGCGTTCGCGCAGCGGCGGCACTTGCAGGTTGAGCACGTTGAGGCGGTAGAACAGGTCTTCGCGAAAACGCCCTTCGGCGACCATTTTTTCCAGGTCGCGGTGGGTCGCACTGAGCACCCGCACATTGACCCGGACCTCTTTGTCGCCACCGACCCGGCGGAAGCAACCATCGCTCAGGAAACGCAGCAACTTGGCTTGCAGATAGGGCGACATTTCCCCCACTTCATCGAGGAACACCGTGCCCTGGTCTGCCAGTTCCAGCAGGCCGAGCTTGCCGCCCCGTTGCGCGCCGGTGAAGGCGCCGGGGGCATAGCCGAACAGCTCGCTTTCGGCGAGGCTCTCTGGCAGTGCCGCGCAGTTCAGGGCCAGAAACGGCGCATCGTGCCGTGGGCTGATGGCATGGCAGGCACGGGCCACCAGTTCCTTGCCGGTGCCGGTTTCGCCCTGGATCAGCAGCGGCGCATCGAGGGCCGCCACTCGTTGGGCGCGGGCCTTGAGTGCACGGATCGGCGGCGATTCGCCGAGCAGCGCATCGAAGCCTTCGGCATGATCATGGTGCAGTGCCGACAGGCGTTCACCGATGCGATTGGGTTGATACAGGGTGAGCAGGGCGCCGGCGTCGGTGATCGGCATCGCGTCGAGCAGCAGCGTCTGGCCGCCGAGGCTGACCTCGTGCATCGGCAGGCGGAAATGCTGAGCGATCAAGGTGCGTTGCAAATCGGCATCGTCGAACAGCGCGGTCAGGGATTCACCGGCCGGTTCGCGGCCGCAGAGGGCGATTAGCGCCGGGTTGGCCAGCAGCACATGGCCGCGATCATCCACCGCCAGCACCGGGTCGGAACTGGCGGCCAGCAACGCGTCCAGTTGCAGGCGCCGGCGTTGCCCCGGAAGGATGTCGACCATGGTCACCGCTTGCACGCCGCGCACGTCGAAAAGCGCCTCGCGCAGTTCTTCGAGCACTTCGGCGCCGAGGGTCGGGGCGTCGATGTAGACGTTCGGCGGCACCATCTCCACGGCGTCGAGGTTGAAACTGCGACCACCGAGCAGGGCCAGCACTTCCTGGGTGATGCCGACGCGGTCGATGAAGGTGACGTGGATGCGCATGACGGGCCTGCAAGGTTGACGAACCGAATCAGTATGCCCGGCAAAATTTGAATTTGGCGAGCGTCACATCACGGCTGGCCGGTTTTACGGGCGCTGGCGGCCAGGTCCTCGAGGAACGCTTGCAGGATCGGTGGCGGTGCCGTGCCGCGACGGGTGATCACGTCGAACGGCGACTTCAAACGCAAACTCCCCGGGGCCAACTGGTGCATCTCGCCGCTCTTGACCCACTGGGCGGCGAAGTGCTCAGGCAGAAAGCCCAGGTAGGCGCCGGAAATGATCAGGATCGCCGTGGCTTCGATGTTGTCCACGGTGGCGGCCGCCTTGCTGACGCCCAGGTGTTCGAGGTCGTATTGCTGCATGTAGCCGCGCACGACGATGCGCCCCGCAGCGACTTCTTCGAGCAGCTCCTCACCTTCGGCGTGGCTGCCGTACAAAGGGTGGCGCCGGCCGCAATACAAACCCAGGGCTTCCTGGTACAGCGGTGATTGCAGCAGGCCCGGCACATGGATCGGGAAGTGCCCGATGGCCAGGTGCAGGCGGCCGTCGAGCACCCGTTCTTCGAGTTCCGCCGGGGTGCCGACGTACACGTTCAGGTGTACGTCATGACCCCGTGAAACGAAGCGCTGGGTGGTGCGCGGAATCGGCGAATCCGGGTCGGTGATCGTGGTGTCGATGATCCCCAGGTTGAGCTTGCCGCTGATGTGCTGCTTGAGCACGTCGGCGTCCATGCAGAAGTTCTCCACCGCCGACAACAGGCGCTGGGTGGCTTCATGGATCGCCACCCCTTGTTCGGTCAGGCGGAAGCCGCTGCGCCCACGCTGGCAGAGTTTGACCCCGAGGCGGGTTTCCAGATGGGTCATTTGTTCGCTGATGGTCGACTGCCCGGCATTGAGCGCCGCCTGCGCTGCCGAGAAGCCGCCGCAGCGGACAATCGTGGCAAACACCCTGAGCAGTTTCAGGTCGACATCGTGCAGCTGGATCATCTTGGGCCTCCGGCATGGGGATGCATCGGGAATACCGATATGAGTATCTGATGTTTAGCATTTTTTCCACGAAAACCTGCGCCCATAGTCTTTCCAACGGCGGTCGCCTTGCAGTCCGCCAAGCCGATAACAAGAAGTGGAGAGGCTAGAAATGTCGAACAACGGTTATGAATCCGGTCGCCTGAACCTGCCATTCGTGGGTCATTGCACCTTTGGCAAATCCCCGGTGTGCACCGATTGGGATGCACTGGATGCCGACGTCGCGGTGCTCGGCGTGCCCAACGACATGGGCACCCAGTGGCGCTCCGGCGCACGCTTCGGACCACGCGGGATTCGCGAAGCATCGACGCTGTTTTCCTTCGGCCACGCCGGCGCCTACGACCACGAAGATGATGTGATGTACCTCACCGCATCGGACGTGCGCATGGTCGACGTCGGTGATGCCGACATCGTTCACACCGACATGGTCACCAGCAACAAGAACACCGAATACGCCGTGCGCAAGATCCTCGATGCTGGCGTGATGCCGGTGGTGCTCGGCGGCGACCACTCGGTGCACGCGCCAGTGATCAAGGCCTTCGAAGGCCGCGGCCCGATCCACATCATCCACTTCGATGCGCACCTGGACTTCGTCGACGAACGCCACGGTGTTCGCTACGGCCATGGCAACCCGCTGCGCCGCGCCTCGGAAATGAACCACATTGTCGGCATGACCCAGATGGGTATCCGCAACGTGTCGTCGTCCAACCGCGACGACTACGAAGCAGCCCATGAAGCCGGCTCGAAAATCCTCTCGGTGCGTGATGTGCGTCGCCTTGGCGTCGAGGGTGTGCTGGCGCTGATCCCGCAGAACATCAACTACTACATCACTATCGACATCGACGGTTTTGACCCATCCATCGCCCCCGGTACCGGCACCCCGAGCCACGGCGGCTTCCTCTACTACGAAGTGCTGGAAATCATCCAGGCCCTGGCCAAGCGCAGCAAAGGCAACATCGTCGGCATGGACCTGGTGGAAGTTGCACCGGTCTACGACCCGACCGGCATGACCTCGATCCTGGCCGCGCAACTGCTGCTCAACAGCATCGGTTTCATCTTCCACGAGCGTGGCAAGGTGCGAGCGGCCGCCGAGAGCGAAACCGCATCAGCCTGATCATCGAAACCAGTGACCCGGCAGGCCCTGACTGCCGGGCAGAGAGAATAAAAATGGACACGATCGTCAAAAGTTACCTGCAAAAATACGGCGTCAGCGAAGCCACCCAGACCTTCCTCGGCAAGGTCCAGAAGATGTTCATCGGCGGCGCCTGGGTCGAAGCCAGCGACGGCCAGACTTCCGATGTGATCGAACCTTCGACCGAAGGCCTGATCACCCGCATTCCCATGGGCACCACCGATGACCTGGACCGCGCCGTGCAAGCCGCCCGCGCGCAGTTCGACGGCGGCGCCTGGCGTCATGCCAAACCGGCCGAACGCGAGCGCATGATGCAGCGCCTGGCTGACCTGATCGAACAGAACGCCGCGGAGCTGGCGCAAATCGAATCCATCGACATGGGCAAATCGGTAGCCTTCGCCAAGGACGTGGACATCCAGGGCACCGTTGATACCTTGCGTTACTTCGCCGGCTGGGCCACCAAGCTGCACGGCCGTACCGTCGAACCCTCGCTGCCTGGCAATTACCTGGCCTATACCCGCAAGGAAGCGGTCGGCGTAGTCGGTGCCATCGTGCCATGGAACTTCCCGCTGCAAACCATGGCCTGGAAGCTCGGCGCGGCGCTGGCGACCGGATGCACCGTGGTGGTCAAGCCCGCCGAACTGACTTCGTTGTCGGCCCTGCGTTTTGCTGAACTGGTGCAGGAGGCGGGCATCCCCGACGGCGTGATCAACATCGTCACCGGACGCGGCAGCGTGGTCGGTGCGGCCATGGCCACCCACCCCGGCATCGACAAACTGACCTTCACCGGCTCGACCCCGGTCGGCCAGACTGTCGGTCGTGCAGCGCTGGATGACATGAAGCGCCTGACCCTCGAACTCGGTGGTAAATCACCGGTCATCGTCTGCGCCGACGCCGACATCCCGGCCGCCGCCCAAGCGGTCGCCAACGGGGTGTTTTTCAACTCCGGGCAGGTATGCGACGCCGGTACACGGGCCTATATTCATAGCAGTGTCTACGACGAATTCCTGCGTGAGCTGATCGCCTACACGCGCACCCTGAAAATGGCGCCGGGCCTGGATCCGGACTGCTTCATCGGCCCACTGGTTTCGGCCCTGCAAAAGCAGCGCGTGACCGAGTACATCGAAACCGGCAAGGCCGAAGGCGCCGAACTGGTCTACGGCGGCCAACCGATCGATGGCCCTGGCTTCTTCGTCGAGCCGACCATCTTCGCCAACTGCCGCAATGACATGCGCATCGTCCAGGAAGAAATCTTCGGCCCGGTGCTGGTCACCGCGCCGTTCGATGACGAGGAAGACGCACTGGCCCTGGCCAACGATTCGCCTTACGGCCTGGCGGCAGCACTGTATTCCAACGACCTGGGCAAGGTGCACAGCCTGATCCCACGCTTGAAGGCAGGCTCGGTCTACGTCAACGCCCACGGCACCCTCGATCCGTCGATGCCGTTCGGTGGCTACAAACAGTCCGGATTCGGCAAGGACCTGGGCGCCGAGCAGCTCGATTACCTGCTCGAAACCAAGGCGGTGTGGATCACGCTGCCGGGCTGACGCGCCCCCACAATCAAAAGGCATCTGCAACAACGCCAGGTAGGCACGGGCAACACTGAACCTGTGGCGAGGGAGCTTGCTCCCGCTGGACTGCGCAGCAGTCCCATTTTCAGGGCCACAGGGGAGTCGTTCACCCGAAAGAACGCGGTTATCTCGTCATGATCTTCCAACAATAAGAGTCCATCATGAACACTAACGCCAAGTCCGCCCCGAGCGTGTCGAGCCTCGACGAAAAATCCGTCGTCGAGGGGCATTCGATTGACTTCATCCCCGAGAACGAGCGCACCGACAAGCTGGCCAGTCAGGGCCCGTTCTGGTTCCTCGGCAACTTCACCTTCTTCACCATGACCATCGGCTTCGTTGGCCCAAGCGTCGGCCTGACCGCGCTCTGGACCACGCTGGCCGGCACGCTGGGCATCATGTTCGGCACATTGTTCATGGCCTTTCACGGCTCCCAGGGCCCGCACCTTGGCCTGCCGCAGATGATCCAGTCCCGCGCGCAGTTCGGTTATCGCGGGGTGATCCTGGTGTTGCTGGCGACGCTGTTCGTGTTCGCCGGCTTCAACATCGTCAACCTGGTGTTGATGATGCAGGGGCTGCACACGCTGTTCGGGTTCAGCCCCGCAGTGATCGCGGTGGCGGTGACCATACCGGCGGCGGTGCTGGCGATTCTCGGCCATGACTGGATGCACCGCAGCTTCAAATGGGCGCTGTACCTGTCGTTGCCGCTGTATGGCCTGGTGACCATGGCGGTGGTGATGGGCTGGGTGCCGGATGCGGTGCTGCCGGCACTCGCGGAGGGCGAAGTGGCCCGTGAGCCGCTGGGTTTCAACTGGACCGGTTTCATCGCGCAGTTTGCGGCGGCCGCGAGCTACAACATCGCCTATGCGCCTTATGTGTCGGACTACTCGCGCTACCTGCCGAAAAACACCTCCAGCGGCAAGCTGATCGCCGTGGTGTTCCTCGGAGCTTCTCTGTCCGGTGCATGGATGATTTCCGTCGGTGGCTGGCTGGCCGATCACCTGCACACCACTGACGTGCTGGTGGCCCTCGGGCAAGTCGGCAACACCGTGTCGCCACTGGTGGGCACAGCGGTGGTGGTGGTCACCATCCTGGCGTTCCTGCCGGTGATCGCGATGAACATCTACAGCGCCAAGCTGACCACGTTGACCTGTGTCGACTCGATCAAGCACATCGAACCCACCCGCAAGGCACGCATCCTGGCCATCGGCTTCGTGATCCTGCTGCAACTGGGCGTGGCCCTGAGCATCCAGAGTTCCGGCAAAGGCTTGTCGGTGCTGGGGATCTACCTGGTGGTGATGCTGTACTTCCTGGTGCCCTGGACGTCGGTCAACCTCACCGACTACTTCTTCGTGCGCAAAGGCCGCTACGCCATCCCGCACTTCTTCATGCCCCACGGCAACATCTACGGCAGCTGGGGACTGCGCGGTATCGCCGCCTATGCCATCGGCTTTATCTCGATGATCCCGTTCTTCTACATCTTCGACGGCGTTGAACAGCGCGAGGTGTATGTCGGCCCGCTCGCCAAGGCACTGGGCAGCATCGACATCGCCTGGCTGGTCGGGCTGATCGTGTCGGGCGTGGCGTACTACTGGCTGAGCCGCTCGATCGATCTGAAACGCGAAGAGGCGGTGATTCAGCAGATCGAAAAAAACTCCCCGCAATACACCACTGGCGACACGCTGACCCACAAACAGCAGCCGCTGCCGGTATTCACTGAATCGACGGTCGGGAGATAGTCATGACCACGCAAAAAATGGCTACGCAAAAATACGACTACATCATCATTGGCGCAGGCTCGGCGGGTTGTGTGTTGGCCAACCGCCTGAGCGAAGACCCGGCCACCTCGGTGCTGGTCCTGGAATTCGGCGGCAGTGACAAGAGCGTAGTGATTCAGATGCCGAGCGCATTCTCGATCCCGATGAACACCAAGAAGTACAACTGGCGCTACGAAACCGAGCCGGAGACCCACCTTAACGGCCGACGCATTCACTGCCCACGGGGCAAGGTGCTGGGCGGCTCCTCGTCGATCAACGGCCTGGTGTACATTCGTGGCCATGCGCTGGACTTTGACGAGTGGGAATCCCTGGGTGCCGAAGGTTGGGGCTATCGCAACTGCCTGCCGTACTTCAAGCGCGCCGAGAGCTACGAGTCGGGTGGCGACAGCTATCGCGGGCAGACCGGGCCGCTGCACACCACCAACGGCAACCACATGAAAAACCCGCTGTACGGTGCCTGGGTCGAAGCCGGCGCGGAAGCGGGCTACATCAAGACCGAAGACTGCAACGGCTACATGCAGGAAGGTTTCGGCGCGATGCACATGACCGTGAAGAACGGTGTGCGCTGCTCCACGGCCAACGCCTATCTGCGCCCGGCCATGGGTCGTCCGAACCTGACGGTGATTACCCATGCGATGACCCGCCAGATCATTCTTGAAGGCAAGCGGGCGGTGGGGGTCATGTATGACCACGGTGGCCAGACCCACCAGGTGTATTGCAACCGCGAAGTGCTGATCTCGTCGGGGCCAATCGGTTCGCCGCACCTGCTGCAACGCTCGGGCATCGGCCCGGCGGACGTCCTGCGCAAGGCCGGGATCGGCGTACGCCATGACCTGCCGGGAGTAGGGGAGAACCTGCAGGATCACGCCGAGGTGTACATACAGTTCGGCTGCAAGGAACCGGTGACCCTCAACAACAAGATGGACCCGCTGAGCAAGCTGATGATCGGTCTGCGCTGGCTGCTGTTCAAGGACGGCCTGGGCGCCACCAACCACTTCGAGGCCGGTGGCTTCATCCGCTCCGAGAAGGGCCTGCGCTGGCCGGACATCCAGTTCCACTTCCTGCCGGCGGCGATGCGCTACGACGGCAACAAACCGATCAAGGGCCATGGCTTCATGGTGCTGACCGGGCCGAACAAGCCGAAAAGTCGTGGTTATGTGCGGGTTCGCTCAGCCGATCCGTACGAGCATCCGGAAATCCGCTTCAACTATCTGGAGCGGGAAGAGGACCGTGAGGGCTTCCGTCGCTGCATTCGCCTGACCCGCGAGATCATCGGCCAGAAAGCCATGGACCGCTTCCGCGACGGCGAAATTGCCCCGGGTGCCCAGGTGACCAGCGATGAAGACCTCGACACCTTCGTGCGCGACAACCTGGAAAGCACCTACCACCCGTGCGGTTCGTGCCGCATGGGCGAGGACGACATGGCGGTGGTCGATTCCGAATTGCGCGTGCGCGGCATCGCCGGTCTGCGAGTGATCGATTCGTCGGTGTTCCCGACCGAGCCGAACGGCAACCTCAATGCGCCGACCATCATGCTCGCCGAGCGGGCGTCGGATCTGGTGCGTGGCGCGCAGATGCTGCCGTCAGCGGATGTGCCGGTGGGACTGGTGGAGGGTTGGGAGAGCAGCCAGCGTACTTCGTTGCCGGGGCGTAACGTGCGGGTCTGATCCAAAAGCAAAGATCGCAGCCTGCGGCAGCTCCTACGGGAAACTCATTCCAATGTAGGAGCTGCCGCAGGCTGCGATCTTTTGATCTTGCTTTGAAACTTACTTTGAAAAAAGTCCCTCTCGGCTTCACCTCCATTGCTAGTCTGTAATTCCTTGAGACCGCAATGGAGCACCCTCATGGCTATTCAGGCCCTGCGCGCCGACGCCTCGCACATCGATCAGATCGCCCCTTTGTTTGACGCCTACCGGATGTTCTACAAGCAGCCGTCAAACCTTGCGCAATCACGCGCCTTCATCGTCGAGCGCCTTGCCCGGGATGAATCGGTGATATTTCTGGCCCAGGACAGCGACGGTGAAAACCTCGGCTTCGTCCAGCTGTTCCCGACCTTTTCCTCGATCGATGCCCATCGCACCTGGCTGCTCGGTGATCTGTTCACCACGCCCGCCGCCCGGGGCAAAGGTGCCGGTACCTTGCTGATGAACACCGCCCGGGATTTTGCGAAGCTGGCCGGCGGCAAAGGCATGACCCTGGAAACCGCCACCGACAACCTCACCGCCCAGCACCTGTATGAATCCCTGGGCTGGGTGCGCGACCCCGGTTACTACACCTATTGCCTGGATCTGAAAAAAGACTGAGTCAGCGATCCAGTCAGCCAAACACCGGCCGCATGAACGAACGTTCGTAGCTGAGGATGAATTTCTTCTCTTCGGCATACTTGAACGCCGCGATGCACTCTGGATCGTTCATCGACTGCTGCCGGTAATGCTCGTACGCCGCCAGGCTGGGGAAGGTGAACAACGCCAGGGCGATGTTGTTGGCGCCCTCCGACGGCAAGAAGTAGCCGTGGTGCTGGCCGCCGAACTTTTCCACCAGGGGAATCCACAGCTTGCCGTAGTGCTCGAACGCTTCGAGCTGGTAGGGATCGAGCACGTATTTGAGGTAGCAGGTCACCATTGTTTCGTTCCTTGATCAGGTTTTGAGGGCAGTCGCCACTGTAATCAACCCTGGGCGCCCGGCACAGCCGCTTGTTCGACATTGACCGGTAATTTTGCGCCAGAGAGTAGGCGGCGGCGTCGCCGCACTATTGGTTCAGTCAATAGTCACCATCAAGAATCGCAAGTTCTGTTTTTTGCGCAAAGGCGGAAAATTGCCGGCATTGAACACGCTGCTCAAGGAACCTGCGCGATGAAAATCTTGACCCGACTGGCTGTGATTGCTCTGTTGCTGGGCAGTGTCGTATCCACCGCATCGGCCTTTGCCGAAGACGCACGCACCTGCCATCTGCCGCCCATCACCGCTGGCCAGGGCGGCTTGCAATACGGGCAAACGGTCGGGGTGCTCTACAGCGAAAACACCGTGGAAAACCTGCAATACCTTGAGCAATACCACTCGGTGGCCGTCAACGGTGCGAAAAACGCACTGGATGCGCGGATTCGCCAGGCGTTCGTCAACAGCTCCGATCCGGACCTGGCCATTGACTGGCTGATGAGTTCGCTGCACCACACCTTTGTGTCGGTGACTGTCTACGACAACCTTGATGCCCTGGTGCAAGCCCATCCCGATGTGGTGGTGATGCTCGATACCCATAACCAGTTGCTGACCCAGCGTAACGACCGGGTCGAGGCGCGTTTCGCCGCGCGGTTCTACGACGCCAACCTGCAGTACATCGGCAAGGCCGAAGGCACGGTGGAAAAACAACTGCCGTCGGTGTGGGTGCATGACAAGACAGCACCCGAAATCGCCGCGCAAATCGAACAGCAACGCGACCTGCAACTGACCGCGCTGAAACAGTTCGATGCGTCGTTGAAGGCGCTGGTGACTGCCGGATTAACCGCAACAACCAATTAATCAGCCCGACACCCATTGAGCGGCGGGCAAGCCGATCCACCGTGGATTTCTATTCAGGACCTGATACATGCGCACTGTTTTTTCGAGCGTGCGGCGCAGGAGTGTCTGTAAGCAGAATTTCAGGCAAAAAAAAGCTGCCGGGACTGGCAGCAGAAAGATAAAGCACGCATTGGATGACCTGAGTATGGCGTCCGGTTCATGACGATTCGATGACAGCTTGATGGACATTCATCAGGATGCTGACAATCCATGTTCCAATAGCGAGCACTCGCAGACTGGAAACGCAGCATGAACAAAATCGCCGCCCCGACCCTCGCCCTGGCGCTCACCGCAGTCCTGCTCAGCACTCCCACCCTTGCCGCGGGCGATGTCCAGGCCGGGGAGAAAGTGTACAAGCGCCTCTGCAGCGGCTGCCATCAGATCGGTGAATCGGCTCGGGCCTTCTTCGGCCCGCAGCTCAATGGCGTGGTCGGTCGCCACTCCGCGGTCACCACGGACTACGTGTATTCCGACGCGATGAAATCCGCCAACCTGGTCTGGGACCGCGAAACCCTGATCGCCTACCTCGAAGCGCCGAAGAAAGTCGTGCCCGGCACCCGCATGATTTTCTGGGGCCTGAGCGACCCGGAAAAAATCGAAGACCTGCTGGCCTACCTGCAAACCTTCCCGGCGCAATGATCGGCCTGCTTTACGAACTCTACCCGTAGCGCAAGGGGGCGGTTCGACATCGACTCAATCTCCGCCGATGGTGTGACGATTCCAGGCTTTACACAAAACCTACAGGGATTTTGGGTGAGTCAGGAAATCAGGCCTTGCTGGCCTTCAGATAAGCCCCCAACCGCCGCCCCATTTCTTCACCCAACGCCTGCAAGCCACTGAGCGGCCGTACCATCACTTCAAACTCGACAATCTTGCCCTGTTCGTTGAAGCGGATCATGTCGATGCCCTTGAGCTCTTTCCCGCCGACCCTGGCGCTGAATTCGAGAATCACGTTCAAGCCATCCGCCGACGCCAGTTCGCGGTGATAGGCAAAGTCCTCGAACACGTTCATGACCGTATTGAGGATCATCGACACCACCGGCGCCCCCGGATATGGCGTGTGCGCCATCGGTGAACGGAACACCGCCTGCGGATCGAGCAGTTCCGGCAAGCCGCTCAAGTCGCGGTTGCCGATCATTGCGTGCCACTGCTTCAGGGATGCTGCGACGTTGTGGTTCAGGTTCAGCTCGGACATCTTCAACTCCTGTTTTTTATTGTTGTGCTGCGAAAGCGTTGGTCGATGAGCCAGGCGGCATCGTCGGCCCATTGACGGTAGAGCATCGGCCCCGGATGAAAACCATCACTGGCCATCAATCCCGGTTCGGGCGCCAGCGGGGTCGTCAGCATCGTACATTGATCCAGGTGTGCGGCCAGATCCGCCAAATGTGCATTGAAACGCCGCGCCCTGAATCCCAGGAACCAGCGCAAGGGTTGCGGCAGCGCGGGGAACAAATGCATCGGCGGAAGTGGCGTCACCACAATCTGCCTCACCGCGAACCTGTCGCACAGCAGCGCCATCAAGCGCTGTTGCCGGGCGAGCCACTGATCCAGGGTGAGTGAGCTGGTGACATCGTTGACGCCAATCGACAACAGAGCCACATCGAACGGCTCGGGTGCATGCTGTTCGAGCAGCTCCAGCAACCCTTGGGAATCCAGACCTGTGCGCGCCCAGAGTTTCCAGGCCACCTGGTAACCATCGGCCAGGCGCTCCACCAGCCGCCCGCTGAGAGCTTCACCTTGAGTCGCCGCACCGACGCCTGCAGCGGCGCTGTCGCCGACAATCAACAAGCGCAGAACATCGCCGCTGCCGGATTCGCCGTGGCGTTCACCTTCGGCCTCCGGCAACTTGGGCGTCACGCGCCGCGTGTATAGACCCTGCGCCAGCAACAACGGGCCGAGGAGGACTTTGGCGAGGGTTTCAGTGTGGCTCATTTGACGTTATCGCCCCGCAACACATAGCTCTCCGGTCGCACGAATCATCGCCTGGCCATGCAGGTAATCCTTGATCAGCGCGGAGCGTTCGGTGGCCAGCCATTGCGGGCAGTTCGGGTCTTTGCGGTAGGGCAGGAATGCGGCGTACTGCGTGAGCAGCTGGCTTTGCAGGGTGTCGAGTTGAGGACGGATGTCGTTGCCCAGGTCCGGCCGTGGCGTGTCCGGTGCCTTGTGCGCTGCTTGCCATTGCGCGATTCGGCCGTATTGCACCAGTTTGCTGGCTTCGATCTGGGCGGCGATCAGGTCGGCGACATCGTCGGGGTCGAGCTGGCGCTGGGCCGCCTGCTTGCGCGCGTTGGCGATGACTTGCGCTTCCCGGGCGTTGTCCTGGACCGGTTTGCCGCTGTCCCACTTGGTCAGCGCCACCAGCTCGCTGATGTACAACCGCTCATTCATCGTTGCCAGCAAGGGTTGCAAGGCATCGGGCGCCGGGGGCGTCGTGCCGGCCTGGGCAACACCAGCGAACAAACCGAGCAGGGCGCAGGCCAGCCAGTGCGGCAGGCGTGGGGAACGGGGCATGGGCAGAACCTCCTTGGACGCAAAAATCACTCCGGCTTGTTTATCACAAGTGCGACCAGGGAACGACAGGTTGCGAAGGATTCAGGCCAGCAACCGTTCAATCCGCGCCAACTCCCAGGTGCTGAGCAGACTCACCGGGTCGGTGCCGAAGCGCTGGCCGTTGTCGAACACATATTCACGGCCGTCGGGGCTTTGGCCGTGCAGGCAGTGGCGCAAGTGACCGGCGTCGACTTCCAGCGTCAGGCGCCAGCCGTCGAGGTCGACCCGTACATGGCCAGACTCGCAGGTGTCGTTGACTCGCTGGAAGGTGCAAATGCCCTGGGCGGCATCGCGCAACGGCTGGTAAACCTCGCGGGCGGTGAGGGCGGGCACAGGTGTCTCCGGGGTGAAATTGGGGAGGCGCAGGATAAATCATCGCCATACAAAAAAGCCCGGCAGATCGGGCTAATGCCAATCAGTTAAGGGTTTGAACACTGAAATCCTTGTGGGAGCGGGCTTGCCCGCGAAGGGGCCGGCACGTTCAGCATCAATGTCGCCTGACACGCCGCTTTCGCGGGCAAGCCCGCTCCCACAGGTTACTTATTGCTTGCTCTATTTGCGGTTCAACGCCGCTTCCGCCGCAGCAATTTCAGCCTGGCGCTTGACGATCATGTCGCCCACCGGCGGCCCCTGGAAGCGCCGGGCTTCAAAGCCGAACCAGACGATGGCCGTCAGCACCAGGAAGCCGATGGTGATGTACAGCGCCCAATCGTTCGGTGGCTGGATGCCGATGACGAAAATGATGATCATCGACAGGATCGAGAGAATGGCGAACACCGAGTACCAGAAACGCCCCATGTTCCACGGCCCCATGGTCGGCCACTTCGAGGTCCCATAGGTAAACAGGCCGAGCACGATGGGAATGGCGAAGGAGAAGAACAGGAAGATCACCGTGCACGACACCACGATCGTATAGACCGGCGTTGCCCCGATCGAGATCACCGACGATCCCCAGTCGAACAACACCGCGAGGGTGGCACCTGTCCAGATGGCCGCGACCGGGCTGCGATGGGTCGATGAGACCGACGACAGCGCTTTTGAGCAGGGCAGGCCGCCGTCCCGGGAGAACGCGAAGATCATCCGTGAAACCGAAGTGACGGTGGCCAGCCCGCAGAGCACCTGCGAGACGAAGATCGCCACGTAAAGCACCAGTTTCAAGGTCGGGTTGACCTGGGTGTTCATGGCCCAGAAAAACACGTTCCAGCCTTGCTTGGCCGCCTCGTCCATGTTCGGCAGCATCAGCACGAACGCGCTGAGCATCAGCCAGCCGAACAGCAACGACCAGACCACCGACATGACCATGCCGCGCGGCACCGACATGGCCGCGTTGCGGGTTTCCTCGGAAGTGTGCGCGGAGGCGTCATAGCCGGTGATGGTGTAGATCGGCAACAGCAGGCCGAGCATGAACACCCAGCCGTTGGAGACCTGCGGCCAGACGCCGCCCCCCGCCTCGCCGGAGTAGTTGCCGAAGGTCCACAGCCGGGCGAATTCATAGCTGGGTGCCGACATCAGGCAGACGATGGTCAGGGCCAGCGCCGTGCCGAAGATCAGGTAGCCGGAAAAGTCGGTGAGCCTGGCCGTCAGGCCGATGCCCAAGTGGTTGCACAAGGCCTGCAGGCCGGTGAGGATCGCCAGGAAAATCACCCGGACCGTGGTCGTGTCCTCCATGCCCAGTGCCGGTCCGAAGGCACCGAAAAAGAAATAATAGGTGCCGACGTTGATCGCGCCCAGCACCGTGACCAGCCCCAGCAGGTTGAACCACGCGGTCAGCCAGCCAGTGAAGCGATTACCGAGGATCGAGCCCCAGTGGTACAGGCCGCCAGCGGTGGGGTAGGCCGAGGAGATCTGTGCCATGGCCATGGCGAATACCCCGGAGATCAGGCAGCCGATCGGCCAGCCGATGCCGATGGATATTCCCCCCGCGCCCGAGGTGCCCTGGGCCAGGGAGTTGATGCCACCCGAGAGGATGCAGATGATCGAAAAGGAGATGGCGAAGTTGGAGAAAACCCCCATTCGTCGTGAGAGTTGCTGGGCATAGCCCATGCTGTGCAGCACCTTGACGTCATCGTCGTGTGTTTCGGTGCCCGGCTGGCTTGCTGGGTTCATGATGTGTGCCCCTTCAGGTGTTCATACGCAACCATCCGGCGGGCCGGATGGGCTGGCTTCAACCCCTTGTCGTACTGCTCCTGTCGCTATCGGATCACACCTGTCCATGCGCAGTGCCGGCCAGGCGACTGCTCTACAGACGGCCGTGAAACGCCGCGTCGAAAATCTTTGCCACGCCGTCCCGGGTCAACGGCAGCGGGTTGCCGCCGGCGGAAGGGTCGACAATCGCCATGTCGGCGATCAGGTCGGCCTGCCGGTCATCCACGCCCAGTTCAAACAGGGTATGGGGCACGCCGATGTCCTTGCGCAGCTTGAGGACGAAGGCCAGGAAACTGTCGAACCCCGGGGAGGGCAGGCGCAGGTACGCCGCCAGGCGGGTGATGCGCTCCTCGATGGCCGAGCGATTGAACTGCAGCACATAGGGCATGAAGGTGGCATTGGTCATGCCGTGATGGGTGTCGTACAGCGCACCCACCGGATGGGAGAGTGCATGCATCCCGCCCAGGCCTTTCTGGAATGCCGTGGCGCCCATGGCCGCCGCCGCGAGCATTTGCGCGCGGGCTTCAAGGTCCGATGGCGTGTGTACCGCCTTCACCAGTGAGTTGGCCACCAGGCGCATGCCTTCCACGGCAATGCCATCGGCCAGGGGGTGAAAGCCGGGGGCGCAGTACGCTTCCAGGCAATGGGACAACGCGTCCATGCCGGTGCCAGCAGTGATCTTGGCCGGCATGCCGACGGTGAGGGCCGGGTCGCTGATCACCACCCGCGGCATCATTTTCGGGTGGAAGATGATGCGTTTGGTGTGGGTGCGCTCGTCGATGATCACCGCCGCACGACCGACTTCGGAACCGGTTCCCGCCGTGGTCGGCACGGCAATGACCGGGGCGATGCGGCTGTCGTCGGCGCGGGTCCAGTAGTCGCCGATGTCTTCGAAGTCCCAGACCGGGCGGGTCTGGCCGCTCATGAAGGCAATGAGCTTGCCCATGTCCAGGCCACTGCCGCCGCCGAAAGCGATCGCGCCATCGTGCTGGCCGGCACGCCAGGCGTCGAGCCCGCCGGCCAGGTTGGCTTCCACCGGGTTGGGCTTGAGGTCGCAAAACAGCGCCACGCCAAGACCGGCGGCGCGCAATGCGTCCAGCGCCGCCGTGGTGATCGGCGCGCGCGCCAGGCCGCTGTCGGTCACCAGCAAGGGGCGCTGGATACCCTGGCTGCGACAGACCTCGGCCAGTTCGGCGATGCGCCCCACACCGAAACGAACGCTTGTGGGGTAGTTCCAGTTTCCTGACAGGTTCATGGTCTACACCTCGTGACGCAGATGAAAGGATTTGGCCCGGGTCAGGTGCTCGTAGCCCAATGGCGACAGGGTGACGCCGCGCCCGCTGTTCTTCACGCCGGTCCAGGCCAGTGCCGGGTCCAGGTAATCGCAGCGGTTCATGAACACCGTGCCGGTGGCGATCTCGTTGCCCAGGCGTTCGGCCGCGGCGAGGTCCCGGGTCCAGATGGAAGCGCTGAGCCCGAACTCACTGTCGTTCATCAAGGCGATGGCTTCTTCATCGCTGGCCACCGGCATGATGCCGACCACCGGGCCAAAGCTTTCGTCGCGCATGACCGACATTTGATGGTTCACGTCCACCAGCACTTGCGGTGCGAGATAGGCGCTGCCCGGTACGTCGGCGGGAAAGGACTTCGGATCAATCAGCGCTTTGGCGCCCTGGGCCAGCGCTTCGGCGATCTGGCCACGCACGAAGAAGGCGGCGCCCGGTGTCACCAGCGGACCGAGGGTGGTGGCTTCGTCCAGCGGGTTGCCCAGCACGTACTGGCGGGTCAGTTCGGCGAAGCGCTCGACAAACACCGGGTAGATTTTCTGGTCGACGTAGATACGTTCCACGGCGCAGCAACTCTGCCCGGAATTGAAGAAACTGCCGTCCACCAGATTTTCCACCGCCTGTTCAAGGTTGGCGTCTGCCCGGACATAGGCCGGGTCTTTTCCGCCGAGCTCCAGGCCCATGCCGAGAAACTGTCCGCTGGCGGCGCTTTCCATGACCTTGCCAGCCTCTACGGAACCAGTGAAGTTCACTTGCTGCACGCGCCCGCAAGCAAGGATCGCCCCGGTCGACACATGGTTGAGCAGCAGATTCTGGAACAACCCCTCGGGCAGTTTTGCGCGACGCATGGCCTCGGCGAAACGCTCGCCCACCAGCAGGGTTTGCGACGCGTGCTTGAGGATTACACTGTTGCCGGCCATCAGTGCCGGGATGATCGTGTTCACCGCCGTCAGATAAGGGTAATTCCATGGGGCGACCACCAGCACCGTACCCAGCGGCTCGCGTTTGATATAGCGCTGGAAACCCGCCTTGGGTTCCGGCTCTATTGCGGCCAGGGCCTGTGGTGCGATGGCGATCATGTGCCGGGCGCGTTCGGCAAAACCGCGCAGTTCGCCGGCGCCGTAACGCACCGGGCGGCCCATCTGCCAGGCCAGTTCCGGGACGATGTCGGCCTCCATCGATAGCATCGCGTCCACCGCGGCGCTGCAATAAACCGCGCGTTCGCTCAGTGATCGGCGTTGCCATGAGACTTGTGCGCTGGCAGCCGCCGTCAGCGCCTGCTCAATCTGCGCCGCATCGGCAAGATCGCGTTCAACGTACACCCGGCCATCGACCGGTGAGATCAGTTGCACCTTCTCAGTCATGATGTTCTCAGTAGCGCTCGAAACCGCGCTGCAATTCCCAGTCGGTAATTCGCCGGTCGTACTCCTTCTGCTCCCACTCGGCGGTGTGCACGTAATGGTCGACAACCTCATCACCGAATGCCTCGCGCAACATGCTTGAGGCCTTGAGGGCGGCGCTCGCCTCGCGCAGGGTCTTGGACACCTCCGGCAAATGCTCGTCGAGGTAGGCGTCGCCTTCGAACGGCGGCGCAAGATCGAGCTTCTCGTCGATACCCTTCAAGCCCGCCGCGATCAGCGCGGCGAAGGCCAGATAGGGGTTGAGGTCGGCACCGCCGATGCGGCATTCGATGCGGATGGCCTTGCTGCCTTCGGCACACAGGCGAAAGCCGGCGGTGCGATTGTCGCGGCTCCAGACCGCCCGTGTCGGTGCAAACGTGCCAGCCTGGAAGCGCTTGTAGGAGTTGATGTAGGGCGCAAGAAAACAGGTGATGTCGTTGGCGTACTTGAGCTGCCCGGCGACCCAGGCCCGCATCAGTTTCGACATGCCGAACTCGGCTTTCGCGTCGAAGAACAGCGGCTTTTTGGCGTTTTTGTCCCACAACGAATTATGGATGTGACTGCTGGAACCGGCGGCGTCGTAGCGCCACTTGGCCATGAAGGTGATCGCCTTGCCCTGCAACTGCGCGATCTCTTTGCAGGCGTGCTTGATGATGACGTGGTGGTCGGCCATGGTCATGGCGTCGGCGTAGCGAATGTTGATCTCTTCCTGCCCCGGGCCCCATTCCCCCTTGGAGTTTTCCACGGGAATGCCCGAGGCCTGCAAGTGCTTGCGGATCGCCCGCAGCACCGGCTCCTCGCGGGTGGTCTGCAGGATGTTGTAGTCCTCGATGTAATGGCCGGCGGTTTTCGGCTTGTGATAGTTGCGCTTGTGGATCGCCTCGTAGCTCTCATCGAACAGATAGAACTCCAGTTCCGAGGCAAACATGCCGGTATAGCCGCGCTCGCGCAGGCGCTCGACCTGCTTTTTCAGAATCGCCCGAGGGCTGTGGGGCAGGTCCTGGCGATGGTGATGATCGAGCACGTCGCACAGCACCAGCGCCGTGCATTCAAGCCAGGGTACGCGCCGCAGGGTGGACATGTCGGGCTTGAGCACGAAGTCGCCGTAGCCCTTGCTCCAACTGGCTGCGGCGTAACCCGGCACCGGTTCCATGTCGATGTCGTCGGCCAGCAGGTAGTTGCAGCAGTGGGTTTCTTCGTGGCCGCTGTCGATGAAAAACTCGACCTGGAAGCGCTTGCCGACCAGGCGTCCCTGCATGTCGACCATGCAAACCAGTACGGTATCGATTTCGCCGGCGGCAGCGGCGCGCTTGAGTGCATCAAAGCTGAGGAGGGGCTCTGTCATCACGGCAATCCTGCGTGAAAGGTTGGGGCCAGTCTGGGATAGCTGTTGCAGACGCTCTCCAGAAAAACCCAAAACCTGCAGAACCGAGCATCGTGAGCAACGAGTTGTTCAAAGCTTAGCCTACCCTTGCAAAGTGCAAGTTTTGCCAGGTGAAAGTCGTGTTCAGCGCCCCATCATTCCGGCAACCCGGCCAGCCGCAGTCCATCGACGAAACGGGCGAAATCCTCAGGCCGTTGAATGGGCAGCCAGCCCTTGAGGGTGCACAGACGCAAAGAAGGATCCAGCTTTTGCAGACGCTGCATCGCCAGATTGGCTTTTTCCGTTCGACCGCCGAGCGCATGACTGGCCGCCACCAGCGCTGCCGCGATCAGCAGACCGGGCAGGTTGCCCAGCGCTTTTTCCGCCCAGTCCGCAGCGGCATCGAAGTGCCCGGCGAAGAAATGCGCGAGCGCCATCCCGACCTGCATCCTGAACATTTCCGGATCCAGCGGGCTCAAGCGAACGGCATGGTTCAAATTTTCGATGGCGGTGTCTGTTTCGCCGTGCAGCGCCCGCAGGATACCGCCCAGGAACCAGGCGGGGGCGAGGTTGGGGTTGAGCAGGCGTGCCCGATCGAGCAGTGCAATGCCGGCGTCGACTTCGCCGGCGAGATGAGCAAGCGCATGTCCGCCCCGGGTCAATGCAACGGCATCGTCGCGGCCGAGGGACACCGCCAGACGCGCCAGCCGTATGCCCTCGGCGATTTCTGCAGGCCGATCGGCCATCCAGCCATTGAGCTTGCGCCATAAGTGGCACCAGGCGGCCATGCCATAGGCCGAAGCAAACTCCGTATCGAGTTCGATGGCCTGGTAGAACATCGGCAGCGCTTGCTCGATGGCTTCCCGACTGCCGCTGTGCAGTTTTGCCATCCCGCGCAGGTAGTAGTCGTAGGCGTCCAGGCTTTCTGTCGGCTTGCGTTTGGCGCGTTCGATTTCTGCCCGTTCCAGTTGCGGCGCGATGGCTCCGACGACGCTTTCGGTGATTTGGTCTTGCAGCTCGAAGATGTCGTCGAGCAGGCCTTCGAAGCGCTCCGCCCAGATGTGCGTCCCGCTTGTCGCATCGATCAGTTGCCCGGTAATGCGTAGCCTGTTCCCGCACTTGCGCACGCTGCCTTCGAGCACGTAGCGCACGCCCAACGCCTGGCCGACGCCCCGGGCGTCCACGGTCTGGCCCTTGTAGGTGAAGCTCGAATTGCGCGCGATGACGAACAGCCAGCGGATCCGCGACAGGGCGGCGATGATGTCCTCCACCACGCCATCGGCGAAATACTCCTGCTCCGGATCGCCGCTCAGGTTCTGGAAGGGCAGGACGGTGATCGAGGGTTTGTCCGGCAGGACGAGCGCGGGGGAGGGGATTTGCTTCGGGGTAGCGGTCGAGCGTTCATCGATGTCAGGCTGTCGCGCTTCCCCGGTCAAGTCGCCGTTGATCCGGCCAACGAAGCGGTAGCCCTTGCGGGGGACGGTGCGTACCAGGCGCTGCTCCTCGCCGGTATCACCAATGGCCTTGCGCACCGCATTGATGTGGCTGGTGATCGTCGATTCCGAAACGATCCGGTCGCCCCACACTGCCTTGAGCAATTCGTCTTTGCTGACGACGCGATCGGGATTGTTGACGAACAGCAGCAACAGATCGAAGACCTGCGGTCCGACGGCCACGACCTGCCCGCGCAGGGTCAGCTCCCGGCGCTCTTGATCGAGCAAGTAGTCTTCAAACGTGAATGGCAAGTCGAGCATCCCCTGGCGAATCGCCCTCAACTCCTTGTCCCAGGCGGCTGGCGGTTGGTAACAGAGGCAGATGATACGGCAGCTCGGCACCCGCTGCACCGTCTGCGGCAAGGGCGGCTGGATGAACACCATCGGCTTTGGACATAAATTCAAGCACACGCCAAGGCAAACCCAAGCCTGGCGCAAGGACTTGCCTGGTGCGCGCAGGCAATCTCTCTACACCGACGCAATGGTTGCAGTCGACAAGTGGAGAACAGTCATGAAGATCGTCGTCATCGGAGGCTCCGGCCTCATCGGATCGAAACTTGTGAGCACCCTGCGCGAGCGCGGCCATGACGCGCTCGCCGCGAGCCCAAGCACGGGCGTGAACAGCATCACCCGCGAAGGCCTGGCCGCAGCGATGGACGGTGCCGATGTGGTGGTCGACGTGGCGAACGCGCCGTCGTGGGAGGACCAGGCTGTTCTCGATTTCTTTGAAACGTCGAGCCGGAACCTGCTGGCCGCCGAAGCCGCCGCCGGGGTTCGTCATCATGTTGCCCTGTCGATTGTCGGGAGTGAGCGGCTTCCCGATACCGGTTATTTCCGGGCCAAGGTCGCGCAGGAAGCCCTTATCAAGGCGTCCGGCATGCCTTACACCATTGTGCGTGCCACGCAGTTCTCCGAGTTTGCCGGCGGCATTGTCCAGTCGTTCGCCGTTGGCGAGGAAATTCATGCTTCGCCGGCTCTGATCCAGCCGATAGCGTCCGACGACGTGGTAGCGGCGCTGGCCGATGTCGTGCTGGCTGCACCGCACAATGGCACCGTTGAAGTCGGTGGCCCGGAAACCATGCCGATCGACGAACTGGCCCGGCGCTTTCTGCGGGCGACCCGGGACAACCGCAAGGTCGTGCCGGACGTGCATGCACGTTACTTCGGCGCCGTGCTCGACGATCAATCGCTGGTCACCGGCAAGAACGCACGCCTGGGGGCGATCCGCTTCGACGACTGGCTGGCCCGGTCGACAGCGCAGTAACGAATCGCACCCTCACATTTCCCTACCAATCCAGGAGAAGTCCCATGGTTACCCGAATGCTGATGGCCGCTACATTCGCTGCGCTCTCGATCAGCGCCGCATCGGCCGCCGAACCGCCCCCCGGTAAGGTGACGGTGGTGTTCGACCGTCCCATTCCCAACATCCCCGGCAAGAGTATGAGGGGCGTGGTCGTCGAGTATGGGCCGGGTGCCGCGTCGCCAGCCCACACCCATCCGAAAACGGCCTTCATTTATGCAACGGTGCTGGAGGGCTCGTTTCGCATCGAGGTCAAAGGCGAACCGGAAAAGATCTACAAGGTCGGCGAAAATTTTGTAGAGGAACCGGGTTCCGTGCACCTGGTCAGCGCCAACGCCAGCGACACCCAACCTGCACGCCTGTTGGCGGTGTTCGTCCTCGACACTGAGGAAAAGGTGCTCGTAACACCGATCAAACAGTGAACCACGAAAAGCCCGGCTGTTGAGGCCGGGCTTTTCGTTGAGTCCTGCGGTCAAGCACTGCATTCAGACAGCGCGGCTTTCGATCAGACGATCCGAACCGCCTTCGGCGACGCGGTTCTGCAGCAGTTTGTCGGAACCGCCTTCGGCAACGCGGTTTTCCAGCAGTTTGTCGGAACCGCCTTCAGCGACGCGTTTTTCCAGCAGACGATCCGAACCACCTTCAGCCACGCGATTCTCGATCAGGCGATCGGAACCACCCTCGGCCACACGGCTTTCAATCAGACGATCCGAGCCGCCTTCAGCGACCACAGGTTGAGCGGAGTTTGCGGCGAAAGCGTTAACTGCGAAAACCGAGAAAGCGATGCTGAGGAGGGTCTGGCGTTTCATGATGGTGTGCTCCGGGGTGCTTATGGGTTGGTATGGAGCAGATGTTACGCCGGAGATTTTTTAAGAGAACTTCATTGAAATGATGGTGACTATCGATGCGGTCAATGGATCGAACACCGCCTGTTTAAGCAACTCTTTTTGTGGCGAGGCAATCAAGCTTCGCTGATCTGGCTCACGCTGGTGATCTGCCCATTCCAGACCATCTCGTAATGCGCCGCCTGCACAATCGACGAAACCGGCCTGGGCGTCATCAGCGCCCAGCAATGACTGCCCGGCATCCGCACCGAGTGATAACGCAACCCGGGACAACCGGCGTCCCGCACCGCGCGCCCCAGCACACGGGAATGGCTGTAGTCGTCCGGCGCATACACCGGATCGTTCACCGGCAGGCTCGCGGCGTCCTTCATCCCGGCATCGCCAAATGCACAAGCCAACCCACGAAACACAAAGCGCTCATAGTTCAGGCTCTGCACCCTCGACCAATACAGCGCCTGGTGATGCCGCACCTCGGCCAGCGCCGCTTCCATCGAATCCGCCAGGTACAACACCCCAAAGCGGCCGTCACTGAAACGCGAACCCGCCGGGTTGACATGGGTAAAGGGCGCGATGGCGTAGGAGCAGCCGGGAATGCCGAACGGAATCTCGCTGCGTGCAATCAACTCCAGCTGACCCACTTCATTCTTCAACCGCGGATTGGTCAACGCCTGAATCTCGAATAACAGCTCAAATTCATCCGCGTCCGCCACATCATCGAACAACGCAATGGGCGGAAACTTCGAATTGACCAGGCGATAGGCCTGCAACGACTGACCGGCAAACACCGCCAGCTCGCTCGCCATCACCATTGCGCACCCCGCAGCATGTCGATGCGGCGGAAGGTTTCATACAGCGAAATCATGTCGCCCTGGGCCATGATCTCCAGCGGCGAACGCCCGTTGAAAAACTCGTTGTCATTGGCCATCGAAGCAAAGCCGTACACGTTGTTCGGGTTATCGAATACCAGCCGCAACGTCGCGTGCATGTTCAGCACGAAGCTGATGCGCTGCATCTGGTCCGCATCCAGCGCCACCGCCCAATCCGGGTCACGCTGCCGGGCGCGGGTATAGGTACTGCGGGAAATACGCAGGATGCGACAGGCCTGGTCGCTGGTGGCTTTCCACTTTTCCAGAATGCTCACGGCGGCACGCAGGCCGGTGACGCATTGGTTTTTTGTGAAGGATTGGGCTTGGATGGGTACGGCCATGTTCGCGTCCTTTTTTGTATCTATAGATTCAAATGTAGATTTATTGAGTCTGTAGAGCAATATTGGTGCGACGGATGGGCTTGTCGTGCCAATACAATAGGGCAGCGATCTGGCTGAGGCTTTGTTTTACTGAAATCGTCGATGCAGGACTGGAAAGATATCCTGGGCAAACCCGGCGGGCAGGCCGGGGGTCACGATTCTGGATTTTGGAGTTCGGCTTTCTACCAGGCCGACTTTTATAAGCCTGGATAATTCGTCGATTGCCGGTCGCGGCGTCAGGCCGGTGAACGTCTTGATTTCATTGCGTGGCAAGCTGCCCTGGGTGATTAACGCGATGATCGCAGGTGCACTTTCCGGACGGATACCTTGCTGTAGTCCCGCCGTTTTCCCATTGGAAACAAACGCCGCGCCCACGGCCGCATCACTGATGAAACGTGCGCCCCAACGCATGCAGCCGAGTCGCAATCGGCGGCAAGCGCCGACTACTCAGCGCCAGTGTCCTTGCTCGCCGGCACGCGCCGCTTCAATCGCCGCGTTGAGCGCCAGCAAGTTGGTCTGCTCGGCAATGCTGCTGATCACCTCCAGCACCGTACCGATCTGCCGCGCCTGCCCGGCCAGCACCTTGTCACCCTGGCCGGCACCAGCGGTGAACTGGGACGTGGTGGCGAGCATCTTGTCCAGCATGTCCTGGCTCTCCACCGCATCGGCCTGGCTGTGCAGCGCCAGATAGAGCAGCGCGACCGTCTCCATCACCATCACCCCAACGCCCAGCAAACAACGCATCAACCGCGTTCCGCCGATGGCGCGATACAACAGCGTCAACAACACACTGGTGCCACCCCCCCACCAGCAGCGCCTGCTTGAAGGTGTCGTGCCAGAACGCCAGGCCGATAGCGAAAGCGAACATCAGCCAGATCAGACCCAGCATGATGCGGTCGGCTTTGCGGTAGTGGTCGAGGAAACGAGTGGGGAAGGGCATGTACGCTTACTCCATGTAAATGAGCCAGAAAAAAGCAGGGTTCATGGCAACACGGGACTTCGCGAAAGCTTGGGTGCGTTAAAGGAGCAGACATTTTCAGAGTCAGGGATGGAATCGGTTGGTGGCATGGTCGAGAAACCGTGGAGAGCGTAGCCCTTGGCCATCACTCTTGGCCGGGACGACGTCGCTTGCACAAAACAATGTCCGATATAGAGGCAAGTAATGCTGAAGTGACAGGGTGTACGACAGGCTCCATTGCAAAGCCTGTCGTACACCAGAGGCCATTACGACTTCTTCGGCGGATAGTTACCGCGCAAGCCGCCGGACTTGTTGCCGGTTTTGCTCGGCAGGTTCGGCACCAACGGACGGGATCTGGGCTGGGGGTTGGAGCGGCTTTGGGGTTGAGGTTGCTTGCTCATGTTCGCCTCCTGACGTTCAGGGTTGCGCGAAGTGGTTTACTCATGAAGTTTAGCCAATCGACTGTGGGCAGGGTCGTTTGGCACTTGGGGAAGGTGTTGCGAACGACCGGCTTTTCTTTTTCGGCCCCGTTGATAGACCCCTTACGCGATTCTCGGATTCTGCCTACAACTTTGGCAGGAGTGACCCGCTATTCCAACTCGCCACGGCAGACACGACTCGTGACCCGCACAGGAAGTAGCAGCATGCCCACACAACATACGAATCAATCCAGCATTGAACAACTGCACCGCGACGTTGCAGCTTTTGCCGAAGAGATGCGTAGCCCCGCTCCGAACGCGATCCGCTCTGCTGTGGTTGCCGTTCGGCATCGGTGCCGCCCTAACACTGGCAATCTTTGTCGCCGCCATAGTCGTCCGACTGTTCTAGTCTCTTGTCCTTGCGCCGATGGCCGGGGTCGTCCTGTTGTTTCATACGAATCGAGTAGACAAAAAAAAGCCCGCGATGGGGAGTGCGGGCTGGAAAACACAAAAGGAGCTGGATCCACCGTATTCCAATGGATGTGAAAATACTGTGATGGATGGCTGATGACTTGCTCGCAGTCAAATCGCCAGGCGTTGGAAGGTTCGGTGTTGCTGGCCAATCTGGTGCGAGCTTGAGTTTTCGTCGTGTCACTGGGCGCAGCAGTGAACTGCGCCGACCCGCCTGGTGCCTTAGAAGCGATACTTCGCTGAAGCTGTGATACTGCGCGGTGCACCGTACGTCAGGGCACCATAGGCATCGAAGATGTCGAAGTACTTCTCGTCGGTGACGTTGTCAGCATTCACCTGCGCCGAAAGGTTTTCGGTGATCTCGTAGCGAGCCATCAGGTTGACCAGGGCATAGGCATCCTGCTGGATCTTCTCGGCGTTGCCTGCCGGGTTGGTGGCGTAGGTGTAGATCGAGTCCTGCCAGTTGACCCCGCCGCCAATGGTCAGCCTGTTGAAAACACCGGGCAGGCGGTAGGTGGTAAAGGTACGCAGCAGCTTGGTCGGATACAGGGTGTTTACGTCGTTGCCCTTGGCATCTTCGGCGGTGAACTGGGTGTAACCCACTGTTGCATTCCAGTCGGTCGCGAGTTCGCCGGACACTTCCAGCTCGAAGCCCTTGCTGGTTGCGCCTTCACTGGCCTCGTAGGCATAACCGCCGGCGGGGTTCGAAGGATCGATCAGCACGCCGGTGCTTTGGCCCAGGTTATCCTGCTTGATCTGGAAAATCGCAGCGCAGGCGTTCAGGCGGCCACCGAAGTACTCACCCTTCAAACCGATTTCACTGCTCTCGCCAACGATGGGCTCCAATTGCTGGCCACTGCTGTCGCGTACCGACTGCGGCAGGAAGATTTCCGTGTAGCTGGCATAGGCCGAAAGGTTGTCGGTGAGGTCGTAGACGATGCCCGCATAAGGGGTCAGTTCGTGATCGACGTCGATCTTGCTCACCTCCGAGTAGATGTCATCGCTGGTCTTTTCGTACCAGCTCTCACGCGCGCCAAGAATCACTTTCAGGTCGTCGGTCACGTTCAAACGGGTCGCTGCGTAGAGCCCTTTCTGCCGGGTCTCGCTGTAGCCGTAGTCTGTCCGCGGGCCCCAGACCGGTTCCGGGAAATCGCCGTTGTAGGCATCGAAGTTGGCAACACCGTCAAAGCCGGTTTGCGCGTTGAGTGCATCGGCATCGAATTTCTGCTTGCTGTCCACATAACCAAAGGCCGCTTCATGCTCGCGGCCCAGCAGCGAGAACGGGCCATTGAAGCGGATGCCGTAGTCGTCCTGGGTGGTCTTGGTCTTGTAGGTCGCCGGGAACGAAGACATACCGGCACTACCGTTCTGGCCTGGATTGCCAGAGAGGTACAGCAGGGAAGAGTCGCCGGTTCGCTCGCCACGGTTGTAGCTGAGGTTGACTTGCCAGTCGTTGGCGAAGGTGTGATCGAGATTGACGAAATAGGTGTCGTAGGTGGTGTCCCACTTGCTCCATTTGGCGGAGGTTGTCTTCGAACGGCTCCAGTTTGTCCGGCTGCCGTCTGCGTACCAGACCGGCAGGCCGCCCCACATCGGCGAATCGGCGTTGTTTTCCTGGTGGCTCAAGCCGAACCACAGCGTGGTGTCGGGCGTCAGGTCGATGTCCATCGTGCCGTAGAGGGTCTGGCGCTTGTTGGCGTTCATGTCGATCCAGGTATCGCCCTCGTTGGTCTCCCCGACCAGCCGCGCACGAATGGTGCCTTCCTCGTTCAACGCCGTGGACACATCGGCCTCGACGCCATAGGTGTCCCATGTGCCGGCGCTCAGTTCTACCGAACCCTTGAGGTCAGTGCTGTAGGCGCGCTTGCGTACCATGTTGAGGGACGCGGAAGGGTCGCCCGCACCGGTCATCAAGCCGTTGGCGCCACGGACCACTTCAACGCGGTCGTACATGGCCAGGCTGCTGAAAATCTCCCCCGAACTCCACGGCTGCTCGAAGATGGTCGGTACACCGTCGATCATCAGCGAGTTGAGCTCAAAACCGCGGGCGTTGAACTGTGCCCGGCTGGTCTCGTAGCGGTTGACCGACACACCCGTGGCATTGTTGACCACGTCGAGGATCGTACGCAGATCCTGGTCCTGAATGCGTTGCTGGGTGACGACACTGACCGACTGCGGGGTTTCGCGCAGCGACATGCTCAACGGTGTGGCCGTGCGCGCTGCATCAGTGGTGTAGGAGTGGGTATCTTCAGTGACGCCGATTCGCTCTTGAGTGGCTGTCTCCGTGATAGCGATGGGCGCCAAGGTCAAAGAGCTTCCAGCCTCGGCCTGATCAGTCTGTTGCGCCGCCTGTAGAGATGGAGCAGCGACAGTGATACCGACTGCAAGCATGTGCACGGCGAGGGCCAGAGGCCGGAGTGCCAGGGGCGAGCGCGGGGTAACGGAGTTTTGTGCACACAGGAGAGCTAGGGCGGACATGCGGACTCACATATGATCTGGTTTTATTGAGAATAACTATCATACGCAAGTGTTAACAGGTGTGAAATGGTATCTATACGCATTTGAGATTGCATATCAAGTGTGATAGCGTCCGGCACATCCCCTGACAAGATCGCTTCCCGCTGATGGCCTCCTGTAAATCTCCAACACTGACCCGGCTGGTAGAGATCCACTATGAGGAGCTCAAGGCCTATATCCAGCGCAGAGCGGGTTCATCGTTCATTGCGTCGGACATCGTTCAAGAGACTTGGCTGCGCGCTGCCAGGCACTCGACAAAGCAGCCGGACAACCCGCTGGCCTACCTCTATCGCACGGCAACCAATCTGTTGCTGGACAAGCAACGACAGGACACGACCCATGGTCGTTACTTCGGCGAAAGCGAGTTGGCGGAGGCGATCGAGTGCCCGTTGTCATCCCCGGACAAGGCTGCCGGTATTCGTCAGGAGCTGGAAATACTGTCCAATGCACTAGACGATCTGCCGGAGAAATACCGCGCAGTGTTTCTGCTCTCCCGTTGCGAGGGATTCACCATGCGTGAGATCGCCATGCAACTGGATATCAAGGAAGGCACCATCGAAAAGCAGATCGCCAAAGGCATGCGACACTGTCGCAGGCGACTGGAGCGCACATTCTCGACGCGCTCAGAATAGACCCGGCGCCACTTGCGCCCGCAACCGCCGCCCGATCACATCAATCGTTGCCCGTGCTATTCGTCCACGCTGACGCCCGATCCCCCTAATTCGCTGGGGACATCCTTCAGCTTGGGCAACCCGTCTTTGATGCGCAGCCTGGCCTCCTGATAGTGGACGTGAACGCCTGGCGAATACGCGAGATCCGGGATGACAGCGGCATACACGTCGATGAGCCCCATCCCTGGGTGTTCGGTGAAGATGTGCCCGCCGCAAGTCTTGCACCATTTGCGATAACTCTGCGGTGTTTTGTTGTAGGTGCCAATGTTGTCCGCCCCCCGAGTCACTTGCACCGCCTCGGGTTTCCACAGCGTGAAGGCATTGACCGGCGCTGCCGACCAATGTCGACACGACTGGCAATGGCAATAGCCCATTGCGGCCGGCTCACCGCTGACGGTGAACTCGACTGCGCCGCAAAAACAACTGCCTTTGTAAGACTTTTGAATGCTCATGGAATGACTCCTTCATCAGTTGTTACCCATACCGCCAAAGTTGGGATGGCAAAGCGAAGGTGCACAAGATAAGCATCGAATTCGCCAATCGCTAATGTTTGATTTGAAAGCTTAAAGCGAAAGAAAACTTTCCAAGAATGGCAGCGCCAGGAACTGGTCTACCTGGAGCTATTTCGATTCGAGACGGAGGAGTCGCTTGCATGCAATTCTTCAAGGATCTCTAGAAACAGCTCTGCGCTTCGTGACAGAGGGCGAGAAGCCTCGGTTATTGCGCAGATGGTGTTATGGAACACGGGGCTGTCCGGTAACTCCCGCAAGTCGAAGCGCGGGGCAATGAGTTCGACATAATGCTCCGGTAGCAACCCGGCGTAACCTCCACCTTCAACGAGCATCGCGATCGCTTCCAATCCTGCGGCTTCGGGCCCTCGTTCAAAACCGTGTGTAGCCAGCGTTTCTTCGACGAAGGGATGTGGTCTATAAACCAGTTGAGGTCGTAGCTGTTTCTCGCCCGGCGCTTGATTCGCTACATAGACGCGATGATCTTCGACGAACAGCTTTTGGTAATGAAAAGCTCGCTCTTTTTTGTACATTCCACGAATGGCCACCTGCACCCGGCGCTCGCGCAGTGCCTGGTTCAAGTTGGCAAAAGTCATCACGGCCACTTCTGCCTGAACGTTAGGAGCCCTTCGTCTCAGTTCTTTCAGCGCTTCGGCCAGCCGGCAATTCGGATCAGCTAGCATATGCTCGACCGTTCCAATCGAGACGGTGCCGGATATCACGGCACGTACCGCATCAATTTCTGGCTTGATTCGCTCAAGAGAGTTAAGTGCATTCGTCGTTAACTCAAGCGCCACTCTCCCGGCCGCGCTCAGCTTGAAACCTGCCGGACCTCGCTCGCACAGACGCACACCCAGGCGCTCCTCAACCTCCTTGATATGCCTGCTGATCGAGGCTTTGGTCATATTCAGCCGGCGTTCAGCCGCAGCAAAACCCCCGGCTTCGGCGGCGGCACAAAAAATACGTAGAGAGCGCAAGTCACGTTCGGTCAGGTCGAATCGGTTCATGGATAAAAGGTATCAGATTCCAAGACCATATCGCTAATAAAGTGATTTTACTTGCGCTTTCGCACTGGCTAATTTGGTTCCAGCAACCTTCACAACTACAACACTCCAAGAAATGGGGGAACTGCATCATGACTACACACAGTCGCCGAAGCATCGTGAAAACCGTGCTCTTAACCTCACTGGTTATCTGTACTTCCACCTTCGCATCAGCCCAGGCAAGCACGCTTGCCGACATCAAGCAGCGTGGCAAGCTGACAGTGGGTACCGAAGCCGCCTACGAACCTTATGAGTTCGTTGAAAACGGTAAGGTTGTGGGTTACGGCCACGATATTCTCGAACAAATGGCCGCAAAGCTCGGCGTCGAACTGGAGCAGTTGAACCTGCCGTTCAACGGTTTGCTTCCCGGTCTGATGAGCAACAAATTTGATTTCGTGGCCACGTCCGTCGGGATCACGCCTGAGCGTGCCAAACGGTTCGCTTTCAGTCAGCCCATTGGTGTCGTCCGCTCGCTGTTCGTAGTCAAGGCGAGCAACACAACTATCAGCAAGCCTGAAGATGTGGCAGGCAAAGTAGTGGGGACCCAGATGGGTTCTTCAGCCCAACAAGCACTGCAGGAATACGAGCGAGAACTAAAAGCCAGCAAAGGGCAGGGCTACGCTGACCTCAAACTATTCCAGGGCTATCCCGATGTTGGCTTAGCAATTGCCAATGGCTCAATCGATGCAGGTGTTCTACCCAGCAACGTATTGGCTGTGCAAATGCGCCGTCAGCCGGACATTTATAAAACGGTTGGCGAAGTTGGCGATGCCAAGCTGTTGGCTTGGGTAGTCAATGCCAAGAATCCAGAAATACGCACCTTTATCAACGAAACGCTTGATGAGATGCGTGCAACGGGCAAGTTGGCCGAATTACAGAAAAAATGGTTCGGCGAAACTCTGGCATTACCGACTTCAGGGTATCTCCCTGACGCGGCCCTCTAAGTGGAGGGCCAGGTAATGATTAGCTGGTTGAGTGCGCACACCGCGCTGGGTCCGTTTTTCGATGGTTTGCTACAAGGTGCGGCAACGACATTTATCGCAAGCAGTCTGGCTTTTATCGCAGGACTCGGATTGGGCGTGCTTTTGCTTCTCCTGAGAGTCGCGGCGGGACCGATTGGCCGATACGCGGTGATGGTCTACGTCAGTGCCATCCGCGGCACACCGTTGCTGATTCAATTGCTTATCGCGTATTTCGTTGTGCCGGGCCTGATCGGTATTTCGCTGACACCACTGCAGGCGGGGATCCTGGCCCTGTCTTTCAACACGGCGGCCTACATCAGTGAAATCCTGCGGGGCGCTTTGACTTCGATTCCTGGAGGTCAGGTGGCAGCAGCCCAGGCACTGGGGATGCGCGCTCATCAGAAGTGGCGTTACGTGCTGTTGCCGCAGATGTTCCATCGCTCCATTCCTCCGCTGACCAACGAGTACACCGTACTGCTCAAAGCCTCATCACTGCTGTCGATCATTGCCGTCAGTGAGCTCGCTACCGTGGCTCGTAACGCGACGCTGCAAAGCGATCTGCCGCTGCAAGTGTTCAGCGCAACAGCGGTCGTTTACTTCCTTATTCTGCTGTGCGCTTCGTCGATCTCGCGACTCATCGAGCGCCGCCTTGCCAAGGTGATGCCAAATGCCCATTGATCTTGCGGTGGTCAATCATGCAATCCCCGCGTTGCTGCAGGGACTGAAAGTTACCGCGACGGTCAGTGCCATAGGCATTCCGCTGGGGATATTGATCGGAACTCTGTTCGCTTACATGGCCGATGCCGAGCATTGGCTGCCAAGATTGTTTGCCCGTAGTTATGTCGAACTTGTCCGAAATGTACCGTTCCTGATCGTGGTGTACCTGCTGTTTTTCGGCCTGCCGCAGCTGGGAGTGCAAGCCTCATCCTTTGCGATCGCCATTGGTGCCACTGCGTTCTATACGGCCGGTTATTTCAGCGAAATTCTGCGCGCCGCCCTGAAGAGCGTGCCTGCCGGCCAGGCGCGCGCAGCGCGGTCACTGGGGTTTTCCGTCTGGCAGGTCCAGCGCTACGTGGTCGTGCCGCAAAGCTTCGGCTACCTGATCCCGCCTACTACCAGCCTGATCATCATGATGTTCAAGGACACCGCGATCTTCTCGGTAACCAGTCTTCCTGAGCTCACCTATCAGAGCAATCTGATGACCGCTGACACCTTCGCTTATCTCGAAGTGCTAGGCACCGCTGCATTGCTCTATTGGTTGTCGAGCATTGTCCTCGATGCACTTGGCCAAGTTCTGGAAGCCCGTGAAAGACACTGGCGGCATCGCTAGAAAATCCCATCATTCAGGAGTTTTTTATGAAGAATCTGACCGTCGCGCCACGTACCAGCCATCAGACCCTGCTTTATTCAGAACTGATGACCGATCTTGAAAACCTTCAACAGGCGGATATTGCGGTGCTTGGCATGCCTTTCGGTTCGCCCTACGGCCCGCGCTCATACACCAACGACCAGACCAATGCGCCGCAAGCAATACGTCAGCTCACAGACCGCATGGTGCGTGATCCGCGGCATTACGATTTCGATATCGATGGCCCGCTGCTGCAAGGTCGTAGCGATATCCGATTCATCGACTGTGGTGATGTGTTACCCGATGTCGCCAAACCAGGTGAGCACTATGAGCGTGCCGAGCAGGCCGTACGCCAGCTTCTCAAAGCTGGAGCGCTGCCGGTCATTCTTGGCGGTGACCACGGAATTACTACGCCGGTTTTACGGGCCTACGACAGTCTCGACCCGATCACCATCATCCATATCGATGCGCACCTTGACTGGCGCGACGACGTGAACGGGATCCGTGAGGGGTTGTCCAGCCCGATACGTCGTGCCTCCGAAATGGCCCATGTCGGCCGAATCTTCCAGATCGGACTGCGCGCCCAAGGCAGTGCACGTCCCGAGGATCTTGAGGTCGCGCGCGCGTATGGTGCGGAGTTGATCAGTGCCTATGAATTGCATGAGATCGGCATGGACGCAGTGCTTTCGCGTATTCCCGATGGTGGAAACTACTACTTGACCATTGATGCCGACGGTCTCGATCCGACCATCATGCCCGCTGTAGATGGGCCGGCCCCTGGTGGCGTGACTTTTTTACAGGCACGCAAGCTCATTCACGGATTGGTGAAAAAAGGACGGGTAGTGGGTATGGATATCGTTGAAATCCAGCCGGCTAAAGACAACGCAAGCAACCTCACCTGCGTGACGGCGGGACGCTTGATTGTCAATCTGATCGGCGCCTCTATTCGCGCGGGGTATTTCGACAAATGATTCAGACTACAGCCGCGGTGTCATCGGTTTCACGCTTCGCTGCAGATGTTCAGCCCCACTGCATCAGAATGCGCGGAATCAATAAATGGTACGGAAATCTGCAAGTCCTCAAAGACTGCTCGACGCACGTCAGTAAGGGCGAAATTGTGGTGGTGTGCGGGCCTTCAGGTTCAGGCAAGTCGACATTGATCAAGACGGTCAACGGCCTGGAGTCTTTTCAGAAGGGTGAAATCCTGGTGAATGGGCAGTCGATCGGCAGCGCAAAAACCGACCTGCCAAAGTTGCGCCAGCAAGTGGGCATGGTGTTTCAGCATTTCGAACTGTTCCCCCATATGTCGATCATCGAGAACCTCACGTTGCCACAAACGAAGGTGCTCCATCGTCCGACAAACGATGCGAAAGCCAAAGGTCTGGCATTGCTTGAACGTGTGGGCCTCAGCGCACATGCCCACAAGTATCCGGCACAACTCTCTGGAGGTCAGCAGCAGCGTGTTGCCATCGCCCGGGCGTTATCGATGGATCCGGTCATAATGCTCTTCGATGAGCCAACCTCGGCGCTGGACCCTGAGATGATCAACGAGGTGCTGGACGTGATGGTATCGCTAGCCAAGGACGGCATGACGATGATGGTGGTCACCCATGAGATGGGATTTGCTCGGCGTGTGGCAGATCGGGTGGTTTTCATGGAGGAGGGGATGATCATTGATGACACATCCTCTGAAGCATTCTTTAACGGGACATCTTCGGAGCGGGCAAAGCTCTTCCTGTCGAAAATACTGGGGCACTAAGTCCCACAATGTATTCAGCGTTGAACACGGAGTCAGTCAATTAAAGCTCAGTCAGCAGGTATCGATAATGGATTACTCTGCTGACTGAGGCATTTCGTATTAGATCTGCTTCGCATCGTGTAACAAGATCTACGACCGGCAGTTAAACAACCTTAATGCGGATATCCACTTCAGAGGGAGGTCTGTTGCAAGGGCTGTGGGCCTTGACATCAGAACACATACCGACCAGGGCAACCCTAAAGATTCAAGTGAATCTAACCGCCCTGCGGTAGGACTCGGGCATCATTGCCTGAGCCTTGGATATACACCTTCATGCCTTTATTCAGTGATGGATTGATCGGCTGGGTAATTGATACCAGCACGCCACTGTTTACCCGCACGATGATCTGTTGCGCCTCTATCGGTTGGTCATATTTTTTCTTCTCTGCGTAATTACCGCCAACCGCACCGGCGAGAGCCCCGGCAACCATGGCGACATCACGTCCGGTGCCATGACCGATCAGGCTGCCGATTCCCAGGCCGCCGAGGCCACCGAGTACAGCGCCGACACCGGAGTCGTGATTGGTCTGCATCTGCGTTAGCGAGATCTGCTCGATCTTCCCTGAGCGAATCTCGATTTCACCGGCGCCGCCATCGGTCGATCCTACGGCGGAACAAGCACTGATCAGCACAGTCACCAACGTAACCGTCAGCCAGGACAAAATAGCTTTCATTGCTGTGCACCTCGTTGTTATTGGTATTTGATGGCAATGCCTTTCAGCTTACGTCCCTGGATCGTTTCAATATCACGGTTCCAAAGTGGGCCTGTCACATAGGCGGCGACCGGCTGAATGTGATCGTAGACGACGACTACCGCGTCTGCGCCAAGTTTGGCGGCTTCTTCACGTAACTTTTGTTCGACCTCAGTAATGGGCGGTGCGGGGTCGACTGTGGCATCGATCAGGATTTCTCCCAGCCGCACATTGGGACGCGTCGGTTCTGTACGTAACACCTGTACTTCACTGGGCAAGGTCGGTGCGGGATGCTCGACTCCGACGTAAGCAGTCGTCTGCGCGTCCACGGATGCACAAGCGCTTAATGCAAGCGCAATGGCGATGAGCGCTGCGAAAAGTAACGGTCTTTGCAATCTTGAAAATTGCAGCGATGAATAGAGATGCATGTCAGCGTTCCTTTGCGTGAGGATTATCGAACCGCCAACGTCTGCCGGCGGTAACTCCAAGGCTCAACTGCGAATGAATGCCCAGAGATCGGCGTTCAGTTTGTCGATCGCCGCCTTGAAGTCCTTGGCGGTAATCTGCTGGCTTTCGTTTTTCAGTTCGGTGCCGAACACCTTGCGCACCACTTTGGCCACGGTCTGGTTGCTCCTGGCGTCGACGAACTCGGCTTCGATGAACAGGTTGGTGTCCTGGTCACGGTGGCCGGTGGCGGCCTGGGTTGCGCCGACGACGGCCGCGATGGGAACCACTTCATACCACTTCATGCCTTCGTTGGAGGCACTTACTCCGGTAATTGCCGCACGCATGATCAGGGGGCGCGAACCCGCCGGTGCGGATGAGGTGTTGGTCACTACGCGATACTTCTGACCCAGGGTGGCCTTGGCCTTGTTGGTCATGTAGTTCTGAATGTCCGTCAGCGTTTGCTGGTTGACCCGCTCATCGGGTTTTGGCGCAGGGTAGAGCTCCAGTTTATTAAACACCACGGTGTCATAGGCATTCGGGTTCCACGAAGGGCTGACCCAACGCATTGTGGTACCGCCGCTCGGCGTTTCGACTTCCTGCAGGTTGTTGTAGTTGGACAGGAAACCTGAGTATTGCTCCTTCTCAGTCACTTTCGAGGTGCAACCGCCTAGCAGCAGACTGGCCAGCGTGGCGCCGACGAGCAGTTTTCGGGACAGATTCATAGTGGTGTTTACTCCTTGGAAGAAATCTTCGTTCTTTTGTTTACAAGACATCAAAATCGCCAGGTCATGTTTCCGCTCAAGGCTTGAATCCAGGCATTGTCTAATTGACCGGATACTCGATTGCCCGATACGGATTTGGTCTGCTCAACCGGCATGTCGCCGAGCCAGACCATGGCCCAACTGACGTTGACATCGGTGTCCTTGTCCAGAGCATAGGTGGCTCCGGTGGCAATACGCCAGGATTCGTTCATCGGCAGGACTACACTGCGGTTACTGTCCGAGACGGCGCTGCTGTCGTAGGCCACGCCGAAGTTCCACAACCACTGCTCGGTGGCCTGGTATTGCGTGCCAAGGGAGAGGTGCCAGGTGTCCTTGAAGCCGGCGTCGACGGTCTTCGATTGCGAGCCGAACGCCGTGGTGTCGACCTCTACGGCGATGTCGCCGAATTCCGACCAGTCCTGCCAGTTGGCCGAGGCCAGCAGTGCCCATTGTCGGTCCAGTTGCTGGAACAGGCTCAGGGTGACGGTTTGCGGCACCTTCATGTCCAGTTCGGTGTTGGTGTTGTTGACTCTGTCGAGCAGACGTCCGTCGCCCTTCACATCAAGCCGGTCCTCGAAGTTCTGCCTAACCCACCTTCTCAAGTCGAATGAACAATATTGGGGTGGCTGTTATGTTGTTGTTTCCAAGGTAGCGTTCGCTCCGAACAGGTCATGAGATGGCTGCAATCGCGACTCTTCAGGCTGTATAAACAATCGTCACTTCCCCCAGCAGAAGCCAAGGGAACGAGTGACTTGGCGGGAGTTCATAAACATCAGACCACCCAGTGGCGGCCTGAACCGGGCCGCCACTCTTTGACTAGTTGACTAGTTGCCCGCAGGCATCGGCAGGCTGATCCCCTCTTTCTGCAGGACTTCACGTACCGACTGGAATTTCTGGTACTTGGACAACTCGATCGGCCCGTCATAGCCCATGCTTTGCAGTTTGCGTGGCGGGTACTTGATGTAGGTCTGCATCAGCTTGTTGATCGCCTGGCTGATCGGCACCATGGTCCAGGTGCGCTCAGTGACGTTACTCATGAAGATGTCGTAGCGCTCCTGTGGATCTTGCAGCAAGTCAAAGACTTGCGGCACTGTCGCCACGTACTTCGACTCCCCTTTCCAGCCCAGGTTGGTATCCACGGCCAGGCCGCCGGTCGGCACGCCATTGTCGCCACGCAGGTTGAACACGGCCTTGTAGTTGCCTACGCGGGCCGCACCAGGGGACAACTCGTTTTCGGTGAAGTAGAACCACTCTTTACGTGGATCGGGACCCGTTCCGGTGATTACCGGGGTCATGTCGTAGCTGTCGAAATAGATTGGCTGACCTTCGCGATCCTTCTCCGGCAACTTGATGCCGGCCACCGAGGCGAAAGTTGCCATCAGATCGAGCCCGCCGAGAATGTCGTGGTTCTTGGCATTGGGCTTGATTTTTCCGGGCCAGGTCATGATTGCAGGGACCCGGTTACCGCCCTCGCGCACGGTGCCTTTGGTGCCACGAAATGGTGTGTAGCCGGCGTCCGGGTAAACATCCTGCCAGGCGCCGTTATCGGTGGTGTAGACCACCAGCGTATTCTTATCCAGGCCCAGCGCCTTGAGCTTGTCCATGATACGGCCGATGCGCGTATCCAGTTCGACCACCGAGTCGGCGTACTTGGACTTGGAGATCGACTTGTGAACGAACTCCGGTGCCGGCAGGTTCGGCTGGTGCACTTTCATGAAGTTGACGTTGATGAAGAACGGCTTGTCGGACTTGGCAGCGGTGTCGAGAAATTCCAGCGCGGCCTTTTCGACATAACCGTCAAAGTAGGGAATCCCGACTACACCGGGTTTGCCATCGATGACCGGCGTATCAACATACTGGCCGTTGATCTTGAACTCTTCGACGGCCTTTTCTCCCGCCTTGCCCGAGAGTGCGCCCTTGGTCACCTTGGCAAACATTTCCCGGGTTTCCGGGTCCATGTCGGGGAACCAGGTCGGGTCGGCGTAGGTGTAGGCATTGAGGTGATAGAGGCCGACGTACTTCATCACGTCATAACCCTGGGCATTGGGCAATGCATAGTCGGCTTCGCCCAGGTGCCACTTGCCGGTGAAGTAGGTCTCGTAGCCGCCGGTCTTGAGCACCGAGGCCAGCGTCCACTCGGCGGCGGGCAAACCACCGCCCTGGCCCTGGAAGGCCACGGTGGTCATGCCGCTGCGATTGGGGATACGCCCGGTCTGCATGGCCGCCCGGCCCGGGGTGCAGCTCGGCTGGGCATAAAAGGAATAAAAGGTCGTACCTTCTTGTGCCAGTTGGTCGATGCTGGGGGTTGGCATGCCACGGCCGACACCGCCACCGTACGGCCCCAGATCGCCGTAGCCGGTGTCATCGGAGACAATGAACAGGATGTTCGTCTTGTCCGTCTGGGCGGCTTGGGCAACCCCATTCAATGACAAAAGTGCAGCAAACACGATAGAAAGCCTAAAACGATCCGACAGCTTTTCCATACCAATATTCCTTGTTTTTTCATAGTGTCAGCAACCGGGTGATGAGTGCACCTCAATATTGTCCTTTGGTGCATTGACCATCGAGTAATTAGCCTAGGTACTGCATACAGAATCATTTCCTACTTTTTGCATGACTACGCACGGATTAAGGCCCACGGCAGAGTCTAGTGCGGATTCGGAAGTTGAACGTGGCAACTGCGATTTTTTAGAGGGCCATGTCACAACTATTATTTGATCGCGCAGTCGGGCCGCCCATGCCTAATGGTATTCAGCCTAAAGTTCTCGACTCACCAATCACTGTGGCCGTTTCACCGAGTTGCTTGCGCAATATCGCCGCAGAAAATATCGCTATTGCCATCCTCGGGTGCCGTACGTACGACGATGGAGTACGTGCCGGCAAGCAGGTCTTTCATGGCTATGGGCGCGCTTCGGTAGAAGGTCCAACCGTTGGTTCCAGCGGTGCTTTTGGTATTGACCTTATCGTTCATGGCGAAGGCGACAGCCCCGGGTTGTTGGCAGCTACCTTTATGGATGAACGTGTACAGGCGAGGGGGCAGCAGGGTTCCGGTTGGAACGCCTGTGATGTCGAAGTCAAAATTGGTTTGATTGCCGACACTGGTCAACGTGGTGCTGGCGATCTGGCCAGGATTATTGTGGGTAGCCGCCAAAGGAAGGTTCATCGAATGGTTCGATGAACTGCTGCAGCCGAAGAGACTTGCCATGATCAGTAGCGCTGGCAGGGCAGTACTGGGTTTCATTGACACCTCCAATAGTGGAAGAAGTGCATAGGGGAATATTGGGTATAGCTCATTAATACGCTATGGTTTGCTTGAAAAAGTCAGTCTTTATCAACTAAGCAGTGCGAGTTCATGGCGGGGGGGTATTTCACTCATATCGATCGGATCGGCATACAGCTGAAATAAAACCAAAAGCCCTACTTTGTTACCCCGTTGAGCAGGACTCCGTACGACTGGAGAAACTCCACCGTGCCGTGGAAGATCAGGCCCACGCCCATTGCCGAAACGAAGAAGCCGACAATGCGTGTCGCCGCGTCAATGCCTTGCGGGCCAATCTTTTTGAGGATGTCATTGGCGTAAGCCAGAGACAGGTAGGTGGTAAACATGGTGGCGAAGATCGCCAATGCTACTGCCGCGAAGGACAGTATGGCGCGGTCGGAATCCTTGATGGTACTGGTCAGGCCGATCACCGTGGCAATGGCGCCAGGGCCGAACATGATCGGCATGGCCATGGGAATGAAGGATACGTCCTGGTTACCCTTGCTACTGCCTGGAATCAGGCTGCTGTTTGGCGAGGGGGCGAAAAGCTCGAAGCCGATACGCATGAGGATCACCCCGCCGACCACCCGGATCATACTCAGGGGAACCTCGAACAGACGCAGCAGCAGGTTGCCGAAGATCAGAAAGAAAAACATCAGCGCCAGCGCATAAAGGCAGGCCTTGCGTGCCACCTGGCGCCGCTCGGCGGCGTCTTTGTCTTGCAGCAGGCCCAAGAATACCGGAATGGCCTCAAGTGGATTGATGATTGCCAAAAGGGTGGTGAACATGCCGAAGAACAGAGTGGCGTACGTGTTCATGGATGATCTGCCCAGAGCGTGGTTTACCAAGTCACCATAGCTCATCAGTAGCAATTCGCCTCAAGTCATTGCCGCAGAAAATCAGGGGGCGGGAATGACGGTTTATACAGAAGCGTGAAAAATTGAAATGGAGGCAGGACCGAGCGATAGGTGGTGCTGATCATGCTCAATGGAAAACCCACTAATAGAAAATGCGTAAGCGATGGGCTTGAAACTGGAGGCAGGCTGCTGCTTCCGTTTCCCAGATGCTGACAGTTCAGTTGGAAGAGTTGCTCAGTTGCTGAAGCTCAAGTTGCTTGGCAGCACTGGCTTCGAGGGTTGCACGCTCTTCATCCAGATACCGATAAATGCTTTGGAAGTTGGCGATTTTCTGTTTGATTTCTGCCATCTTCTTTTCAATTAGCTTCGCGCCGTCAGCACAATCGATCAGCTTGTTCCGCTGCGCATCCAGAATCTCGCCTATTTCCCCCAGGGAAAACCCCATGCTTTGCGCGCGCTGGATAAAGTCCAGATCCTGCAGAGTTTGCACTGTGTAAACGCGATAGTTGTTAGTTTGCCGCAGCGGTGAGATCAGGCCGATTTGCTCGTAGTAACGGAGCGTATGGCGGCTGGCGCCGCTGCGGGCCTCGAGTTCGCCGATTTTCATTAAAACACCGCTTGACTATAGAGTTGGGTCGATAGTTTACGCTTGATTTTTCACCTTAAACAAGGAGCAGGGAAATGAGCGTGGAGTGCTTTGTCACGGGGGGTACCGGCTTCGTCGGTCAACATTTGGTGGCGTGCCTGAGTGCAAAAGGTCACACCATTCGGGTGTTGATGCGTCGCCCAGAGCGACTAGCTGCACTGCGCGAGCAAGTCGATAATTTGGGAGGGTGCGCAACCCGGGTATTTGCCGTAGCTGGCGATCTGGAACGGGACAACCTCGGGCTGAGTCTTGCTGACCGAGAAGTGCTAAGGCACGCCAGAGTCATATTCCACCTGGGCGCCCACTTCGCATGGGGGCTTTCAGTGGAGCATTCTCGTGCGGTGAATGTGGAAGGGGCAAAGCGCGTGGCGCTGTTGGCGGCTGAGCAAAAAAGCCGTTTAGTGATGATCGGCGGCTACATGCTGAAAAATCATGAACATCTGCAACGCATCGGAATTGATCCTCGTCATCCGCAGTTGACGAATTGGCCTGCCGTCTACCGACATGTCGGTGGTTACGAGGGAAGCAAGCTGGAGGCGCATTTTGCGACCCTGGAGGTCATGGCCGCCAAGGGCGGGGAGATTACCGTTGTCCACCCTGCGACTGTCTGTGGTCATAGCCGCACGGGGCATATCCTTGACGGTCAGCCGCTGGTGGAGCTGATACGCAACCTTGTGCAGGGAAAGCTGACTGCAGTGCCCGGTACCGCCGAGCACTGGCTGCCACTGGTCACCGTGGATTACCTGGTTGAACTGGTGGCAGTTTGTGCTTTTGATCCGGCCATGGTGGGCCAGGAACTGCTGGCGCTGGATGACCAAACTCCAAACTTGCGAGAACTCCTGATACAGGTGGCACACCCTTTGGGCTTAAAGTCTCCCAAGCATCACATTTCACTCCGATTGCTGAAGTTGCTACTGAGTATTCCTCCCGTCGCGTGGTTTTTGAATACAAAACCCGAAGCCTTGGACTTTATCCAGACCACTCGTTTTGATACAGCGGCGGTCGAGCAATTTGCCAACAGACATGGAATAGCCAAACCGGATATACGTCAGTCTTTGCAGCACACTGCAACGTTCGTCAACTCATATTGCATAGGCAAGGGCCAGACCCTCTGACTTCTCCCTTGGCGGCGATAAGAAGGCGAATAGCATCCTACTGGGCGATCCAGTGCTTATGCCACAATAAATACTGGGGTTGGTGGGATCTTCGTATCTTCAAACTTTGCGCCGTCGATACAGGGCGGCATTCTATCGAACGACACTTCAGCGACAGGGATCGTCATCCATGCAATCTACTTTCAGCAAAGGCGTCATATTTGCACTCTCCGCTGCGGCACTGAACGCAACGATCGGTGTACTCAGCAAAATACTCATGAGTAATGGTTTTACCGCTAGCAGTGTCGCTGTCATCAAGACCGTACTGGGTTGCGTGCTTCTCTCGATCCTGTTGTTTTTCCTCAAGCGCCCGGCGGCGTCGACCAAATGGACTCAGGCGGCTATCTGCGCATTCCTTGGCATCTTTGTGCTGTTCCATTTCGAAACGTCCGCCTATCGACACTACGCTGCGGCAGGTGTGGTGGTGGTGCTGATGGCCAGTGCCTCAATTTCCTCGATCATTCTGGGGCGTATTTTCCTCAAGGATGCCATCACCGCGAACGCTACCGTTGGTGCTGCACTGGCTATCGCCGGGATCTCGGTGATCTTCGGCGGCGACCTGCAGCAGGGCTTTACCCTGCAAGGTGCTGCACTCGCCTCCATGGCCGGCTCCGGCTATGGGGCCTTTTCGGTTGCCATGAAGCGTATGGGAGTGTCGGGGGGGCTGCACTTCACCCGACAATTGTTGTTCTTTGGCAGCCTGTACTTGCTGATGCCGGCTGCGGCCGATGGTTTCGCGATGGGCGAGCTGTCGCCGCTGGCGATCGCCGCGCTGCTGGCGCTGGCCACGCTGCCGACAATCCTGGGCTTCTTCTGCACCACCAAGGCCATCGAGTATCTCAAGCCATCCCAAGTGCAGGCGTTGGAGCTGACCGAGCCACTGTTCGCCGCGCTGCTGGCGTTTGTGGCGCTCAACGAAATACCGCGCGAAAGCCTGTACGCGGGAGCGGCACTGATCATCGTCGGCCTGTGTTTCTCCAATGAACTAATCCGCTTGGGTAGCAAAGCATCCGTCCCTTCGACCGAGTGAGCAATTTTCGGATCCTGATTACTTTAGCAATCAGTGGTTTTTAAGTGTTTTGAGCGACCGACCGCTTCTGGCCGATTTCTGCCTGTCGCGAAAGGTTGAATCCACAATCCAAAGCGGACCGTCACATTTCACCGGAATAAGCGGCGTGTTGTCAGCCATGACCAAAGCGGTTTCACAGCAATGGTAGGCGTAGACCCTGTGCGCATGTTTGATCACGCAAACTTGCATCGGAACGATCTTGAGCAGCTCGCTGATTTCCTCTTCAACGCTGTGTTTACGGCAACCGCAGGCACAGGACCACCGGTGATCTGGCAGTTCGAGAATGACTTGGATCACGGAAGGTCGGTGGGTAAAGGTTTGCGTTTGCCTTTCGCAACCACTACCTCCTCTTCAACCATATAGTCGACATTGCTCAAGGGAAGCATCCCGATATGTCGAAAAACGAGCCCGTTCGATGGGCTCGTTTCTTGTAGCCAGTGTTTGAACTACCAACCCAGCTGCTTGTTGAACGACAGCGCATCATAATAGTCATGCTGCATCGCGATCTTGCCATCCTTCAGCCGAATGAAGCTGATGCCCTTGAAAGACAACGGCTTGTTGGTTGCTGGCGTTTCAGGTGCCCAGGCGCCGGTGTTCTTCCCATCGAACTGCCACTCGAAGGCGATGTTGTCGCCTTCGATGATGGGCTGGCCAACCATTTGCCATTTCAAGTCAGGCACTGCATCGATAAAGAGCTTGATGACCTCGACCCTGGCAGTTTCCCGGCCGACTTTAGGCACCCCTACGGACGCGTCCAGGAACTCCCCGTTCTCGGCAAAATACTGTGCTGCCGCATCGGGATCGTGTTTGTTCCAGGCGCTCATGTAGGCGGTGATAACGTCCAGGGTCTTCTCTTTGTCCGCTGCAACCGAGAACTGGGCAAACAAGAGAAAGACAAGAATGCTGACGAGATGGGCGGATATCCGGTGCATGGTATTTCCTCTTCGTTTTTTGCTGTTGTTGGAGGTGCGGAAATCAGTTTTGCCCGGGCATGCAACGGCCTATCGCGGGGCAGGCAATTCAACCAGCGACCAATCGATCGATAGCGGCTTTAGTTTGTGCACCTTGGCGGCGGCAGGACGACTGGCCATGTTGCCGACGAACCAGTTCGCTGAATTGGCCGCGACGATGCGGCCTTCGCCGTTGATGATGAAGGCTTCGTTCTTCATGCGCAGCAGGCAGCGGGTGAGCAACTGATCAAATTCGTGCAGGGCAATATCCGCCGCCGCGACGCCGACAAAATGCCCGCCGGCGAAGATCGGCACCGAGAAGGCCAGTATGTAGAGTTCGGTGCCGTAGAGGTCCACAAACGGACCCTCGACCGACGCTTGGCCCGTCAGCTTGGGGCGGGTGAACCAGGGCATGCTCTGGTAGTTGTAGAAGCTTTCGCTTTGGCGATTGAAGTTCAGCATCATCGGCGCGATTTTTCCGCGGACGGGGCGGTAGAACCATTCGAGGAACAGCTCTTGATCGGCGAGCTCGCCCGGTTCCAGCACCACACCGGTGCCATGGATGTACGTATCGTTTGTTGAGAGCCGCTCTTCGATGGTCGCCTGCAGGAATATCAGGTCTTTCGAGGTGGGTTTTCTGCCTTCAGTGGCAAGCGCGTCCCAGACCGTCACCACTTGTTCGGCCAGCATGTTGAGTTGCTCGAACACCTTGCTGAAAACCTCTTCCAGACGCTGGGTGCACTGGCGAAGGTCTTCGTTCTGTTCTGTCGTGATCATGACAATGCGTTCTCTTGCAGCCTGAGTAGTTCGAAGCGCAAATCCATCAGGCGCTTGATGCCTTCCTTGATATGGGCTTCTGTCAACGCGCTGGCCAGATTGGATTCGCCGGCCATCACGGCCTGCAGGATGGCCCGGTGCTCGGCAATGGCGGTGTTTTTCTGCCTGTCGCTCATGGCGATCCATTGCAGCTCGCCCATTTCGGACTGCAACCGCATTTCAGCGTGGGTCAAGCGCACCGATTGGGCCGCGACGGCGACTTCGATGTGAAATCGCGCATCGGCACGTCGCAACTCGCTGCGTGTGGTGGCGCCCTGCAGTGCCGTCACGAAATTTTCCAGCCTTTGGTGCTGGGCGCTGGAGGAGCGGCTGGCCGCCAGGCCAGCGGCGGTAGCCGAAATCGCGATCTGTTCGTCGCAGAGGTCGCGAAGTTCCAGCGAGCTCATGGCGCTCAACCTGGCCTTGAGAAAGTCATCGGAAACTTCCACGGGGGCGCAGACGAAACTGCCGCCATTTCTGCCGCGTTTTGTAGCGACAACGCCGCGCTGACGGAGGATCGCCAACGCGTCGCGCAACGTTACGGTGGCCACGCCGAAGCGTGTCGCCAGCTCGCTTTCGCTGGGCAATTGTTCGCCCTCGCCAATCAGGCCCAGCTCGATGACCTCGATCAGCCGGCGAGCCACTTCCTCGGGCTTGCCTTCCTGGCTGACCTGCAGCAGGGAAAGCCGGTTCACTTTATTCAGTTGAGTCATCCTATTCGTCGTAAAAAATATGGAACTAGGTTTCTTTTAGTCATATCCCGTCTGGCGCGCAACATGAAAGCGGTTTTTAGCCCGAGTTCGGCCGCGAGAATGTCGTGATTGGATAAAAACGACACATTATTTGGCAGCTTTTAAATCATAAGATATGGTTTCATATGTTTAATAAAAAGCCTGGCTCCGGGACCTGCCCGGAGCGCTGAAATGCACTGGCATCGACACAGAGGAATGGCACCGTCATGACGAATCCAACGCTTAGCACTTGGGAAGCACGCGCACAGGCACTGAAGATAGAAGGGCGCGCATTTATCGGCGGGGACTATACCCACGCCGTCGAGGGAGAAACGTTCGATTGTCTGAGCCCAGTCGATGGCCGCCTGCTGACCAAGGTCGCAAGCTGCTCGGCCGCAGACGCTGATCGCGCCGTTGAAGTTGCTCGCGCTACGTTCGATTCGGGCGTCTGGTCGCGCATGGCGCCGGCGGACAGAAAGCAGGTTATGGTTCGTTTCGCCGCCTTGCTGGAAGCCAATGCCGATGAATTGGCGCTGCTGGAAACCCTGGACATGGGCAAGCCGATCAGCGATTCGCTGGCCGTCGACGTGCCGCAAGCGGCACAAGCGCTGAGCTGGAGCGGCGAGGCCATCGACAAGATCTACGACGAAGTGGCCGCCACCCCGCACGATCAACTGGGTCTGGTCACCCGCGAGCCGGTCGGTGTGGTCGCGGCTATCGTGCCGTGGAACTTCCCGCTGATGATGGCCTGCTGGAAACTGGGCCCGGCGCTGTCGACCGGTAACTCGGTGATCCTCAAACCGTCGGAAAAATCGCCACTGACCGCCATCCGCATCGCCCAACTGGCCATCGAGGCCGGCATTCCGGCCGGCGTGCTCAACGTGCTGCCAGGCTACGGCCACACCGTCGGCAAGGCCCTGGCCCTGCACATGGACGTCGACACCCTGGTGTTCACCGGATCGACCAAGATCGCCAAGCAGCTGCTGATCTACTCCGGTGAGTCGAACATGAAGCGCGTCTGGCTGGAAGCCGGTGGCAAGAGCCCGAACATCGTCTTCGCCGATGCCGCCGACCTGCAGGCCGCGGCCGAATCGGCGGCCGGTGCCATTGCGTTCAACCAGGGCGAAGTCTGCACCGCCGGCTCGCGCCTGCTGGTGGAGCGTTCGATCAAGGACAAGTTCCTGCCCCTGGTAGTCGAGGCCCTCAAGGGCTGGAAGCCGGGCAACCCGCTGGACCCGGACACCAACGTCGGTGCCCTGGTCGATACCCAGCAGATGAACACCGTGCTGTCTTACATCGAGTCCGGTCACAACGAGGGCGCCAAACTGCTGGTGGGCGGCAAGCGCACCCTGCAGGAAACCGGTGGCACCTACGTCGAGCCGACCATTTTCGACGGCGTCAGCAACGCCATGAAGATCGCCCAGGAAGAAATTTTCGGCCCGGTGCTGTCGGTGATCACCTTCGACACCATCGAAGAAGCCATCAATATCGCCAACGACACCCCGTACGGCCTGGCTGCAGCCGTCTGGACCGCCGACATCTCCAAGGCCCACCTGACCGCCAGGGCGCTGCGCGCCGGTAGCGTTTGGGTCAACCAGTACGATGGCGGCGACATGACCGCGCCGTTCGGTGGCTTTAAGCAATCGGGCAACGGCCGCGACAAGTCGCTGCATGCGTTCGACAAATACACCGAGCTCAAAGCCACCTGGATCAAGTTGTAAGTCAGCAAAGCCAAAACAATAACAGCCGACAGGACCTTGTCCTCAGGATAACAACATGAACAGTTCCGAATTCACTGCAGCGGACAGCGATGCCGCCCAGCTCAGGGCACTTGGCTATACGTCCAACTTCGAAAGAAGCATGAGCCTCTGGGAAAACTTTGCGCTGGGCTTCACCTACCTTTCGCCGGTCGTGGGCGTTTATACGCTCTTCGGCCTGTGCCTGGCGGCGGGCGGGCCGCCAATGTTCTGGTCGTACTTGCTGGTCGGCTTCGGGCAGATGTTGGTCTGCCTGATCTTCTGCGAAGTGGTTTCGCAGTTTCCGATTTCCGGGGGTGTCTACCCGTGGGCACGTCGCCTGGTGGGTAAGCGCTGGGCCTGGATGGTGGGCTGGATCTACTCCGTTTCGCTGTGCGTGACCATCGCCGCCGTAGCGCTGGGTGCCGGTCCTTACATTGCCGCGATGCTTGGCTTCGAACCCAGTCCGGTGACCAACACATTCGTCGCCCTGGCCCTGACGGTGATGGCGACCGTGCTAAACCTGAGCGGAACCAAGCTGCTGGCCAAAGTCGCCATGTTCGGTTTTATCTGCGAGTTGCTGGGCGCGATCGTGATCGGTGGTTACCTGTTGATATTCGAACGCCACCAGCCGTTTTCGGTGCTGTTCAATACTTTCGACATCAGCATCGATGGCAGTTACTGGCCAGCGTTCCTGACCGCGTCGCTGGCTGGCATGTTTCTCTATTATGGCTTTGAAGCGTGCGGCGATGTGGCTGAAGAAACGCCAAACCCGAGCAAGCGCATTCCCAAGGCCATGCGCATGACCATCTACATCGGTGGTGGCGCAGCGATCTTCGCCGCGTTGGCATTGATCCTGGCGGTTCCGGATATTGCCAAGGTGCTGTCGGGCGAAGACAAGGATCCGATGTCGACCATCATGGCCAATGCGTTCGGGCCGACCGGATGGCGCATCGTGACGGCGGTGATCACAGTCTCCTTCGTCTCCTGCGTCCTGAGCTTGCAGGCGGCGGCCAGTCGCTTGCTGTACTCCTTTGCCCGGGACGAAATGGTCATGGGCAGCAGCGTACTCAAGCGTCTTTCACCCAACACGCGTGTGCCCACTGCAGCGTTGATCACTTGTGGCGTGATCCCGGCGGCTATCGTTTGTGCAGGGTTCTACCTGGAGAACGCCATCGCAATCATCGTGAGCTTCGCGGCGATCGGCATTTATTTGTCGTTCCAGATGATCGTGGGTGGGGCGCTGTTCGCTCGAATTCGCGGTTGGAAGCCGGCAGGTCAGTTCACCCTGGGCGGTTGGGGCTGGATCGTGAACATCCTGGCGCTGATCTACGGCTTGCTCGCGATCGCCAATATGTCCTGGCCGCGTACGCCGGATGCCCCTTGGTACAGCAATTACGGCATTTTGCTCACCGCCGCAGTTGTCATTGTTTTTGGCTTGTTTTACATGGCCGTGTTCAAGCCGTATGACAAAGGTACTGCACCGTTTGCCGATGCATGGAAGCTGCACAGAAAGTAAAACGTAATGCTCCCAAGTGAATAGGCGATTCAATTGGGAGCGCACGCGATTTCGGGCGCGACACATGCCCCATGAAAACCTATCCCACAACGCGTATTTGGCACCTCCTCCGGATAGTGAAGGGCAACTATGGTGGCGTGAACCTCACCACTCCCGCGGGCCTTAGACGGACGATTCATCGTCAGCTGTTGCACCATCTGCAGGATGTCAGACCCGCATTATCACTCGCCCGTTGCGCCGACGGCGCGCGAGCACGCCCTTCAAGTAAGCATACGGACCATGTCCGTTGAGACGCGCAGATTGGATCAAACTCATGATCGCCGTTACCCGTTTGCCACTGCGCAGTGATCCTGCGAAGAGTCAGATCTGCAACAGCGGCGCTTCAAGGTAGTCGAAGGTAGCTCGCTAACTTGCTGGCGGTAGCTTTGTGAGAAGCGCCCCAGGTGCAAGAAGCCGTAGTCCAAAGCCAGTTCTGTGACGTTGGCCACATTGCAAGTGGGATCGGCGAGGCACGCGTGGGCGCATTCCAGTTTTCGCTGGTGAATATACTTACGCGGCGTCGTCAGAACGTGGCACTCGAACAGCGCGTAGAGTGACTCTGGCACACGCCAAGCCGGCATCATTCCCTCACCACAACCGTGCCTCTGCTTCGTCATATTTACTGGCGACTTTCAAAAAGGTTTCCGCCCACCCACTACTGAGACTGAGCTCTTGCAGCGGACCTGTTGGCGCAAAAAGTACAGCAAAGTGGGTTCTTGCGGGCAGCACTCCGCCTCTAAGTGAGTTGATCAATCCCTCCAGCTCTGCTTTTGCTTCATCGCTGTCAGCCCAAAAACACCAGCAGAAGTCATTCTCAGGAAGCGAAATCAATTCGAGGGATGCCTCCAGCACATGAATGAGGAGCTCAAGAGGGTTGTTGTGTTGAGTTGATCCGCGAACTAACTGCTTTGTACGGTTCATCTCCATAAGGCATCCAAACGTCAAACCGACGGAAAAAAGATAAAGCCTGGCGCGCTTCGCCAGGATCGGGCCTCAGAACAAGTAAACCACTTTTCTCGTCAGACAAAAAACGGGCACCTTTGATGCCCGTTTTCCTTTACTCAGAAGCCTGCGCCCGTAACCGCCGCCCAATCACATCCATCAAATCACAACCATCGCGCAACGGGATGACCAGCAGTTTACAGAAGTCCTCCAGCACCACCGTGTCGCAACCGAGTTCGGAGCGATAGGCGATATTTTCCAACACCTGCGTGACTGTGCGAATGCGGTAATCCGCCATGGCTTGCAGGACGTCGAGTGGCGCTTGGGTGTCGATGAGCAGGGAAGCCGGTTTCAGGTCGATTCCGGTAAGAGGCATGTATCTTTCCATAGATGAAACTCCGATCAGTGCAAAGGTTGACTATCCCTCACTCGTCGCCAAACGAATGGGTGACAGCTGTACGCAGGTTGGCGAACCGGGATCGGAATACCGGCAGACCCGAAGGTCTCCCGCGCACAGCTGCCATAAAGACAGCTTTGCGTGCGTGCAACAGCGCCTGCAAGAAAGCACAGAGCTTTTGCATCCGATCGAGCAGGTCGCCAAACCTGGTCGCCATTGGGGCGACGGGGCGGACTATAAGCTTCATTGCAAGAGGGGGCAAGATCGAGTGTTCCGAGGGTGTTGCGGGTTTTGTCCGAGGCTAATGCATGGGTGAATATAGGGCAGGTTCAAGAACAAACGTTCGTTAAAGTTACGGGGTGTTCTAGTCTGAACTATATTTTTGCTGGGGAGGGTGTATGGGTTTTTATTTATTATTTGTTTTTTTATTTTGAAATGGCTTGCGATTCTGCGTTTTTAATGGGGCGCTTGCCATTTGTATTTTGTTACGGTGAGCGCCCATGGTTTTTATATTTAAAAAATTAACTAATCCAAGAAATTAGTTGAGTGAGATCACTTGGGTGGCTTGCGTGGCTTACTGATTGTGATGTTTGCATTGTGTTTATAAACGCAATGCGCGCTGTATCATTTTTTTGAATGCCCAAGCATGCCTCAATCGCTCCTTTGTCCCACACCCAAATCCCTAGAGCTCGGAGCTGCGAGACTAAGTTTGCGATTTCGGTCTGCATGGCTACTGCCATATTTGAAAATGCTTCTTCCGGGGGGACCGGTACCGATTGGCCAGTGGCATTTTTTCGTGTTGGGAATCCATCCGATCCAAGGTGGTAACCACCTGTTGCCTGATTTGCTATGAACCAGTTTTTACATGCTACATAGTCGGGGTCGGTAAGGTTTACTAGATTGTTTTGAGGCGCGACTTTAAATATGTAATCAAGGTCGACCACCGCTTTTGGGGTGAAACCAACAGCCCGTAAGACTTGCATCATCGGCCAGGTTGATGAGCTGCTCGAGCCCTCAATTAAACAAGTTTTATCTTGAGATAGGCTTCTGCTTGTGACTGTTTTGTATAGAGAAGGAAGCATCATGGATTCTGTTTTTCCCTCTACGACTAAAACTTTCTCAGAGAATAGGAGGTAGGTAGAGTTTTGAAGGGAAAAAATGACATTTGCTTGGTGCGAATGTGTTGATATAAGGTTTGCTGCAGTGGTGAGTTTTGTTCGGGTTACCGTTTCGCCCGCGGGATTTTTGTATATTATTGACGTATTAAGGCCGTGCGAATTTCCAAGCATTAGTGGTGAGTGAGTGGAAAATATAACTTGAAAATTTTGAGTTGATAATATCTCTAATGACTCTCTTAGCCTCTCGATTGCTTGAGGATGGAGGTATAGTTCTGGTTCGTCAATAAGGAGTATTGTTACTGAGCCTTGACCGTTACGCTGGTTCATTTGCGATGCTAACAACTTAATTAGTGCCATTTGAACTGTTCGCTGGGCACCGTGCCCATACGAAGTAAACGGTCTTTGGTGTCCATGACCATCTGAAAGTGAAATAGTTGCCCCTTTGATGAGTTCATCTAGTGTGGGTGGCTGTATATCTAGATGCATGCCAATGCCTGGGAAAAATTCTGCTATTTCCGTAGCGGCTTGTGTTTCTAGTACTTCAAGTTCTCGCAAGCGTCCCGGGCCTGTTAAGTGGGCTCCTAGAGTTGCTAAATCCGCTAATACCGTTTCCATGGCAGTTATGTTGTTTGTGCGAATTTGTTCAACTGTGTATTTTAGTAAAAGGCCGATTGTGTTTTTTGCTGCAAATCTACTTATGTCATCTGCAGAGTCGTCCATCGCTTCAATATAAAGAGGGTCTGGAAACAAAACACCGAGAGCGTTATCCAAGCCTGTGGGATTCGCTGTCCATTCGGATGTGGCTGGGTCAAAGACTTCGATACGAACTTGCGCTGCTGGAACGTTTGGTGAGTCTTGACGACGTCTAAAACGTAAACCTCCGTCTAGAATAAATCTGTTAACTTGTGCTTGTTGGTTGGTGGGTAATAGGCTTAAGTTGACGCTTGATATGCGTCCTTCAACTATTACGGGTGCCTCTGGATTGTAAAACATGTGGGCGGAGAGTACGTATTTGTGTAGTAGCCAACTTATTGCTCTGAGAATGTTGGATTTTCCAGAGTTGTTGTATCCGATTATCGGGTTGTAGCTGTTGAGTGGTATGGCGATGGATACGCAGGAGCAGAAATTTTGTATGTTTACATCTTCCAGTCGCATGGTGTTGTCCTTTGGTGTGATAGGTTTAGATGCGCAAATATACAGTTGGTTATCGCGTTTTTAGTGAAAAACATAGGTTTGGATTGGGGTGTGAAATAGGAAGGGCTTTTAAAGTTCGCCCTCTGCTGACACAGCTATCAGACAAATTAAAGGCGTTCATCTAAGTCCTAATTATTTAGTTTTGGTCATGATGATAAGCTCCCAGAGTATTTTTTCTGCATTTGAGTGTTGAGAGTGATTTTGAGGTGGTAAGCGGTCACCTTTATTGGACGTTACTTCATCGCCGCAGTTAGCGCAGCGATAAATTCCGGATGCAGGACATTCGCTCGCGGGAGAGAACAATTTTCGCCAAACACTTCCTTCTGGCTCTGAAGTTTCAACAAGATATTTTTTTGTGCTTGGAACGTAAAAAGCCATATTTCCTTACTCGCTTTATGTAGGGTTTTGGGATGCGGCAATTGCTTCAAGGTAAAATTCTGGCTTCGATCCACTGTCGAGGTTACGGTCGTAAGGATCAAATCTGGATGCATTCGACCAGTAACAAAATAGTCGCAAATTACAATGCTAGCCTGCAAAGAATGAAGAAATGGAGGCAGCGGTATTGGTAACGTAAGTCCAGCTATTCATGAAGTAGAATCTGCCAACGTTTTTCGACCATCCCTCATACTGAGCCCGCCCATGCAAAGCCCCTCCCAACCCCAACGCCCCCTCTGGAAAACCTACCTGTTTTTCCTCGCCCCGATGGTCCTGTCGAACTTCCTGCAATCCATGTCCGGCACGGTCAACAGCATCTACATCGGCCAGATGCTCGGCACCCAGGCCCTGGCGGCGGTGTCGGGCATGTTCCCCATCGTGTTTTTCTTCATCGCCCTGGTGATCGGCCTCGGTGCGGGTGCGGGGGTGTTGATCGGGCAGGCGTGGGGGGCGCGGGAGACGCATTTGGTGAAGGCGATTGCCGGGGCGACCTTGTTGCTGGGGGTGTTGATCGGGTTGGTGGCGGCGGTGGTGGGGAGTGTATTTGCGCGGTCGGCGTTGGTGGGGTTGGGGACGCCGGCCGATGTGCTGGACGATGCGGTGGCGTATGCCCATGTGATGTTGTGGATCATGCCGTCGCTGTTGGTGTTTGTGTTGTTCACCCAGTTGCTGCGCGGGGTGAGCGATACCTTGTCGCCGTTGCTGGCGCTGGTGGTGTCCACCTGTGTCGGGCTGGCGCTGACGCCGGCGTTGATTCGCGGGTGGTTGGGTTTTGCGCCGATGGGGATTCAGAGTGCGGCGATTGCCGGGCTGGTGGGTAACCTGGTGGCGATGGGGCTGCTGGCATGGCGCTTGCTTGGCAAGGGCCATCCGCTGGCGCCGGACCGTGAGTTCTTCGCGGCGATGAAGCTGGACATGGCGATTCTCGGCAAGGTGCTACGCATCGGTTTGCCCACCGGGTTGCAGATGGTGGTGTTGTCGCTGTCGGAGCTGGTGATTCTGGCGCTGGTGAACCAGCACGGGTCCCAGGCGACGGCGGCGTATGGCGCGGTGACGCAGATCGTCAATTACGTGCAGTTCCCGGCGCTGTCGATTGCGATCACGGCGTCGATCCTTGGAGCGCAGGCGATTGGGGCGGGGCGCATTGAGCGTATCGGGCCGATTTTGAAGACGGGACTGATGATCAACGTGTGTTTGACCGGTGGCCTGGTGGTGCTCGGGTACTTGTTGTCGAGCTGGTTGCTGGCGTCGTTCCTCACCGAAGAGGCGACGCTCAACATGGCTGAGCACCTGTTGCACATCATGCTCTGGAGCCTGTTGGTGTTTGGTTTCCAGGCGATCATCGGCGGCATCATGCGCGCCAGCGGCACGGTGATGGTGCCGGTGGCGATTTCCATTGTGTGCGTGGTGGGTGTGCAGTTGCCGGCGGCGTATCTGCTGGATGCGAAGTTCGGGCTGCAAGGGGTGTGGATGGCGTTTCCGGTGGCGTATCTGGGAATGCTGGTGTTGCAGACGCTGTATTACAAACTGGTGTGGCAGCATCAGAAGATTGAGCGGTTGGTATAGGCGGGGTAAAGGAGCGGATAATGCTTTGGACCAGGTTTGTGGCGAGTGAGCTTGCTCGCGCTGCGTAGCACAGCGCGAGCAAGCTCCCTCGCCACAAAAGGCAGGTATGGCTGAAGTTCGCAGGCGCAATCGCCTGGGGAGGTTTCAAATGAGCCCCTTGTCCCATTCCATCCTGCAAGACCGGCCGGCAGCCGGGCGGCGTTTGATTGAACCGTTGCTGCCTTACGCCAATCGTTCCGACGTCATCGTTCTGGCCTTGCCCCGTGGCGGCGTGCCGGTGGCTTATGAGGTGGCCACGGCGCTGAAGGTTCGCCTGGACCTGATGCTGGTGCGCAAGCTCGGCGTGCCGTCCCACCCGGAGTACGCCATGGGCGCGATTGCCAGCGGCGGTATCCAGATTCGTAATGAAGAAGCGCTGCGGGTGCATCCGATTGCCAAGGCTGCATTCGACGCCGTGGTCGAGCGGGAAAGCCGCGAGCTATTGCGCCGCGAGCAGGTCTATCGGGGCAAGCGGCCGGCGGTGCAGCTCAAGGATCAGGTGGTGATCCTGATCGACGACGGCCTGGCCACCGGCGCCTCGATGATGGCGGCGATCCAGGCGCTGCGGGCGCAGGCGCCATCGCGCATCGTGGTGGCGGTGCCGGTGGCGCCGATCGAAACGGTGCAGGCGTTGCGCAGCGAGGTGGATGAGTTGATCTGCCCGCTGATGCCCGAGTGGTTCACCTCGATTGGCCATTGGTACATGGACTTTGCCCAGACCTCGGATGCCGAGGTGATCGACCTGTTGCACAGGGCATGGCAACGCGGGGAGTGCGGGGCAGGTGGTGGTAAATCAACGGGTGAGGTGGAATAAACGCCGGTTGTTTGCTTTAGTCCATCTGGTGCCACCCGATCTGTGCGGCACGCCAACTCAAGACGGGAACCCTCCCGGAGAGTGCCATGAATCTTCGATCCGCGCATTGCGTCGCTCTGGCCGGCATGTTGGTGTTCGGCCTGGTGCCGTTTGCGCAAGCCGTGGAGTACAAGGATGTGAACGCCAGGGCCAGCACCTTGAGCTTCACCTATGTGCAGATGGGGTCGAAAGCCTACGGCACCTTTGGTAAGTTCAAGGCCAAACTCGACTTCGACACCGATAACCCCGGCGCCGCTCATGCCGTGCTGACCATCGACCTGAAAAGCATCGATGCCGGCAGCAGCGACGCCAACACCGAGCTGCAAAAGCCGGCGTGGTTCGACACCGCGACTTATCCGGTGGCGACCTTCGAGTCGACCTCCATCAAGGCCCAGGGCAATAACCGCTACACCATCACCGGCACGCTTTCCCTGCGGGGGCTCACTCGGGAAGTGAGTGTACCGGTGCTGCTGAAATCGCAGAGCGCCATCGGTATCTTCGAGGGCCAACTGGTGCTCAAGCGTGACGACTTCAAGATAGGTGAGGGCGAGTGGGCGGACAGTGTGGTGTCCAACGAGATCAATATCCGCTTCCGGATGGTGGCGCCGCAGCGGTGAGTCGGGCCGAACGTTAACTTGCGGTCAACGACACTCCTGTTGTGGGAGATTCTATGTTGCCTGACACTGCGCCATCGCGAGCAGGCTCGCACACATTTGATCTTTGGTGAATGCAAAATCTGAGTACGACGCCGATTCAATGGTGGGCGCTGTACAAAGAAAAACGCCCGATCCAAATTGCATGGACCGGGCGTCGATCAAGCCGCTCTAGTTCGCCTTTATCGGCACCGTCACGGTTTTGCCGAAGGCCGACTTGATGGTTGCCGTCGCGCCAGGCGACGGGCCACTGCCGGCGGTGGTCACCGCTATGTTCCAGCGCGCGCCTGTGGCCGTAGGCGTCAGGACGGCGGCGCCAAGGTTCACCGTACCGGTGGTGGTCGTGGCCGTTGCCGTGATGGTATTGCCCGTGCCACGGGAAGTGGTGCCGGACAGGACCCAATACCAGCGGCTGTTGCTGCGGGCGGTGACGGTGGCGCTGGTGACGATCAGACTCTCGTTGATCGCTGCCGAGACTGCCACGGACACCGTCGCCGGTGCCGACTCCGCGTCCTTGGCATCGCTGGCCCTATAGGAAAAGGTCGCGGTGAACGGTGCGGGGATCGTGGCCGGTGGTGTGTAGGTCACGCGCAGGCCATCGGTGCTGACCACGCCCTTGCCGGAGTCCGGTTGCTCCAGGCCCACCACTTTGAGCGGCACGTTCCCGTCAGGGTCGGTGTCGTTGGCCAGCACGTTGATGATCACCGGTTGGCCGGTGTTACTGATGGCGCTGTCGGGGTTAGCGACCGGTTTTTGGTTAGCGGCGTCCTCGACACGGGTATCGCCAGTGCGGAAGGTCGGCAGCGCGGCGGAGTTGACGTAGTTGACGCCGTCCCAGCCGGGCAGGGGGGTTGGCATCAACTGGAACTGGCCAGGGTTCTCGACATCCCAGCGCAGCAGCATGGAGGTGTCCTCGTGCTGGGTATTGTGGCAGTGCTCCATGTAGGTCCCGGCGAATTCCCGGAAGCGGATCGCCATTTCCACGTCCACCGAGCTGTCGATGCCCTCGCCGATGCGATAGACGTCCTTGCGCGCCCATTTTTCCCATTCCGGTGGGGCCTTGCCGTCGCGGTGGAGGACGATGCCTTCTTCGAAGTGCACGTGCACCGGGTGGTTCCAGCCGTTGCCGCCGTTCCTGATTTTCCACACTTCCAGGGTGCCGTCGCCGGAGAAGCCGGCAGCGGTCGGGCCATTGGCCAGTTGCGGAGCGGCGCTGATGATTCGGGGGTCCATCTGGTAGCCCAGACCGCCGTCGGTCTTGATGGTCCAGGGTTCGTCGTCGGTGCCGTCGGAGCGGCCAAAGGTGAACTCGCGATGCCGTGCCAGTTTCAGTCTGGCCTGCACCGTCGGGTCGTCACGGTTGAGGGTCAGCGGCAGCATGGTTTTACCCATCGGCTTGCCCGGTTTGGCGGGTTCGTAGTCGGCGGGGTTCATGCTCACGTCCTGGCCGGCATAAGGCTGGACTACCATCTGCAGGAACTTGCCCACCACCGGGTCGCCGGCGTCCCATTGCAGTCCGTTGCTACCGAGCTTGAGCACCGCCTTGTACTTGCCGGACAGGACATCGGCCAGGCTCAGCGGCAGACTTTCCGGACCCTTGCCGTCGTGGTGCTCCATCAGGTTGACGAAGTACAACTTGTCGCCGGTGCTGATCCCGTTTTTCGCGAAGTTGACGATGATGTCGTAACGCTCGGCGATGCCCATGGTGGGCAGAATGGCGTTGTGGTCCTGCAGGTCGCCGTCAGCATCCAGGTCCATGCTGCCGTCGAATGGCACGGCGTGTTCCATTATGTTGCCGTCGTTGGCGATCATGTGGAACGGCACGCGGGTGTAGGACAAGCCGGAACCGACCGGGCCAGGATATTCGCCACCGGTGCCGACGACTTCACGCACCAGCGCGATCCTGAAGTAGCGCGACACCGAGCCATTGAGAATGCGGAAGCGATAGCTGCGTGCCCGCACGTTCAGGCGTGGCTGGTACTGCCAGTTGACCAGGAGTTGATCGCCGAGAAAGCCATCGGTGTTGAACGGGTTGAACCACAGCTGGCCATTGGCGTCCCAGGCCTTGTCGGCCAGCATCAGGTTGACGTCATAGTCGCGGTTGCCCCAGGGCAACGCCGAACCGCTGGGCAGGCGCAGGTTGACGCCGTCTTGCAGTGCTTCGTTGCCACGATCCATGGCGCTGTAGTAATTCATCATCACCGCGTTGCCCTTGTAGACGTTCTGCGCGGTGAAATCGAGCATGTGGTCGTGGAACCAGTGAGTGCTCATGGTTTCGCGCCAGTCGCCACGGATCTTGATGCTGCCGTTGTTGCAGGTCTTGAGGCCCGGCGTGGCATCGTTGACATACAGGGTTTCACCGGGGGCGCAGGGGAACGCCGCGCGCGGATCCTGGGCGCTGGTGTTGATGGTGTCGTAACCGGCCAGTTGTATCGGCCAGCGATAGTCGTAGTACTGCCCCGGAAAGAAAAACGCATTGGAATAGCCATCGCTTTCGGCCGGGGAGTGGCCATTGTGTTCATGGGTGCTGAGTGTGTGCAGGCCGAAACCCATGTTGGCCGACGGATCGATCGGCAGGGCGTTGTAGTGACGCATCAGCACCGGTTGGCCGTACCGCACCATCAGCAGTTTTGGCGGGAAGGTGCCGTCGAAGGTCCAGAGCGCCTTGTGGTTCTGAATCGGCATGTTGGGGTGAAAGCGGGTGTCGATGCCTTTGGTGGTGCCCACGATGATCGGATTGTCCGAGGTCTGGTTGTAGAGCCCGCCAGGCCCGAACTCACCGACGGCGTAGTTGTGCAATTGCCGGCGGTCGCGCATGCCGCCGTTGAGCTTGGCGCCCGCTTGAGTGGTCTTGAAGGCGACCTGTGGGTAGAACTCGTTCCAGCGCTGGTGCGACCAGCCTTTTCCTGGCGGACGACCTTCGGCTGGCGAGCCGACCGGATGGCGGTTGAGGAAGGCTTCGATCTGCGCTTTCCAGGGGTTGCGGTCCAGCACGTTGGAATACTGCGACGGAAACGGGTACAGCCCCGGCTGGCGCATGAAGGCTTCCAGCGCCGCGGCCGAAGGGCCGCTGCGGGCGATGTTGTTCGGGTCCTGGGTGGGCGCCGGGCCGACGATCGGCACCGGGAAGGTCAGGGTGGGCGGCGGCAGTGTCGGGTCGAGTTTTTCCGTACCGAACTCTTCGAACAGCAGCAGTTGCTGAGTGTACGGCTGGGCCCCGAACAATGGGCTGGGCTTGCCATTGGTGGGGATTTTGAAGGATGTCTGCAGGGCTGGCGGCAGCACGTTGTCGGTCGTTGGCGTGGTGCGGGTGCCGTACACACCATTGGGCAGGGCGTAGGAGCCCTGGTTGGTGGGAGACATGGCCTCTATGGCATCCAGCGCGGCCTGGGGGTCGGTCGGCGGGTTGGTATACGCCGAAGGATCTGTTGGCGGCGGCGGGCTGACATCGTCAAGCGGCGCAGCGTTGACAGTGCCGAGGCTGAAGTTGATCAGCATCACAGCGGCGATGCCCGGTTTGCTGAGAAAGCCGAGCGGTTTGAGGTCAGGCATTTTTTTCATGTTGTTCCCCTCGGGGGCGCGCCGGTGTGGCTGATGTTGGCCATTGGCTCGCTGCAAGAGGTGCGCCAATCTCCGGAAGGTCCGGGGGAAGACAAAAAACTGTTTGATATCAAAAGACTGGCGTTTTGGACTTTGGTCCTAAAGATGCAATGGGTGGGAATCCTCAAAGTTGGGGGCTTTGACCCACCCATTTCCCCCCACTCACATCCCGGTCCGGAGTGGTGGTGGGCGCTTTCACGAGCAGGCGAGCTCCCACAGAAGATCGAGGAGTGGGCAAAACCGCAGTCCCCTGAGGGAGCGGGCCTGATCGCGAAGAGGCACGTTCATCCAGCACAATGTGTGCCGGAGTCGCTGTTGTCAGCCTCGAAAACGCAACCAGGCGTCCGCCGGCGATGCGCATGGGCCGTCAATGGGGGATGTCTGTCCATCACCCTTCGGACCACAGGTGCCAGGCGCGCTATGATAGGCGGTCCTCGCCTCCCGGAGCCTGTCACCGCAATGCCCCTGATTAGCCACTTCAAGACCCCATGCCCCGAGCACATCAATAGCCAGATCCTGCAGATGGTGGTCGACAACCTGACCGACATCAGCATGGTCGCGATCCCGCCCAGCAACCTGCTGTACAACCTCTACCAATACGCGATCGGCTATGAGGTGCACCTGTATCTGGAGGCGCTGAACGGTGAAAAAGGCATTGCCGTGGAGTTGATTGTCGCCACCGACGAAGACGATCCGCAAACGGTGACGGGCTTTGTGCTGTACCTGCCGGTGCAGGATGACCCCGAGGCCTGCGGCGTGGCGTACATGGCGGTGCAGGCCGAGTATCGGCGCCAGGGCGTGGCCCGGCGGATGCTGCGGGAAGTGGTCGGTCGCTATCCCCATGCCGAGCTGACCTGTGCGGTGGCCAAGGTGCCGTATTTCGAGGCGATGGGTTTTGAGGTGGTGGGCGTGCGTGCGACCCAAGTGTTGATGAACACCCGCGACCACGCCACCGATGGCTTGATGGCACTGCTGGATGTGGCGTCGATCTACAGTTCGCTGGAGGTGCGACAGATTCATACCTACCTGCTGCAAAAGCATGGCAAGCGGGCCATGACCGACGCGGAAAAACAACGCGACCGGCATCTGGACCAGTTGACGCGCAAGGCCAATGAATTTGTGCGTGGGCGGTTGGGGGACGATGCGGTGCCGGCTAGCGGACCTCGATTGCGCCTGGTCTGACCGTACTCTCCTAAACACCACAAATCCCCCTGTGGGAGCGGGCTTGCTCGCGAAGGCGTCGTATCAGTCGCCTAAAATGTTGGCTGACACACCGCCTTCGCGAGCAAGCCCGCTCCCACATTTAACCGCGGTCAGCGTTTAGGCCAGCTTCACATTCATGGTTATCCGCGCCGTGAACACCTTCTTGCCCTCGGCGTCGTGAATATCCACCGGCACGATCTTGTCGCCTTCGGTGGTCCAGTCCACCGTCTCCCCTTCGGCCACCGCCGTCACATCGCTCTTGGCCTTGGCCAGGTATTCCACGGTCATGCCTTTGGGAATCCAGCGTGCGCCGGCGGGAATGGAAACGTCGGTCATCATCCCGGCGGCCAGTTCGGCGGCGTTGCACATGGCAATCGCATGCACCGTACCCAAATGATTGGTGATCTCCCGGGCAAACGGCACGTGAACGGTGGCGCTGCCTTTGCGCAAATCCTTGACCAACGGGTTGATGGTGGAGAAGTAGGGCGCCACCTGGCAGGCCATTTTGCTGAATGCTTGCGGGCCTGCGCTGTTGAACATGCTGAGGAACTGACTCATTTTTTTGCCTCTTGAGGATAACGGTTGCAGAACAATATTCTTTAACAGAATAATGTTCTGTGACGGAACAGTATTCTGTCGAAGGGAAATCTGTCAACCTAGCGCCACTTGTTTGCTGGCCACCGCCAGCCTCCACCCATGACTCTTCCGGACTGTCCTTGCGCATGGAAACCGCCGATCTGCTCGAACGCTGCTACCCCGGACGACGCGCCGAACTCAAGCGCGACATCTTCAGAAAGGCCCTGGGCCTGTTCAACGAACAGGGGATCGAGGCCACCACCATCGAAATGATCCGCGCCGAATGCGATACCAGCGTCGGCGCGATCTATCACCATTTCGGCAACAAGGAAGGCCTGGTGGCGGCGCTGTTTTTTACCGCCCTCGATGATCAGGCCCGCTTGCGTGACAGCTACCTGGCTGACGCACACACCGCTCAAGCCGGGGTGCATGCGCTGGTGCACAGCTATGTGGACTGGGTCGATAGCCAGCCGGAGTGGGCGCGGTTCCAGTACCACGCACGGTTTGCCGTCACCAAGGGGCCGTTCAAGGACGAACTCGCCACCCGCAACAAGACGCGCAACAAGCAGTTGCTGGAGTGGCTGGGCGCGCAGGGTAATGAGCTGGGGCGTTTTCCGGCGGAGCTGATCCCGTCGCTGATCGTCGGCCAGGCAGACAGTTACTGCCGCGCCTGGTTGTCGGGCCGGGTCAAGGGCAGCCCGAAGGCCTATCGGGACATGCTGGCGGAGGCGGCGTGGCGGTCGTTGTGCACCACCGAAACACAATGACTTTCCCCTGTAGGAACGGGCTTGCTCGCGAAAGCGGTGTGTCAGCCAACATTCATGGCGACTGACACGACGCCTTCGCGAGCAAGCCCGCTCCTACATTGGAGATGTATTGATAGGAAGATGGTTTTCGGAGGTTAAAAAAGAGCCTCAAAGCTCTTGATGGGGAGGAAGTGGAGCCGTGAGGCTCAAGATGCGCGTGAAACAAGCGGTGAGCTTGGTAGGGGTTCAGTGCACTCACCACCTACGCAGCGGCTTGCACAAACAGGCGGCTGCGTAAGTTCATCCTAAAAAGACCTAGTGTTTTACTCAAGTACCGCTAGTCGTGTCCCCCGGCCAGCCGGCGCGGCGCAATGCCTTGAGCAAGGTCTCGGCATCCAGCCCTTGCACCCCATGTCCGTTGCCTTCGGCCGTTTCGGCGGCGAGCAGGGCATTGATGATGGCTTCTTCCACGGCTTCGGTGGCGGCCAGGAACAGCTCGCTGATGTGGTCGTTGTTGACCATGCTCAGGTTGTGAGTGGTCGGCGCTTTCTTGCTCTCGTAGGCGGCCGGTGGCACGTGATCGTTACCGGTGGCGAAGGCGATGAAGATGTCGCCGCTGTGGTCTTCATTGCCGCCGCCGGTGCGGGCCAGGCCGAGGCTGGCGCGTTGAGCCAGACGGGTGCACTGATGTGGGAGCAACGGCGCATCGGTGGCCAGGCAGACCACGATCGAACCCATGCCCGGATGGGGCAGCGAGGCCTTGAGGAATGGCGAATCGACCTGTTCCATGTAGCGCCCGACCGGGTAGCCATCGACGCGCAATTCATTGCGAATACCATGGTTGGCCTGGACAATTGCGCCGACTGTCCAGCCGCCCTGGTCGCTGTTCAAGCGGCGCGACGCGGTGCCGATACCGCCTTTGAATTCGTGGCAGATCATGCCGCTGCCACCGCCGACATTGCCTTCGGCCACCGGGCCGCCCACCGCCGAATGCACGGCCTGGGCCACGTGTTCCGGCTTGACGTGAAAGCCGTTGATGTCGTTGAGCAAGCCATCGAAGGTTTCCAGCACCACCGGCATGTTCCAGTACAGGCGCCCGTCATCCGGTTGCTGCTCGCGGTCGAGCACGATCAGTGCGTCGCGCACCACGCCCAGGCTGTGGGTGTTGGTGAAGGCGATGGGGCTGGTCAGCAAGCCGGCCTCGCGAATCCACTCCAGCCCCGTGGCATCGCCATTGCCGTTGAGCACATGCACACCGGCAAAGCAGGGTTGCTGGCTGGTGGAACCGGCCCGGGGTTCGATGACGGTGACGCCGGTGAGGATATCGCGGCCATTGACGGTGCGGCCTCGTACATCGCTGTGGCCGACCCGTACGCCAGGGACGTCGGTGATGGCATTGAGCGGACCGGGTTGCAGTTGGCCGAACTGGATGTTGAGGTCGCGGGCGCGTGGTTTCATGGGTTTTCTCATTTTCAATTTTTGGCAGAAAAATGCGGTCAACACCTGTAGGAGCTGCCGAAGGCTGCGATCTTTTGATTTTTTGTTTTTGTCGATCCGCAATCTTTCAAGATCAAAAGATCGCAGCCTTCGGCAGCTCCTACTGACCGTTCTTGACCTTGCTCCAGATCCGCGTGCGCACGCGCTCGGTAGCCGGCGGCAGGGGTTGGAGGGTGAACAAGGTGGCCATGGCTTCGGCGGGCGGATAGACGGCCGGGTTGCTGCGGGTTGCCTCGGCCACCAGTGTGGTCGCGCTGCGGTTGCCGTTGGGGTAGTTGAGGTGGTCGCTGACCGGGGCGATGACCTCGGCGCGCATCAGGTAGTCGATGAAGGCCATGCCTTGTTCCGGGTGCGGTGCGTCCTTGAGCAGCACCAGGGTGTCGAACCACACCGGCGCGCCTTCCTTGGGCAGGCTGTAGGCGATCTTCACGCCGTTGCCGGCCTGTTCGGCGTTGCTCTTGGCTTCGAGCATCGCGCCGGACCAGCCCACCGCCACGCAGATGTTGCCGTTGGACAGGTCGCTGATGAATTTCGATGAGTTGAAGTAGGCAATGTGCGGGCGCAGTTTCAGCAGCAGTGCTTCGGCCTTCTTGTAGTCCTCGGGGTTGGTACTGTTGGGCGGCAGGCCGAGGTAGTGCAGGGCGACCGGCAGCATCTCCGACGGCGAGTCGAGCATGGCCACGCCGCATTCGCCGAGCTTGGCCAGGTTCTCTTCCTTGAACACCAGGTCCCAGGAATCCACCGGCGCCTTGTCACCCAGCGCTGCGCGGACTTTGTCGATGTTGTAGCCGATGCCGTTGGTGCCCCACAGATAGGGTACGGCGTACTGGTTGCCCGGATCGTTGTTGGCCAGTTTCGCCAGCAGTTCGGTGTCCATGTTCTTGAAGTCCGGCATCTGCGCACGGGGCAGAGGGGCGAGGGCGCCGGCCTTGATCAGCGTGGGCAAGCTGAAGTTGCTGGCCACCACCACGTCGTAGCCGCTGCGGCTGGTGAGCAACTTGCCTTCCAGCACTTCGGCGCTGTCGAAGGTGTCGTAGACCGGCGCAATCCCGGTGTCACGCTTGAAGTCCTGCAAGGTGGTCGGGCCGATGTAGTCGTACCAGTTGTACACGTGCACCGTCGGGGCTTCGACCGCAAAAGCCGACAGCGAAACCGCCAGACAGGCGCCAAACCCCAGATTGAAATACAAGCGGTGACGACTCATGATGCGGCACTCCTGGCCTGTTGCGGCCGGTGGTAATCAGGAGTTTGCAGCGTATCGACCGGGGTGGCTTTCACCCATTCCCATCATGGGTTACTCAAAAGGGGTAGTGCGTGGACGCGTTGTTGAAAGAGTTGCCGGTGCACCAGGGGCTGGCGCGGGTCTTCACGGCGGTGGGGCGGGACGGCTTCTGGCGCGCGCTGGTCGATACCCTGCGCTTGCTGGTGCCGCTGGATAACGCGCTGGTGGCGCTGATGCGCCCGGGGCATGTGCCGCGCCTGCTGATTGACTTCGATGCCAAGGGCACCACCGAAGAACATGAAGAACTGGCGGACTACCGCGCCGGCATGTACCTGCTCGACCCGTTCTATCAAGCCGCCTGTGCGGGTATCGCCGACGGTTTGCACAGCCTCGAATCGGTGGCCCCCGACCAGTTCCAGCACAGCGAGTACTACCTGAGTTACTTCAGCACCGTGGTCGGTGGCGACGAGTTGCAGTTCATGGTCAACGTCGATGGTGCCGTGCTTGGCCTGTCCCTGGGACGTGCGACACGCTTCAGCCTCGAAGAGCAGGGCCGCCTGCTGTGCGTGCGTGACTGGGTGCTGGCGGCGATGCGCCGACACCTGGATTTGCTGCCACCGGAAGGGCCGGCCGCCGAACTACCGGCCGGCGATCTGGCGACCTTGCTCGATCGCTTCGACGCACGCCTGACCCTGCGGGAAATCGAAACCGCGCGCCTGATTCTCCAGGGCTTCTCCAGCAAGGCCATCGCCCAGCAAATGGGCATCTCCCCGGAAACGGTGAAGGTGCATCGGCGCAATCTCTATCACAAGCTCAACGTGAACGGGCATGGCGAGTTGTTTGCGCTGGTGTTGCGGCCGCGTTGAGATCCAAGTCAAAAAGATCGCAGGCTTCGCCAGCTCCTACAGGGGAATGCACAGGCCCGTAGGAGCTGCCGCAGGCTGCGATCTTTCAGCTCTGCAGCTTGAACACCAACGCCTTCAACCCACACTCCACATCAGCATCCGGAAACTCCGGCGGGTTCTCCAGCCGCTGTTCAAACCGCAGGCTCGGCGCTTCGCGGGTCACGCCCTCGATCAGGAAGTCGGCACCAAACGCCGGGTCGTTCATGCACGCCAGCACGGTACCTTGAGGGCTGAGCAATTCCGGCAACCGACGCAGTACGCGCTGGTAGTCCTTGGTCAGCAGGAAGCTGCCTTTCTGGAACGACGGCGGGTCGATGATCACCAGGTCGTACGGCCCCTTGCCGATCACCTTGCCCCAGGATTTGAACAGGTCGTGGCCGAGGAAACCGACCTTGCTCATGTCGTGGCCGTTGAGCCGGTGGTTGTCGCGGCCACGGTTCAAGGCCGGGCTCGACATGTCGAGGTTGACCACGTGGCTCGCACCGCCTTCGATGGCCGCCACCGAGAAACCGCAGGTGTAGGCGAACAGGTTCAATACCCGCTTGCCCTCGGCATTGGCGCGGACCCAGTCGCGGCCGTAGCGCATGTCGAGGAACAGCCCGGTGTTCTGTTTGCGGCCCAAGTCCACCCGGTACTTCAGGCCACCCTCGGTGATGGTCATTTCCTCGATCACGTCCCCGAGCAGCCACTCGGTGGTGCTTTGCAGCAGGTAGCGGTGTTGCAGCAACAGGGTATGGGCGCCGGATTTTGCCCACTGCTCAGACTGGGTGATCGCCATCAGCACCTGCTTCAGGTCTTCCAGTTGCGCCGCTTCCGGCTCCTTGAACAGCGCCACCAGCACCACGCCCTGCAACCAGTCCACGGTCACTTGCTCCAGCCCCGGCCAGCAGCGGCCACGGCCGTGAAACAGGCGGCGGGTTTCGGCGGGGGCGGCTGCCAGGGCGGTCAGCAGGTGCTGGTTGAGGGTGGCGAGGGCTTCAGGGTTCATCGGGTCGTGTCGATCATTTGTGGGGGCGGCATTTAACCATAATTGCGCATTCGGCGGACCACACAAAACCTTGTGGGAGCGGGGGGGCATTCGGATGCGAGTTATCACGTTTAATTTAACTTTACGTGAGGATTTGGCGATCTTCCGGCTCCCATACTCGGCCCCAACGAACAACAACAATCCGGAGCCGGACATGTCGCAGACCACTGCTTCACCCAAGTCCACTCATCCACGCTGGCTACGCCTGACCCATTGGCTCAACGCCCTGGCGGTGCTGGTAATGGTCACCAGCGGCTGGCGCATCTACAACGCTTCGCCGATCTACGACTTCAGCTTTCCCAAGTCGATCACCCTCGGCGGCTGGCTGGGTGGTGCGCTGCAATGGCATTTCGCGGCGATGTGGTTCCTGGCGATCAACGGCTTGATCTACCTGGCATTCAACCTGTTCAGCGGACGCCTGAAGCGGCGTTTCTTCCCGGTCTCGCCCAAAGCTGTGCTGCATGACCTCGGGGCCGCATTACGCGGAAAACTGAGCCATGCCGACCTCTCGCATTACAACCAGGTGCAGCGTGTTGCGTACCTGTTCGTGATGGTCGACATCCTCCTGCTGGTGCTCTCCGGGCTGGTGCTGTGGAAGTCGGTGCAGTTCCCGCTGTTGCGTGAGTTGCTGTGGGGATACGAAGGCGCACGCCGTGTGCACTTCTTCGCCATGGCTCTGTTGGTGGCCTTTGTGGCGGTGCATCTGGTGATGGTCGCACTGGTTCCGAAAACGCTGTTGGCCATGATCGTCGGCCGCAAGGAGCAGGTATGAAAAAGCGCATTCAGGTACCCGGACTGGACGAGGCGTCGATCCTCACCGACGCCCGCAAGATCCTCGCCCCGCAGATCGAAGACCACTCGCGCCGCTCGTTCCTGTTGCGCGGCCTGACCCTAGGCGGCGTAGCGATGTTGTCCGGTTGCAATATCACCGACAACGACAGCGTCGAGACCGCGCTTTCAACCATGTCGCGCTTCAACGACCGGGTGCAGGGCTGGCTGTTCAACCCCAACGCGATGGCGCCCACCTATCCCGAATCGATGATCACCCGGCCGTTTCCCTTCAATGCCTTCTACGGCATCGACGAGGCGCCGACGGTGCATGAGGAGGACTATCGCCTGGAAGTCACCGGCCTGGTCGCCGACAAGCGCAGCTGGCGCCTCGAAGAACTGCGGGCCATGGCCCAGACCGAGCAGATCACCCGGCACATTTGTGTCGAAGGCTGGAGCGCGATCGGGCGTTGGGGTGGCGTGCGCTTCAGCGATTTCCTCAAGCGCATCGGCGCCGACACCGACGCCAAATATGTCGGTTTCAAATGCGCCGACGACTACTACACCAGCATCGACATGGCCACCGCGCTGCACGCGCAGACCCTGCTGGCACTGACTTGGGACGGCGCAGTGCTGCCGCGAGAATACGGCTTCCCGATGAAGCTGCGCATGCCCACCAAGCTTGGCTACAAGAACCCCAAACACATTCAGGCGATTTTCGTCAGCAACACCTACAGCAGCGGCTACTGGGAAGACCAGGGCTACAACTGGTTCGGTGGCAGCTGACGGGTGCCTGGCTATTTCACACCCCACAACCCACGCTCCAAGGAGTTTCATCATGAAAAAGTTGACCACTGTTGTTCTGTCCATGTGCCTGGCCGTTGGTGCCGCCTCTGTGTTCGCTGCTGACACCATGAGCAACGACAGCATGAGCAAGGATTCGATGTCCAAGGACGCCATGTCCAAAGACGCCATGTCCAAGGATGCAATGAAGAAGACCGATTCGATGTCCAGGGACGCAATGTCCAAAGACGGTATGTCCAAGGATGCAATGTCCAGGGACGCGATGAAAAAAGACGCCATGTCCAGGGACAGCATGAGCAAAGACGCCATGTCGCAATAATCAAAGGCAACACAAAAACTGTGGTTTTTCCTGTTGTCGATCCGCTGTATCAAAAATGAATTTCCGTCGAGTCCGCTGCTCATACCTTTTAGGTGGCGGATTAGTACCCGCGAATTCATTGAGGCAATCAGGGAGCGGCACGGTCATGAGTCGAGTACCGACGGCGGGTGGGGATCTTCCTGGCGGGTTGATTCTGGTGGTTGAGGACGACCCGCTGATCCTGGAGTTTCTCTGTGAGATTCTTCAGGAGGAAGGTTTTGTCGTCGAACCGCAACTCAGTGCGGACGCGGCAGCGATCTATCTGGAGCAGCATGCGCCGCAAGTGCACATGCTGCTGACAGACATCACCATGCCCGGCAGGCTCAACGGCGCGGACCTGGCCAACCAGTTCGGTGATCGGTGGCCGGAGAAGCCGATCATGATCATGTCCGGTTTCGAAACCCCTGAAAGCGCAGGCGTGCGGCACGAGGTCTCTTTCATCAAGAAACCCTGGATGATTGGCGGGTTGCTCGATTGCGTGGACCAGACCTTCAAGTCCAAACGACTCAACTGAACTGCGCGCAGGTGCTACATTGCCGGGCAAATCCGTCCGGCACCTGCGAGGCTCCTTTCCTTGTCCGATCACTCTGTTTTCAACTCGACCTACCGTGCCTTTCTGTTCGACATGGACGGCACCGTCCTGACGTCCATCGCCGCCGCCGAGCGGGTCTGGACCACCTGGGCCGTGCGCCATGGTGTCGATGTCGAGACCTTCCTGCCGACCATTCACGGTGCCCGCGCCATCGACACCATCAGGCGCCTGGGCTTGCCCGGTGTGGATGCCGAGGTCGAAGCCGCCTGGATTACCGAAGCGGAAATCGTCGACGTCGACGGGGTACTGGAAGTGGCAGGCGCGGCGAAATTCTTGCGGTCCTTGCCCCTCAGCCAGTGGGCGATCGTCACTTCCGCCCCGCGGGAATTGGCGTTGCGGCGGATGGCGGCGGCAGGGATTCCCGAGCCTGCCGTCATGATCACCGCCGAGGATGTGACTGCCGGCAAACCGGACCCCGCCGGTTACCGCCTCGCGGCCCGACGCCTGGGTGTCGAGCCTGGGCAGTGCCTGGTGTTTGAAGATGCCACGGTGGGGATTCTGGCGGCCGAGGCAGCGGGGGCGAACTTGATGATTGTCACGGCGACCCATGAGCAGCCGATCGAGACGTTGCATGGGACGTTGGCGGGTTATGACATGGTTGTCGCGAGCGTGGATGCCGGCGGTCTGATTCGTTTGCAGCTTTTGTGAACGAAACATTCCCCTGTGGGAGCGGGCTTGCTCGCGAAGGCGGTTTGTCAGGCAATTGCAATGTCGACTGATACTCCGCTTTCGCGAGCAAGCCCGCTCCCACACTTTTAATGTGTTGCCTGCACTTTTTGTGATCGACGCTTCAGTAAATTTTAGGGATCAACCGCCAGCTGCGGGCGCAATAGGCCTCGTACTCACTGCCGAACTGCGCCCTGAGCAAGGCTTCTTCCGAGTGAATGCGCGCGATCAGCGGGATCAGCGTCAGCGCCACCAATATCAGCCCGACCCCCGAACGAAAGGCCAGCGCCCAACCCATGCCGATGACCATCATCCCCAGATAACTGGGGTTGCGCAGGTTGCGGTAGATCCCCTCCGTGACCAGTCGGTGCCCCGGCTGAATGGCCACCAGCCCACTGAAGCGCTTGCCCAGCACAAACACCGGCCACAACCGCAGCGCGCCGCCGACGATGAACAACAGTGCGCCGAGCCAGCGCACGCCTTCACCGCCAAAGGTCCAGAAATCGATGCGGTCGGTATAGGCCGGCAGAAAACCGCTCAGCAACCCGATCACGCCGAAGGCCGGGATGACCCAGCGGTTGTCCCGGTCTTCGCGTTCCCCTGAACTCAGGTTGACCTCGGTGAACAGTGATGCGACAGCCATGATCAGGGTGGCCAGGGCAACGACAACCAGTGAGCCGTGGCTGAAAAAGGCTGCGAAACCACCCAGCCCCCAGATCGCCAGGGTGAGGTAGGCGAGGGTGCTGACGACGGCGAAAAACGCCAGTTTGACCGAGATTTTCATGGTGCCTCCACGAATTGGCTTACGTAGGAGCTGCCGTAGGCTGCGATCTTTTGATCGTTCATTGGCCTTCGAGTTTCCATGGGTAAAAGATCGCGGCCTGCACCTGCGCCAGGCCGCTGAGACGGTCGCCCCGAGGCCGCGTGAACTAAACTTGCATGAGAGGACCGTTCACCGCTGGTTCGTTGATCTGTTCGGCGAGCCGGTGGCGTGAAACAGGAGCCTGTATGCTTCACATCCGCACGCCTTTGATCCTGCACCCTGGCCTCTCGACCCCGACCCGCCGAATCTGGCTGAAACTGGAAAACCTGCAACCTGGCGGCTCGTTCAAAATACGCGGCATCGGCTTGCTGTGCAGCCGGGCGGCGCAGCAGGGCAAGCGCAAGGTGGTCTGTCCCTCCGGCGGTAACGCGGGACTGGCCACGGCCATGGCCGCTGCATGCCTGGGGCTCAAGGCATGCATCGTGGTGCCGAATACCACCGCGCAAAGCACCCGGGCGCGGATCAGCAATACCGGCGCCGAGGTGATCGTCCACGGCAAGGTCTGGGACGAAGCCAATCAACGGGCCCGGGAACTCGCCCAGGACCCACGCAGTGAATTTGTGCCGGCCTTCGACCATCCGCTGTTGTGGGAAGGACACAGCACCATGGTCGATGAAATCCTTGAAGACTGCCCGCCAGTGGATGTGCTGGTGACATCGGTGGGCGGTGGTGGCTTGCTGGCGGGGCTGCTCACCGGCCTGATTCGTCATCGGCACACCGATTGCCGCATCGTAGCCTGCGAAACGGAAGGCGCGGCGTCGTTCGCCGCGGCGGTGGCGGCCGGGCACCCGGTCAAACTGGCGAAAATCGACACGGTCGCCACGTCCCTGGGCGCCGCGCAAGTGGCCGCCTGGCCGGTCAGGCACATCAGCGATTTTTCCCATGAGTGCGTGGTGCTCAGCGATGATGAGGCGATCATGGGCGTGGTGCGTTACGCCAATGATTTGCGTCAGCTGGTCGAACCGGCGTGCGGGGTTTCGTTGGCGATTGCCTACCTGGATCACCCGGCGATTGCCGATGCCAATGACGTGGTGATCGTGGTGTGCGGCGGGGTGAGTATCAACGCGCAACTCGTGGCCGGGTGGGCACGATTGTCCACTGGCACGCACGCCAGGTAGGGCTGGAAACGCTATCCCGGTGTCACAAGCCCCACCGCTGGCGATGACGATCTTCAGTGATCGGTGGCAACGCCCTCCTGGACGAGAATGGCGCGGGCCAGGTCTTCGTCGCTTGCGTTGTTGAGGGCGGGATTGTCCTGGCGGACCTTTTTCAACAGCGCCTCCAGGTAAGCACCACGAATCGCACCGCCGCTGGCGACGAAGCTGGAAGCGTCATCCCGGGCGGGAATCATCAGTTTGTCGTCTTTGAATGTCGAGTACAGCGAGGCGGAAACCCCGGCGGAAGTGGCGACGTCACCCGCATCCACTTTGGCCAGAGCCGAGCCGAAGGGTAAACAAAGTACCAGGGAAGAAATGATAAACATCCGGCGCATGACGGTGTCCTCCGACAGCATGAAGCATAAGGGAAGTACCACATAGTTTAGGATGCGTGACGGTCGCCGAGAGTTCCCTGGCATTAGCGAGGAACGGGCTGAGAGGGAGGCAAGGTCGTTGAACGTCGATATTCAAAGCGTGGTAGTCGGGGCCGGCGTGGTCGGGCTGGCGGTGGCCAGGGCGCTGGCCAGGAGCGGGCGGGAAGTGCTGGTGGTAGAGGCCGGAGGGGGTATCGGCACGGGCATCAGTTCGCGTAACTCGGAAGTGATTCACGCCGGCATCTATTACCCGGGCGGCAGCCTCAAGGCGCGGTTGTGCGTGGAGGGCAAGCAGCGTCTCTACGCCTATTGCGATGAGCACGGTGTCGATTACCGGCGCGTGGGCAAGCTGATCGTGGCCACCGACGAGCAGCAGCGCGCGGCTTTGCAGCGTCTGTTGCAGCAGGGGCGTGTCAATGGTGTCGATGACCTGCAATGGCTCGATGGCCCGCAGGCCCGGGAGCTTGAACCGGCGTTGTCCTGCGTCGCGGCGCTGTGGTCGCCGTCGACCGGCATCGTCGACTCCCGCGGGCTGATGCTGGCGCTCCAGGGCGATGCCCAGAGGCTCGGCGCCACGCTGGCCTTGCATACGCCGTTGCTGTCGGCCCGTTGCATCGAACGGGGTTTCGAGCTGCACATGGGCGGCAACCAACCCATGACGCTGTGCTGCCGCGAATTGATCAACTGCGCGGGACTGTCCGCTCCCGAGGTGGCAAGCAGCATCGTCGGACTGCCTGGGCAATTCATTCCCCGGGCGTATCTGTGCAAGGGCAGTTATTTCAGTTTCAGTGGCCGGGCGCCGTTTCTCCACCTCGTGTATCCGGCCCCGGAGAGCGCCGGACTGGGTGTGCACATGACCCTGGACCTTGGCGGGCAGGCGCGCTTCGGCCCGGATGTCGAATGGGTCGAGCACATCGATTACCGCGTCGAGCCTCACAGGGCCGAGGGCTTCTATCAGGCGATCCGCCGCTATTGGCCGGGTTTGCTGGACAACAGCCTGCAACCGGCCTACAGCGGCATTCGCCCGAAAATCAGTGGGCCGACTGAGCCGGCTGCCGACTTTCTCATCAGCGCTCGCGCCGAACATGGGGTGCCGGGGCTGGTCAATCTGTTCGGCATCGAATCACCGGGACTGACCAGTTGCCTGGCACTCGCCGAACACGTGGTGAAACGCCTGGACGACCGATGATCAGGGCTGGCACTGCCGGGCGGCCATCGGGTCTATGCTAGTGGGTGCGCTTACCGCCATCGGAGAACTCTGATGATCACCGTACGCACTGCCTGCCTGCTGGCCGATTACAAACGCTGGGCCAATCAGCGCCTCTTTGACAGCCTCGCGGCGCTCCCTCCGGGCGAAGTCAAAAAAGAACGGGTGTCGGTGTTCAAAAACATGATCGGCATCCTTAATCACGTCTACGTGGTCGATTGCATCTGGCAGGCGCACCTCGAAGGCCGGGGGCATGGCTTCAAGACCTCGCACGACCTGCTGCATGCCGATCTGTCCGAACTGCGCATGGCGCAAAAAGCCATCGATCGCTGGTACTGCGACTGGAGCGCCCGGCAAACCGATGCCTCCCTGGACAAGCCCCTGGAATTCACCTTTGTCTCAGGCGAAAGCGGCACCATGAGCGCCGGCGCGATGCTGATGCACGTGGTCAACCACGCCAGCTATCACCGTGGCTGGGTGGTGCAGATGTACTTCGAGATTCCGGCCATGCCACCGGTGACCGACATGCCGGTGTACCTGCGCGACTCCGAGCCGGTGTTCCTGCAGTCGATCAATGCCCCGATAGTGGCGCCGCCATGTGCTGTGCAATTTTCCAGTGCGACGAGTGTTTTGCCGGATCGGTATCGTTGATCAGTTGAATCATGCCCACTTGGCACAGATCGTTCGGGATATGGCGAAAATAGCAGATCCCCAAACTTGGTGGGTGCTGCAGGTTTAACTATAGTAATAATCAATATAGAAATGGCTTTTGAAGATTTCATCTCTGGTTTTCTTGAGTTTTAATCTATCACTGCCTTTCCTGATGCCATTTAATTTTTCACGGTACCTTTTTGCAAGCTCCATGTTTAATGGTACTTCTGTACCGTTTTTCATGAGGTGTGTTTGGTGTTCTGCGGCCTCATTGAGTCTGATATTCCAATCATGCTTTGAAGATGCTGGACTTCCATGTATGTATTCCATCAAGTTGATTTGGTCGGATAATTGACTCGGTGACATATTGTGCTGGTGGTCAGGGAAGGCGCGGCCAGATTGATGATTGTGTAGTTTTGGTGGAATTTCATTCATTGAAAGCCCGGATGAATATATTTTTTTTCGAGTGAGCGCTTCTAGATGAAGCGTGGGTGATTCAAAAATGCTGAAACTTTTTCTTAGTTTGAAGTCGGATATTAATGTGGCGCTTTTTCCTGTGGATTTTAGATATTCTGTCATTTTGTTTATTTGGTCTGCGGCGTTTTTAGCGTGAATTGGGGTTTTGACTGCTTTGTTTGTCGCGAATAGTTGGCCATAGTGGAACGTGGATGTGTGGTTGGTTAGGTCAAATGCATGAATCAGTTTATAAAATTTATGCCCGCCAGGGTCTGATCTGTTTATGGGGTCGCCCGCACAATACGCATACGCATTAAATCCTCCATCTCCGAACGGACTCCAGCTATCGGGGCTATTAAATCGCATCAACACCGGATTAAAAGCCCGATATCCATTCCCCAACAAATAATGCCCGGTCACCGGATCGGGCCGTTCGCCATTGAATCCCAAAAGACCAAGCCATCCGTTTTCAGGGTGGCGGTGTCCGAAGGGTGAATAGGCGATGGGTTTTGGCTGCGGATTCACATTGAGTATGTGCAACACCGAACGCTGTTGGTCGGTTGCCAGCAAGTGTGCATTGCGTTCATTACCTTCGCAGTGTTGCTGTGCAAGCAGCAAGTCGCCGTGCTGAATGATGGAGTGCTGTATCGCACCCTGTATCTCGGTCGCAAGCCGGCTTTTACAGTAGAAGCGCTGATGTTGTGGTGCTTGCTGTGGACTACATTCGATCAACCGGTCGAGGGCATCGTAGCGATACTGGCAGAGTACGGTTTCGTGTGAGGATGACATGGGCGAGTGCTCCGAAAGAACCAAGTGCAGACCGCTCAGTATTGACGGCTATGCAACCGGTTGGAACTATCAGAACTGATAGGTAGGCCACACTTGGATACATCTGGCGAGGGCGCAAGTTCCTCTCCGCAGTAAGGTCTGCAGCTTTCATGAAGTAACACTGGCATCCGCTGAACAATCCCTTCAAAACGAGTGAACAGTCTCTTGACCCGGGCGGCCGCTACACTCTTCCCGATCCTTTTGCGCGGCGTCCGAGCGCACTCCGTTATCCCCTCATTGGAGCTTGAGCATGAAAATCGATTTGAGCGGAAAACTCGCAATTGTCAGCGGCAGCACCGCCGGCATCGGCTTGGGCATCAGCAAGGCACTGGCCGAGGCAGGCGCCACGGTGGTGGTGATCGGCCGCGACACGGCCAAGGTCGAGCAGGCAATGGCGAGCATTCGTCAAAGCGTGCCCGGTGCGCAGTTGCGCGGCGTGACCGCAGACCTTGGCACCGTTGAGGGCGCCGAAAAACTGTTCGCCGCCGAACCACGGGCAGACATCCTGGTGAACAACCTAGGGATCTTCAACACGGTGGATTTCTTCGACGCCCCGGACAGTGAGTGGACACGCTTCTACGAGGTCAACGTGATCTCCGGCGTGCGCCTGTCCCGGCATTACACGCCGGACATGGTCAAGCAGGGCTGGGGGCGGGTGATCTTCCTGTCTTCGGAATCCGGCGTGGCGACCCCGGCGGACATGATCAACTATGGCGTGACCAAAAGCGCCAACCTGGCCGTGTCCCATGGCCTGGCCAAACGCCTGGCCGGCACCGGCGTGACGGTCAATGCGATCCTGCCCGGCCCGACCTTTACCGATGGCCTGGAAGACATGCTCAAGGACGCCACGGCCGAGTCCGGACGCAGCGCCCGGGACGAAGCCGATGCGTTCGTGCGCAAGGCCCGGCCGACATCGATCATCCAGCGCGTGGCGGATGTCGAGGAAGTCGCCAATCTGGTGGCCTACATCGCTTCGCCGTTATCCTCGGCCACCACCGGTGCCGCCTTGCGGGTCGACGGCGGTGTCGTCGACAGCCTGGCCATCTGAGCCCCAAAAACTTTGAGAGAGCCCCCGACATGGCAACTGCATCATCAACGATCGAGGTCCAGGCATCGGCCGATCAGGTCTGGCAATTGATTGGCGGTTTCAACTCGCTGCCGGACTGGATTTCGTTCATTCCCAAGAGCGAGCTCAGTGAAGGTGGGCGGGTACGCCGGCTGGAAACCGGCGATGGCGCGGTGGTAGTCGAGCGCTTACCCCTGTGAGAGCGAGCTTGCTCGCGATAGCGGAGTGTCAGGCGATACATCTTTACCTGATACACCGTCATCGCGAGCAAGCTCGCTCCCACAGGTACTGTGTCCGCTCAGGCAGATTTTTATCAGGCCTGCGGAATCAGACTCTCCCGACAATCAAGCACCAGCCGCGCGCCACCCAGTTCGCTATTGCCCACCTCCAGGGTAAACCCGTGCAGGCTGACAATCGCCGCGACGATGGACAGCCCCAGCCCGAAGCCGCTTTTGTGATTGCCCGCTTCGGCGCGGTAGAAACGCTGGAACACCGCTTCACGTTCCGCCTCGGGAATGCCCGGGCCGGAGTCGAGCACTTCGATTCGCGTGTGCCCGCCATCATTGACCCCGCGCAAAATCACTGCACCACCGGGCGGGGTGAATTTGATCGAGTTGCTGAGCAGGTTCGCCACCGCTTCGAACATCAGTGCGCGGTCGCCATGGAGGGGCGGCAATGACGCGGGCAGGTGCAACTGGAACACCAGGTCGTCGTCTTCCGCCAGGGGCAGGTAGAACTCATGCAGTTCTTGCAGCAGCGCCACCGGGTCCACTTGCACGAATCCGGAGCGACGCTGGCGGTCCTCCAGTTCGGAGATCCGCAGCAAGCCACGGAAACGCGCCATCAGCGTATCGGCCTCGGCCAGTACCAGGTCCAGTTGCATGGCCTGCGGCGAGCCTTCGCCGGCTTGCTGTTGCATGCGGTAAAGCTGCGCGCGCAGACGGGTCAGGGGCGTGCGCAGGTCATGGGCGATGTTGTCGCACACGCCCTTGACCTCGTTCATCAAGCGCTCGATGCGTTCGAGCATGGCGTTGACGATGGCGGCGAGCATGTCCAGTTCGTCACGCCGATTGGACAGTGGCAAGCGCCGGCTCAGGTCGCCGGCGACAATGGCTTCGGCACTGGCCTGAATCCCGCGAATGCGCCGCAACGGCCGGCGGCGCAGCAAATACCAGCCAACGATGCCCGGCACGATGGTCAGGGTCATACCCCAGAACAAGGCGTGAAGGATGATCCGGGTCACGGCGAACAACGATCCGTTGTCGCGTACCAGCACCAGCCAGCGGCCGTCGAGGGTGCGGGTCGCCACGGCGTCGCAACTGTCGGCGGGCAGCGTCTGTTCGTCGCTGTCGTCGGAGGCATCGCAATCGAGCAGCATGTGGATCTTGCCATCGAGCGGCAAGCCGTCCGGAATGTAGCGCAAGGCGCCGCTGAGATAACGGTGTTGGGCATCGAACAGGCCGTAGGCGTCGATGCCGCGGATGTCGAAGGTCATACTCACGGCGAGGGCGTCCACCAGTTGCTCGCCGGAGAAGCGCGAAAACAGGTGCTGGCGTTGCATCAGCGAATGCTTGGCCAGGTTGTCCAGGTAAGCGGAAACCTCGTAGTACATGACCCCCATGAGGATCCCGCTCCAGATCACGAACAGCGAACTGTAGAGCGCCAGCAGACGGCTGCTGGAAGAACGCCAGCCTTTAGACGGGTTCGGCAATGACATAACCCGAGCCTCGCACGGTCCGAATCAGTGGGGCATTGCCAGGCGGGTCGATCTTTTTGCGCAGACGGCCGATGTGGACGTCGATCAGGTTGGTGCCGGGGTCGAAGTGGTAACCCCAGACCTCTTCGAAAATCATCATCCGCGAGAGGATTTGCCCGGTATTGCGCATCAGGAATTCCAGCAGTTTGTATTCGGTGGGCAATAGCGTCAGCAGTTGACCGTCGCGGCTGGCTTCGTGGCTGATCAGGTTCAGCTCCAGATCCGCCACCCGCAGCGTGGTGGCCTGGGCGGTCACGGTGTTCTGCCGGCGCAGCAGGACTTCGACCCGGGCGGCCATTTCATCGGTGGCGAAGGGTTTGGTCAGGTAGTCGTCGCCGCCGGCGCGCAGGCCGCGTACGCGCTCATCGACGTCGGACAGTGCGCTGATCATCAGGATCGGCGTGGCCACGCCCATGGTCCGCAGCGTGGTGACAATCGCCAGGCCATCGAGCTCGGGCAACATGCGGTCGAGGGTGATCAGGTCATAGTTGCCGTTGACCGCACGTTCCAGCCCTTCGCGGCCATTGTCGACCCAGTCGACGTCGAGGCCGTGGCTACTCAGTTCGGCGACAATTTCCCGGGCGGTCACGGCGTCGTCTTCGATGGTCAAGATGCGGGTCATAGGGCTGGCCTGATTAAATGTTCACAACGTTGTGCAGCATTTTGCCAAGAAATGATCGCAGGCTTTCTAAATAAAAGTTCATGGACATACCGGGTTTCGGTCAATGCGCCAAGCTCGCTGAACCTACCGGTTCACCGCAATTCCCTGTGGGAGCGAGCTTGCTCGCGATGACGGCAGAACAGGCAAAGTGAATCCGTCAGTCAATCGGCGTACTGACAAACACCTCAAGCCCCTCGGCATACGTCGTGAATGCGGCGATCCGCGGAAACCGCGCCGCACTCACCTGGTCCGGCACCACCAGGTTGGTGAAGCTCCAGGCCACTGCCAGGGTGATGCCATCCTGCTCAATCGAACCGCCAGTCTTCAACGGCTGCTTTTCCAGCTCCCGCTCCAGCGCCGAATAGGCTGCCGTCAGTTGACCTTCGACCCGCTGTACCCAGGGCTCGAATTGAATATCCTCGGGCCGCAGGTTGCGCTCGTAGTAAAGCTGAACGGATTTTTCGCTGGCGGCCAGGGCCAGGCCGATCAGGCGCAACGCGCGCAGGCGCTGACCCGGCTCGACGGGCATCAGGCTGTTGCCGGCCAGGGTTTCCAGGTAGTCGATGATCAGTGTCGAGTCCATCAACACCTCACCGTCATCCAGCACCAGGGTGGGCGCCTTGACCACCGGGTTGATCTGCTGGAATTGTTCGAAGTGGCGGAACACCGAGACCGGTCGGTGTTCCAGCGCGATTCCCAGGCATTTGGCAGAAATGGCGGCGCGCCTGACATAGGGCGAGTCCAGCATACCGATCAGCTTCATGGTCCTTTCCTTTATATGGCCATTTCGGGAGGGACAACCTTAGCTGAGGTTCGCGGCCCTGCAAATGACCGTGAATAATGCCCGGTGCCAGCCGTTTGTCTTCTATATACAGCCGCTCGATTGAATTTCTTGCTATAAACGCACTCCGATTACCGCCTCAAAGCCTGCCTTAGAGCATTTTCAGGGCTTTGTCGGACAAATTCGCAGTCTTTTCGGTTGCTGAGGCCTCAAGTCGGCCGTAGACTGCCGCCCCTCGTAAATTGAGTGCCGGGTGGCGCTTGGAACAAACGGCGCCTTTCCGATGGCCTGCCCAGGTCTGCCGGAACGCTCCCTTATTCGCCTTAATGCACGTTTTTTTATAGAGATATCAATGACAAAGGACAAGTTGCTGGCCATGCCGGCGGATGACTACATGAATGCCGAGCAACATGCTTTTTTCTCCGAGCTGTTGCAGAACATGAAAGTCGAAACCCATGAGCGCATCGAGCAGAACCGCATCGCCATCGAAAGCCTGGACACCCCGGCCGATCCGGCAGACGCGGCCTCGGTCGAAGAAGAACGCACCTGGCTGGTGAATGCGATCGATCGCGACCAGCGCATGCTGCCTCAGTTGGAACAAGCCCTTGAGCGCATCAAGGAAGACAGCTTCGGCTGGTGCGACGACAGCGGCGAGGCGATTGGCCTCAAGCGCCTGCTGATCAGCCCGACCACCAAGTACTGCATCGAAGCTCAGGAACGTCACGAGCAAATCGACAAGCACCAGCGTCAGGCCTGATTCTGCGAGGCAGCCCCTTTGATCCGGGCTGCCTTGAAAAGATCGCAGCCTGCGGCAGCTCCTACTTAATTGAAGTCGGGCGCTGTTGCAGGCTGCGATCTTCGTTTTCTGCCGTCTTCGATTTCCCGGTTCTTCTATTGATCTGCTGCAACGTTCGCGACTAAAGGCTCATGGATAATGGCTTTATGGTGGCGTTTAATGCGAAGACAACAATTAGAAGCTTTACGGGGTGACGATGATGACAAGAGACGGGTCTCTGGTTGCGGCAGTGCCCGCACCCGTGCTGTTGCCGAAAAACCGCTGGCTGACGCCAACACTGCAAAGCATCGCCCTGATGCTGTTGTTATGTGGCATGACGCTGGGCGGATGGTCGCTCTACCTTGGCCTGCCCCTGGCCATATTGATTGTCTGGCTGCCTCGCCTGCGCGCGCGCGCGACCCCTGAGGCTGCTGCCCCCGCCAACCGCGATGCCATCGGCGAGTTGGCTCGCGATCTTTCCTGCACCACCAGCCATAACGCACTGTCGGCCGCCGGCGTGGCGTTTTCGGTTCGGCAACTGGCGGACAAACTGCAATCGCAGCTCACGGCGGCGGCACAGATCGTCAGCAATGCCGAGGTCATGATCACCACCGAACAGGCCACCTCGACCCTCAGTCGCCAGGCGCTCAGTGCCGCCAGCGAGGCGCATCAAAGCGGAGTGGTCGGGCGTACGGAATTGATCGAGTCCATCGCGCGCATGCATCAGCTCAGCCAGCGCGCCAGCAACAGTCGTGAACTGATCGAAGCCTTGAGCCTGCGCAGCGATGATATCCAGAGGGTGACCCTGGTGATTCAGTCCATCGCCAGCCAGACCAATCTGTTGGCGTTGAACGCCGCGATAGAAGCGGCGCGGGCGGGGGAGCACGGTCGCGGGTTTGCCGTGGTGGCCGACGAGGTACGCGGGCTCGCCGCACGCACGGCGACCGCTACGGGGGAGGTGGGCGAAATGGTGGCCGACATCCAGCATCGCACGGCGCAGGTGGTGGAGCAGATCCGCCAACTGTCCAGCGACCTTGACTCCGGCGTCGAGCAGGTCGAGCGCACGGGCCAGCACCTGGAGAACATTGCCCGACTGGCGGCCAGCGTCGAGTCCCAGGTCGGGGAAATCGCCCAAGGGGCAGACATCAACCGTTTGCAACTCGACAGTCTGTTTCACGCCATCGGGCAGATGCGCAGCGATCTGGTGGTCAGCGACCAGCAGACACAGCGCCTGGCCCAGGCGGCGGTGCAAATGGAAGGGCAAGCCGAAACCATCAGCGAGCGTCTTGCCGAAGTGGGGCTGGATGACTATCACCAGCGCATCTATGACCTGGCCCGGGAAGCCGCGAGCCAGATTGCAGCGCGTTTTGAAGCGGATATCGATGCCGGTCGAATCAGCATCGACGATCTGTTCGACCGCAATTACCAGGTCATCCCCAATACCAGCCCGACCAAGTACCAGACACGTTTCGACCGCTACACCGATCAGGTATTGCCAGCGATTCAAGAGCCGTTGTTACCGCGTCATGAAGGATTGGTGTTCGCCATCGCCTGCACCCAACAGGGGTATGTGCCGACCCACAACCAGCTGTTCAGCCAGCCGTTGACGGGAGATGCGCAGGTCGATGCCTTGCAGAACCGGACCAAACGCAAGTTCGCTGACCGCACCGGGATCCGCTGTGGCAGCCATCAGAAGGCCGTGCTGCTGCAAACCTATACCCGTGATACCGGCGAGTTGATGCACGATCTTTCGGTACCGATCATGCTCAAGGGCCGGCATTGGGGTGGTTTACGTCTGGGCTACAAGCCGGAAAAGCCGCGCTAAAAAACAAGGCTGCGGGGCGACTGTTACGAATTCTGCAATTAACCTGTGCAGGGTGTTGCTGTTTCCTCGCCGGAAAACTAATTAACATGCCTACTAATTAGGTTGCTAATTAAGTTCGGAGGGGGGGCAGCATGCAAGGCAAAGTTGATGTCGCGGTCATGATCGGCAGCGGGGTACCTGCCAACCTTCGCTCCATGGGACGCAAGGTTTGCTGGGTCGTGTTACTCAATGGCGAGCGCCGGGGCACGGCGTACTCCAGTCGCGACGAAGCGGAGGAGTGCAGGGCCGCCTGGCTGGCACAATTGAACGCCGAAAGTCCTGGCAGCCTGCATTGAGGTTGTCAGTGGGTCTGGTGCATGCGCAGGTTCAGGTCGTCGACCACCCGCGCCCAGTCTGCGTCTTCGCGAAGTTGTTCCTTGAGGAAGCCGGCCTGTTGCGGTGACCAGAAGTCGGCGTCGATGAGTTTCTTGTCGTCAGGCAGGAAATGGCCGGCAATGAAGTCGTCGATCGCTTTCTGGCTGGAGTCCAGGCCAAGCTGGTCGAACAGGCCTTTCAAGTCATGGGTCGGTGATTCCATCTTCATCTCCTTGCAGGTCATCAGTCGGGTCGAGGGACGAGGCGCACCCAGGATTCGAGGGCGCCGCAGCGGTGGAGTTCGATCACGATGTTCAAGTGCAACCATGAGCATAGACCGCCAACCCGATCATCAGGCTTTCAATGCGCCCGCATCGACCGCGGCCTTGAGCTCCCGGGCCGATTCCTGGGCCGCCATGGCGGCGACATCCGGGGTTTTGAACCAGCGATCCTTTTCGACCTGGTGATAGGTCACGGTCTTGAGCGGTGGTTTGGCGCGCATGACAATCACGGCCTGGAATTCACCCTCGACTTCTCTGGCTTCACCCCGGATGAAAAACTCGCCGATATCAAATTCCGTCACGTTGCAGACTTCCCTTGGAAAAACATTGTTGTTGTCAACGCAACCCGATTTTCTGCGGATCCGTTTTATTGGGCGGGCAGTATGGCAGCAGTTGCCCGTCGACGGCTGAGATAAGTCGGCGGGCAGACGAAACGTCGATAGAGGCGAGCGCGGTGGGCCTGTCAACCGTGTGATTCGAGGAGCCGGGCGAGGGCACAGGCTTCGTTATGATTGGCTCGGAAACCTCTTACACTGCCTGTAGAAATATCCTTGATGTGAAAGAAGGCAATGCCCGCCATAACCACTTGAAATCGTGGGCGGGCCGAGGTATCGGGAGCTGGTTCATGTAGGGCGAGCCTTGTCGGGTGCAGGGCCGGTGCTGTTTCCGAATCAGGCACCAAGGGATAGGCAAAGTGTGTCAGCGTGCACATATGAAGTCCTTTTCATTGTTTTACCGACGTATGTACGTCGTTTTGGCTAGTCTCCAAGAGCATCGCTGCTCTAGAATCACCCCTACTGGTGGGTGAATGATGTTTATCTAAAGCAATTTTTTGCGGACGATATGTAGGAAAAGTTTTTTTCTTGATGAGATTTTTCCCCGAAGTTGATAGTCCATAATTTTCCGGCAGCAGGAAGGGCGTTTTCCTTCAGTCTGTGGCGAACACCAGTCAGGACGACGCGAGTGACGTTCCAGTAGTCTTCTCAAGCTTCGTGATGAATGAGTGCACTGCTCATTCAGGACTCTCAACCCGGGTTCTTTGGCTACACCTTCGGCATTGCCGCTTTTTTGGCTGTGCGTTCATTTTTCGCGCACGGCACCATTATTCAGATGTGGGGATGTTTCCTTGGCAGTAAGTAATCTCGATATGCATGCCTTGTTTGTGCTGGGTGATTTGCGCGCAAAGCTGGTCAAGCAGTTTCAGTCTCGTTTCGTTTACATCACCGAACAGAACGCCGAAGGCATCTACATTGCCGAAATCGACACCGAATCAGCCCTGGTGGTGGACGACAAGCCCGGACTCAAGCTCAAGGTCGGCGACCATTTCAGCGCGTCCGTGCTGCCCAGTCGCGAAGGCGGCAAGCTGGACATCAAGTTCCGCGACATCAAGCTGACGGTTTACGGAATAGGCGACTACGCCTTCGTGACGACGGCCGACGGTCAGGGAATCGTGTTCAAGGAAGGTCACAGCGTGGTGATGGTGTTCGCCGCCCATCAACAGTTGCAGGAAGGCCTGACCAAGACCCTCAAGGCCGTGACGGCCAAAGCGGCCAAGTGGCGCAAAGGCGAGCTGGTGACCTTCAAGGCCAGCGAGTGATGACCCTGACCCGCGCCGATTTCCACGAACAGAACCTGGCCAGTGCTCAAGACGAAGCGCGGCGGCTGTTCGGGCAGAAGACCATTCTGCAGGGAGCCTGGCTGAACTGGGTGGCGTCACAGCTTTACCAACTGCAACCGGCGCCATACGCCAGCATGGTCAGACGAGAACTGATGCGTTTGCAGGACACTGGCGAAAACTGATCCACGCACCTCGAAAGCAGGAACCTCTACTACAGTCATTGGACTGAGTATTCAGAGGCTTCGCGGTCTACTGCCAGGCCATCCTGCTATTGCTGTGAACAGCACGAGGTGCAAAAGCATGAACGGATTTCGACGGTTGCTGGCTGCGGTCCTGGCCACTTTCGGTTTGCTGGCGACACCCGTCCCGGTGTCTGCCGCTCAGACGCCGATCCACTTCGCCGACCTGAACTGGGAAAGCGGCAGCCTGATTACCGATGTCCTGCGCATCATTGTCGAGAAGGGCTACGGGCTGCCGACCGACACCTTGCCGGGCACCACCATCACCCTGGAAACCGCGCTGGCCAACAATGACATCCAGGTCATTGGCGAGGAGTGGGCCGGTCGCAGCCCGGTGTGGGTCAAGGCGGAAGCCGAAGGCAAGGTCGTCAGCCTCGGCGACACGGTCAAGGGCGCTACCGAAGGCTGGTGGGTGCCGGAGTATGTGATCAAGGGCGACCCGGCCAAGGGCATCAAGCCGCTGGCGCCGGACCTGCGCAGCGTCAGTGACCTGCCAAAATACAAAGACGTGTTCAAGGACCCGGAAGCCCCGACCAAGGGACGTTTTCTCAACAGTCCCATCGGCTGGACCTCGGAAGTGGTCAACAAGCAGAAGCTCAAGGCCTACGGGCTGGACGACAGCTACGTGAACTTCCGCAGCGGTTCGGGGGCGGCTCTGGATGCCGAGATCAGTTCGTCAATTCATCGTGGCAAGCCGGTGCTGTTTTACTACTGGTCGCCCACGCCGTTGCTCGGCCGCTTCAAGCTGATTCAACTCGAAGAGCCGCCGTTCGACGCCGAAGCCTGGAAGACCCTGACCGACGCCGACAACCCCAATCCACGGCCGACTCGTTCTTTGGCCTCCAAGCTGTCGATCGGTGTGTCCACCCCCTTCCAGAAGCAATATCCGCAGATTGCCGAGTTCTTTGCCAAAGTCGACTTTCCGATCGATCCCTTGAACAAAGCACTGGCCGAGATGAGCGAGAAACATACGCCACCGCGTCAGGCAGCGCAGGCGTTCATGAAGGCTCATCCGGACGTCTGGCGGGCCTGGCTGCCCAAGGACGTGGCGGATAAAGTCTCCGCCACCCTGTAGGAGCTGGCGCAGGCTGCGATGTTTTGATCTTGTCTAAAAAAAGCAAAATCAAAACATCGCAGCTGGCGGCAGCTCCTACAATGTTCTGTTCATATCCCTTTCAAGGATCTCTGAACCATGACCCTGTTGTTGGCTCAGTCGCTGGTGACGATCTTCGCCGTGATCAGTCTGGTGCATGTGTATTGGGCGTTGGGTGGCGAGTGGGCGGCGGTGGCGGCGGTCCCGCAAGTACCGCTGGAGGGCACTGCGCAACTGAGGCCAGCGTTCAAGCCGCGAGGCTGGATCACCCTCGTGGTGGCCGGGTTGTTGCTGTTGATTGCCGTGCTGGTGTGCTTGCGGGTGGGTTGGTGCCTGCCACCCTTGCATCACTGGTCGTTGCAGTGGGTGATCAGCGCGATCGCGATTTTGCTGTTTGCCCGGGCCATTGGCGATTCGGAACTGGTGGGTTTTTTCAAAGAGGTCAAAGGATCGAGGTTCGCCCGGCTCGACACCTGGGTTTACTCGCCATTGTGTGTGGTGCTGGGGGCGGGGTTGTTGGCGGTGGCCTGGATTTGAGACAGACCGCTCTTGCTGTGTTGGCTGGTCTATAGCCTTCGCGAGCAAGCCCGCTCCCACAGGGATTGCGCTGAACCCTGTGGGAGCGGGCTTGCCCGCGAAGAGGCCGGTCCAGTCAATACAAAATTTTGGTTTAACTACCGCTCTCACTCCGCCGGCTGCTCACTTCGGCCGGTACATCATCCCCGGCCATGCGTTTGCGAAACAGCGCCGCCCGGGCCAGCAGCAAGGTCGTCACCGGCACGGTAATCGCCAGCAGGATCGGAATCAGCCAGGCGTGCAATACCGGCGCGGACTTGAGTGCCGAAAAATAGATGATCGAAGCCAGCGCCACGCACCAGGTCCCGAGCGTCGAGGCCAGGGCGGGTGGGTGCATGCGCTGGAAGTAGTCTTTCATGCGCAGCAGGCCCGTGGCGCCGATCAAAGTAAACAGGCTGCCGAGTACCAGCAGGATCGCCACCGGGATCTCCACCCACAACGACAATGGCATATTCATTCGATCACCTCGCCACGCAGCAGGAATTTCGCCAGGGCGAACGAGCCGACGAAACCGAACAGGGCGATCAGCAACGCCGCCTCGAAGTAGGTGTCACTGGCATAGCGAATGCCCAGCGCGAGCATCATCAGCATCGCGACGATGTACAGGTAGTCCAGCGCCAGGACCCGATCCTGGGCCGACGGCCCCTTGAACAGGCGGATCAGGGTCAGGATCATCGCCAGGGAAAAGAAGAACAGGCTCAACAGGATCGCGTTCGACAGCAAGGGGCTCATTCGAAGATCTCCATCAACGGACGTTCGTAGGTCGTCTTGAAGTGCTGGATGAACAGCACCTCGTCGTCCAGGTCGAAGACGTGCAACAGCAGAATGCTGCGGTCCAGCGCCAGTTCCGACCAGACCGTACCGGGTACCACCGTAGTGATCATCGACAGCGCGGCCAGGCCGTTGGCGTCACGCAAGTCCAGCGGCACCTTGATGAATTGCGAGCGGGGCGGGCGGCGACTGGCATTGAGCACGCTCCAGGCCACGGCGAGGTTGGACACCAGCACATCGCGCCCGACCAGCAGGATCAACCGCAGGATTACCATGGGACGACGGATGCGCACCGGCAGCGGACGCAGCCTGCGCATCATCAGTGGCGCACAGAAGCCCAGCGCGGCACCCAGCAGCAGGTTGCCGGGGCTGATCGACAGGTTCAGCAACAGCCACAGCAGCCACAGGGCCAGCGACAGCAAGGGTGCCGGAAACAGGCGCTTCATGGCTGTACCTCCTGCGGGGCCACGGCCGACGGGCTCGGTACAACGCGTGTGTCGAGCACCGCCATCACGTATTGCTGCGGGTTGTACAAGGCATCGGCGGCGGCCTGGGTGTAACGCAGCAGCGGATCGGCCTTGAAGGTCAGTGCAATGCTCAAGCCCAGCAGGGCGAAGATCGGCACGCATTCCAGGCGTCGCAGCAGGGGCGATGGTCGTTCCGCTGGCGTCCAGAAACGCTGGATGCCCAGGCGCGAGAATGCGATCAGCGACGCCAGCCCCGACACAATCAACAACACCAACAGGCCCCAGGCGCCCTTGGAAACCGGTACGTCGCCGCTGTTACCCAGGCCCAGGGGATTGAGCAGGGCGCCGATCAACCCGAGTTTGCCGATAAAGCCCGAGAGCGGCGGCATGCCGATGATCAGCAAGGCGCAGGCGATGAAGCTCAGGCCGAGAAACGCCATGGTCCAGGGAATCACCTGGCCGACCACGGCTTTCTGGTCGTCGTCGAGGTTGGTGCCTTTGGGCGGGTGCAGGGATTCCAGGGGGCGGGGCAGCAGTTCGGTTTCATCTTCGAGCAGGATTTCGTTGGCCGAGCGTGAGCGCTCGATCAGTTCGGCCAGCAGGAACAGGGCGCTCAACGCCAGGGTGGAACTGAACAGGTAGAACAGCGCCGCGCCAACCAGGTTCGGCTGGGCGAAACCGATGGTCGACAACAGAATGCCCGCCGACACCAGGATGCTCAGGCTGGCCATGCGCTCCAGTCGCTGCGCGGCGAGGATCGCAATGGCGGCGCAGACGATGGTCGCCATGCCGCCGTAGATCAGCCAGTCGCCGCCAAAGAACGCCGAGGCCCCGGCCTGGGCGGAAAACAGCAGCGTCCACAGGCGCAGCAAGGTGTACACGCCGACCTTGGTCATGATCGCGAACATCGCCGCCACCGGCGCGCTGGCCGAGGAATAGGCCGGCACCAGCCAGAAGTTCAGCGGCCACATGCCGGCCTTGGCCAGGAACGCGATGGCCAGGATCCCCGCGCCCGCGTGAAGCAAGCCGCGATCAGCTTCGGACACCAGCGGGATTTTTACCGCCAGGTCAGCCATGTTCAGGGTGCCGGTGACCCCATAGATCAGCGCCGCGCCAATCAGGAACAGCGACGAGGCCAGCAGGTTGATCGAGATGTAATGCAGCCCCGACGACACCCGCGCCCGGCCCGAACCGTGGAGCATCAACCCATAGGACGCGGCCAGCAGCACCTCGAAGAACACGAACAGGTTGAACAGGTCAGCAGTGAGGAACGCGCCGTAAAGGCCCATCAACTGGATCTGGAACAGCGCGTGAAAACTCGAACCTGCGCTGTCCCAGCGTGCCATGGCGAACAGCAGGGCACTGACACCGATGATGCCGGTCAGCACCAGCATCAGCGCCGACAGGCGATCGACCACCAGCACTAGGCCGAACGGCACTTGCCAGTTGCTCGGCAGGTACACACCGATGGAGCCGGGCACGCCGGTGGTCTGCGTCCATTGCAGCAACGCCACGGCAATACCCAGGCCGAGCAGGCTGGAGAACAGATTGATCTTCGCCTTGAGCGGCCGGTGCTTCTCGCCGAGCATCAGCATGATCGCGGCGGTCAGCAGTGGCAGCAGGATGGGCGCGACGATCAGGTGAGTCATCGCCATCATTCCCTGGGCTCCCGGCCATCCACATGGTCGGTGCCGGTCAGGCCTCGGGAGGCCAGCAGCACCACCAGGAACAGCGCGGTCATGGCGAAGCTGATGACGATCGCCGTCAGCACCAGCGCCTGCGGCAACGGGTCGGTGTAGTGCAACAGATCCTGCGGCACGCCGTCTTTGATGATCGGTTCCTTGCCGATGAACAGGCTGCCCATGCTGAAGATGAACAGATTGACGCCGTAGGACAGCAGGCACAGGCCCATGACCACCTGGAACGTCCGTGGGCGCAGGATCAGCCAGACGCCGGACGCGGCCAGTACGCCGATGGCGATTGCGATGACTTCTTCCATCAGACGGCTCCTTTGGCGGCAACGGATCTGGGCTGGGCGGCGGTTTTGTGGCCGCGCACCGATTGGTGGGCGAGGGCGGTGAGGATCAACAGGGTCGAGCCGACCACCACGCCGTACACACCGATGTCGAAGAACAGCGCGCTGGCCAGGTGAATGTCACCCAGCAGCGGCAACGAGAAATGCCAAGTGTGGGTGGTCAGGAACGGATAGCCGACCAGCATCGCCCCCAGCCCGGTGGCCGTGGCAATCATCAGTCCCGTACCCATCCAGCGCAGTGGCCGCAGGCTCATTTGCGCCTCGACCCACTGCGTGCCGGCGACCATGTATTGCAGGATGAACGCCACCGACATCACCAGCCCGGCGACAAAGCCGCCGCCCGGTTGATTGTGCCCGCGCATGAACAGGTAGAACGACACCACCAGCGCCACCGGCAACAGCAGGCGCACCAGCACCGCCGGCACCATCATGAAGCCGAGGGCGGTGTCGCTGGCGTGGCGCGGGTTGACCAGGTCGGTGACCACGTCCGGGGCGAGCAGGCGTTGCTGGGCCGGTAGTTGAAGGCTTTCTTTCGGTGGGCGGAAACGGCGTAGCAGGGCATACACGGTCAGGGCCACGGCCACCAGCACGGTGATTTCACCGAGGGTGTCGAAACCACGGAAATCCACCAGCATCACGTTGACCACGTTGCTGCCACCGCCTTCGGGCAAGGCGCGACTCAGGTAGAACGAGGAAATGTCGTTGGGGGTCTGGCGGGTCAGCATGGCGTAGGCCAGCAATGCCATGCCGATACCGACCGAGGTCGACAGCAGCAAGTCGCGGATACGCCGTACCCGCGCCCGACGCAGGCTGCCCGGCAACGGCGAGACCTCCTCGATCCGTCGTGGCAGCCAGCGCAGGCCCAGCAGGATCAGCACCGTGGTCACCACTTCGACCGCCAGTTGGGTCAGGGCCAGGTCCGGCGCGGAAAACCAGACGAAGGTGACGCAAGTCATCAGGCCGCAGACGCTGACCATGGTCAGGGCGGCGAGACGGTGATACTTGGCCTGATAAGCCGCACCAAGGGCGCAGGCGATGGCCAGCAACCACAAGGTAACGAACACGATCGACCCGGGGATTTTCGGCCGGTCACCCCAGTGAAGGCTGCTGTGGAGCATGGGAATCAACCCGGCCAGCACGGCGGCGAGCACCACCAGGAACAACTGCATTTGCAGGCGCCGGGTGCCAATTCGCGGTTCCAGGCGACGGGCAAGGCGCATGATGGCGACCAGCGCGTATTCGAACAGGTGCTTGCCGTCCAGGCGACCGATGACGGGCGGCCGACCGAAGCGCCCGCGCTTGAATTGATTGCGCAGCAGCAGATAAAGCACGGAGCCGCAGGACAAGGCGATCAGGCTCATGATCATCGGCGCGTTCAGGCCGTGCCAGATGGCCAGGCTGTACTCGGGCAGCGTGCCGCCAACCACCGGTTGCGCCGCCGCCGCGAGCAGCGGGCCGACTATCTGGGCCGGGAAGATCCCCACCAGCAGGCAAGTGAATACCAGCAATTCCACCGGTGCGCGCATCCAGCGCGGTGGCTCGTGGGGCGTGTGGGGCAGGTCGGTCGCGGGCGGACCGAAGAACACATCCACGGTGAAACGCAGGGAGTAGGCGACGCTGAAGGTACCGGCAATGGTTGCCACGATCGGCAAGCTCAGTTCGACCCAGCGCGTGGCATTGATGAACACGGTTTCGGCGAAGAACATCTCTTTGGACAGGAAACCGTTGAGCAACGGCACGCCGGCCATCGAGGCGCTGGCGACCATGGCCAGGGTGGCGGTAAACGGCATCAACTTGTATAGGCCGCTGAGTTTGCGGATATCGCGGGTGCCACTTTCGTGGTCGATGATGCCGGCGGCCATGAACAACGAGGCCTTGAACGTCGCGTGGTTGAGGATGTGGAACACTGCGGCGACGGCGGCCAGGGGGCTGTTCAAGCCGAGCAACAGGGTGATCAGGCCCAGGTGGCTGATGGTCGAGTAGGCCAGCAATCCCTTGAGGTCGTTCTGGAACATCGCGCAGTACGCCCCGAGCAACAGGGTGCAGGCACCGGCGCCGCTGACGATGTAGAACCATTCTTCACTGCCCGATAGCGAAGGCCATAGCCGTGCAAGCAGAAAGACCCCGGCCTTGACCATGGTCGCCGAGTGCAAATACGCCGACACGGGCGTCGGCGCGGCCATGGCGTGGGGCAGCCAGAAGTGAAAGGGAAATTGCGCACTTTTGCTCAGGGCGCCGATCAGGATCAGGGGCAACAGAATGGGGTAGAGGGCATGGGCGCGAATAAGGTCGCCGGCGGCCAGGACCTTGTCCAGGTCATAGCTGCCGACCACATGGCCAAGCAGCATGACCCCCGCCAGCAGGCACAAACCGCCCGCACCGGTCACCATCAACGCCATGTAGGCGCCGCGCCGGGCATCGGCGCGATGGTGCCAGTAGCCGATCAACAGGAACGAGAAGAGGCTGGTCAGCTCCCAGAAAAACACGATCTGGATCAGGTTGCCGGAAATCACCAGGCCAAGCATGGCGCCCATGAAGGCCAGGAAAAACGCGAAGAATCGCGGCACCGGATCGTTCGGCGACATGTAGTAGCGGGCGTACAGCGAAACCAGGGTGCCGATGCCCAGCACCAGCATGGAGAACAGCCAGGCGAAACCGTCCATGCGCAGGACGAAGTCCAGGCCCAGGCTGGGCAGCCATGAAAACTCTTCGCGAATGACGCCGCCATCGGCGATCTGCGGGTACAGGAAGGCGACCTGAACGGTGCCGATCAGGGCGATCAGGCCAGCCAGCAAGGATTCGGCGTTACGGGCATTGTGCGGCAGCACGGCCGCCAAACAGCTGCCTATGAAAGGCAGAAGCAGTAGAACTATCAGGGACATAGGCTTCTAATCTGCGGAAGTTTGTGAAGCATCATACGTGCCAGCTCCCGGATCACCAAACGCCAAGCTGTCGCAGAATCCTACACGGTAGACGGAAAAGCCCTGATTCACATTGTTTCATCGGGAGGCAAAAAAGATCGCAGCCTGCGGCAGCTCCTACAGGGTACGCATTTCAATGTAGGAGCTGCCGCAGGCTGCGATCTTTTGATCTGTATGCTTCAGTTGCCGCTTTCGCTTTCCAGCACTTCATCAACCGCTGCACCCTTACCCTTGGTCTTCAACTCACTGACTATCACCGCCGCTACAATCAACCCGGCCCCGACCAGGGCAATGGCCGGCAAGCGTTCCCCGGCAATGCGCCCGACAATCCCGGCCCACACCGGCTCGCCGGCATAGATCAGCGTGGCGCGGGTCGGTGACACACTTTTCTGTGCCCAGTTCATCGCCACCTGAATCGCCGCGCTCGCCGCCCCCAGGCCCAGCGCGCTGCACAACAGCAACCAGGAGAAGTCCGGTATCGCTTCGTTGGTCGGCACCACCATCAGGAACGACAGCACCGAAGTGACCGCCAGTTGCACCACCGTCACCCGGCGCACATCGACCTGGCCGGCATAGGTGCTGATCAGGATGATCTCGGCCGCAATGGCCACGGCACTGATCAAAGTGGCGATTTCACCGGGGCTGAAGTTGAAAGACGCACCGGACGGCCCGGACAACAGCATCAACCCGGTAAAGGCCAGCATGATGCCGATGCTTGGCATCAACCCCGGACGCCGTCCCAGCACCAGCCATTGCAGCAACGGCACAAACGGGACGTACAGCGCGGTAATGAATGCCGATTGGCTGCTGGGAATGCTCTGCAACCCGACCGTCTGCAAGCCGTAGCCGAGCATGATGGCCACGCCGATAAACGCCCCGGCCTTGAGTTCGAGCAGGGTCAACTCGCGCAGGTGACGCCAGGAAAACAGGGCGACGATGCTTGCGGCGGCGGCAAAGCGCAGGCCGACGAAAAACATCGGGCCGCTGACGGTCATCGCATGCTGCACCAGCAGGAAGGTACCGCCCCAGACCATGGTGATCAGCACCAGCACGCATTCGGCCTTGCTGAACCTTGTAAAACGGGAGGAAGCCATTGGGGAGTTCACCGACGTCATGACCTTGCACGCTACTGGAGGGGGACGCACAATGCGTCGTATGTTGCGCAGTATACTGCCCAACCCCACTCAGTGAGCAATATAGTGCACAAAGATTCTACCCAACGGGCATCGGTCCTCCAGCACGTCAGTCAAAACGTCCGTCGTTTGCGTCATGCCGCCGAACTGAGCCAGACGGCGCTGGCCGAAAAGTCCGGTGTCAGCCGTCGCATGCTGGTGGCGATCGAGGCGGGGGAAAAGAACGTCAGCCTGACCACCCTCGACCGGGTGGCCGAAGCCCTCGACGTCGCCTTCAGTGATCTGATCCAGGCCCCCGACGCCCGGGATCCCAGTCGTATCAATGAACTGGCCTGGACCGGCACGATCCCCGGCAGCAGGGCGGTGTTGCTCTCCAAGGCCCAGGCCAGCCGTGAAGTCGAGCAGTGGGAGTGGTGCCTGCAGCCGGGCGAGGTGTATCCGTCGGAACCGGACGCCGATGGCTGGAGCGAGCAGATTTATGTCTTCGAAGGTTGCCTGACCGTTATGCTCGGCGACCAGGCGCAGAATATCGCGGCGGGTGAATTCTTCATGTTCGCCAGCAACCAGCCGCACTGTTATCGCAACGACGGGGCGGTGGCGGCGAAGTTTGTGCGTAATGTGGTGATCTGAACAGGGAGTGCACGATGGGCCAGAACTTGACCAATGACGCCGATATCCTGATTGTCGGCGGCGGCCTCAGTGGCGCGATGCTGGCGGCGCAGTTGATGCGTTTGCCGGGCCGGCGCCGGGTGCTGGTGTTCGAGCCCCGGGCCGAGTTGGGGCGGGGTGAAGCCTACAGCGCGGTGGAACCGGGCCATACCCTTAACGGCAACGCGGCGCGGATGAGTGTCGACCCGGACAACGCCGACGACCTGACCCAATGGCTGACCGGGTACATCGAGGCGGGCGGCTGGCCGGAGTCGGATCAGCAGCACGTGCCGATCAGCGAACTGTTTCCGCCACGGGGCGTATTCGGCCTGTACGCCCGGCAACGCCTGGCCGAAGCGCAGGCGGTGGGCGCTTTGAACGGTTCGACGGTCGAGCATGTGCAGGCCGAAGTGGTCGACTTGCAAGCCGATGCCGATGCCGTGCGGTTGACCTTGAGCGACGGCCGATGCGTGCAGGGCGCGTTTGCGGTACTGGCCACCGGGATGTTTCCCGCCGCGCGTACGCCACAAACCCGCTCCAGCGGCTTGAATGCGGCGGCCCTCGATCCGTGGGACGTGACAGCCATGCAGCGACTCGATCCGCAATCGACGGTCATGATCATCGGCTCGGGCCTGACCATGGTCGACGCCGTGGTGTCCCTGGAGCAGGCCGGGCATCGCGGGCCGATCGAAGTGTTTTCCCGCCATGGCCTGCTGCCCCATGTGCGCCGCCAGCCGCCGGCCTGGGTGGACTTTCTCGCTGAAGATCAAAACATCCGCACACCCCGACAGTTGATGCGTGAACTGCGTCGCCACTGCCGGGACGCCATCGCCCTGGGCATCGACTGGCAAGCGCCACTGGACACGGTGCGGGCACACATCGGCCGCTTGTGGCATCAGGCGACGGATATACAGCGTCGGCAGTTCGTGCGACATGTGCGACCGTGGTGGGAAAGCCACCATCACCGCTCGCCACCCTTGAGCGCCGAACTGGTGGAGCGCTTGTATAAAGAAGGGCGGTTACGTATTCACGCAGCCTCTTACCAGGGCCTTGAGCCCTCGCTGAATGGCGAGGTGAGTATTCGCCTTCGACGGCGCGGCGAGGCGCAGACCTGCGTGGTCAGCGGTGCCGCCCTGATCAATTCCAGCGGTATCGAGTACGACTGGCGCCGGGTCGCGAGACCGTTGCCACGGCAACTGCTTGCCCGTGGCCTGGTCCGGCCCGGGCCCTTGGCTCTGGGCATCGCCGCAGAAGTCGATGGCGCGGTCCTGGACGCCGAGGGTCATCCCGCCAGTCGTCTGTTTGCCATGGGCCCGCCGTTGCGCGGGATGTGGTGGGAAAGTACCGCCGTCACCGATGTGGCGAGCCAGGCCAAGGCGCTGGCCGAGCGGCTGTCGATCAGGTTGTGGGGCTGAGTACATATCCGTTGCTGCGGTAACGGCTGCTTATGGTTTCGCCCTTACGGCGACTCACTGCAATGAGTTCGACTGCGTCGAACGGCGCTGCGCGCCAATCCCCGGATGAACACCTCCACTCAGCCTTCCGAGGGGGCGGGTGGATCAAGATCAAGAGCTGCAGGCGAGCTAACACTCGGCCTGATGAGTGGTGAGAAGCGTCGGTGTACGCCGCTCTGCCTTTGCTCTTCTGTGGGAGCGACGGTGCGGCGATCCGACTTGCTCGCGATGACGGCCTGTCAGCCGACTCAATTCTCACAGACGAACAAACCCGGCAAAAAACCGCGGCCCCCACCCGAGGCCGCGTTTTTCCATAGGGTTCAAGCCGGCCCCATCAACCAACGTGGCGAATGGGGCGCAGGCTCAGTTGGCGATCACCGGCACTGTCCGCACGGAGCCTTGGGACGAGGTGATCGTGGCGGTCGGGTTCGCCGACGGTACGACCGTGGTGGTGTTGTTCACCGTCAACCGCCAGCGACCATTCACCGGTACGGTGGTGGTGCCCAGGGTGACGAGCCCGGTCGGCGTGGTGACTTTGATAGTGATGGTGTTGCCGGTGGTCACCGATGAGGTGCCGGCAAAGTTCCAGGTGAAGCGGTTATTGGAACGGGCACTCACCGTTGCGGTGGTCACTGCGAAGGTTTCCGCCGCGGGCCGTGGCGAGACCTGCACCGTGACCGTGGCCGGCGACGTCGACTGGGCGCCGAAGCTGTCCCGGGCGATGTAGGTGAAGGTCGTGGTGAAGGCCGTGGTGATGGTGGCCGGTGGGGTATAGGTGAGCACCGTGCCGTTACTGCTGACGGTGCCGCGATTTGCCGGTGGCTGAGTGAAGCTGGCGACCGCGAGTGGCACATTGCCTTCTGGGTCGGTGTCGTTGGCCAGCACGTTGATTGGAATCGCCACACCCAGTGTCGTGACGGCATCGGCGACTGCCACCGGAGGCCGGTTAGGCGCCACGGTAATGGTCACGGTTGCCGCCGTCGTCGAGGCCAGGCCTTTGACGTCTTGGGCCTTGTAGGTGAAGGTCGCGGTCAGCGGCGCGTTGACGACAGCGGGAGGGGTGTAGACCACCGCCGTAGTGCCGCTCAATGCCACGGAGCCCTGGTCGGTGGCCGGTTGGGTCAGCGCAGTAATGCTCAGCGGGGTATTGCCGTCCGGGTCGCTGTCATTGGCCAGCACGTTGAGGGTGAGCGGCACACCGAAGCTGGTGCTGCCAGCGTCGGCAACCGCAAGCGGCCGCTGGTTCAGGCCGCTGTCCGGCGCCGTACCCACGACGACAACGGGCTCGGTGTCACTGCCGCCAGCGGCGGACTTGACCGTCACGGTTGCAGGAGGTTGGGTCAGGTCAGTCACCGTCAGGCGCTGCAGGATTCCGGTTTTCGACAGCCGCCCGTAACCCTGGGCGACCATGTCCGGTACCACCACTTCGTCCGTGGAGGTGGCCTCGATCAGCAGGCTGTGGTTGCTCCAGCTGTAACGGGCGGTCTGGATTTTCACCACGTCCGAGAGCTTGCTCGACACCGCGGTCGGGCGAGTGGTCCCGGCGGGGTCGGTGGCGGTGACTACCACGAGTGGCGGCACCGTCCCGTTGACCAGCAGATGCTGGGCGAAGAACACGCCGTTGTTATCGCTCACCATGTTGGTCTGGCAGGGCGATACAGGCGGGCCGGGGACCAGGGCGATGCTTTCGCGAAAGCACAGGGTCGAGCCGTTGGCGGCTTTGGCAAACACTTCAACCCGGGTGTTGTTGCCGCCCGTGCCGGCTATCCGGCGGTAGGTGGCACGGGTCATGTCCACCGCGGTTTGCGCGCGGTTGTCGAGCACCTTGCCGGACAGGGTGAACAGGTTGGTCTGGATAGTCCCGGCCGGACCCTGGATGCGCACGAAGTTGGTGTTGGTGGGGCTGCCGGTCACGGCTTCGGTGAGGTTGGGGTCGCCGACGAAGGTTTCGACGGCGCCGGAGTCCGGGTTCACCTCGGTGTAGGGGCCGTTGACGCTGCGCAGGAACGGCCCGATCGCACCGTTGACCGCACCGCTGAAAACGCCCGGCGCACCGATGCCGACGTCCCTGGTGATGTTTATCGCACGACGCCCGGTGGTGGTGACGTTCACCGTTTCCACGCCATAGGGGTGGGTAATGGTGTAGGTCCCGGCAACGGGAATGTTCACCCGCATGCGAATCCGCGCGAAGCTGACCTGGTCGCCATCGAGCGGGTTGCCACCGGCAAACGCGGCCTCGATCCCGGCGACATAGGCGTCCATGCCATAGCCTGCGGTGTCGTTGGGGATGCTGGTCTCGGCAAGGAACCAGAAGGCTTCGTCTGGCCAGTTATCCGGGAACACCATCGGCAGGGTGTCATCGAAAATACCCGGCGTCGGCAGCAGGGTGCACATGTAGGCCGGTGGCACACTGGCGGCCACCCGCGAGCTGGCGGCGCGGGACTGGCACAACTCCATCGACAGCAAATTCGTGTCCTGATACCAGATCGGGAATTTTCCGGTGGCAAAGGTGTAAGGGCCGGGATCGACGGCGGCGAGTTGCGCGAAGGCACTGCCGGTCAGCGATAGAGTCAGTCCCAGGGCGTTGAGCGCCAGGCGTGGCCATTTGTTCATGATGCCTCCTGATGAGGATCCGGGCATGTGGGCGTTCATTGCACGATGACCACTTCTTCGGTATCGCTGCCGCCATTGGAGGACGACACACGAACCTGGGCCGGCGGAATCGGCGAGATGCCGGTGGCCAGGCTTTTCACGGCGCCGTCACCACTCAAGGCGCCGATGGCGATACCGGTGCCGGAGCTGGCGGTGAGCACCGGAGGCGACGTTTCATCGCTGGTCGAGGCCACGATGGTGATTTGCCCGGTGCTCAGGCTGTACTCGGCGCGTGAGATCGTCACCAGGTCGGTCAGCGGCATGGGCAAAATGGTCGGCGTGCTGCTGGCGATGGCCAGGTGGTTGTCGGCAGTCACCTGCAAGGTGCTCGGCAGCGTCGGATTGTTCGGCGACTGCGCATACCAGTGGCCGGTGGTGTTCGCTTCGGTGAAGTTCAGTACCGGGTTGTTGCTGTCCAGGGTCACGGTGGCCGGTGGCGGCGGGGCCAGCACGAACACGTCCTGCTGGGCCACCGGGGCGCTGGTGCCGGCTTGTCGCGAGTAGGTGCTGCGCTCGGCGATTACCGGGGTCGGCCGGACCACCTTCGACAATTTGCCGGATACGGCGAAGAGGTTGGTGCGCAAGTCCAGGCCATTGGGGCCTTCGATGCGCACGTAGTTGGTGTTGAACGGGCTGCCGGTGACGGCTTCGGCGAGGTTCGGATCACCGACGAATTGTTCGGCCTGGCCAGTGCTCGGGTTGGTTTCGGTGTAGGGACCGTTGACGCTGCGCAGGAACGGCCCGACATCGCCCTTGAGCGCGCCGTCGTAGGTTTTCGGCGCACCGATGCCAATGTCCCGGGTCATGTTGATCGCCCGTCGGCCGGGAGTGTCGACGTTGAACACTTCGACGCCGTAGGGGTGGGTGATGACGTAAGTGCCGGCGGTGGGCACGTCGATGCGAACACGAATGCGGGCGAAGCTGATCTGGTCACCCTCCATTGGATCCCCACCACTGAAGGCTGCTTCGAGCGCCGAGACATAGGTCAGGTCGATGCCTCGGGCGGCATCGACGATGGTCGTTTCGCCTGTGGCCCAGAACGCTTCGTCGGGGAAATTGGTCGGAAAGACCAACGGTTGATTGTCATCGAAAATGCCGGGATTAGGGATCAGCGAGCACATGTAAGTCGGAGCGCCTGGCGCGCTGGCAACCCTGGAACTGACAGCCTTTGATAAACATAGGTCAAGGGTGCGGCCGTGGCTGTCTTGATACCAGGCGGCGAAATTGCCATTGGCTGGCAGGTAGGGTCCGGGGTCTACGGCAAACAGCGCTGCCTGGGCCATGCCTTGGGCTAGAGCGGTCATGACCAGGGCAGTCGCGGTTTTGCACAGTAACGGGTGCATGGGTATTCCCTCTGTCGAAGTACCTGCCCCTTGGGGATGGGGCAGTTGGCAGGGATATCGGCAACTTCCATACCAATCGGCAAAAACGCCCGTGAGAAGCCCGCAGTAAAGGCCTTGGCGCAATCGTTGGCGGCAGTACGGGAGGTTATGGCGCGGGCAACTGTCCCCCGCTTTGGGGGTGACGGGGCTGCGGGGTGGGTGGGGTATCGCAGTCCCCAGGTTCGGGCAAACGGCCATGGCTGGGCTATAAACCTATAGGGGGTTTCCGGGAACCGTGTCCATGAACACCATCGCCAAAGTACTTGCGACCGACAGCGAAGTTCGCTTGAACACGCGCAAGGAGCCGTTCAATCTGCTGCGCTGGTTTTCACTGGTCAGCATGGTGGTGATCGGCACGGTGGCGGTGGCGCTGGGGGCGGTGTCCACGCGGTTCGTGATTACCGAAAGCGTGCAGCGCGATGCGCTGTTGACCTCGCAATTCGTCCAGGCGATTGCCGCGGCCGAAGTGCGGCATGTGGCGATTCCCAACGTCAGGACCATGGGCGAGTTGCTCGACCCACGAAAAGACAAGGACTTTCCTGACGTCGACCCGCTGTCCCGTGCCAGTGCCCGTGATGAATTCCTCGACCACATCGAAAACTTGCCGGACGTGATCCTGGCCAACATCTATGCCCCCGACCGCATGGTGATCTGGTCGACCAATCCGGCCTTGATGGGCATCACCAACCGTGCCGATGAAGACCTCGACCGTGCTTTCAACGCCAAGACTTCGGTGTCGACCAGTTTCCACGGTGTGGACACATCCCGCATGGAGCAGAAGTTTGTGGAGCCCCCCAAATACATCTTCATCGAAAACTATATTCCCCTGTTGGACGCCGATGGCAGCACCGTCACGGCGATGGTCGAGATCTACAAGGAACCGCAGGACCTGATCAACCGCATGGAGCGCGGCCTGGTGCTGATCTGGCTGGCGACCGCCCTGGGCGGCGGTCTTATTTACCTGGGGCTGTACTGGATCGTGCGGCGGGCGGCGATCCTGCTGGCGACGCAGCAAAAGCAATTGATCACCAACGAAACCTTTGTGGCTCTGGGAGAGGTGTCCTCGGCGGTCGCCCACAGTCTGCGCAATCCTTTGGCGAACATCCGTTCAAGCGCCGAGTTGGCGATAGAGTTCGACAGCGGCCCGGCACACAGGAACATCAACGACATCATTGGCCAGGTCGATCGCATGTCGACATGGGTGCGGGAGTTGCTCCAGTCCCTGCGACCGCTCAATGACGAGGCGGAACCGGTGAACCTGGTGGCGGCCCTGCATGACAGCCTGATGGCTTACGAGCACCAGATCGGCAAGGCCAGGGTCAGCGTGGTGTTCGAGCCGGACCAGACGCCCATGGTGCTGAGCCAACACGTGCAACTGACCCAGATCCTCAACAGCCTGCTGTCCAATGCGGTGGAGGCCATGGACGCGGGTGGCACCCTGACCATCCAAATCGAACCGTGCGATGCCCAGAGCGTCAGCGTGAGGGTGAGCGATACCGGCAAAGGCATGAGCGAAGAACAGCGCACAATGGCCTTCCGGCCGTTTTTCACCACCAAGCAGGGCGGGCTGGGCGTCGGGCTGGTGTTGGTCAAGCGGATCATGGAGCGATTTGGCGGTGCGGTGAGCCTCGACAGCAGTGAAGGCGAGGGCACCACTGTGCGGCTGTCATTTGTTCTGGCCACCTGAAAACGGGGATGAACTACCCCCAACATTGGGTATCAATCCCCGGTCATCTCCCCGGTCATCGCCCATTGATTTTGATAAATCATTGTTTTATGGAGTGTTAGTACTTTTTTATAGAAAAACACATGATTGGCGAGGTCCTTGCAAAACCACCATTACCCCCTTCACCACATCGAGGCGGCTGGTGATGGAAAAAAAAGAGATACATTCACCACGCTCACGAGCCCTGGGCATGCACCTGGTGCTGATGCTGGTGACCGGTTTGCTGGCCAGCCAACTGCTGGTCGCCAGCCAGCCGACGTCGACGCCCGCACCTGCCCCGGCATCCACTGGCGAATCCGCTGTCGTTGAAGCCGTCACTCCGTGGGGGGCCGACTATTTCCCCAACACCCCGCTGACCGACCAGGACGGACAGCCGCTGCATTTTTTCGATGACTTGATCAAAGACAAGGTGGTGGTGATCAACTTCATTTTCACCTCGTGCAGCGACTCCTGCCCCCTGGAAACCGCGCGCTTGCGTCAGGTGCAGAAACTGCTGGGGGATCGGGTCGGCAAGGACATCTTCTTCTACTCCATCAGCATCGACCCCTTGAGCGATACCCCCGAGGTGCTCAAGGCCTATGCGCAACGCTTCCAGGTCGGGCCCGGGTGGAAATTCCTCACAGGGGAATTCGCCGACGTCACCGACCTGCGCAAAAAACTGGGGCTGTTCATCGAAGGCGTCGATAACGGGCGCAATAAGGACCACAACCTGAGTCTTATCGTCGGCAACCAGGCAACGGGTCGCTGGATGAAAGCCTCGCCGTTCGAAAACCCGTGGATTCTGGCCGATCAACTGGCCAATACCCTGCATAACTGGAAACAGCCCAGTGTCGAAGAAAGCTATGTCGATGCACCGGAAATTCGCCCGCCGAGCAATGGCGAAGAGCTGTTTCGCACCCGCTGCGCCTCTTGCCACAGCCTCGGTCCGCTGGACGGGCAGGGCATCGGCTTGCGCAGCATCGGCCCGGACCTGATCGGTGTGACCTACCAGCGCGATCCGGCCTGGCTCAAGCGCTGGATCCGCGAACCTGACCGCATGCTCGAGGAAAAGGACCCGATTGCGATGGAGCTGTTCGAGCGCTACAACCGGATCTCGATGCCCAACTTGCGCCTGGATGCGAAATCCGCCCAGTCCCTCATCGATTTCCTGCGAGAAGAAACCGACCGTCAGCATCCGCCAGCGGCGCCATTGGTCAGTGTGAAGGAGGAGCCTGAACAACATCATTCGGTCGCGCACCCCGAGACGCCCCGGGTGCAGTAGTGTCAAAAAAATCACGCGGGTCGGTCAAGGCAGTCAATGCCACCTACACTGATCCTGAAAGCGGCTGAAAACGCTCGATTTCAGGCACCCAGGACACAGCCATGCAGATACTCGAACAACAAAAAGTAGCTGCGCCGCAGGCTCCGGTAGCACAACGCAAGGGTTGGCGGCCGCAGTTCAACTTGCTGCGCTGGTTTTCCCTGGCAAGCTTTCTGATCATCGCTGTGGTGGCACTGGGGTTGGGTTACATCTCCACGCGCTTTGTTGTCGATGAAAGTATCGAGCGTGATTCGATGCTGACCGCCCAGTTCATCCAGTCCATTGGCGAGGCCGAAATCCGGCATGCCGGCATTGCCCCAGGGCGGACCATGGGTGAAATGCTCGACCCGCGCATGGACGATGCCTACCCCGACGTCAACCCCGTATCCCGGGCCGCCGCCCGCGCTGAGTTTCTCGACCATGTGAGGCATCTGCCGGACATCCTGCTGGCGACGGTGTACGCCCTGGACCGCACCGTGGTCTGGTCGACCAACTCCGATTTGATTGGCGTGCGCATCGAAGATGACTTTGAACTGGACGAGTCCTTCGAAATGAAATCGCCGGTGTCCACCAGCTACCACGAAATCGATGAGGAGCGTCCCGAGCAGCGCTTGCTGCGCGAACCGGAGTATTTGTTCGTCGAGAACTACATTCCGATGTTCAACGCCGACCGAAGCAAAGTGATTGCCATGGTGGAAATCTATAAGGAGCCGCTGGATCTGGTGGAGCGCATTCAGCGTGGCTTCAAGGCGATCTGGCTGGCCACGCTGATCGGCGGGGCGGCCATTTACCTGGGTTTGTTCTGGATCGTGCGGCGCGCGGCGACGCTGTTGCAGAGCCAGCAGAAACAACTGATCGCCAACGAGACCTTTGTCGCCCTTGGCGAGATGTCCTCGGCGGTGGCCCACAGCTTGCGCAACCCGCTGGCCAATATCCGTTCCAGCGCCGAACTGGCCCAGGACATCGCCAGCCAGACCGCACAGAAAAACATTGGCGACATCATCAGTCAGGTCGACCGCATGTCGCGCTGGGTCCGTGAATTACTGGTGTCGTTGCGGCCGATGAATGACGACTGTGAAACGGTCGATCTGGTGCTGGCCCTCGAAGACACCCTGAGTGCCTTTGAGTCCCTGATCAAGCGGTCGGACGTCGAGGTGCGTTTCTCTCCTGTCAGCGTGCCACCGGTCGTCAGCCAGCAGGTGCTGCTCACGCAAATACTCAATAGCCTGTTTGCTAATGCACTGGAAGCAATGCCCAAGGGCGGCGTGCTGACGATCGAGATCGATTCCTCGGTGTCCGGCGACGTGAGAATGACATTGACCGACACCGGCAAGGGCATCTCAAAACAACAGCAGCAAATGGTCTTCAAGCCGTTTTTCACCACCAAGCAAGGTGGGTTGGGCGTGGGCCTGGCCCTGGTCAAAAGAATAATGGAGCGGTTTGACGGCTCGGTCGAACTGACCAGCCGGGAGCAGGAAGGAACCCGTGTTTGTCTCAATTTCAAAGTGGCAACGGGAGGGGCATATGGAGCACAGCATTCTGCTGGTCGAGGATGACGAAATCCTCGCCGAGAATATTCAGACTTACCTGGAGCGCAAGGACTTCGAGGTGACCGTCTGCCACTCGGCTGAAGATGCACTGGAGCAATTGGGTTCTTTCGCGCCTGACGTGGTACTGACCGACAACTCGTTGCCAGGCATGAGTGGTCACGACCTGATCCAGAAGCTGCGCATCAGCGCGCCGGATCTGAAAGTGATCATGATGACCGGCTACGGCAACGTCGAAGACGCCGTGGTGGCGATGAAAGAGGGCGCCTTTCACTACGTCACCAAACCCGTGGCCCTGCCAGAGCTCAAGCTGCTGCTGGACAAGGCCCTGGCCACCGACCGCATGGAGCGCACGCTGTCGTTTTACCAGGAGCGCGAGGCCCAGAAGTCGGGGGTACAGGCACTGATTGGCGAATCGGCACCGATGGCGTACCTCAAGGGCACCATCACCCAGTTGCTCGACGCCGAGCGGCGCATGGCCAACAGCGACCTGCCGCCGGTACTGGTCGAAGGCGAGACAGGCACCGGCAAGGAACTGGTGGCCCGGGCCTTGCACTTCGACGGCCCGCGCGCCAAAGGCCCGTTCATTGAATTCAACTGTGCTTCGATCCCGTCCAATCTGGTGGAATCGGAACTGTTCGGCCACGAGAAGGGCGCCTTCACCGACGCCAAGGATCGTCGCATGGGGCTGGTGGAAGCGGCCGACGGCGGCACGCTGTTCCTCGATGAAATCGGTGAAATGGACTTGCTGCTGCAAGCCAAGCTGCTGAAACTGCTGGAAGACCGGACCATTCGCCGGGTCGGTTCGGTAAAGGAACGCAAGGTCGATCTGCGGGTGATCAGCGCCACCAACTGCAATCTCGAACAGATGGTCCAGCAAGGCAAATTCCGCCGTGACCTGTTCTTCCGCCTGCGCATCATTTCCATCAAGGTGCCGCGCCTGTATGCCCGTGGCGCCGATATCCTGCTGCTGGCCCGGCACTTCCTGGCGCTACATGGCAAACGCTACGGCAAGCCGAACCTGCATTTCAGCGACCAGGCCGAAGATTTGCTGCTCAGCTACAGCTGGCCGGGCAACGTGCGCGAATTGCGCAACATGCTGGAGCAAACCGTGTTGCTGGCGCAAAGCGACACCATTGCCGCCCATCAGCTGAACGTCTGCCTGAGCCTGATGGATGAGCCACCGATGTTTCATCACGAGCCAGCACATTTCAGCGAACAGCGTGCGTCCTTCAACGGTAGTGATTCCATGAACCTGCCGGAAGTGGAGCGCGACATGGTGCGCAAGATGCTCGACAAGACCGACTGGAACGTCACCAAATCGGCACGCCTGCTGGGTCTGAGCCGTGACATGTTGCGCTACCGGATCGAAAAACTCGGCCTCGCCCGTCCGGACAAGCGCCAGTGGTAGGGGGCGTTCTCAATTAGTTTCCCTACCGCGCCGGGTCTGCTGTTGTGCAGGGCAAGGCGCGAGAAGCGTAGTTTGGTCATTCCAAATCAGCTTCGAGCAACACAGCCCTGCACAACAGCAGGCCCGGCCCTTCGGGTTGTGCCTTAAAGCTGGCCATGCTGCTTTGCAGGCCTTGGAAAGGGAACAACCATTCCAAGGCCTACGCCTTGCCTGGCCAGCTTTAAGGCGACAACGCGGTGGGGAAACTAATTGAGAACGCCCCCTAGTGTTCACTGCAACACCGGGCCTTCCCTCAGACAGGACATCATGCAACTGGGGTTCTCGACTTCCTGGTTGACGTACACGCCACGCTCCGGATCGTAGGAGCGGATAAATACCCGGACCGTGGCGTCGGCCACTGTCGGCAGGCGCGAGTCGGAAAACACGTGCTCGCTGGAAACCGGGATGAAATTCCCGGGTGCGGTCGGGATGTACGAGCCCGGCGGGATGATGTTCATCGACGGTGGTGCGGGGTGCGCGAAGGGTTGGTCGGCGCCGTAATAGTTGAATTCGCTGCTGTAGTTGGTGGTGGGCAAGTCGTCGGCGTGGACGACAGCGGTTGCGCCCAGGCAGACGGCGAGCAAAAGCGTCAGGTCGGTCTTTTTCATGGCAACACCTGCTAGATCGGTTTAACCACATTACCCTCAAGGTCTTTAACTATAGCTGGCGCCGTGGACAGCCGTCGATGCTGCGCGGATTACAAGTTCACAACACCTGCCCGGATGAGGTTGATCTAGACTCCGGCCGGTCAAATCGACGACCCGGACCCTGGAGCATGCAATGGAACTGCCGACAAAAGAACAAGCCATCGCCAGTAACCGCGAGGCCTGGAATGATTCCGCCCGTCACCATAAGGACTCCAGCGAATGGCAAGCCTTGTTGAAGGGCGTGGAACACGCGGATTTCTCCTGCCTGGATGACACCCTGACCGCTTTGCTGACCCAGACGGGTGTCGAAGGCAAGGACGTGGTGCAACTGGGCTGTAACAACGGTCGTGAAAGCCTGTCGCTGTTCGCTTTGGGGGCGCGCAGCGTGGTGGGCGTCGACCAGTCTGAAGCCTTTCTCGGGCAGGCACGGGAACTGGCGTCCCGCTCGCCCCACGCGCCGCAATTCATCGAAGCGGACATCCACCACTTGCCGGTCGAACTGCAGGAGCGCTTTGACCTGGCGCTGATCACCATCGGGGTCTTGAACTGGATGCCGGACATCGGTGAGTTCTTCCACCATGTGGCGCGCACGCTGAAGCCGGGTGGCGCACTGGTGGTTTACGAAACCCACCCGTTCCTGGAAATGCTCGACCCCGAGGCGGCCGATCCTTTTCGTCTGGCCAGTTCATACTTCCGCCGCGAACCGTTCATACAGCACGAACCGATCGTCTACGAAGGCAAGATCGAACAGCCAGCCGCGCCGTCCTACTGGTTCGTCCACACCCTGGGCGACCTCTTCAGCGCGGCCATTGCGGCAGGGTTGCAGATCCGTCACTTCAGGGAATACCCGCACTCCAACCGCGAAGAACTCTATGACCGCTATCAACAGCAGGTGGCGCAGCTGCCTTTGTGTTTTACGTGGGTGGTGGTGAAGGGCTGATGCCCTGGGCTCAATAGTGTGCGGGTCCTGCTGGCCCCATCGCGAGCAAGCTCGCTCCCAAAGGTGTTCAGTGTCGTACGCCGGTCTTGCAAACGACAAAATGGGGGGACGCAAAAAACCAAGGCACCCGTGGCGCACGGGCGTGGTTTTCTATTGACCTTGCCGGGTTCGCCAGGCTCCCGGCGCGCACCCCAGCCACCGCAGGCAGGCACGGTTGAAGCTTTGCACATCGCTGTAGCCCAGGCGGTCGGAGATCTCCACCAGCTCCAGGTCCGTTCCCTGCAAAAAGTCTTCGGCCCGGTAGCGGCGGTATTCGTCGAGCAACTCTGAAAAACTCCAGCCCAATGCCTTCAAGCGTCGGGCGGCGGTGCGCTCGAGCAAGTGCTGGGTGGTACAGAATTGCTGCCAGTTGGCCCCGGCGAGGTCGCCGATCAAATGGTCGCAGACTTGCTCGAGCAAGGTCGGTTCGCTGTTGCGTCGGGTCTGCTCCAGCAGCTCTATCAGCGTGTTTTCCAGGTCATGATTGCCCGGCGTCAACGGGATGACGAACAGCTGCGGATCGAGGCGGATCGAGTGCTGCGCCTGTCCCCATTGCACCGGTGCGCGAAAGGCTTGTTGATGGTCCTGCGCATTGGCCGTGCAAGCGCCGGCCAGCCCGACGCCCAGAACCGGATCACGCTCCAGGCCGCTGGCGAGGAACTTTCGCCGCAACATGCTGCACAGGCTGATGAGGATGTAATCGGTGGTCGCCGCGCTGGCTTTCACGCTGCCACGGTCGAGCAGGCGTAATTCGACGCTGTCGTCGCCGCGCACGATCCGGGCCTGGAAGTGCCCGTTGAAAAACGGAAAGAAGCGCACGAAATACTGGCAGGCGCTGTCCAGTGAGGCGGCCACGTCGAACAGGTATGTCAGTCCGTTGGTGGCGGTGGAAACGAAACGCCGGCCAGCCGCCAGGCCGATCAGCGGGTCGCCGGTCTGCTCCAGGGCAAACGCCCAGAAGCGCCGCGACATGAACAGCGGAATGCGCATGAATGGCGTGCGCAACTCGAACAGGCTGCGGCGAAACAGGTCTTCGATACTGTCCCGGTCCACGCCACGGGCCAGCAACTCTTCGATCGCCGGCAACAGGGTCGGCGCATAGAACGCGTTGGGTATCGATTGATCGTGCAGTGGCTGATCGCTTTTTGTCATGTAGGGCTCACAGCTTGTTCCGGAACACTGGTTAGGCTGCCCGACGTTAAGCGATTTGCCGGAGCAAGACCATGCTTGATTTACGCCAGCTCGATTTGAACCTGTTGCTCGCCTTCGATGCGATTTACCAGCAGCGTAGCGTCACCCGTGCGGCCGAGGTGATGTGTCTGTCGCAACCGGCCATGAGCAATGCGTTGCGTCGCCTGCGGGAATTGTGCGGCGACCCGCTGTTCATCAAGAGTCGCCTGGGGGTGACGCCGACACTGGTCGCCCATCGTCTGGCTGACTACGTGCGTGCCGCGCTAGAGTCATTGCGCGATGGCTTGCGCATGATTCCCGCCGCGCGGCAGAGCAATCCGCTGCTGCGCATCAGTTGTCTGGACTGCCTGCAACCGGTGTTGCTCGATGCCTTGCTCGAATCGCCCCACGCCGATTGGCAGGTGCGTTATTTCCAGCCCCGGCGCCGTGACGCCCTGCAGGACCTGGCCAGCGGCAAGCTGGATATCCTGATCGACCTCGACCAGCCGCTGGCCGGACTTGCCGGCCTGCACAAACAGGCACTGCCCGCCGACCATTACGTGTTCGCCTATGGCGCTGCGCTCAAGGAACCGCCGCGCACCCTGCAGGCGTATCTGGAGCAGCCGCAGATCCAGGTATCCAGCCGCCGCGACGGGCTCAGCCCGGTGGACTTGCAGCTTGGTTTGAAAGGCCTGAGGCGGAATGTGGCGATGAGCACCCAAAGCACCCTGGCCGCGAAGCTGATCGCCGATCGCCAGCCGTTCGGCATCAGCCTGCCAAGCCGGGTCGCCAACGTGCTGGGCCTGCAACACGTGCCGCTGCCCCTGGACGAACCGGTGGAATTGAAACTGGCGCTGTACATCGAGTCGCGCTATCGCTTCGAGCGCAGCCGCGAGGAGGCGATGCATTGCCTGCTGCGCGCCCTCGGTGAGCCCCGGGCATTGCAGGCGCTGGCGCGGCGTGCGTGACTTCGTGGTGAAATCAGCCCCTGTGGGAGCGGGCTTGCTCGCGAAGGGGCCGTGTCAGTCGACATCATTGTTGAATGACATACCGCTTTCGCGAGCAAGCCCGCTCCCACAAGGATTGCGGCGTTGCAGGCAGGCCTTAATTCGAGGCCAGCAAGCGCCGGTCAACCGACAGCACCGCATCGACCATCGCCAGCGCGGCCGGTGTCAGGGAATGCCCGGCACGGCTGACAATGCCGTAGTGCAATTGCAGGCCGGGATCGTCCTTGGGCACATCGGCAAACTCCAGAAGGTGGATCAGGCCCTGATCGACCAGTTCGGCCAAGGCCTCCACGGTGGCGATACCCACCGCGTCGGAGCGCATCACCACACGGCGGATCGCATCGAATTGCGCGCATTCCACGCTCGGGTTGAAGTCTGCCTCGCCCTGCACGTCGGCGAGGATCTTGCGGATCATCGGCGGTATCCGCGTGCCGACCACCGCGTAGTCGAGCAGGGCGCGCAGGGTCGGGTTCTGCTGCTGCACCAAGGGATGACCGACACGGCAAAAGAACCGCCCGCGTCGAGGGCGCAGCAGCTGAACCTGGTATTGCGGGTCGCCGGTGAAGTACCGCGCGTCGGCCACCAGGAATTCGATCTGCTGCTCACGAAGCCAGACCGCCAGTTGCTCCCAGTCGCCCTGGTGGAAACTGATGCGGATCGCCGGGTGCGCCTGGATGAATTCCGCCAGCGCCTCGGGCACCAGCACCTGGGCCGGGTACGGGCCGCAGCCGAAGTGCAACTCGCCACCGGTCAGGCCGTTGTATTGCGTCAGTTCGTTGTGCAAGGCCTGGCTGCCGGCGAGCAGGCGCCGGGCGTGTTGCAGCACCAGTTCACCCTGGCCAGTCAGGCGGAATTCGCGACTGCTGCGTTCTACCAGCGCGCAGTCGAGGTCGCGCTCCAGGGTCTGGATGCTGCGACTGAAGGCGGGTTGGCTGAGGTTGATCGCCTCGGCGGCCCGGCCGAAGTTGCGGTAATCGGCCAGGGCGACAAGGTGGCGGAGTTGTCGTAGGTCCATCATGCGTCTCCTGCATTCGGCGGATACTTTTAATGCATTGGATCGATAGCACAGAGGCTGGCATAAGTACACGCCTGTCTTCTCGCCGTAACCTGCCATGACCCCTCAACTGTTCATTTCCAGCGCCTTCACCCGCACCATTCTCAGCCATGCCCGGCAGTCCGGCCTGTGTCAGGACCAACTGCTGGAACGGGCCGGCATCTGCCTGTCATTGCTCGAAGGGCAGGACCTGCATGTGCCCGTGCATCTGGTCGAACGCCTGTGGAGTGAATGCGAACGTGCGGGCGCGGGGGTGTCGTTTGGTTGCGATCTGGTCAACGGCATGGCGACCACTACGCTGCGGGGGTTGAACATTCTGCTGGACTCCGCCGCGACCCTGCGGGCGAGCCTGGCGTGTTTCACCGATTTCCTGCCGCGGGTAACCAATTACGTGGTGGCGGAATTGGAGGAGGGTGACGGGCAGGCTCGTTTGCACTTGCGCAGTGCTGACCGTCAGCCACATTTTTTCGGCCTCGATGCGGCGACCCTGACGTTGGTGCGCAACATCGCCCGACGTTTGGGGCGAGCGCCGGCCAAAGTGTTCATCGCGGTCCAACTGACACCGCAACAGGCTGCCGGGCAATGGTTGCGTAGCGCTGGTGTCGAGGTGCTGGAGGGTTCACATCCGTGCCTGAGCCTGCCGGCTGCCAGTCTCGATGAGCCTCTGCTCGGGGCCAACGGGTTTTTGCATCAGAGTATGTTGCGGCACTGGCAGACTGCGGCGGTGCAGCATACCCGCAGTGACAGCCTGGAGATGGCGCGGCACTGGTTGACGGCGGGGGATCAGCCGATCGAGCGGATTGCCGAGCGGTTGGGGTATCGGCAACCGAGTAATTTCATTCGGGCGTTTCGCAAGCAGTTCGGGATTACTCCGAAGCAGTTTCGTCTTGGTTTGTAGTTTTGGTTGAGTACATATCCGTTGCTGCGGTAACGGCGACTTATGGTTTCGCCCTTACGGCGAGTCCCTTTGGCAAACGCCGGAGTGCCGGCCCAGCCCAAAGGAACCAAAGGTCTCGCCCCGAACGTACGGCCCCTCGCTGCGGTATTCATCCGGGGGCATTGCCCTCCGGTCGGCTTCGCTTCGACCTACATGCAATGAGTTCGACTGCGTCGAACGGCGCTGCGCGCCCATCCCCGGATGAACACCTGCGCTCAGCCTGCCGAGGGGGCGGGTGGATCAAGATCAAGAGCTGCAGGCGAGCTAACGCTCGGCCTGATGAGTGGTGAGAAGCGTCTGTGTACGCCGATCTGTCTTTGCTTTTCTGTGGGAGCGAGCTTGGTCCGGGCGGCGTTCCGACGATGGCGGCCTTATGGCCGACCAATCTCTTTCGGCTAAACGCATTCCCCCTGTAGGAGCTGCCGCAGGCTGCGATCTTTTGATCTTGATTTTCCGCACCCTTCGACATTGTCAAAAATCAAAAGATCGCAGCCTCGTTGCACTCGACAGCTCCTACAGGGAAACACGCACACATCAGAACCAGGCCGGTAGGCCGCCTCGGGCGCTGTTGCGGTGCACGCCCCCTCGTGAGGCCGAATGTCAGGGGCAAGAGCGTTTGGTTACTTTGCGCCGGGCCGCGCAGGCTTTTCCAAGTGACCCGCCGTAAGGGCGGAACCTTAAGCGGCCGTTACCAAAGAAACGGATATGTACACGGTCAAAACCCGCAGCATCAGCGAATAAAGTGAATCTTCCCGCTGTCATCATTACCCATGTAGATGCCATACACCCCGGCCTGGCGCTCCTCGATATAGCGCTCAAGAATCTGCCGGATCGCCGGGTAGTAGATGCTGTCCCAGGGAATATCCTCAGGCGCGAAGAACTGGTAGTCGAGGGTTTCCGGCCCGTACTGCCCGGTGATCTCCAGCGCGATGGCGCGAAAGATGATGTACACCTCGCTGATCTGCGGCACGCTGAAGATCGAATAGGGCGAGACGATTTCCGCACGCACGCCGCTTTCTTCCCAGACTTCGCGCAAGGCCGCCTGCTCGGTGGTCTCGCCGCTTTCCATGAAGCCCGCCGGCAGGGTCCAGGTGCCGGGGCGCGGTGGAATCGCGCGCTGGCACAACAGGTACTTGCCGTCCTGCTCGATGATGCAGCCGGCAATGATCTTCGGATTGACGTAATGGATGTAGCCGCAGCCGCGGCACATCAGGCGCTCGTGCGTATCGCCCGGCGGCAACTGTGACCTAAGGTCTGCGCTGCCGCACTTGGGGCAAAAGCTCGGGCTGAACATGTCAGCGACCTATGCGCGGTTCTTTCAGCGCGATGGGCTGGGTGATCGCCGGGATGTCGCCGGTTTCTTCCTGCTTGCGCTTGAGGTAGTCCAGGGCCACGGCAGCGGCTGCACGCACATGGTCGACGCATGCCTGGTGGGCGGCCAGCGGGTCACCGCCCTTGATCGCCTCGACCATGCGTTCCATTTCCTGGTTGCTGGCGCCGCGACGGTTTTCCTGGGACACCGAGGTTGCGCGCAGATAGCTGATGCGTGCCTGCAACTGGCGCAGTTGAGTGGCCGCGACATGGTTGCCCGAGCCTTCGAGCAGCACGTCGTAGAAACCCTGCACCGAGTCGATGACCTGTTGCAGCTCGCCGTCTTTCAACGCCTTGCGGTTTTCTTCCAGGGCTTTTTCCAGGGCCTTGATGTCCTTGGCCTTGGCGCGCAGGGTGAACAGCTGAACGATCAGCCCTTCGAGCACGCAGCGCAGCTCGTAGATGTCCACGGCATCGGCCAGGGTGATGATCGCGACACGCGGGCCCTTGGCGTCGGCGAATTCCACCAGGCCTTCGGATTCAAGATGACGCAAGGCTTCGCGCACGGAAGTACGGCTGACGCCCAGGCGATCGCACAGATCGCGTTCGACCAGACGGTCTCCCGGCAGGAGCTGGAAGTTCATGATGGCGCTTCGCAGTTTATCCAGCACGATTTCGCGCAGGGTAACGGGGTTGCGATTGACCTTGAAGCTGTCGTCGAGTGGCAGGCGTTTCATGGGGTCCGCTCTGATTGTGGCTGTCCATGCAAAAAGAACACTTCGATTACGGGAATCTGGGTGCCCGGTCAGATCAAACAGCCAAGGGTTAACTGGAGGCCTCGGCATCGGCTTCGGCGAAGGCTTCACGGGCGAGCCGGAAACTGTCTACGGCAGCGGGGACACCGCAATAAATGCCGACCTGAAGCAATATTTCGCGTATTTGCTCACGACTCAGGCCGTTACGCAAGGCGCCGCGCACATGCAGCTTGAGTTCATGGGGCCGGTTGAGGGCCGAGATCATCGCCAGGTTGATCATGCTGCGCTCCTTGAGCGACAAACCCTCACGACCCCAGACATGACCCCAACAATATTCGGTGACCATTTCCTGCAACGGTCGAGTGAAGTCGTCGGCGTTCTCGATGGAACGGTTGACGTAGGTCTCGCCCAGCACCTGGGTGCGGATCTTCAGGCCTTTTTCGTATTTTTCGTTGCTCATTTGCGTCGCTCCCGTGGGCTCAGAGGCCGCCCATCAAGGTGTATTTGAGTTCCAGGTAATCCTCGATGCCGTACTTGGAACCTTCACGGCCCAAGCCTGAAGATTTGATGCCGCCGAACGGTGCGACTTCGGTGGAAATCAGCCCTTCGTTGATCCCGACCATGCCGTATTCCAGTGCCTCGCTCATGCGCCAGGCGCGGCCCAGGTCGCGGGTGTAGCAGTAGGCGGCCAGGCCGAATTCGGTGTCGTTGGCCATCTCGACGGCCTGGGCCTCGGTGTTGAAGCGAAACACGGCGGCCAGCGGGCCAAAGGTTTCATCCCGCGCGACCTTCATCTGCGTGGTGACGCCGATAAGCACGGTCGGCTGGAAGAAGCCGTTACCCAATGCATGGCGCTCGCCGCCGCACAGCAGTTGTGCACCGTGGGCCAGTGCGTCTTGCACGTGGTCTTCGACCTTGGCCACGGCACGCTCGTTGATCAGCGGCCCTTGGGTGACGGCATCATCGAAACCGCTGCCGACCTTGAGCTGCGAAACCCGCTCGGCCAGGCGCGCGACAAAGGCGTCGTGGATGCCGTCTTGCACCAGGAAGCGGTTGACGCAGACGCAGGTCTGCCCGGCGTTGCGGAATTTGGCGATCAGCGCGCCATCGACGGCACGCTCCAGATCGGCGTCGTCGAAGACGATGAATGGCGCGTTGCCGCCCAGTTCCAGCGAGACTTTTTTCAGGGTCGGCGCGCACTGGGCCATCAGCAATTTTCCGATCCCGGTGGAGCCGGTGAACGACAACTTGCGCACGAGAGGGCTTGAAGTCAGCTCACCACCGATGGCAATGGCATCGCCAGTGACCACGTTGAAGATGCCCGCTGGAATGCCGGCCTGTTCCGCCAGTGCGGCCATGGCCAGCGCCGAGAACGGCGTTTCCGGGGCCGGCTTGACGATGCACGGGCAACCGGCCGCCAGCGCCGGGCCGGCCTTGCGGGTGATCATCGCCGCCGGGAAGTTCCACGGCGTGATGGCCGCGACGACGCCAATCGGCTCCTTGCTGACCACAATGCGCGCATCACCCTTGTGGCTGGGAATGGTGTCGCCGTAGATGCGCTTGGCCTCTTCGGCGAACCACTCGATGAAGCTCGCGGCATAGAGGATTTCACCCTTGGCCTCAGTCAGTGGCTTGCCTTGTTCGAGGGTGAGGATTTCAGCCAGGGCGTCGGCGTTCTCCAGCATCAAGGCATGCCAGCGCTTGAGCGTATTGCTGCGCTCCTTGGCGGTCAGTGCGCGCCAGGCCGGCCAGGCTTTGTTGGCGGCCTCGATAGCCTGGCGCGCGTGCTCGGCACCGAGGTTCGGCACCCGGCCGATGAGTTCACCGGTGGCCGGGTTGAAGATGTCCTGACAGGCGCCATCCGGCGCGTCCAGCCATTGGCCGTTGATGTAGGCCTGCTGGCGGAACAGTAACGAGGCTGCTGGGCTCATGCCGGCTCCCGAGTAAAGTGGTGGACCCTGTGGGAGCAAGCCCGCTCCCACAGGGGGATTGTGTTCAACCATCAGGCCAGGGTGGGCAGCGGCCCCAGCTTGCCTTTGTGGTAGATCATCGGCGTGACCGGTTGCGCGGGCAGGATCAGGTTCTTCACCGCGCCGACGATGATCGCGTGATCACCGCCGTCGTATTCGCGCCACAGTTCGCACTCGATGATCGCCGTCGCCTTGGCGAGGATCGGGTTACCCAGATCGCTCAAGTGCCACTCGATACCTTTGGCCTTGTCCTTGCCTTTACCGGCGAAGGCATAGGCTTCGGCGGTCTGCTCGGCGGACAGCAAGTGAATCGCGAACTGCTTGCTGTCGCGCAGCACCGGATAGGTGTCGGAGCCGTAGTTGGGGCAGAACAGCACCAGTGCCGGATCGATCGACAGCGCACTGAAGGCGCTGGCGGTGATGCCGACGATGCCGCCTTCCGGGTCCAGGGTGGTGACCACCGTGACCCCGGACGGGAACGAGCTCATGACGTCTTTGTAAATGCCGGGTTCGATCATTTTCCAGGACTCCTAGCGCATCACGAAGGGATCAGGCATCGGTGCCTGGGACAGGTTGATCCACACCGTTTTCAGCTCGGTGTAGGCCAGCACCGAATCGATGCCGCTTTCGCGTCCATAGCCGCTGTTCTTGAAGCCGCCGATCGGCGCCATGGCCGAGACCGCGCGGTAGGTGTTGACCCAGATGATCCCCGAACGCACGTCCCGGGCCAGGCGATGGGCACGGCCCAAATCTCGGGTCCAGATGCCGGCGGCGAGGCCGAACTGCGAGTCGTTGGCAATCGCCAGCGCTTCGGCTTCGTCCTTGAACCGGATGACCGAGGCCACCGGGCCAAAGACTTCTTCCTGCATGATCTTCATCGAGTTGCGGTCGCATTCGAACAGCGTCGGCTCGTAGAACCAACCGTCGCCCAGATTCTCCGGACGCTTGCCACCCAGACGCAGGCGCGCACCTTCGGCGATGGCATCGGCCACCAGGCCTTCGACCACGGCCAGTTGCTGCGCGGTGGCCATCGGGCCCATTTCGCTGCTGTCGTCCTGGGGGTTGCCGATGCGGATGCGCTGGGCGCGTTCCACCAGGCGGCCGACGAACTCATCGTAGATTTCGTCCTGCACCAGCAAGCGCGAACCGGACACACAGCTCTGCCCGGAGGCGGCGTAGATCCCGGCGATGGCGCCGTTGATCGCGCTGTCGAGGTCGGCGTCGGCGAAGATGATGTTCGGCGATTTGCCCCCCAGTTCCAGCGACAGCTTGGCGAAGTTCTCCGCGCTGCTGCGTACCACATGCCGCGCCGTGGCCGCGCCGCCGGTGAAGGCGATCTTGCGGATCAGCGGATGGCGGGTGAGGGCGGCACCGGTGCTCGGGCCGTAACCGGTGACAACGTTGACTACGCCCGGTGGAATCCCGGCTTCCAGCGCCAGACGCGCCAGTTCAAGAATCGTTGCCGAGGCGTGTTCCGACGGCTTGATCACGATGGTGTTGCCCGCCGCGAGGGCCGGGGCAAGTTTGATCGCGGTCAGGTACAGCGGGCTGTTCCACGGAATGATTGCGGCGACCACGCCCATGGCTTCGTGCACGGTGTAGGCAAACAGATCTGGCTTGTCCAGCGGCAGGGTGCCGCCTTCGAGCTTGTCCGCCAGGCCTGCGGTGTAGTGGAAGAACTCTGGCAGATAACCAACCTGGCCACGGGTTTCGCGGATCAGCTTGCCGTTGTCGCGGCTTTCCAGCTGCGCCAGTTGTTCTTTGTTTTCGGCGATCAGGTCGCCCAGGCGTCGCAGCAGTTTGCCACGAGCGGTGGCGGTCAAACCGCGCCAGGCCGGGCTGTCGAACGCGGTTTGCGCGGCTTGTACGGCGCGCTCGACATCGGCTTCGTCGGCATCGGGCAATTCGGCCCAAGGTTCGGCCAGCGCCGGGTTGAGGCTTTCGAAGGTCTTGCCGGACAGGGCATCGACCCATTCACCGCCGATGCACATCTGGAAGCGTGCGAGTGTCATGCAACGATCCCCTTGATCTGGTTTTGTTGGGAGTGCGCGGTCTGCAGAAACTCCAGCAACAGCTGGTTGACCAGGCGCGGCGACTCTACCGGCATCATATGCCGTTGCTCGGCGAGCACGGCAACGGTCGCACCGGGAATGCGTTCGGCCAGTTGCCTGGCCATTTCCGGGGTCGAGCCGGGGTCCAGTTCGCCGGTGGCGATCAACGTCGGCACCCGGATGCTGGCCAGGTCGTCGGCGCGGTACATGTCCTGAGTGGCGAACAGTTCATAAGTGGTCAGGTAACCCTGCGGATCATTACCGGCCAGGGTCTGGCGAATCGCGGCGATCTGCGCCGGATTCGCGGCCTGGTATTCACGGCTGAACCAGCGCGACAGCGCCGCTTCGGCATTGGCGTCCGGCCCGTGTTCGGCGGCCTGGCTGGTGCGGGCGATGACTCCGGCGCGCTGTTCGGCGCTGCGGTTGAACACGCTGTTGAGCACCACCAGGCCCTCCAGGCGTTGCGGGTAGTGCAGGGCAAACGCCCGCGCCACCAGCCCGCCCATGGAAAAACCGATCACCGTGGCCTTGGGCAATTGCAGATGGTCGAGCAGCTCCAGCAATTGGTCGGCATAGCCGAGCAGCGGCGTACCGCTTTCCGGGCGTGGGCTGGCGCCATGGCCGAGCATGTCGTAGGCGATGACGCGGTACTTCGTGGCCAGGCCAACGATCTGGCCGCCCCACATTTCTTTGTTCAGGCCCACGCCGTGGATCAAGACCACGGGCTGGCCTTGGCCGGTCGCCAGGTAACTGGTGCCAGCCGGGGTGAGTTCAGCGGTGAGCCGAATCATGGAGCGCTCCTGCAATGCCTTCTTGTTGTCGTTCTGCTGGCCGGTTACTGGGCTTTTTCGGCTGCCAGTTCTTCCAGGTCGATGTAGCGGTTGCCGATGCGCGGGTGCAGGCGGCCGCCGTCGGCGCAACCCAGGACCACGACGATTTCGTCGGCACGGGGTGCATCTTCGATCTGCATTTCCAAAGTGATGTAGTGCGAGCGAAGGCCTTCGTCGTCCTTGTGCATCATCGGGATCTGGATCGAAGTGCCCGGGCCGCCGCGCTTGTTGGTGAAACTCAGGTAACTCTTGGCCTTGACCGCTTCGCGGTAGTGGTTACCGAAGCGCAGGGTGTGGATCACCGCCGAAGCGTGTTCGATTTCGCCATCGGCGCCGACCACCGCAGCCTTGCCGTAGGCCTCGATTTTCTCGGCACCGCCAATGATGCCCACCAGACGCTCGACCATCAGCGCGCCGAGGTCGGAGCAGTTGGCGCGGATCTGCGGTTTCAGGTCTTCGACGAAACCGTTGCCCAGCCAGGGGTTTTTCATCACCACGGCCAGACCGACCATGGTCACGGGCTTATCGGTGGCTTTGCCGCCTTCAATAAAGGTTTCTTCGACATAGCTGACGATCTTGCGGATTTCGAAACTCATGAGCTGCTCCGTAGAGGTTTTGGGTGTCTGTGCGTCTGATGGTATACCATAATACCGATAGCACAAGTCCCTGAACGGAGTTTCTGGCTGGATGGCAGGTAAAAGTTCGCGCAGTGGGCAGCAGCGGACAAACGGCGGGCACGGGTTTACGCCGGGCACAGGCCCGGCATGAGAGGGAAGAGAAGGGTAAGGAAAGGGGTCAGAGGTGAAGCAGCGTTAAGTTGATGCCTTGCGCGAAAAAAATCGCGAGCGGGCATAGTTTTTCGCCCGACACCTGGCTTTTGATCCTCGCTGCAGGTCAGCCGTAGGTAATCCGGGTTGGTAAGCAGGAACAGAGCGGTATGATCATCGAGTTGGCCATCGCCTGGCCCATGCACAGCAACATCGAAGATCAACTGATGCACTACCAGAGCGTGAAATCGATATAAACACCATGCCGCTGCATGAGATTGGTATGCGCCCGGGCATCACGTCTTGCGTGATTAAACCGGTTGTCACTTATGTATAAGCAACTGCTCGATTTCACCCCCCCGTTGTGTGGGCAGGCGCGTGAGGACACCCTTTGGCATGTGCGTATCGAACAGATCATCTATGCGCATTTTACGTACACCGCTTTATAAGAGCAGCCGACATTACGCTCACCAGCTGATCACGATCATCCGCCCCCCGATGAGAAAAATAGCCCCCGTTTGAAAATGCTTTCGAGCATTCGCGGCCATAAATGGGCAACCTGCCATACCCGGCCGAGCTATCAACAAGTGTGGCAGCCCCGCCTCCTTTCAAGGACGTCACAAGTAAATGGATCTTTTAACCAACCTGCCCAGCTGGGACGACATCGAACGAAATTTCGACCAGAAATTCAATGCGTTGAATGAGGGCGTTGATAACGGCTTCCAAAGCGCCCACGACGGCTGGAACGGCTTTACCCGCCGCGTCAGCAACGGCGCCACTCAAGCCTACGGGTACGTGGGCGGGCATCGGATCGATAACGTCCGCCACGCGATGGCCCTATCTGTCCCCATTATGCAGATGAACATCAGCCGCAAATGGGCGTCGATCAATATCAACGAAATTCTGCCGGTGTTGCTCAAACTGTTGCAGGAAGTTGTGATGATCGTGGGCGGTAGCGTGACGATCGGCGCAGCTCTGGGTGGAGCGGTTGGCTCGTTTGCCTTTGGTGCTGGCGCAGTGCCTGGCGCAGCAATCGGCGCCGGTGTCGGATTGCAGGTCGGTAATTTGATCATGGCAGCGCTGGGGTTGTACGCCATCACCGGTTATTTCTCGGCGGGAATCGGGCCCTGCCTATCCACGATATTTGAAGGTCTCTGTACCGCGTGGCAAAGCGGAAGACGGCTTGAAAAATCCAGGCCTCGACCCGACTGGCGGTTCAGCGGCGATGATCCAGGAACGCAAAGAACGCGCAGCCAGACAGTTGGCCCAAGGGCAAGAGCAATTGGTGTTGCTGCTACTGACGGCAATTGTCACCTATCTCACCCGAGGGCAGATGAAAGCGGGTGTGGTCAACAGCCTGGAAAGTATTGCGACGAGAAGTGCCAAGCTTCGATCAGAGATTTCCAACAAGCCGTTTGCTGTATGGCTCACGAAAAACGAAAAACTACTTTTGGAGCATCCGGAGCTACAGATTAGGGGAGTGACCTCGCTGGAGAGGCTTGCGAAGGAAAAGGAGATGCGTGAGTTCTATGCTCAGCAGGATCCGAAATTCGTGGCAGTCGAAAAACAGCGAGAGCTTGCTAAAACATTCAAGCCAGTAGGATTGAGTGACCAGCAAGTCGATGACTATTTGCTTAGCGCAGAGGGGCAGAAATACTCAGCCAAACTAATTGCAGCAGACCCGACACTGACTGCTGAAGCGCTTTACAACAGGGCTCTTAATCAGATCGCCTCAGGAAGCACTGTGCCAGTAACAATTCGTATGTCAACGCCGCTGGTGAAGGTCGTACCTCAGGGCGCAGAAGGAATTTCCGACTACTCGCCTTTTTTCACCACCATGGATGAGTTAAAGGCTGCAGCTAGAAGTGATAAAACTTTAGCCGATTCGCTCGGCCTACCGGTCCTCAGTGAAGACGCTAGATATTCAATTTTTGAAATCACACCACTCGAGCCTACCGATGTTTTTGTTAGTAAGGTCGCGCCAACGGTAGAGTTCGGAGGTAAAATCACAAGAGCTGGGGAAGCGGCGCAGTATTTAGTACCTAACAGAAATGAGTGGTCATCTGCTAAACTCATCGGCGAAATCGATAATTAGGAATTGCCATGAATATTCTAGCTTTAAAACAGAGCGCTATTGATCTTCGTGAGAAATTGGATTTTTACAAAGACAAAGATTCGGCCGCGCTAGCCTTATATCAACAGCTTGAACATTTAATATCAGCAGCTGAACGTGGAATGATCAAGGAAAAAATGCAAGCGAGAGATATTCCTGGATACCGTACCTTTGTCGAGTCAAATTTAGAGCAATACTCTGATCTTTCGAAAGCCTATAATAATTTCTTTATTGAACTGAATGATGGTAGAAATTCAGAGGCCTTCAAAATGTTACAAGAGATGTTAAGAAAAAGCAGATTATAAGAATGCTTGAATCGTTTGCGTGCCTTGCCGCGACTGCTACAGCCAGTATGATATTTGGGATCAGCCAACTGTCTCGAAAAAGCGGCTAACGGTGATCTTGCGTCTTGAATGATGTATCGCTGGCAAAGGAAACGATTCCCCCAGCATCGCCATTTATCTTGCCTCGGGCACCGTAGATGCAAACGAACGACCTGCAGTATCTCGACAACCAATCTTGGCTATTCGCTTCCCACGCTCACATCGAGCAAAAGCCGCAAAACTCATTGTCGAAGTCGACAATTAGGAATGCATTTGGATACGTCATTATTGAAACAAGCAGCTCTGGATTTACGTAAAAAGCTTGAATTTTACAAGTTGACAGATCGCTCCGTACTAGCTTTGTACATACAGATGGAACCTTTAATTTCAGCAGCCGAAAATGAGATGATTCAGGAAAAACTCGAACCTCGAGATATCCCAGGCTATCGGCTGTATCGCTGATACAGATCTGCAACAATATGACGATCCTCGAAAGCCTATAGTAAGTTCTATGTTGAAATTACCGACGGTAGGAATACGAAGGCATACAAGATTATCCAACAGATGCTAGACAAGGCTCCTTGATTTGACAAAATAAACGACCTACCGGTGTCTTGCATCTTGGATGATCGGTCGCTGGCACAGGTACCGTACCGATGCCTTCCTCCCAAAAATGTGGTAGTCGTTTTTGATTTGTTATTTATCGCCTGTTTCCGAGCCAACCATTAGACCTTCCCGGCGCTGTTCGATGAGGCATGGCGGTTGCAAGAGTTGGCCGCAACACAGCTGTTGAACGGAAGTGGGAGTCATGTCCGCCACCTCTGTAATGACTTCAATTGGACATTTATAACCGAAGCGTTTACGAGGGCGAATATTCATTTGGTAGGAAATGGCGTCCAAAAGCTTCCTGGCTGTGTACCGACAAGTCCGTACCCTTGGGCCACTACTGTAAATTCGGCGCCGGCGCCTGGATCAGTGTTTCGCACTGCCGGCAGGCCCATTTCCCCCGAACGTGCTGTTCGACGGTGAACACGCCCGGCGTGTAGTCCAGCTTCTCGCTGACGTCTTCACCGATGCGCTGAAGCTGGCAGCCGCAAGCGCACTGAGTGTTGTCCGGCTCGTGATGGATCACAGTGCGTGGGAACTGCAACGAAAGCCGGCAATGTTGCGGGTGATTGATCCCGGTAAATCGGTAGCCACTTGCGGATCACGTTGGCGCTGATGCCGTGATGATGGCTACGCTGGAAATCGTCGCCCCGGGTTGCAGGCATTCCTGGACGACCTGGGCTTTGAATGGTTTGGGGTAAGAGCTTCGTTGGCGCATGAAAATCATGGTGATAAGGGCGATCGCGTCCGCTTAAAAATATGCGGACACCATCGCCCCTGATGCTGGAGTTCGGTAGATGACTTGGCCGCACGCTTACTTGACGTCGCCATTCACCTACAGGTTGCCGTTTACAGTGACCTACGGGATATCCAGAGTCGCTGAAGGTACCTTCACCACCTGTTCACCGGCTTCAAGCGTGATACTCCGGCCAGGCGGTTAGGGGTTATTTCGTGTCGGGCTGTGATCAGGTAGTTGCCACCGTGCAAGCACCCACGTTGTAATTTTTCAAGTTGAAAAACTCGAGGGGCGTGGCTGTATAAAGGTCGTCAGGCTTACTTGATGAAAGCTACAAGACCTTGCGCCGTTGCCTACGGTTACGCCAGAATCCGCCGGCTTGTGCGCCTGGGGCCCGCTCGGTAACTTGATTCGCATCACTGCCCATCAGTGATCGGGTTTAGCAGCCCGTTGATGTCAAGACGCATGATGTCTCTATCAAACAGGTATCCCATACCTGCACTTGATGGTGGCTGTGCGCAGGGCGCTTCGGCGCGCCGATTTCTTGGCTCATCGGTCTGCTAACCTGCGCACAGCTGCCTCCCCATCGTTTAGCAGCGAACGGGTTGTAGCCTCACTCTTATGAGGATAGAGCCAATGTTCAAGGTCACCCCCAACCCGCCGGACACCGATCCGGCATCCCCGTACGAACCCGACTCAAACAAACTCAACGAAGCCGCCGAGCGCGCCCTCGATTTCCACTTCCCCTCGACTGCCGATATCAAAGCCACGCCGCGTACGGTCAGCACTCTGTTTGCCGTCGACCCGCAGGTCGATACCGAAACCTTGGTGGTTTACCTGGTGGAGACGTTGGCCTCGGTGGATGTGATGGTCCACCAGTTGGTGGATCATCTGGATGGAGAGTCGCGCAATGCGCTGCTGGGGATTTCCAACAGTGTGATGTTGGCGGAGATCACGGCGAATCGGGTGCTGGATCAGATTGATCCGCCTGCGTAGGTTCGGTTCACTTGAGAGAGTGGGTTGCTCACGGTGATGCGCGGCGGTTTTTTTT
>NZ_CATKPU010000011.1:0-273284 GCF_949767825.1 Pseudomonas sp. IT-P258 | reverse complement strand
TTTTTTTTCAGCCAGGACGGCTTGCTGCATGGGTGCCGAAATCTCATGCAGGTGCAGGTTGTGGCACCAGACTCATGGCTTGGTTCGCACATCCTGGATGCTGGTGACATCGTTTACTTTCTGCTGAACGCCTACGCCTGGGCGTTGCACGCCGCATTCGGCTGCCGCCTTCGATTATAAGTTGTAGTAATACTTCGAATAATAAATAGAAAATTGACTAATCATGGTCCCGAAACGAAAAATCATCCCCAGACCGGCGCCGTCAGAGCGCCGCGGATTTGCCGTTTCTCTCCTGCCAGAAAAATAACCAAAGGAGTCCCCCCATGAAGCCTCCCGCTTCGTCCCAGCCGCGCCGTGCGGCAGCCGCTGCCTTCATTGGCACCATGATCGAGTGGTACGACTTTTACATCTATGCCACCGCCGCCGCGCTGGTGTTCGGCGCGCTGTTCTTCCCCTCCGACGACAAACTGTTCAGCACCATGGCCGCTTTCGGCACCTTTGCCGTGGGTTTCTTTGCGCGGCCGTTGGGCGGGATTGTCTTCGGTCATATCGGTGACCGCATCGGCCGCAAGAAGTCGCTGATCATCACCTTGTTGATGATGGGCGTGGTCACGGTGTGCATCGGTTTGCTGCCGACCTACGGGCAAATCGGCGCCGCTGCGCCGGTGCTGCTGATTGTGCTGCGTATCGTCCAGGGCATCGCCGTGGGTGGCGAGTGGGGCGGTGCGGTGTTGATGGCCGGCGAGCATGCGCCGAAAGGCCGGCGCAATTTCTTCGCCTCGTTTGCGCAACTGGGCAGCCCGGCGGGTTTGATCCTGTCGCTGCTGGCCTTCAGCGCCGTCACCCGGTTACCGGAAGAGGACCTGATGAGCTGGGGCTGGCGCTTGCCGTTCCTCGCCAGTTCGCTGTTGCTGCTGGTGGGCCTGGCGATTCGCCTGGGGGTCAATGAATCGCCGGAGTTTCTTGCCAGCCGCGAGCAGGCCGGCAAAAGCCAGCGCAAGGAGCAGGCGCCGGTCATGGAAGTGCTGCGCACAGCGTGGCGTCCATTGCTGCTATGCATCGGCGCCAACACCCTGGGGATCGCCGGGGTGTATTTCACCAACACCTTCATGATCGCCTACACCACCCAGCAACTCGAACTGCCGCGCTCATTGATCCTGGAGTGCCTGTTCGTCGTCGCGATCATCCAGTTCTGCATTCAGCCGCTGGCGGCCTGGGTCGCCGAGAAGATTGGCGCGACCCGCTTCCTGTGCCTGGTCTCGCTGCTGGCCATGGCCTCGCCGTACCCGATGTTCGTGCTGGTCAGTTCGGCCCAGGCGCCGCTGATCATCCTCGGCATTGCGTTGGCAGTGGTGTGCATGGCGTCGTTCTACGCGGTGATTGCCGGTTACGTCAGCGGTATGTTCGAGACCCGTGTGCGCTACACCGCGATCTCTCTGGCGTACCAGATTTGCGGCGCGCTGGCCGGTGGCCTGACGCCGCTGATCGGCACGATGCTGGCGCACAGGTTCGCCGGCCAGTGGTGGCCGATGGCGGTGTTCTACAGCCTGATTGCCGCGACTTCTCTGCTGTGTGTGCTGTCCCTTGCCCGTCGCCATGCCAGTGCCGAACGTATGGAACTGGCCAAGGCCTGAGCTGAATTTCCTGGAGAAACACATGTTGAAGACCAATGGTGAACGCCTCTGGGCGAGTCTGATGGCGATGGCCGAAATCGGCGCCACCGCCCGTGGCGGCAGCTGCCGCCTGGCCCTGAGCGACGAGGACAAGGCCGGCCGCGAACTCTTTGCCCACTGGTGCCGCAAAGCCGGCATGACCCTGAGCGTGGATGCCATCGGCAACCTGTTCGCCCGCCGCGCCGGCACCGACCCTGACGCAGCACCGGTGATGATGGGCAGCCACCTCGACACCCAGCCCGAAGGCGGGCGGTTCGATGGCGTGTACGGCGTGCTCGCCGGCCTGGAAGTGGTGCGTTGCCTGAACGATCTGGGCATCCAGACCCGCAAGCCGCTGGAGGTGGCGGTGTGGACCAACGAAGAAGGCGCGCGCTTCACCCCGGCGATGTTCGGCTCGGCGGTGTTCACCGGCATCATGGCGCTGGATGCCGCGCTGGCGGTGCGCGACATCGATGGCATCAGCGTCGCCGAGGCGCTGCAACGCACCGGTTATGCCGGCGCGCGCCCGCTGGGCGGCGCGGTGGATGCGTACTTTGAAGCCCACATCGAACAAGGGCCGATCCTCGAAGACAACGCCAAGAGCATCGGCGTGGTCAGCGGCGGCCAGGCGATTCGCTGGCTCGACGTACGGGTCGAAGGCATGGCGGCCCACGCCGGCACCACGCCGATGCCCCTGCGCAAGGATGCCCTGTACGGTGTGGCGCAGATGATCCAGGCCATCGAAAGCCTGGCGGCGGACTTCGCCCCCGAAGGCCTGACCACGGTCGGTGAGTTGAGCATCAACAAATCGTCGCGCAACACCATTCCGGGCTTGGTGAACTTCACTGTCGACCTGCGTCATCACCGTGATGAAACCATCGAGGCGATGGAGCAACAAGTCCGTGCGCGGCTGCAGGCGATAGCCGACGCTCGCGGCTTGACACTGGCGATCACCCCGCACTGGATCAGCCCGGCGACACCGTTCGACGCGGACTGCGTGGCGGCGGTGCAACAGGCCGTGGACGCCCTGGGCTACGCTCAGCAATCGATCGTCAGCGGCGCCGGACATGACGCGATCCACCTGGCGCGGTACTGCCCGACGGCCATGGTGTTCATCCCGTGCGTGGGCGGCCTGAGCCACAACGAAGCCGAAGATGTGCTGCCCGAGGATGTGCGCCAGGGCACAGATGTGCTGCTCAACGCGGTGTTGGCACGCGCCGAAAAAATCGACTGAACGCAGGCCCGCTCCCACAGCAGTGCGTGTCCGGTTTCAAGATTTTCGTTAACTGACAGGTAATCACTCCATGCGCAGTTTTTTCCACCCCGAACAATTGCTCCACCATCCTCGCAGTTACTACTCCCGTGGCCAGATGCGTACGCCGCAGGAAGTGCCGGAGCGTGCGCAGCGCCTGGTGCAGGCGTCTCATGCATTGGGTTTCAAGGTCGAGCAACCGGTCGATGCCGGGCTCGATCCGCTGCTGGCGGTGCACGGCGCACCGTACCTCACGTTTTTGCAGGAGGCCCATCAGCGCTGGAAAGAGATTCCCGAGGATTGGGGCGACGAAGTGATGTCGAACATCTTTGTCCGCGAACCCAATGCCCTGCGCGGGATTCTCGCGCAAGCCGCGTGCTATCTGGCCGATGGCAGCTGCCCGGTGGGCGAGCAGACCTGGCGTTCGGCCTACTGGTCGGCGCAAAGCGCCATCGCCGGCGCCCGGGCATTGCTCGATGGCGAGCCGGCAGCCTATGCCCTGTGCCGTCCACCGGGTCATCACGCCCGGGCCGAAGCAGCGGGTGGTTTCTGTTATGTGAACAACGCGGCGGTGGCGGCGCAGGTCTTGCGTGCCGGGTTCTCGCGGGTAGCGGTGCTGGATACCGACATGCACCACGGCCAGGGGATTCAGGAGATTTTCTACGATCGCGAAGACGTGCTCTACGTCTCGGTGCATGGCGATCCGACCAACTTCTATCCGGGCGTCGCAGGTTTTGCCGATGAGCGTGGTGTCGGGGCGGGCGAGGGTTTCAACCTCAACCTGCCGATGGCCCATGGCGCCAGCGAGGCGGATTTTCTCGGGCAATTGGAGGTGGCGCTGAAGGCGGTGACGGACTTTGGCGCCGAGGTACTGGTGCTGTCCCTGGGCTTCGATATTTTCGAACTGGACCCGCAGAGCAAAGTGGCGGTGACCCGCGAAGGGTTCGGCGTGCTCGGTGAGCGGATTCGCAGCCTGGGGTTGCCGTGCCTGATCGTGCAGGAGGGCGGGTATCACCTGGAGAGTCTGGAGGAAAATGCCAAGGCGTTTTTTGTCGGGCCTGAGGTCTGGCACCGCTGATTTTTTCTGCGCCTGGGAAATCGCTTTCGCGAGCAAACCCGCTCCCACACTTGACCGTGTTGAACCAAAAATGTGTGTTCAACATCGGACAATGTGGGAGCGGGCTTGCTCGCGAAGAACGATAACTCGGTCTATCTGGTGAATTACAAGCGCCCTACGGCACTTGCCATAGCCCTTACGTTAACGTAAAGATTGCTCCAGGGCGCCGACGTATGAAGGCGCAGGGTGGATGACCCGGAGCGCTTGATGACGCCAATAAAAACAAACTCCCCCAAACTGCATCGCGAAGCCCGGCTGGCCCGGGAAAAGCTGCACCTGGAAGGCGAAGTGCCGGATGGCGTCCTGCGTGCGGAAATCGATGCCTCGTGGCGACGCAGCCTGAGCCATGGCGTGCATTTCAATGCCAAGCATGAGCTGGCGCTGGAATCGAGTGCCAGCCTCGACGTGCTGCTGGCCAGCAACCGCTTGCTGATCGACGCCGCGCTGCCGGCCATCGATTACCTGGCCGAGCGTCAGGGCAAGGAAGGGCTGATCATCCTCGCCAACTCCGACGCCACCATCCTCGCCGTCGAAGGCCGTGCCGACCGTCTCAAGGGCAGTGGCCTGCAGGACATCACCCTCGGCGCCTGCTGGAGCGAAGCGGTGCGCGGCACCAACGCCCTGGGCACGGCACTGGTCGAAGCCCGGCCGACCCTGATCGATTGCGGCGAACATTATCTGGACCGCCTCAGTGATTTTTCCTGCACGTCGGTGCCGATCCATTGCCCCCAGGGCGACATTCTTGGCGTCCTCGACCTGACCCGCGAAGGCCCGCTCGGCCGAGCCCACGACAGCACCGCGCTGCTGGCCATGGCGGTCAGCCAGATCGAAAGCCGCATCTTCAACTCAAGCTATCCGGACGAAATCGTCCTCGCTTTCCACAGCCGCAGGCAATACCTGGAGTCCCCGTGGCAAGGCCTGCTGGCCGTGAGCCTCGGCGGGCAGATCCTCGCGGTCAGCGCCCAGGCCTGCCAGTTGCTTCACGCCGAGCGCTCGGCCCTGATCGGTCGGCGCTGCGAGGAGTTTCTCGGCGTCGATGGCCTGCAGTTGTTGGCGCGTCTGCATCAGGGCGGGGCCGGCAGTCTGCAAACCGCCAAGGGTGAGTTCTTCTACAAGACCCTGCGCGCGCCGCAACGCTCGATCAACGTCAGCAGCCCGCCGCGCACCGCGGCGAAAACACCCAAGGCGCCACCGGATCTGGAGGCGCTGGCCGGCAGCAATACCCGCTACGCCCGTGCCTTGCGCATGGCCCGTCAAGGCCTGGCCAATGAGTTACCGGTCTTGTTGCTGGGCGAAACCGGCACCGGTAAAGAGGTCATCGCCCGCGCCCTGCACATGGCCGGAGCGCGCTGCGACAAACCTTTCGTGGCGGTGAATTGCGCGGCCATTCCCGAAGGCCTGATCGAGTCGGAACTGTTCGGCTACCGCGAAGGCGCGTTCACCGGTTCACGCCGGGGCGGCATGGTCGGGCGCTTGCAGCAGGCCCATGGCGGCACCTTGTTCCTCGATGAAATCGGCGACATGCCATTGGCCTTGCAGGCCCGGTTGTTGCGGGTGTTGCAGGATCGCAAGGTCGCGCCCCTGGGCGCTGGCGAAGAGCAGGACATCGACGTCGCGCTGATCTGCGCCACCCACCGCGACCTCAAGCGTCTGGTGGAAGAAAAACACTTTCGCGAGGACCTGTTCTACCGGGTCAACGGCATCAGCGTGGTGCTCCCGGCCCTGCGCGAACGCGAGGATTTCGGCGCGCTGGTCACTCGCATGCTGACGACACTGGGCGCACCCGCCGTGGTCCTGCACGATGATCTCGATCGCTTGCTCAGCGGCTATCACTGGCCGGGCAACATCCGCCAACTGGAGATGGTCCTGCGCACCGCGCTGGCCATGCGCGAACCGGGTGACACCGTGCTGACCCTCGACCACTTGCCCGACAGCATGCTCGACGAGTTGACCGCCAGCGAACGGCCCCAGGCCGGCAGCATCCGGGAAAACGAACTGGAGCTGATCCGTCAGTCCCTGGACACGCACCAAGGCAACGTCTCGGCCGCCGCCGACGCCCTGGGCATCAGCCGCGCGACCCTGTATCGCAAGCTCAAACAGTTGCGTTCGTGATGCAGCGCCTGATCGTTCGGCTGATCGACAGCCAGAACCCCGAGGCGCTACAAGCGTCACTGCGCTGGCTGTACAGCTTTGTGCGACCCCATCGCCTGGCGATTGCCGGGCTGCTGGGTTTGTCGGTCTGCGCCTCGGCGCTGGTGCTGGTGCAACCGTGGCTGACCAAATTGCTGATCGACGATGGGCTGTTGGCGCGCAACTTCCCGATGCTGGTGTTGATCGCCGGGCTGATGATCGTTGCCGGCTTGTTGGGCACGGCGCTTTCGGGCATCAACCGCTACCTGCACACGCGCCTGTCCGGGCGCATGCTATTTGCCCTGCGCGATGACCTGTACCGACACTTGCAAACCCTGTCGCCGAGCTTTTACGGCCAGCGGCGCATTGGTGACCTGATGTCGCGCCTCGATGGCGACGTCGCGGAAATCCAGCGCTTTGCCGTGGACTCGCTGTTCTCGGCCGTGTCCAGCGTGATCGGCCTGGTGGTGGCCGTGGCGATGCTGCTGACCTTGTCCTGGAAACTCTCGCTGCTGGCCCTGGTGCTGATTCCCCTTGATGTCCTTTGGCTGCGCTGGATGCGGCGCAAGGTCGAGCGCGATGTGCGGCAGTTGCGCGAGCGTTCGGCGGACATGTCGTCGTTCATGGTCGAGACCCTGCCGGTGATGAAGTTCATCCAGTCCGCCGGTCAACAGCAACGCGAAGCACGGCGCCTCGAGACGCTGGGGCAAGGCTACATGAGTCAGTTGCTGCGCCTGCAAGTCACCGAGTTTTTCACCCAGGCCGTGCCCGGTACCCTGACCTCGCTGTCCCGGGCCTGCGCATTCTTGATCGGCGGTTACTGGGTGGTGCAGGGCACCTGGCAACTCGGCGCCCTGATTGCGTTTTCCACCTATCTGGGCATGGCCGTGGGGCCGGTGCAGAGTCTGCTCGGGCTTTACGTCGCGATCCAGCGGATGACCGTCAGCCTCGGCCGGGTCATGGAGTTGCGCGGCGAACAACCGACCGTGCTGACACCCGCCATGCCACGGGCGATGCCCACTGGCGGCGATCTGTGGTTCGACAACGTGCACTTCGCCCATCCCGGCCGCCAATTGACCCTGCGTGGCATCGAAGCGCGGATTCCCTACGGTTTGAAAGTGGCCCTCAGCGGCGGCTCGGGCGTGGGTAAATCCACCCTGATCGATCTGCTGCAACGTCATCACGATCCGCAATCGGGCCGGGTACTGCTGGGCGACGTCGATCTGCGCGAACTGGACCTGTTCCAGTTGCGTCGGCGCATCGCCATCGTCAGCCAGGACATCGTGTTGTTTCGCGGCAGCCTCGCCGACAACCTGGCCTACGCGGTGCCGGATGCCAGCCGCGAGGCGATTGCCGACGTGGCGCGACTGGCGCAACTCGACAGCCTGATCCAGTCCTTGCCCGAAGGTCTCGACAGCCCCTTGGGCGAGCGGGGCCAGCAGTTGTCCGGTGGGCAGAAGCAACGCATCGCGATTGCCCGGGCGCTGTTGCAAGACCCTTTGATCCTGGTGCTCGATGAAGCCACGTCCGCGGTGGATGAGGCCACCGAGCGCGAAGTCATCGACGCCATCGACCGCTTGTTTGCCGGGCGTACACGCATCCTGATCAGCCATCGCCCCTCAACCCTGGCCGATGCCGATCTGCGCTTCGAATTGCTCGACGGCGTGCTGACCTCGAAAACGGTGCTGCATGAAACCTGAGTTGCGCATTGGCGTGGTGGACAGCGGCCACTCGGCGGCACAACGGGTGCAAGTGATCGCCGGCCGGCGCTTTTCATTGCTTGAAGACGGCCTGGCCGAGGGCGACTTGCGCGAAGATCCGCTGGGGCATGGCAGCGCGGTGATCGAGGCGATCGGCCGGCGCGCACCCTCGGCGCTGTTTTGTGTGGCGCAGGTGTTCGACCAGCGGGGTGTCACCAGCGCCTTGCAGATCGCCACGGCGATTGACTGGCTGCTGACGCAGAACGTGCGCCTGATCAATCTGAGCCTTGGCCTGCGTCAGGATCGCAGCCTGTTGCGCGCGGCCTGCGCGGCGGCGGTGGCGCGGGGCGTGTTGCTGTGTGCGTCGAGCCCGGCCCAGGGCGAAGGCGTGTTTCCGGCAAACTATCCGCAGGTGGTGCGGGTGACCGGCGATGCGCGGTGCGCCGAGCAGGAATGGTCGTGGCTCAACAGCGCCCAGGCGGATTTCGCCGCCTGTGTGCATGGCACCTACCCGGGGCAATCCGGGGCGAGCCTCGGTTGTGCCGCCTTGAGCGGGCACATCGCCGGGTTCCTCGCCGAACAGCCTGACGCCAGCAACGCGCAAGTCATCGAGTGGTTGCGCGACCATGCCCGTTACCGTGGCCCTGAACGGCGTTTCGGGCCATGACCGACATCGTCATTCTGGGCGCCGGGCCAGCCGGCGCTGCTGTCGCGCTTGGACTCCGGCGACTGGGCCATGGCGTCACGCTGATCAGCGAATGGCGCCGGTTTGCGGCGCTCGAAGGCGTGTCCGTGCGGGTGCTGGAGGCTTTGCGCGGCGCGGGCCTGCATCAGGCGTTGGCGCAGGCGACGCTGCCTTCTCAACGCCAGGTGAGATGGAATGGCCAACACCACGCGCAGAACATCGAATACTTGCTCGACCGTCCGGTTTTTGATCGAGGCCTGCGTGAGGATTTGCACCTGGCGGGGGTCGAGCTGATCGAAGGCCGGGTGCTGACGGTTCAGTCATCGGCCAATGGTCATCGAATCGAAATCGACGGCCGCGAACCGTTGCTCGCGCCGTTTCTCGTGGAAGCCCGAGGACGTCAGGCCCCCGCTATCGGCAAGGGCATGCGTGGGCCCGAGACGGTCAGCCTGCTCAATCGCTGGCAGGGTTCGCCGGGCAGCACCGCCAGCGCCGTGGAAAGCCTAAAAGACGGCTGGGCATGGATGGCGCGGCGCGCCGACGGCCAGTGTTACTGGCAATGGACGGTGGACGTGGCCAGCGCCGGGTTGCCGGGTAAGGCCATGTTGCTCGAATACTGCCAGCAGCGGCGCCAGGGTTCGAAGCTTGCCACGGCATTTTTTGCCGGCGAAACGGAAGCTGATCTACAACTGCACGCTCGCAGCAGCACAGCGATTCTGAGCCCGCAGGTGTGTGGCGAAAACTGGATTCGGGTCGGCGATGCGGCCATGGCGGTGGACCCGTTGTCGGGCAACGGGATCTTTCAGTCCCTGTCTTCGGCGTTGCAGGCACCGGCGGTGATCAACACGCTGCTGTGCAAACCCGAACGGGCGGCTCTGGCCCAGCGTTTTCACCAGCAGCGGGTGGAACAGTTGTTTTTGCGGTTTGCCCGGATCGGCCGGGATTTTTATGCCGATGAGCAGCGCTGGCCGGATCAGCCGTTCTGGCAGGCGCGACGGAACTGGCCGGACGCCGAGGTGGCCCATGCCGAGGCGGATTTCAATGGGCTGAGGATTGAGCGGGCGCCGGTGTTGCGTGATGGGCTGGTCGATGAGGTCGAGGTGGTGATCACGGCGGATCAGCCGTTGGGCATCTGGCATGTACAGGGGGTTGAAGTGGCGGCGTTGGTGCGGCGGTTGCGCAGTGAATCGGCTGAGCAGGTGTTGGCCGGGTTGACGGCTGAACAGGGAAGGATGGTCAGGAGTTGGTTGATGGGGCAGGGATTCAAACCGTAGGAGCTGGCGAAGCCTGCGATCTTTTGGCTGCCTCAAACGTACCGAGGATCAAAAGATCGCAGGCTTCGCCAGCTCCTACAAAAACTGTTTCACAGTTTGATCAACACCGACTTCAACTCGGTGTAATGCTCGATCGCCGCATACCCCATCTCACGCCCGACCCCGGACATCTTGTAGCCGCCGAACGGCAGCGCCGGGTCCAGGGCGCTGTGGCAGTTGACCCACACCGACCCGGACTTGATCCGTGGGATCATCCGGTGCACCGCCGCCAGATCGTTGGACCAGATGCTCGCGCCCAATCCATACGGACTGTCGTTGGCCATGCGCAAGGCATCGGCCTCATCATCGAACGGAATCGCCACCAGCACCGGCCCGAAGATTTCTTCCTGCACCAGTGAGTGCTTCTGATCGACGTCGACAATCACCGTCGGCTTGACGAAGAACCCCGGGCCGAACTGCTCACCACCGCAGGCGATGGTCGCGCCGCTTTCCCGGCCCTTTTCGATGTAGCCGTAGACGCGCTCCTGCTGGCGCGCCGAGATCAACGGCCCCATGTCGACGCTCGGGTCCAGGCCGTTGCCGAGTTTCATGGCGTTGGCGATGCCAGCGATGTCCGCCACCACATTGTCGAAATGCTTGCGCTGCACATACAGCCTGGAACCTGCGCAGCAGACCTGGCCCTGGTTGAAGAAGATCGCGCTGGCGGCCCCGGCCGCGGCGGTTTTCAGGTCGGCGTCGGCCATGATGATGGTCGGCGACTTGCCGCCCAGCTCCAGGGTGACCCGGGTCATGGAATCCATGGCGATCTTGCCGATCTGTTTGCCCACGGCGGTGGAGCCGGTGAAGGTCAGCTTGTCCACCAGCGGGTTGTGGGTCAGGGCCGAGCCTGCGGTGATGCCGGTGCCGGTGACCACGTTGAAAACGCCTTCGGGATAACCGGCCTCCAGCACCAGCTCGGCAAGTTTCAGTGCGGTCAGCGGGGTTTCGTCGGCGGGCTTGAGCACCACGGTACAACCGGTGGCCAGGGCCGGGCCGAGTTTCCAGCAGGCCAGCAACAGCGGGAAGTTCCAGGCAACGATGGCGCCGACCACGCCCACTGCTTCGCGTCGGATGAAACTGTGGAACTGGTCGTTGGGCATCAGCGGTGCCGACACGTCAACCGTCGAACCTTCGATCTTGGTCGCCCAGCCGGCCATGTAGCGCAGGAAGTCGATGGCCAGTTGCACGTCCATCACCTGGGCGACCGCCGCGCTTTTACCGTTGTTCAGACATTCCAGCTGAGCCAGCAGTTCGGCGTCGCGCTGCATCAGGTCGGCGAGTTTCCACAGCAGGTTCTGCCGCTCCCGGGGGCGGGTGCGGGTCCAGGCCGAATCGTCGAACGCCTGGCGGGCGGCGAGTACCGCGCGGTCGACATCCTCCGGCGTTGCCCGTGGCACCACGCACAGCACTTCGCCGGTGGCCGGGTTGTGCAGGGGCATGGTCTGGCCGTCGGCGGCCTCGACCCAGTCACCGCCGATAAGCATGCGCGGGGCGCGCTGGATGAATGCCGAAGTGGCGGGAAGCAGGTTTGGGAGCGACATGATGAAACCTCGTCTTGTTCGTGTGGCGAGGTCTTTCGCAACGGTTGTGCCAGTTATGTTGATTGGGAGGCAAGAGCCGGTTTAGCGGGGCTTGCGGGTTATGGACCCAAGTTGAAAAGGGGGAGCATGCGTCGCAAATTGCGACGCAGTGAGACGCCGGTGACGCATGGTGAAGTTCAAAAGATCGCAGCCTGCGGCAGCTCCTGCAGAAGGAGCAACGTTCACCTGTAGGAGCTGCCGCAGGCTGCGATCCTTTGATCTTGATCCTATGCTTGTCTCAGGTTGAAACAGTTGTCGCGAAATTGAACGTGGAACGCAGACGACACGATTGGCAAAACACCGGCTTTTATCGGCAAGTCATTGATTCAAAGAAATATTCATAAGCTGGCACGCTCCGTGTATTGCTCATCGCAGACGTTTCTCTTGCCTCCGTCAGCGGTTCACCGCCGGCGGCAGAAACCATAAAAACGATAAGCCACAACAATAAGAACGCACCGTGCGAGGTTCGACGTTGATGAAGAGAAAACTCCGATCAGGCATGAGCGCCAGCCTGCTGGCCGTAGCCGCTTGTGTAGCGCTGCATTCGCCTCATAGCCTGGCAGCCCGCGACGCCCAGACCATCCTCAAGGAAACCTGTCAGGGCTGTCACACCCCCGAAGCCGATAACGCCCTGAGCCGTATCAGCCACCAGCGCAAAACGCCGGAAGGCTGGTTGATGAGCATCGCCCGGATGCAGACCATGCACGGTTTGCAGATCAGCGATGAAGACCGCCGGACGCTTGTCAAATACCTGGCCGATACCCAGGGCCTTGCGCCGAGCGAAACCGACGGCGTGCGCTATGCGCTGGAGCGCCGGCTCAACACCGTCGAACACTTCGACGACCAGACCAGCCAGATGTGCGGCCGCTGCCACTCCGGTGCGCGGGTCGCCCTGCAACGGCGTCCGGCCCAGGAGTGGGAACGCCTGGTGAACTTCCACCTCGGCCAATGGCCGTCGCTGGAGTACCAGGCGCTGTCCCGTGACCGCGACTGGTTCGATCTGGCCCGTAAAGAAATGGTGCCGTTGCTGGCCAAGCGCTATCCGCTGGATAACCCGGCCTGGAAAAAATGGCAGGGCGCGGCGCCGAAAAGCGAGGCGCTGGTGGGCGACTGGAGCTTCAGCGGGCACTTGCCCGGCAAGGGCGAACTGGCCGGTGTGATGAGCGTGACCGCCGACGGCAGCGACACTTTCAAGGTCAGCGTCAAAGGTCAATACGCTGACGGCACGCCGTTCAATGGCGACGGCAGTGCGATTCTCTACACCGGCTATGAATGGCGCGGCAACGTGACGATCGATGGCGTGACCATGCGCCAGGTGTTCGCTGCCCAAGGCAATGCGATGCAGGGCCGGATGTTCGAGGCCGAGCACGATGAGCGCGGTCTGGACTTCGTCGCCGCCAAACAGGGCTCCCAGCGGTTGCTGGCGGTGCAGCCGGGCTATGTGAAGGCCGGCAGCGAAACCGAAGTCACCCTGATCGGCAGCGGCCTGACCGGCAAGCCGGACTTCGGCAAAGGCGTGGAAGTGCTCGAAGTGGTCGAGCAGAGCCCCGAGCGGATCAAGGTCAAGCTCAAGGCGACGGCCAATGCCCAGCCGGGCGTGCGCGCGGTCAGTGTAGGCACGCTGAAAGGCCCGAGCCTGTCGGTGTACAGCAAGATCGCCTCGGTCAAGGTGGTGCCGGAATTCTCGGTGGCTCGGATCGGCGAGGGCGGTGGTTCGACGCCGAAAGTCCAGGGCCGTTTTGACGCCGAAGCCTGGGGCAAGGGCTCCGACGGCAAGCCATATCGCATCGGCGTGTTCCCGGCGCAGTGGAAGGTCGAAGCCTTCGACGACCGCGCCAAGGAAGACGAAGACGTCAAGTTTGCCGGCACCATGCAGGCCGACACCGGCGTGTTCACCCCGGGCGATGCCGGGCCGAACCCGGCGCGCAAGATGTCCACCAACAATGCCGGCAACCTCAAGGTGATCGCCGCCGTCGACGACGCAGGGCAATCCCTGACCGGCGAAGGCCACATGATCGTCACCGTGCAACGCTGGAACAATCCACCGATTCCATGAGTTGGCTGTCCTTGGCTTAACACAGCTTCAAGGCTACAGACACTTTTTGGAATGACCGCAAGCCCCGCCAAGCGGGGCCTGCACAGGAGGTTGGTTATGGGCGCCATATTGAATCTGGTCGAACGCAACCTGCACGAAGTGCAGGTCGATGCCGACCGCATGCTGTTTCACATCCCCAGCAGTTCGCTGTTCGCCAGCGATGAACTGACCGGGACCATCATCGACACCTTGCGTGGGCCCGGTTGTTCCTCGGACGACCTGATCCAGCGCCTGGCCGCGCGTTTCAGCGGCGAGGAAATCACCGAGACCCTGCGCGAGCTGATGGCCCTGGAACTGGTCAGCGACGGTTCGCCGCTGACCCCGGACATCGCCACCAAGCGCGTCGAGCGCACGGCGATCAATACCGTGGTGCTCAACGTCAACACCGGCTGCAACCTGAGCTGCACCTACTGCTACAAGGAAGACCTCGACAAGCCGTCGGCGGGCAAAAAGATGGACGTCGAAACGGCGATCGCCTCGGTGGAAATGCTGCTGCGCGAATCCCCGGACGAAGAGCGTTTCACCGTGGTGTTCTTCGGCGGCGAACCGCTGAGCAACCGCAAGCTGATCGAGTACATGGTCGACTACTGTGAGAAGCGTTTCCGCGAGGCGGGCAAGTTCGTCGAGTTCGTCATGACCACCAACGCCACGCTGCTCACCGAAGAAACCGTGGACTACCTCAACGCCCACCGTTTCGGGCTGTCGGTGAGCATCGACGGGCCGAAAACCGTGCACGACCGCAACCGCATCACCGTGGGCGGGCAGGGCACGTACGACGTGGTGCGGCGCAAGGCCGAGATGCTGCTGTCGCGCTACAACAGCCGTCCGGTCGGTGCGCGGGTGACCCTGACCACCGGCGTGACCGATGTTGAAACCATCTGGGATCACCTGTTCAACGAACTGGGTTTTGCCGAAGTCGGCTTTGCCCCGGTGACCTCCGGCGACATCAGCAGCTTCAACCTCACCAGCGATGAACTGGTGCAGGTGTTCGCCAACATGAAGGCCCTCGGTCGACGCTATCTGGAAGCGGCGCTGGAGCACCGCAACATCGGTTTCTCCAACCTGCACCAGCTCATCACCGACATCCACGAAGGCCACAAGAAAGCCCTGCCGTGCGGCGCGGGCCTGAAGATGCTGGCGGTGGATCACAAAGGCGAGCTGAACCTGTGCCACCGCTTTACCGGTTCGAGCCTGCCGACCTTCGGCAACGTCCACAGCGGTGTGAAGCAGGTGGAGTTGAACGACTTCCTGTCCCAGCGCCTGGACCGCACCAACACCGGCTGCGAGGACTGCCAGATCCGCAACCTGTGTTCCGGCGGCTGCTACCACGAGAGCTACGCCCGCTACGGCGATCCGACCCACCCGACCTATCACTACTGCGAACTGATGCGTGACTGGGTCGACTTCGGCATCGAGGTCTACACCCGGATCATGGCCAATAACCCTGCGTTCATCAGCAGTTACATCACTCCGCGCAAGGCTCACTGATATGAAACATCTCAAGGCAATCAATAACAAAGCGTTGAAGCTGGATCAGGCCGCGGACGAGAACCGCATTGAAGAAGTGGTGGCCATGAGCTCCGTGGCGGGCTGTGCCTCAACCACCGATCCGGGCTGGGAAATCGATGCGTTTGGCGGCGTGTCGTCGCTGTGCCAGCCGATGGAAGCCGACCTCTACGGTTGCTCCGACCCCTGCTGGTGGCCGGCCCAGGTGCCCGACATGATGAGCACCTACCCGGACTGGAACAAGGATGCCCAGGCGTCCAACGAAAACTGGCGCAACCTCGGCACTGTCTTCCCCAAAGACAAGTGATCACAGAAGAAGGATTCCAGCATGCGTAATATCAAAGCCTGCGGCCTGGCCGCGTTCGCCGTTCTGAGCAGCTGTTCGGTCAGTGTTCTGGCCGATGAAAACACCGCACTGCAAGATGGTCACGAGTACATGTTGACCACCAACTACCCGAACAACCTGCACGTGATCGACCTGGCCACCGACACCCTGTTCAAGACCTGCAAGATGCCCGATGCCTTCGGCCCTGGCACCGTGCAATTGTCGCCGGACCGCAAGACCGCCTACGTGCTGAACAATCACTATGCGGACGTCTACGGTGTCGAACTGGACAACTGCAAGCAGGTGTTCCACGCCAGCATCGCCCAGAAGCCGGGGGAAAAAGCGCGCTCGATGTTCGCCTTCACCCTCAGCCACGACGGCAAGGAGCTGTACACTGTCGCCAACCCGACGCTGATGATGAACGATCGCTACGAAGTGCAGCAGCCCCGGCTCGACGTGTACAAGACCGACGCCGGCATGGACGCCAAGCCTGTGCGCAGTTTCCCGACGCCGCGCCAGCTGACCATCATGCAGAGCGGTGACGACGGCACGCTGTACGTGGCCGGGGCGGACGTCTACAAGGTCAATGTGCAGACCGGCAAGTTCGACGTGCTGATCCCCAGCCGCCACTGGAAGCGCCCGAATTACAGCGCGCCGGACGTGCTCTACGTGTGGAACCAGCAGACCTACCGGCATGACTTCTCGCTGCTGTACACCGCGGCGAAGTTCAAGGACAAGAAACAGGACCCGGCCACCGCCGAATACCTGTACGGCCTGTTCAGTGTCGACCTGAAGACCGGCAAGACCGAAACCACCGACTTCGGGCCCTTGACCGAAATCTACTTCAGCGGCATGCGCTCGCCCAAGGACCCGAACCTGATGTTCGGCGTGCTCAACCGCCTGGCCAAGTACGACATCAAACAGAAGAAGATGCTCCAGTCCGCCACGCTCGATCACTCGTACTACTGCATTTCCTTCAACAAGGACGGCAGCAAGATCTACCTGGCGGGGACCTTCAACGACGTGGCGATCTTTGATGCCGACAGCCTCAAGCAAACGGGCAGCATCAAGCTGCCGGGCGGGGACATGGCGATTACCACGGCGCAGATTTTTGTCCGGTAATTGCCGCGCCTGAACTGACGCCTTCGCGGGCAAGCCCGCTCCCACAGTGGATATGCAGTGTGATCACTATCGTGTGAACACCCCTGAACCCTGTGGGAGCGGGCTTGCCCGCGAAGAGGCCCTCAAAAACACCGCAAAAACAGCAAAAATCAAACCCCCGGCACCGGACAACTCAAATCCCCCTCCTGGCACTTCAAGTACTGCTTGAACGTCTGAACCCGTGCCTTGGTCAACTCCGTGGTGCAGTTGCCATAGATCAGCGGATACACACTCCCGCCTTCCACCCCGGACGCCGAGAACCTGCACTCGGCATCGCGGAACGCCACCCACGCCCGCTGCGCACCCACCAACTGCTTCTTGCCGTCCGGGTTGCTCTTGAGCCGCGAAGTGATCTGCTGGTACAGCGCATTCAATTCCTTGTCGGCGGCAGCATTCTGCTGCGCCGCACACTGGTTCATCGTCGCCTGGTCGTTGGCGTTGTCACAATCCACGGCGAACGCCATGGAGGTGAACAACAGGGGCGTCAGCGCCAATAGTAAGCGTGGGTTCATGCTGGAGTGCTCGTTGTGACCGAATGAGAAATGCAGTGTAGCGCTGAGGGGCATTCAGCCCGCTACGCTTGCCATTGCGTGTGTTTTTCCACCGAATCGTATTCCAGCCATGGCACGTCATGGGCCGTCCAGATATGCGCTTGGGGTGTCTTCCGTGGATCGGTATCCAGTGTCGCCACCCGAACGATCACGTGGGGCTGGGCCGGCCGTTCGGCCATCAGGTGTGAACCGCAGGCCGAACAGAAATACCGAAACTTGCCTGGCGACGATTCATGGCGGCTCAGGCGATCCTGGCCTTTGGTCCAGCGAAAATGCTCGCGCATGACCCCGGCGGTCGATGCAAAAGCCGCTGCGTGTGCCTTACGGCAGGTCTGGCAATGGCAGTGGCTGATGGGCATGTCGAGGCTGTCGAGTTCGTATTCGATGGCCTTGCACAGGCAACTGCCGCGCAGGTTGTTCATGTCGCTATCCTTTTCGATGCTGTTTCGAGACGGAACGTTAGCCGTTTCGCCCTCTGACTTTGCGATTGCCCCAGAACTTATCCGTGCAAATGCGACCGAATATCTCAGGCATGATTGATTGCACATCCCCATTGGTACAACTTTAAAGTTGGTCTTGTGGTCTTACTGACCTACTGTTCAAGTACAGGAGGTGACTTATGAACCCAGCATCTGATCGCATCGAAAGGAAAGTCCTGCTCAAGGCCAAGCGTTCGCAGGTCTGGCGTGTGCTGGCCAATGCCGAAATGTTCGGACAGTGGTTTGGCGTGGCGCTGGAGGGCAAGCGCTTTGTGGCAGGCGAGTGGACCCAGGGGCAGATTACCTATCCCGGTTATGAGCATTTGCGCTGGAATGTACTGGTAGAGCGGGTCGAGCCGGAGCGACTGTTTTCGTTTCGCTGGCACCCGTATGCCGTGAACCCTGAAGTCGATTACTCCCAGGAACCCACCACCCTGGTGAAATTCGAACTCGAAGACATGGACGAAGGCACGTTGCTCAAGGTCTCCGAGTCCGGTTTCGATCACGTTCCCCAGGCCCGTCGCGAAAAGGCTTTCCGCATGGACAGTCGCGGTTGGGAAGAGCAAATGAACAATATCGAGCAGTTTTTGATCGACAATGCCAAGTCCCACGAACAACTGAGTGGCTGAAGCTGGCTCGAAACCTGAGGCGTCCAGGGGTTTTCGGAAGGTGGTTTATAGCGAATGTCTTACACGCGATGGTAGTGATATCGCCTGTTACAAATTGGATCCGAAGCGTAATCTGGCCTTACCCACTGAAGCACAGGATGTGCTCAGGATCATGGATGATCGACCATATGCAAGGAACGCTACGACAAGGAGTCGTCATGGTCTTGGAAAAACCCGCTTCGGCGGGTTTTTTTGTGGGCGCGTGAAAACATCGTGGCGGCAGGCACCGGGCTCCCGCCGCCGTTTTTCAATGCCGGTCGAGTTTCGCCGCCGCGCGCTCGGTGATCTGCGCCCGCAGTTTCAACGAGCCGGCAGCCCGCTGGCGAGCCTCCTCCAGCACACTGGCCGGGGCCGTCTCCGGACTGCCCGCGGTAAATGGCGGGGCTGGGGCGTATTCCAGTTGCAATTGCACCAGCTCGGCGGTGGCCTGGTCGAACAGCTCGGCGGCCAGGGTCAGGGCGAAGTCGATACCGGCGGTGATGCCACCACCGGTCAGCAGATTGCCGTCGCGAACCACCCGGTCTTGCACCGCAATTGCACCCAGTGGCTTTAGCAGTTCGTGATACGCCCAGTGAGTGGTGGCGCGTTTGCCCTTGAGCAATCCCGCCGCGCCCAGCACCAGCGAGCCGGTGCACACCGACGTGATGTAGCGGGCATTGGCGGCCTGGGCCTTGAGAAAGTCCAGGGTCTGGTCATCTTCCATCAAGGGGCCGACGCCGCTGCCACCGGGCACGCAGATCACGTCCAGTGCCGGGCAATCATCGAAGGTGGTGGTCGGTTTCAGCAGCAGGCCGGTGCTGGCGGTGACCGGCATCAGGTCTTTCCAGATCAGATGCACTTTCACATCCGGCAGCGAGGCCAGTACGTCATAAGGGCCGGTCAGGTCCAGTTGCTGCACCTGAGGAAACAACAGAAAACCGATCTGCAACGTCATGGTGTTTTTTCTCGTGAAGTGGGTGGACGGTTTGACTTTAGGCTCGTAGGCTTTGGCGTATACGCCAATATCCCCACGAATTACGCCAAATGTCGAAAACCATCCATGTGCTCGCTTTCGCCAACGTGCAATTGCTCGACGTCACCGGGCCGTTGCAGGTCTTCGCTTCGGCCAACGACATTGCCCGCCAGCAAGGCCTGCCGCCACCCTATGCACCGACAGTAATTGTCAGCGGCGGCGGGGCGGTGATGTCGTCGGCGGGGTTGGCCCTGTTGGCCGAACCATTACCGGAAGAGGGCACCGATACCCTGATCGTCGCCGGTGGCTGGGGTGTCTACGCAGCGGCCGAAGATGCGCCGTTGGTCGCCTGGGTGCGCGAACATGCCCATGGCTGCCGGCGGGTTGCCTCGGTGTGCACCGGTGCGTTCCTGCTGGCGGCCAGCGGCTGGCTCGACGGCCGGCGCGTGGTCACCCACTGGACCCGTTGCGAGCAATTGGCGCAGCAGCACCCGCAACTGCACGTCGAGCCCAACCCGATCTTCATTAACGACGGCCCGGTCTGGACCTCGGCCGGGGTGACCGCCGGCATCGACCTGGCGTTGGCCATGGTCGAACAAGATCTGGGGCGCACCATGGCCCTGGAAGTCGCCCGGCAACTGGTGGTGTTTCTCAAGCGTCCGGGTGGCCAGTCGCAATTCAGCGTGACCCTGTCACTGCAACAGGAAGGCAACCGTTTCGACGAACTTCACGCCTGGATCAGCGAAAACCTGACCCACGACCTGGGCATCCCGACCCTGGCCTTGCAGGCCGGCATGAGCGAACGCAGCTTCGTGCGCCACTACCGCGCCGACACCGGCCAGACCCCGGCCCGGGCCATCGAACTGATCCGCGTCGAAACCGCGCGGCGTTTGCTCAGCGATACCGGCGTGCCGATCAAACGGGTGGCGGTGCAATGCGGCTTCGGCAGCGAAGAAACCCTGCGCCGCAGCTTCCTGCGGGCCATGGGCGTGACGCCACAGGCTTATCGGGAGCGGTTTTCGGTTAGTGTTGCAGTAGATCCGGTGTCCGGTTCACGTCAGGCTTCAGCTTCCGCCAGCTGATTGAAATACTTCGCCCGATCTGGCGTGAACGTCACCACCATCCCGGTTCGCGAGCAAGTCAGCGCCCGCTCTTCGCTCAAATCAACATCCAGATCTTCCCCACGCAACCCTTGCCACTGTGCGAGGTATTTAAGGGAGCCATATTTTTCGAGTTTCTTCAGGCTGCGGCTGACGCCGCCTTTCCAGCCCAGTACGGGCAGTTCGCCGGCGAGGCACTGTCGGGCAAGGTCGGGGAAACGGGCGGCGCGCTGGCGGCCGACTTCCCAGCATTTGATCAGGCCCTTGTCACCGGCCTCCCAGAGCTCTTCGCGGTTCAAACCGGTTCGGAGCGGGGAGTCGATGCTGCGTTGGATGCGTTGGGTCATTCTGGTTCCTTGAATTCGGGTGGTTCTGGACAGCTCCGCTGTACCCGTAGAGCAAGGATGTTAGGTGGGGATGTAACAGCTTGCAACAGGGTATTTGCGGGTTTTTGCAAGCTGTTTTGTTTAAGAAACGTAGGACTCGGATTGCACAAGATTTGTAGTGTTAAGGCTGCCAAACAACCTTCTCCCCACTCAACCTCCTATCCAGAAAGCACGCCGCACTGATCAGCGCCAGATGGGTCAATGCCTGCGGTGTGTTGCCCATGTGCCGCCCATGGCTGTCGAACTCTTCGGCATACAGCCCCAGCGGGTTGGCGTACCTGAGCAGTTGTTCGAACTCCAGGTGGGCCTTGTCGAGCTGGCCGGCGCGGGCCAGGCATTCGACGTACCAGAACGAGCACGCGGCGAAGGCGCCTTCGCTGCCGGGCAGGCCGTCGATCTGGCTGTCGTCGTTGCGGTAGCGGTAGACCATGCCGTCGCGCACCAGGCTCTTTTCGATGGCTTCCAGGGTCACCAGCCAGCGCGGGTCGCGGGCGCTGACGAAACGCACCAGCGGCATCAGCAGCATCGAACCGTCCAGGCCGGTGCCGCCGATGTGCTGGACGAAGTGCCCGCGTTCCTCGCACCAGAAGTTCTCCCAGATGTCGGCGTAGATCGCCTGGCGGGTCTGGTCCCAACGCGCGAAGGGGGCCGGCAGCGAGCGTTTTGAAGCAAGGCGGATGGCGCGGTCCAGGGCGACCCAGCACATCAGCCGTGAATGCAGGAAATGATATTGCGCGCCGCGCATCTCCCAGATGCCGACATCCTTCTGCTCCCAGGTTTCACAGACCTGATCGACCACCTCCACCGTGTGTTTCCAGCCTTCATGGGAGATGGCTTCGCCGTATTTGTTGACCAGGTAAATCGCGTCCATCAGCTCGCCAAAGATATCGAGCTGGACTTGTTCGTAAGCCTGATTGCCGATGCGCACCGGTTGTGCGCCACCATGCCCAGACAGGTGCGCCAGCTCGATCTCCGGCAGCTCCTGGCGACCGTCGATGGCGTACAGGATATTGAGTTTCATCGGCTTGCCCTGGCAGTCGCTGACCCGACCGCGCAACCAGCGCATATAGGCGTTGGCCTCTTCGACGAAGCCCAGGCGCATGAACGCATAGACGGTGAACGAGGCGTCGCGGATCCAGGTGAAGCGATAGTCCCAGTTACGTGTGCCACCCGGGCTTTCCGGCAGGCCGAAGGTGGCGGCGGCGAGAATGGCGCCGTGTTTGCGCGAGGTCAGCAGCTTCATCGCCAGGGCCGAGCGGTTGACCATTTCGCGCCAGCGGCCGCGGTAGTTGGACTGGCCGATCCAGTCGCGCCAGAACTTCAGGGTGCGCTCCAGGCACAGTTGCGCGGCACCTTCCTTGAAGCGCGGATCGTCGAGGGCGCCTAGCAGGAATTGACCAGTCTGGTCTTGTTCGAGGGTGAAATCGGCGATCGCCACGTTGGCGTCGATGCGTAATGCCTGATCCGAAGAGAGCCGCAGAGTCGGTTGGTCGGCAGCTTCAAACACCACATCCTGTTTGTTCTGGCGTGCGCGAGTGTAGGCGCGGGCGTAGTCATGGCGCACGGCGCAGCGCATGTGGAAGGTGGCGCGGCCGCTGACCACACGGATCCGCCGCATCAGCAGCGGCAGGTCATCCTCGGTGTCACCGACCGGTAGCAGGTCGGTGACTTCGACCACAGCGCGATCACTGAGCCAGCGGGTCAGCAACACATTGGTGTCGGGCAGGTAGATTTGTTCGCGGCGGGCGTCGGGCAAGTCCGGCGCCAACTGGAAAATTCCGGCTTCGGGGGTGTCCAGCAGCGAGCAGAAGATCGACGGGCTGTCGAACTCCGGCCAGCAGAAAAAATCCACGCTGCCCTTGTCGTTGACCAGCGCCGCGCTGCGCATGTCGCCGATGATGCCGTGGGCGTCGATGGGGCGTTGGCGTTCGGGGGGATCAACCATTGTCGCGAAACTCCGGGAACCGGGGGCCTAAATAGCTGACTGGTTTGGGTGGGCGAGAGTTCATTCGGCGAAGGGTGTGAGTTGTCTGTTCTGGCTCCTTCACATTCAACCAACAATTCCACGCTTCCCCCGCAATCAGCCGTTATGGCAACGTGCAGTCCCCTGATGAGACCCGTCCCATGGCCAACCCCTATCGCGAGTTGTTCAAAGCCCCCGGCAGTGGCGCCTTCGTGCTGGCCGCAATGATCGCGCGCATGCCGATTTCCATGACCGGCATCGGCCTGATCACCATGCTTTCGCAGGTGCAGGGTGGCTACGCAATGGCCGGCGCGGTGGCGGCTACGTTCGCCCTGGCCACGGCCTTTTGTGCGCCGCAGGTTTCGCGGCTGGTGGATCGCTATGGCCAGGGGCGGATTCTGCCGGTGGCGGCGTTGCTGGGCGGTGGGGCACTGTTGCTGCTGTTGCTGTGCACGCGATTGCAGGCGCCGCACTGGACGCTGTTTTTCTTCGCCGCGCTGGCCGGTTGCATGCCGAGCATGTCGGCGATGGTCCGTGCGCGCTGGACCGAGGTGTATCGCGGCCGCCCCGAATTGCAGACCGCCTACGCCCTGGAGTCGGTGCTGGACGAAGTCTGCTTCATCGTCGGGCCGCCGCTGTCGGTGGGGTTGTGTGTGGTGGCATTCCCCGAGGCCGGTCCGCTGGCGGCCTTGCTGGCGCTGGCCATCGGCGTCACCGCGTTCGTCTTGCAGCGCAGCACGGAGCCGCCGGTGCATCCCCATGAAGAACACCATCAAGGCTCGATCATCCGTTCCCGCGACATTCAGTTGCTGATGCTGTTGATGGTGGCCATGGGCACCATCGTCGGCGTGGTCGACGTGGTCAGCGTCGCCTTCGCCCAGCAGCAGGGCCAACCGGCGGCGGCGAGCATCGTGCTGTCGGTGTATGCCATCGGCTCGTGCCTGGCCGGGTTGGCGTTCGGCGCACTGCGCTCGAAAGTGCCGCTGGCGCGCCTGTTCCTGTACGGCGGGGTGGCGACGGCGGTGACCACCTTGCCGTTGCTGCTGGCGACGAACATTTTCGGCTTGTCCCTGGCGGTGTTTGTCGCCGGCCTGTTTTTCGCCCCGACGCTGATTGTCGCCATGGCCCTGGTGGAGCAGATCGTGCCGCCGGCCAAACTCACCGAAGGCCTGACCTGGCTGGTGACCGGCCTGAGCATCGGCGTGGCGATCGGCGCCGCCGGCTCCGGCTGGTTGGTGGACGCCTTCGGCGCACGCAGCGGGTTCTGGCTGGCGATTGCGGCGGGGGCGGTGGTGCTCGGTTCGGCGATTCCGAGTTATCGCCATCTGAAATGAAGATTTACCTGTGGGTTATTCGTATGGCTAATTCTTTGGGCTCCTCGTCCGTTCTCCAAACAGACAACTTTCGAGGAAAGCCCGGTGACCCCGCTGACATTGCTGTGCCTGCCCTATTCGGGCGCGAGTGCCATGGTCTATAGCCGTTGGCGGCGCAAACTGCCGCAGTGGCTCACGCTGCAACCGGTGGAACTGCCGGGGCGTGGCGCGCGGTACGGCGAGCCCTTGCACACCGACATGCGCCGCCTGGCGCTGCAATTGGCCCAGGAACAAAAAACCACGCTCAAGGCGCCATACGCATTGTTCGGCCACAGCATGGGCGCGTTGCTGGCCTGCGAGATGGCCCATGCGTTTCGCTCGCTGGGCTGCCCGGAGCCGGTAGCGCTGTTCGCCTCGGGCACCGCCGCACCGACCCTGCGCGCCGACTACGACCGGGGCTTCGCCCAGCCCAAGACCGACGCCGAACTGATCGAGCAACTGCGCACCCTCAACGGCACCAGCGAAGAGATCCTGGCCAACGAAGAGTTGATGAGCCTGACCCTGCCGGTGCTGCGTGCGGACTTCCTGCTCTGTGGGCGTTTCGCGCCAATTCAACGCCCCTTGCTCAAGTGCCCGGTGCATGTTCTCGGTGGCAAGAGCGATCGCGCCAGCGCCGAACAGTTGATCGGCTGGAGCCAGGAAACCCGTGGCAGTTTTTCGGTGGACATGCTGGCTGGCGGGCACTTCTTCATCCATGAGCAGGAAGCCAAGGTCCTGCGGGTGATCAAGGATCAGCTTGAGGTGCATCATCGGCGGCTTTCCATGGCTGCCGTGGGTTAACACCACTCCCAAGTTTCACCCGCTCCCACATTTTGAACTGCAACAACCACGGTTTTTCGTGTTTTACCCTCCCTCCTGATACTTGCCCCCATCCGCTAATTTTTCCCGCCTGCATTCGTTCTATAGGCACGACGCGCCCTTGCGCCTGCTGCCTACTGATGCGGATGCCGATAGATGAATGCTCAAGACTCCTTGAAACTTGCTCGCCGGTTTATCGGGTTGCCCCTGGAAAAGCGCCAGTTGTTCCTTGCGGCCTTGCACAGGGAGGGCGTGGATTTCGCCCGTTTTCCGATTCCGGCCGGCATCGAGGCCGAGGACCGCCAGGCACTGTCGTACGCCCAGCAACGCATGTGGTTTCTCTGGCAACTGGACCCTCACAGCGGCGCGTACAACTTGCCGGGCGCGGTGCGGTTAACCGGTCGCCTGAACCTGCCGGCGCTGGAGCAGGCGTTCGCCAGCCTGGTGGCGCGGCATGAAACCCTGCGCACGGTGTTCGCCCGTCAGGCCGATGACAGCTTGCTGCAAGTGCCGGCCGCTACGCCGCTGCGAATCGCGCAGGTGGATTTCAGCGCATTGCCTGCCGAGGAACGCGAACCTGCCGTGGCTGAAACCGCCGAGCAGCAATCGGTGCTGCCGTTCGATCTGTTGACCGGTCCGCTGCTGCGGGTGACCTTGCTCAAGCTCGCCGAACAACAGCACGTGCTGTTGCTGACCCTGCACCACATCGTCTCTGACGGCTGGTCGATGAACGTGCTGATCGACGAATTCATCCGCTGCTACGACGCCTTCGATGCGGGCGCGCAACTGCAGCTGGCAGCGTTGCCGATCCAGTACAGCGACTACGCCCTATGGCAGCGCCGCTGGCTGGAGGCGGGCGAGCAGGCGCGGCAACTGGCGTATTGGCAGGCGCAGTTGGGTGACGAACACCCGGTGCTGGAGTTGCCCCTGGACCATTCGCGCCCGGCGATGCCGAGCTATCGCGGCACCCGCTACGAATTCGCGGTCGAGGCACAACTGGCGGAGCGCCTGCGTAGCACCGCACAGAAGCACAACATCACCCTGTTCATGCTGTTGCTCGGCGCCTTCAACGCTTTGCTCCATCGCTACACCGGGCAAACCGACATCCGCGTCGGCGTGCCCATCGCCAACCGCAACCGCGCGGAAATCGAAGGCCTGATCGGCTTCTTCGTCAACACCCAGGTGCTGCGCACGCAACTGGACGGCCAGACCCGGGTCGATGACCTGCTGCGCGCCATCAAGGAAACCGCCCTCGGCGCCCAGGCCCATCAAGACCTGCCATTCGAGCGCCTGGTCGAGGCGCTGAAACTGGAACGCAGCCTCAGCCACACGCCGCTGTTCCAGGTGATGTACAACCACCAGCCGCACGTGGCCGACATGGCCTCGGTCAGCACCGCGTCCGGTCTGGAGCTGGGCAGCATTGACTGGCAAAGCCGCACCACCCAGTTCGACCTGACCCTGGACACCTGGGAGAAGGGCGGCAAGCTGCACGCCGCGCTGACCTACGCCAGCGACCTGTTCGAGGCCGATACCGTTGCGCGCATGGCCGGGCACTGGACGCGCCTGTTGCAGGCGATTGTCGACGACTCGACGCAAAGAGTCGGCGAGTTGCCGATGCTGACCGCGGATGAGCAGCAAGTGCTGGTGCAGGACTGGAACCGCACCGCCGAGACCTATCCGGTCGAGCAGTGCCTGCACCAGTTCATTCAGGCCCAGGCCCGACGCACCCCCGACGCGCCGGCGCTGGTGTTTGGCGAGCGTCAGCTCAGCTACGGGCAACTCGACGCTCGCAGCAATCAACTGGCGCACTGCTTGCGCGAGCAGGGCGTCGGCCCGGATGTGCTGGTGGGGATCTGCGTCGAGCGTTCGCTGGAAATGGTCATCGGCCTGCTGGCGATTTACAAGGCCGGTGGTGCCTACGTACCGCTGGACCCGGAGTACCCGGCCGAGCGCCTGGCCTACATGATCGAAGACAGTGCGATTGGTTTGCTGCTCAGCCAAAGCACCTTGATCGGCGCACTGCCCACCGAGGGCGTCAAGGTCATCGCCCTGGATCAGGAGCACAACTGGCTCGACGGATACAGCGAAACCTGTCCGCAGGTCGACGTGCATCCGTTGAACCTGGCCTACGTGATCTACACCTCCGGTTCCACCGGCAAGCCCAAAGGCGCCGGCAACAGTCACGGAGCTCTGGTCAACCGCTTGTGCTGGATGCAACAGGCTTACGGGCTGGATGGCAGCGACTCGGTGTTGCAGAAAACCCCGTTCAGTTTCGACGTGTCGGTGTGGGAGTTCTTCTGGCCGCTGATGACCGGTGCGCGGCTGGTGGTGGCGCCGCCGGGGGCACATCGCGAACCGGCGCAGTTGATCCGCCTGATCGAAGACCAGGGCATCAGTACACTGCACTTTGTGCCGTCAATGCTTCAGGCGTTCATCCACGAACCGGGCGTCGAGGCTTGCACCGGCCTCAAGCGCATCGTCTGCAGCGGTGAGGCCTTGCCGCTGGATGCGCAATTGCAGGTGTTCAAAAAGCTGCCGGGCGCCGGGTTGTACAACCTGTACGGCCCGACCGAGGCGGCCATCGACGTCACCCACTGGACCTGCATCGACGAAGGCGCCGACAGCGTGCCCATCGGCCGGCCCATCGCCAACCTGCGCACCCATGTGCTGGATGCGCAATTGCTCCCGGTTCCGGCCGGCGTGGCGGGGGAGTTGTACCTCGGTGGCGCCGGGCTGGCGCGCAGTTATCACCGGCGTCCGGCGCTCAGCGCCGAGCGTTTCGTGCCGTGCCCCTTCGATGACGGCGCGCGCTTGTACCGCACCGGCGACCGCGTGCGCCAGCGCGCCGACGGTGTGATCGAATACCTCGGACGCCTCGACCATCAAGTCAAATTGCGTGGCCTGCGCATCGAGCTGGGGGAAATCGAGACTCGCCTGATGCAGCATGCGCTGGTGCGCGAGGCCGTGGTGCTGGTGCAGGGCGGCAAGCAGCTGGTGGCGTATCTGGTGCTGGAAAATACCGACACCGACCCGCAGTGGCCGCAAACCCTCAAGGCCTGGTTGCTCGGCAGCTTGCCGGAATACATGGTGCCCATCTACCTGATGCCGCTGCATGCCTTGCCGGTGACCACCAATGGCAAGCTCGACCGCAAGGCCTTGCCGCCACCGGACGCCGCACCGCAACAGGCATTCGTTGCGCCGCTGGATGCGATGCAGATCGCGCTGGCGCAGATCTGGCAGGACGTATTGGGCGCAGAACCCGTGGGCCTCGAAGACAACTTCTTCGAACTTGGCGGCGACTCGATCATTTCCATCCAGGTGGTCAGCCGCGCCCGCCAGGCCGGTATCCGTCTCAGCCCGCGGGACCTGTTCCAGTACCAGACCGTGCGCAGCCTGGCATTGGTCGCGACGTTCGACAGCCGCAGCAACATCGATCAAGGCCCGGTCAGTGGCGAAGTGATCCTGACCCCGGCGCAGCATTACTTCTTCGAACAGGCCATCGCCCAGCGCCGGCACTGGAATCAGTCGCTGCTGCTGACGCCCCGGGAAGCGCTGAATCCGCAAGTGTTGGAACAGGCGTTGGTTACCGTCATCAACCACCACGACGCCTTGCGCCTGCGCTTCATCGCCGGTGACGAAGGCTGGCAGCAGCGCCATGCAGCGCCAGTCGAGTCAGGTGGGTTGTGGCAGCGTCGGGCGTCTTCGGCCGAAGCCTTGACCGCCCTATGCGATGAGGCGCAACGCAGCCTCGATCTGGCAGAAGGGCCGCTGCTGCGTGCCTTGCTGGTCAGTCTCGACGACGGAAGCCAGCGCCTGCTGCTGGTGGTTCATCACCTGGTCGTGGACGGGGTGTCGTGGCGGGTGTTGCTCGAAGACCTGCAACAGGCTTACCGGCAAGTGGCGCTGCCCGAGAAAACCAGCGCCTACCAAACCTGGGCCGCGCACCTGCAACAGCACGCCCAAGCACTCAGTGAGCAGTTGCCGTACTGGCAGGCGCAACTGGCCGATGCCAGGGACGTGCCGTGTGACAACCCCCGGGGCAGCATGCAGCAGCGCCACGGACACAAGATCGAATCGAAACTTGACGCCGAGTTAACCCAACGTCTGCTGCAACAAGCCCCGGCGGCCTATCGCACCCAGGTCAATGATCTGTTGCTCACGGCGCTGGCGCGGGTCATCTGCCGCTGGAGCGGGCAGCGCTCGACGCTGATCCAGCTGGAAGGCCACGGCCGCGAAGACCTGTCCGACGACCTCGACCTGAGCCGCACCGTCGGCTGGTTCACCAGCCTGTTTCCAGTGCGCCTGCAACCCGAGGCCGAAGTAGAAAGTTCGATCAAGTCGATCAAGGAGCAACTGCGCGCCATTCCCGGCAAAGGCCTGGGCTACGGCTTGCTGCGCTACCTCGGCGAACCGGTGCAGCGTCAGGCCCTGCAAGACTTGCCGGCGCCACGGATCACCTTCAACTACTTGGGGCAGTTCGACCGTCAGTTCGACAACGCCGCGCTGTTCGTCCCGGCCCCGGAAAGCGGCGGCCAGGCCCAGGGCGACGATGCGCCGCTGGCCAACTGGCTGACCGTGGAAGGCCAGGTCTATGGCGGGCAGCTCTCGCTGCAATGGGGCTTCAGCCGTGACCTGTTTGCCGATTCCACCGTGCAACGACTGGCCGATGCCTACACCGAAGAACTCAAGACGCTGATCGAGCATTGCTGCGCGACAACGGCAGGCCAGGTCACGCCATCGGACTTCCCGCTGGCGCGCATCACCCAGGCACAACTCGATGCCTTGCCTGTTGCGGCGCCGGTCATCGAGGACGTTTACCCGCTGACGCCAATGCAGCAGGGCATGCTGTTCCACACCCTGTACGAACCCCAGGCCGAGGCCTACATCAATCAATTGCGCCTGGATATTCAGGGCCTTGAAATCGTGGCGTTCGGCCGGGCCTGGCAGGCGGCGATCAATCGCCACGACATCCTGCGCAGCAGCTTCCACTGGTTGGGGCTCGAGTGCGCCCATCAGGTGATTCATCGCCAGATCGACCTGCAACTGCAAGTGGTCGAAGCGGCCGACATCGACCTCGATGCACTGGCCGCCGAGGAGCGCAGCCGTGGCTTCGAACTCGGCGCCGCGCCGTTGTTCCGCCTGCTGCTGGTACGTCGGGGCAGTGAAGACTGGCACCTGATATACACCAGCCATCACATCCTCATGGACGGCTGGAGCAACGCCCAGTTGCTCGGCGAAGTGATCCAGCACTATGCCGGCCAGACGTTGGCCAGGCCGTTGGGGCAATACCGCGACTACCTGCGCTGGATTCAACAGCAGCCGCTGCTGGCCGCCGAACAGTTCTGGAAACAGGCGCTGGCACCGCTGGAAACACCGACGCTGCTGGCGCAAGCCTTGCCGGCGCCCGCCGAAGGGCGCGGCATGGACGAACATCAATTGACCCTTGAAAGCGCCACGCAACAGCACCTGAGCGATTTCGCCCGCCAGCAGAAAATCACCCTCAACACCTTGCTGCAAGGTGCCTGGGGCCTGCTGTTGCAGCGCTACACCGGCCAGTCCTGTGTGGCCTTCGGCGCGACGATTGCCGGACGCTCCGCGCCGTTGCCGGGCATCGAGCAGCAGTTGGGGCTGTTCATCAACACCCTGCCGATCATCGCCGCGCCGCAGGCAGGGCAGTCGGTGGGCCAATGGCTCAGCGACCTGCAAGCCCTGAACCTGAGCCTGCGCGAGTTCGAACACGTGCCGCTGTACGATATTCAGGGCTGGGCCGGGCAACAGGGGGCGCTGTTCGACAGCCTGCTGGTGTTCGAGAACTTCCCGGTGGCCGCAGCCCTCAAGCAAGGAGCGCCGGCGGGCCTGACCTTCGGCGCGCTGCACAATCACGAAATCACCAGCTACCCACTGACCCTCGGCATCGAAGTCGGCGCCACGTTGCGACTGGATTTCAGTTTCGACCGCTCCCGGTTCAGTGCTGCGCAGATCCGCCAGTTGGGCGCCAGCCTGCTGCATGTGCTGGCGCAATTTGTTGCCCAGCCACAACAGGCGCTCGGTGCCGTCAGCCTGCTGGATGCTCAGGCCCAAGCCCGGGTAATACGCGGCTCGCGTCCACCGGTGCCAGAACTGGACAGTCCGTTGCTGGCCCATCAGCGCTTCGAGCAACAAGCGGCCCGCACCCCCGATGCGCTGGCGGTGATGCTCGGTGACGAACGCCTGACCTACGCCCAACTCAATGCCCAGGCCAACCAGCTCGCCCATCGCCTGCGCGCCCAGGGTGTGGCGCCGGGGCAGCGGGTGGGGCTGTCGCTGCGGCGCAATGCGCAGATGATCGTCAGCCTGATGGCGATCCTCAAGTCCGGCGCCGGTTATGTGCCGCTGGACCCGGATTACCCGGCCGAGCGCCTGGCCTACATGATCGAAGACAGCGGCATGGACCTGCTGCTGGCGCAACCGGGTCTGCTGGCCGATGTAGCACTGCCGCAAGGGTTGCCGCGCCTGGCGCTGGAGCCGGGCGCAGCCGCCGGGTATTGCACCGACAACCCGGTCAACCTCGCCAGCGCCGAAGACCTCGCCTATCTGATCTACACCTCCGGCTCCACCGGACGGCCGAAAGGCGTGTGCCTGGCCCATGCCGCCCTGCGCGAGTTTTGCGTGATCGCGGCGGACTATTCACAACTCACCGCGCAAGACCGCGTGCTGCAGTTCGCCACGTTCAGCTTCGACGGCTTTGTCGAGCAGTGCTACCCGTCATTGTGCGTGGGCGCGGCGCTGGTGATGCGCGGCGATGAACTGTGGGACACCGACACCCTCTACCGCCAGATCATCGAACAGGGCGTGACCCTGGCGGATTTGCCGGCGGCCTACTGGTTCCTGCTGGCTCAGGAGTGGGCCGCACAACCGCAGCGGGACAAGGGGCGCTTGCGCCAGATCCACGTCGGCGGCGAAGCCATGTCGCTGGAAGGCCTGAAGCTGTGGCACGCCGCCGGTTTGGGCGATGTGCGCCTGCTCAACACCTACGGGCCGACCGAAGCCACGGTGGTGTCCAGCACCCATGAGTGCACGCTGGTCGATACCCGCAATCTGATTGGCGTGCCCATCGGCAAAGCCCTGCCCGGTCGCGCACTGTATGTGCTGGACAGCGAAGGCCACCTGCTGCCGACCGGTTGCGTCGGCGAATTGTGCATCGGCGGCGACGACGGCCTTGCCCAGCGCTATCACCAGCGACCGGGCTTGAGCGCCGAACGTTTCATTGCCGATCCGTTTTCCACCACGCCGGGGGCGCGGCTGTATCGCAGCGGCGACCTGGCGCGCTATCGCGAGGATGGTGCGCTGGAGTACCTGGGGCGCATCGATCATCAGGTGAAAATCCGTGGTTTCCGGGTCGAACTGGGTGAGCTGGAAGCGCATCTGCAAGGCCTGCCGATGATCAGCGAAGCCGCGGTGCTGGTGCATGAAGGCGTCGGCGGCAAGCAATTGATCGGCTACGTGGTGCCGGCCGATGCCGGGCTGCTGGCGGCGGATGCACGTCAGCTCACCGACACCGTACGCCGCGCCTTGGGCGAGCGCCTGCCGGACTACATGCTGCCGGCGCAACTGGTGTTGCTGGCTGCATTGCCGCTCAACCGCAACGGCAAGCTAGACCGCGCAGCCTTGCCGGCGCCTGAAGTCTGGGAAGTGGCAACGGGTACTGCACCCCAAGGCGAGCTGGAAATCGAACTGGCACAGATCTGGCGGCAGGTGTTGCAGGTCAGTCGTGTCGACCGGGAAAACAGCTTCTTCGAATTGGGTGGGCACTCGTTGCTGGCGACGCAAATCGTCTCGCAGATCCGCCAGCGCCTGGGCCTGTCGGTGAGCCTGCGCAGCCTGTTCGAACATCCGCGCCTCGAGGATTTCGCTGCTCAGGTGCAGGCGCTGCAACACAGCTGTGAACGCCCGGCGCTGGTGGCGGACACCAGCGGCGAACGCCAGCCGTTGTCCTTTGCCCAGCAGCGCCTGTGGTTCCTGTGGAACCTGGAGCCGGACAGTTCGATGTACAACATGCCCGGTGCCTTGCGCCTGCGGGGCGAGTTGAACCTTGACGCCCTGCGCCTCACCTTCGAAACCCTGGTGCAGCGTCACGCCGTATTGCGCACCACGTTCTATGAAGAAGACGGCCAGACCTGGCAACGGGTGCATGCGCAACTGCCGTTGAGTTTTGTCGACAGCGACCTGCGGCATCGGCCGGCGCCGGACGTCGAAGCGCAGCAACTGGCCCGCGAGGAAGTCTCCCGGCCATTCGACCTGCGCCACGGTCCGTTGCTGCGGGTGCGGGTGCTGCGGGTCGCGGATGACGAGCATGTGCTGTTGCTGACGGTGCATCACATCGTCGCCGATGACTGGTCGTTCCGCGTGCTGATCAATGAATTCGTCACGCTCTATCCAACCCTCAACCGTGGCAAGACCCCGCAACTGCCAGCGCACAGCGTGCAGTACGCCGACTTCGCCAAATGGCAGCGCCAGTGGCTGGAGCAGGGCGGCGAGTTGCAGCGCCAACTCGACTACTGGCAGCAGCGCCTTGCCGAGCCCCAGGCGGTGCTGGAGTTGCCTGCCGATGGCGACCGGCGCACGACACAAGAAGGTGCCAGCGCCCATTTCACCTTCAGCGGCGAACTCAGCCAGCAGTTGCGCGACTTTGCCCAACAGCGCGATCTGTCGCTGTTCATGCTGCTGCTGGCCGGTTTCACCCTGGTCCTGCGCCAGCGTACCGAGGTCGGTCGGGTGCGCATCGGCACCGATATCGCCAACCGAAATCAAGCCGAGCTTGAAGAAATGGTCGGCTTCTTCGTTAACCAATTAGTACTGCAAGTGGAGGTCGATGCCGAGCAGTCGGCGGCGCAGTTGCTGGAGGCCTGTCGTCGGGCGGTGCTGGAGGCTTCGGACCATCAGGACTTGCCGTTCGAGCGCCTGGTGGAAGCCATGCGCCTGCCGCGCCGGGCCGGCCGTTCGCCGCTGTTCGACATCAAGCTGATCTACCAGGAAGGCGTTGCTCGCCTGCCGTCGATGGAAGGCCTGCAGATCGAGGACTTCCCGTCCGGGCGCCAGGCCGCCGAGATCGGCATGGTCGCCGCGTTCTACAACGATGCCGAACACATTCACCTGAGTTTCGAAACGCCGGTGGGCCAGTACCTGCCGAGCACGCTGGAGTCCTTGTTCGAGCAGATCCGGGCGGTACTCGAAGCGCTGATACGCGCTGACGGAGTGCAGGTCGGTGAGTTGCTGGACCTGGCGACCGATGTGCAACGCCGTGCCGATGCGCGCTTGAACGAGCAACGCAAGGCCTTGCTCGGCGGCGCCATGGCGATCAAGCGTCGCTCGGCGAACCGTGGCGCAGCGGCAGCGAAAACAGCGGCGGACTGATTCAGTCGGCGGCGCCCTTGAGCGCCGCCGTCAACATTTTCTGGAGGGGTTTATGACCGTTTCAACGACCAAGTCCATGCCCAGGATGGGCCGTGGTGCCCGTAAAAGCCTGTCCACCGATCCGACGCGGCTGGTGAGTTTTGCGCCGCTGTTCGAAGGCCTGAGCATGCCGCTGGTGTGCCGTCCGGCCGTGTCCGGCGTGAGCCTGGTGGAATGGGCGACCCAGAATCGCGCGCTGATCGAAAGCAAGCTGCTGGAACACGCGGTGATCCTGTTCCGTGGCTTCCAGGTGGCCGATATCGGCGAGTTCAACCGCTGCGTCGACGGGATTTCCGGCGGTGCCCTGGAATACCTGTTCCGCGCTTCGCCACGGACCCAGATCAGCGGCCAGTTCAAGATCTACAGCTCCACCGACTACCCGGCGCCGGAAAAAATCTTCCCGCACAACGAACACTCGTACTCGCCGGTGTTCCCGCGTCACCTGTATTTCTACTGCGACATGCCGTCGACCACCGGCGGTGAAACCCCCTTTGGCGATACCCGCCGGATCCTCGCGCGGATCGACCCGGCGGTGCGCGAAGAATTTGCCCGTAAACGCATCATGTACGTGCGCAACTACGGCGATGGCATGGGCCTGCCATGGCAAACCGTGTTCCAGAGCGAGGATCGCGGCGAAGTCGAGGCCTACTGCACGAAAATCGGCATCCAGGCCGAGTGGAAACCGGGCAACCGCCTGCGCACCCGGCAGAACGGCCCGGCCATCGTGCGCCATCCACTGAGCGGCGAGCGCATCTGGTTCAACCACGGCACCTTCTTCAACGCACTGACACTGCCGGACAGCATCCGCGACAACCTGCTGCGTGAATTCGGCCCGCAGGACCTGCCGCAAAACACCTTCTTCGGCGACGGCTCGCCGATTCCCGACGATGTGATTCGCCACCTGCAAGGCATCTACCGCGAGGTGATGGTCGAGTTCGCCTGGGAGAAGGGCGACGTGGTGCTGCTCGACAACATCCTCAGCGTACATGCGCGCAACGAATTCACCGGCTACAGAAAAATCCTCACGGCCATGGCCATCGCGCAGAAAAGCGCCGACCTGGATCAGGAATAAGGACACCCGACATGAACACCACCGTCCTCGAACCTTCGGTAGACGTATTCCAGGCTTCGGCCCAGCAGGCCTTTTATTTGCGGGCTCAGGAGCTGGGCGCACGGCCGCTGTTCGCCACCTTGACGCTGCCGGTCACCAGGCCAGTGGACGCCCAAGCGTTGCGCAGGGCGCTGGAAACCCTCGGCCAGCGCCATGAAATCCTGCGCACGCTGTACCGCCGCCTGCCGGGCATGAAGTGGCCGGTGCAAAGCCTGTGCGCTGGCTTGCCGCTCACAGTTCTGGGCAACCAGCCTTTGGTGGCCGAGGCCTTGAGTCGCAGCCGTGAAGTCATGGTTGAAGATTCGAAGCAGGCGTTGGTGGTGGCGCAGGTTGAAGACGGAGCAGGGCAGCTGTTCATCACTCTGCTGGCCCCGGCATGCAGCTTCGACGAGGCATCGCTGCGGGTGCTGGCGAGTGAGCTTGGCAGCCTGTTGCGCGGTGAAACCCTGGGCGACGACGAGGACGCGCTGCAATACCTGGACTACAGCGCATGGCAGGAAGAACTGCGCGAGGAAGACATCGGTCACCAGGGCGCGGCGTTCTGGCGCAACCTGCAGCAGCAGGTCGCCGTGGCCCATCGCTTGCCGTTCGAAAAAGCCGTCGATGTCACCCTGGTTCGTCATCAGGCAACGTTGATTGACGGCCCATGGTTGGCTGGCGTGCAACGAGCCGCTGCCGAAACGGGCGTTGAGGCAGAGCAATTGGCACTGTTGCTGTGGACCGCCTTCGTTGCGCGCATCGGCCAACAGGAAAAACTGCTGATGGGCTGGCAGGTGGAGGGTCGCAACGAACAAACCATCGCCACCCTCGGACGCTTCGCCCGGCGTTTGCCCGTGGCTTTCGAGCACCGCAGCCAGCAGACCCTGGCGCAAGCGCTGGTGGCGTTTGCCGCCAGCGTCGAACAGTCGCTGTCGTGGCTCGATTGCCTCAATGAATTCGAACTGAGCGCCGAAGGTTCCGCGCCGCTGCGTTACGGCTTCGTCTATCAGGCTGCCATTGAGAGCGCTATCGAGGTGGATGACGGTAACCCTGAAGTCCTGCGCCTGCGTGTGCAGGGCGATCAATTGCAGTTGTCGTGTCTTGACGGTGCGCTACCCGAATCGATGCTGGTCGAATGGCTGGAGCAGTTTGTCGAGTTCAGCCACCAATTGCTGGCATCGCCCGAGCTGACCCTGGCTCAGGCAAGCCTGGTCAACGGCGCACAACTGAGCCGCCTGATCGAAGGCTTCAACCCGAACGCCACCGAACAGGCATTGCCGTGCCGCTTCCTGCAAGAACTGTTCAGCGAACAGGCGCGCCTGCATCCGCAGCGCATTGCGGTGAGCGTCAACGGTGAGCGCCTGAGCTATGCCGAGCTGGATACGCGCTCCAACCAGGTGGCCAATACCCTGCGCACCCAAGGCGTGGCGCCGGACCAGATAGTGGCAGTCTACGGTCAGCGCTCCCTGGAAATGGTCATCGCCCTGTTGGGCACGCTCAAGGCCGGCGCTGCGTACTTGCCGCTGGACCCGAACTACCCGATCGAGCGGCTGGCGTTCATGCTCGCCGACACCGGCGCGCGCCAGGTGCTGGCCTGCCAGCCATTGCCCGAAGCGTTGCGCAGCGAGCGGACAATCTCCCTGATGCCGGGGGCCGAAGTCTGGTCCGCTGCGTCAACCCGGCCTGAGCCACAGGGCGACAGCGCCAACCTGGCCTACGTCATCTACACCTCCGGTTCCACCGGCAAACCCAAGGGCGTGATGATCAGCCATGCCAACGCCGTGGCCTCGACCCTGGCGCGCAACGCTTTCTACCGCCAGCCGCTGCGGGCATTCCTGATGCTCTCGTCGTTCTCCTTCGACAGCTCGGTGGCCGGGGTTTTCTGGGCGCTGGGGCAGGGTGCGACCCTGTGCCTGCCGGACGAAGACAGCTACAAGGATCCGGCCCGACTGGCCGAGTTGATCCAGCGCGAAGAGATTTCCCACTACCTGACCCTGCCGTCCTACCACGCGCAAATTCTCGAGCACCTCGACCACCAGGCGCTGGCCTGTGTGATCGTCGCCGGCGAAGCCTGTGGCAATGCGCTGGTACAGCGACATCGCGAGGCATTGCCGGGGGTGGCGCTGGTCAACGAATACGGCCCGACCGAAGGCACCGTGTGGTGTTCGGCCCGGGAACTGCCCCTCGGTCAAGAGGATGGCAGCGTGCCGATCGGCCAGCCGATTGCCGGCATGCGCATCCACGTGCTCGGCCCGGACCTGCAACCGGTGGCCGTGGGCGTCGAAGGCGAGTTGTATGTCGGCGGGGCCGGCATTGCCCGGGGTTATCTGCAACGGGCCACGCTGACGGCCGAGCGTTTTGTCCCCGACCTGTTCGCGAAGGCGGCAGGCCAGCGCCTGTATCGCACCGGCGACCTGGCGCGCTATCGCGCCGATGGCGTGCTGGAGTATCTGGGCCGAGTCGATCACCAGGTGAAAATCCGCGGCTTCCGCATTGAGCTGGGGGAAATCGAGTCGGCCATGCGCAACGCGCCGGGCATCGAAGACGCCGCCGTGATTGCCCGGGAAACCCCGACCGGCCCGCAACTGCTGGGCTTTGTGGTGTCCCCGGCCGACACCGCCGACATTCGCCTCAACGAATTGCGCAGCCATCTGGCCGAAGTGCTGCCCGGGCACCTGCAACCGGCGCGCTTGCAGGTGCTGGAGCGTTTCCCACTGATGCCCAACGGCAAACTCAATCGCCAGGCCTTGCTCGATCTCGATGTGCGCCGCAGCGTCTTCGTCGCGCCGCGCAACGACCTCGAAATAACCCTGGCGGCGATCTGGGCCGAAGCGTTGCACGTCGAGCGCGTCGGCGTGCACGACAACTTCTTCGAGCTCGGCGGGCACTCGCTGCTGGCCACGCGCATTCGTGCGCGGATTCAAGAAGAGCTGAACCTGGCGATCCCGCTCAAGCTGTTTTTCGACGGTGACACCCTGGAACGGCTGGCGGCGCATATCGAGCAGTTCCGTGAGCACAGTGAACTTAAAGAAAACGATGTAGACGCCCTTGAAGCGTTGTTCGACGAAGTGGATGAGGAACACGCGCGATGAGTGCTGCACCGGACAGAATGATGACCCTGGCCCAGCGTTTCTGCGGCTTGAGCGCGGACGCCCGGCGTGCGTTGCAACAGAAGATGCACGCCCAGGGGTTGACCCTGGAACGGCTGCCGATCCCGCCACGGGACCGCGGCGTCGAAACGTTGCCGGCGTCCTACGCGCAGCAGCGCTTGTGGTTCCTCTGGCAGATGCAGCCCCAGGCCACGGCCTACAACCTGACCGGTGCCTTCCGCCTGAGCGGCGAGCTCAACCCTGAGGCGCTGGCACAGACCCTGAGCGCGCTGGTACAGCGTCACGAAGTGCTGCGCACCACCTTCGTCTTCGATGAGCAGCAAGTGCTGCAAAAGATTCACCCACGGATGGATGCGCCGCTGGTTGAAGTCAGCGCTGGCGACGAGGTCGAACTGCAACGGCAGATCGCCCTCAATGCCGAGCAGCCGTTCGACCTGCAGCACGGCCCGTTGATGCGCTGCCGCTTGATCCGTCTCGATGCGCAGCAACATGTGCTGGTGCTGACCTTCCACCACATTGTCACCGACGGCGGCTCGCTGCCGATCCTGTTGCAGGAGTTCACCCAACTTTATGCGCAACTGAGTGCCGGGCAGCCTGCGCAGCTGCCGGAGTTGGGCATCCAGTACGCCGACTTCGCCCGCTGGCAGCGCCTGTGGCTGGAGGCCGGCGAGGCCGAGCGCCAGCTCGATTACTGGCGCGAACAGTTGGGCCGTGAACATCCGCCACTGAACCTGCCGACCGACCGTCGTCGCCCGGCGATCCCGAGCCAGCAGGGCGCCAGCGTCGAGCTGGAAATCTCCACTGCGTTGACCGCTCGACTGCGGGACCTTGCCCGCCGCGAAGGCTGCACCCTGTTCATGCTGCTGATGGCGGCATTGCAGACGTTGCTGCATCGCTACAGCGGCGAACAGGACATCCGTGTCGGCGTGCCGATCGCCAACCGCACCCGCCAGGACGTGGAAAACCTGCTGGGCTTCTTCGTCAATACCCAGGTACTGCGCAGCCAGCCACGGGCCGACCAGTCGTTTGGGCAATTGCTCGCCGAGATCAAAGCCGCGGCACTCGGCGCCCAGGCCCATCAGGACCTGCCGTTCGAGCAACTGGTTGATGGCCTGGGCGTGGAACGCAGCCTGAGCCACACGCCGCTGTTCCAGGTGATGTTCAACCACCAGCGCGACAGCGGCGGCCCGCAACGCTGGGACCTGCCGGGGCTGAGCGTCGAACCTCTGATCTGGGATGAGAAAACCACCAAGTTCGATCTGATGCTCGACACCGTCGAGGGCGACGAGGGCATCCACGCGTCGTTCGTCTACGCCACCGAACTGTTCGACGCCTCGACCATCGAGCGTCTCGGCCGGCACTGGCTGAACCTGTTGCAGGCGATTTGCACTGACAGCACGGTTGCCCTGGCGGACCTGCGCATGCTCGACGCCGCCGAGCAGCAGGCCACCTTGCTCGACTGGAATCGCAGTGCGGTGTTGAACGGCGATCAGCCGAACCTGCTGTGCGCCCATCAACTGATCGAAGCCCAGGCCGCCGCGCACCCGAACAACATCGCCGTGACCTGCGACGGCGTCACCCTCACATACGCAGAACTGAACCGCCGCGCCAACCGCATCGCCCATCGCCTGCGCGAGCGCGGCGTCGGCCCGGACGTGTTGGTGGGCATCGCCCTGGAGCGTTCGCTGGAGATGATCGTCAGCCTGCTGGCGATCCTCAAGGCCGGTGGCGCCTATGTGCCGCTGGACCCGCAATACCCGCAGGATCGCCTGGCCTATATGCTCGCCGACAGCGGCACGCGCCTGTTGCTGACCGATTCCGCACTGTTGCCGCGCCTGCCATTGAACGAACAGATCGAAGTGATCTGCATCGATCACGCCAGCGACTGGCTGTCCGAGGCCAGTGCCGACAACCTGCCGAACCTGACTGCGCCAGCGAACCTGGCCTACGTCATCTACACCTCCGGCTCCACCGGCAAACCGAAAGGCACGCTGCTGCCCCACAGCAACCTGACGCGTCTGTTCAGTGCCACCGAACATTGGTTCGGTTTCCATGCGCAGGATGTCTGGAGCCTGTTCCACTCCTATGCGTTCGACTTTTCCGTGTGGGAAATCTTTGGCGCGCTGTTCTACGGCGGCAAGCTGGTGGTGGTGCCCCATGCGGTCAGCCGCTCCCCGGAGGACTTCGCCCGCTTACTGCGTGACGAGCGCGTCACCGTGCTCAACCAGACGCCTTCGGCATTCCGCCAGTTGCTGCCGTTCGCCTGCGCCAATTCACAAGCCATGGCCCTGCGGTATGTGGTGTTCGGCGGCGAGGCGCTGGACGTGGCCAGCCTGCGTCCGTGGTACGACGCCTTCGACGACCGGCAGCCGTTGCTGATCAATATGTACGGCATCACCGAAACCACGGTGCACGTGAGCTACCGGCCGCTGTCCCGCGCCGACCTCGATGGCGCCAACAGCTCGCCGCTGGGGGAGCCGATCGCCGATCTGCGTTGGTACGTGCTCGACCCGCGCCTGAACCCGGTGGCCAAGGGTTGCGTGGGTGAGTTGTACGTCGGCGGTGCCGGCCTTGCTCGCGGCTATCACCAGCGTGCCGACCTGACCGCCACGCGGTTTGTCCCGGACCTGTTCGCCGCCGAATCGGGCGCGCGTCTGTATCGCACCGGCGATCTGGCGCGGTACTGCGCCGATGGCAGCATCGAATACGCCGGGCGTATCGACCATCAAGTGAAGATCCGTGGCTTCCGCATCGAACTGGGGGAAATCCAGGATCGCCTGCAAAACCATCCAGCCATCGAACAGGCGCTGGTGCTGGCGCCCGAGGTCAATGGCAGCCCGCAACTGGTGGCGTGGTTCACCACGACCGGCGGCGACAGCGATCTGCGCCAGTCCCTACGTGAACATCTGCAGGCCGGTTTGCCGGATTACATGGTGCCGGCGCACCTGATCAAACTCGATCAGTGGCCGCTGACCAGCAACGGCAAGCTTGATCGCAACGCGCTACCCAAGCCCGACGCCGCGCTGGCGCAACAGGCCTACACGGCACCGCTGGACGAGATGCAGGCTGCATTGGCAGCAATTTGGCAAGACGTGCTCAAACTCGAGCGGGTAGGCATCGACGATAACTTCTTCGAACTGGGCGGCGACTCGATCATCTCGATCCAGGTGGTCAGCCGCGCGCGTCAGGCCGGGATTCGCATCACCCCCCGGGACCTGTTCCAGCACCAGACCGTGCGGAGTCTGGCGAAGGTTGCCGAGCGCAGTGCAGGGCTGGTGATCGATCAGGGACTGGTGCGTGGCGAGGTGCTGCTGACGCCGATCCAGCACTGGTTCTTCGAGCAGGACATCGAGGCCCGTCATCACTGGAACCAGTCGCTGCTGCTGGAACTGCGCGAGCCGCTGGACAGCGTCAGCCTGCAACAGGCTTTGGCCGCACTGGTAGAACATCACGATGCATTGCGCCTGCGTTTGCGTAATGTCGACGGCACCTGGCAACAGGCCCAGGCCGAGCAGTGGAACAGCGCCGAGGTGCTATGGCAGCGCCAGGCAGCCGATGCCGATGAGTTGTTGGAACTGTGCAACGCCGCGCAAGCCAGCCTGAACCTGCAGGACGGCCCGCTGTTGCGCGCCTTGCTGGTGGACATGGGCGCGGCGGGGCAGCGCCTGTTGCTGGTGGTGCATCACCTGGCGGTGGACGGCGTGTCCTGGCGATTGCTGCTGGAAGATTTGCAAACCGCGTATCAACAAGCGCAGCAAGCTCAACCCGTGCGTCTGCCCTCGAAAACCAGCGCCTATCAGGCCTGGGCCGCGCGCCTGCAATCCCATGCGCAAAGTGCCGGGTTGGCCAGCCAGGCCAGTTACTGGCAAGACCAGTTCCACGACGTGCAAGTTGAACTGCCCGCCGACAACCCCCAAGGTAGCCTGGCCAGCCAGCATGCCGTCAGCGTGGAAACCGTGCTCGACAGCACTTTGACCCGCCAACTGCTGCAGGACGCCCCGGCGGCTTACCGCACCCAGGTCAACGACCTGTTGCTGACGGCGCTGGCGCGGGTGCTGGGCCAATGGACCGGTCAAACTTCGACCCTGGTGAAGCTGGAAGGTCACGGTCGTGAAGACCTGTTCGACGACATCGACCTGACCCGCACCCTGGGCTGGTTTACCTCTATTTTCCCGGTGAAACTCACCCCGGCCACTGATCTGGCCGGCAGCATCAAAACGGTCAAGGAACAACTGCGCGCCGTGCCCGACAAAGGCATCGGCTTCGGCATCCTGCGCTATCTGGCCGACGCCGGCCTTGAGGATCTGCCTTCGCCACAGGTTACCTTCAACTACATGGGCCAGTTCGACGCCAGCTTCGACCAACAGGCACCATGGCGCCCGGCCCGGGAAAGCGGTGGCGCCGAGCAGGGCGCATCGGCCGAGCTGGACCGGGGCCTGAGCATCAACGGTCAGGTCTACGCCGGACAATTGCGCCTGAGCTGGACCTTCAGCGGTGAAGTATTCAAGCCACAGACCGTGCAGCGTCTGGCCGATGCCTACGCCCTGGAACTGCAACAGCTGATCGAGCATTGCCTGAGCGGTACCGGCGGGTTGACCCCGAGCGACGTGCCGCTGGTGCGCGTCGATCAGGCGCAACTGGATGCCTTGCCGCTGGCGGCCAGCCGGATCGAAGACATCCTGCCGCTGTCGCCGATGCAGCAAGGCATGTTGTTCCACAGCCTGTTCGCCCCGGATGCCGGGGCCTACGAGCCGCAGATGCGCGTGGATGTGCAGGGCCTCGACGTCGAGGCGTTCGGCGATGCCTGGCAACAGACACTGCAGCGCCATGAAGTGCTGCGCGCCGCGTTCTTCAGCGAAAGCAACGGCTCGCGGCCGCTGCAAGTGATCCTGGCCGACGCCACGCTGCCGCTGACCGTGCTCGATTGGCGCGATCAAACCACGGTGACCGAAGCGCTGGATCGCCTGGCCGAGGTCGACCGTTTGCGCGGTTTCGACCTGACGTTGGCGCCGTTGCTGCGCCTGACCCTGGTGCAGACTGCCAGCGATATTCATCACCTGATCTTCACCCACCACCACATCCTGCTGGACGGCTGGAGCACTTCGCAGTTGTTCGGCGAAGTGCTCCAGCGGTATTGCGGGATCATGCCCGCGCCAAGCGTCGGTCGTTATCGCGATTACATGACCTGGCTGGGCAGCCGTGATCGGGCTGCGTGCGAAGCGTTCTGGCTGGAGCAGTTGCAGTCGTTCACCGAGCCGACGCGACTGGCCGGTGCCTTGCCGGGGCCGGTTGCGGCGCAGGGCGGTGCTCATCGCACCCTGCACCTGAGCCTGGACCGCGCGGCCACCGAGCGCCTGAGCAGCTTTGCCCGTCAGGCTCGCGTCACGCCCAACACCCTGCTGCAAGCGGCGTGGCTGTTGCTGTTGCAGCGCTACACCGGGCAGCAGACCGTGGCGTTCGGCGCCACGGTGTCGGGGCGTCCGAGTGAGTTGCAGGGGATCGAGCAGCAGATCGGTCTGTTCATCAACACCTTGCCGGTGATCGCCACGCCGCACCCCGAACGCACGGTCAGCCAATGGATCGATGAAGTCCAGGCGCTCAACCTCAAGCTGCGCGAAGTCGAATACACGCCGCTGGCGGATGTGCAGCGTTGGGCCGGGCACTCTGGCGAAGCGTTGTTCGACACGTTGCTGGTGTTCGAAAACTACCCGGTGGCGCAAGCGCTGGAAGAGGGTAACGCCAGCACGTTGAAGTTCTCCGGTATCAGTAACCACGACCAGACCAGCTTCCCCCTGGCCATCGCCGCCGAGCTGGGTGAATGCCTGGATTTGCGCTTCAACTACGACACGGCGCTGTTCAGCGCCGAAGCCATCGAAGGGGTGAGCGCACGTCTGCTGGCGTTGCTCGATGCCATGGTGAGTACGCCGCAGCAGCCCTTGGGGCGCCTGAGCCTGCTCGATGCCGCACAAACGGCGCAGCAGGTCGAAGGTTTCAACCGCACCGCGCAGGCCTGGCCGGATGTGCGCCCGGTCTACCAGTGCTTCGAAACCCAGGTACTGCAAACCCCCGAGGCCCCGGCCCTGGTGTTTGCCGGCCAGACCCTCAGCTATCGCGAACTCAACCAACAGTCCAACCGGCTGGCGCACTACCTGCGCAGCCAGGGCGTTGGCGCCGAAGTGTTGGTGGGCATTGCCGCCGAGCGTTCGCTGGAACTGGTGATCGGTCTGCTGGCGATCATGAAGGCCGGTGGCGCCTACGTGCCGCTGGACCCGGACTACCCGCGCGAACGCCTGGAACACATGTTCAACGACAGCGGCGTACACCTGCTGTTGACCCAGCGGCATCTGCTGCAGCAGTTGCCGATTCCGCCCGCCACCACGGCGATTTGTCTCGATGACATGGCCGGTTTGCTGGACGGCCTGAGCGACGAAAACCTGCCCTGCGTGGTCGAGCTGCAATCGCTGGCCTACATGATCTACACCTCCGGCTCCACGGGCAAACCCAAGGGCGCGGCCAACCGTCACGATGCCTTGTACAACCGCCTGGCGTGGATGCAGGGCGCGTACCCACTGGACGGGCGCGACACCGTCTTGCAGAAAACCCCGTTCAGTTTTGACGTATCGGTCTGGGAGTTCTTCTGGCCATTGATGACCGGTGCACGCCTGGCCATGGCCGAACCGGGTGCCCATCGCGATCCGGCGCAACTGGTCGACCTGATCGAGCAGTACCAGGTCAGCACCCTGCATTTCGTGCCGTCGATGTTGCAGGCGTTTGTCCAGGGCGAAGGCTTCGAGCGTTGCGCCAGCCTGCGGCAGATCCTGTGCAGCGGCGAAGCCTTGTCGGCGGACTTGCAGCACAACCTGTTCCGCGTGCTGCCCAACGTCGGCCTGTACAACCTCTACGGCCCGACCGAAGCGGCCATCGACGTGACCCACTGGACCTGTGTCGATGACGGCGGCTTCAGCGTGCCGATCGGTTATCCGATCGCCAACCTGGTGACCTACATCCTCGACGACAGCCTGCAACCGCAAGTCCAAGGTTGCGTGGGTGAGCTGTACCTGGGCGGTATCGGCCTGGCCCGTGGTTACCACAACCGTCCCGACCTGACCGCCGAGCGCTTTGTCGCCAGCCCGTTCGGTGAGCAGGGCGAGCGCCTGTACCGCACCGGCGACCTGGCGCGTTATCGCGAAGGCGGCGTGATCGAATACGTCGGGCGCATCGACCATCAAGTGAAGATCCGTGGCTTGCGCATTGAGCTGGGGGAAATCGAAGCCTGCCTGCTGGAGCATCCGTCGGTGCGCGAAGCGGTGGTGATCGCCGTCGATATTGGCATATCCAAACAACTGGTGGCTTACGTCGTGGGTGATGCCGCTGTCGATCCACTCAAGCAACACCTGCGCAACGCGCTGCCCGAACACATGCAGCCGAGCCACGTGCTGCTGCTCGATCAGTTGCCGGTAACGCCCAACGGCAAGCTGGATCGCCGCGCATTGCCGCAGCCGGACCAGCAAGTGCGTGAATACATCGCGCCGCGCAATGCCGTGGAAACAACGCTGCAAACAGTGTGGCAGGCGTTGTTCGAAGTGCCGCAAGTGGGCGTTTTCGACAACTTCTTCGAACTGGGCGGCGATTCCATCGTCTCGATCCAGGCCGTCAGCCGCGCACGCAAGGCCGGGTTGAGCATTTCCCCCAAGGACGTGTTCAGCCATCCGACCATCGCCGAACTGGCCACGGTCGCTCAACCGCTCACGGCGAATCAGGCCGTGCCGACGCAGGTTGCACCAGCAGCAAAAGTCGAACTGAGTGAAGCGCAATATCAGGCGCTGGAATTGACGGCGGACGAAGTCGAGGACGTCTATCCGCTGTCGCCGATGCAGCAGGGCATGCTGTTCCACTCGGTGCAGGACGGCGACTCGGGGCTGTACGTCAACCAGATCGAAGTGGGCGTGCGCGGGGTTGCTGGCGCGCGTTTCCGTGCAGCCTGGACCGATGCCGTCCGGCGTCACGGGATTCTACGTACCGCATTCCTCTGGGAAGGCGACAAGGAACCGCTGCAAGTGGTGCGGCGTGACGCGCCGTCATTGCTCACTGAATTGGACTGGCGCGGGCTGGACAATCAGCCCGGGCGCCTGCGCCAATTGGCTTTCGAAGAACGCGAACGCGGCTTCTCGCTGAACCGTGCGCCCTTGTTGCGCCTGTTGCTGGTGCGTCTGGAAGACGACCGCTATCGCCTGATCTGGACCTACCACCACATCCTCATGGATGGCTGGAGCGTGTCGCGCCTGATCGGTGAAGTGCTGCGTCATTACAGCGGTGAGGAGCACGAGCCGGTGGCGGCCTATCGCGACTACATCGACTGGCTCGGCCAGCAAGTCGCCGAGGCCAGCGAAGCGTTCTGGAAAGACAAACTCAGTAATCTCGAAGGCGCCACCCACCTGGCCCGCGCCTTGCCGGTCAAAGCGCCGCAAGCCGGTTACCACGCGATCTATACGCACCTGAGCGCCGGGCAGACCGCACGCTTTCAGGCCTTTGCCCAGCAACAGCAAGTGACCCTCAACACCCTGGTGCAAGCCGCGTGGCTGCTGCTGTTGCAGCGCTACACCGGCCAGCGCACGGTGACCTTCGGCGCCACCGTGTCCGGCCGCCCGGAAACCCTCAACGGCTCGGAGAACATGCTCGGGCTGTTCATCAACACCTTGCCGGTGGTTAACACGGTGCCGACCGAAGCCCGCGTCGGCGACTGGCTGCGCGAACTCCAGGCCTACAACCTCGACATCCGCGACTACCAGCAAACCCCGCTCAGCGATATCCAGCGCTGGGCCGGGCAGGGTGGGCAGTCGTTGTTCGACAGCATCATCGTGTTCGAAAACCAGCCGGTGGACCGCACCCTGCGCGAGTGGAACGGCGATGCCCTGCGCTTCGACGACGTCTCCGATTTCGGCCTGACCAGCTTCGCCATGGACCTGATGGTCAGCCTCGACGAAGGGCTGCGCATCGAGTACATGCACCAGCGCGATCAGTTCGACCTGGCCACCGTCGAAGTCCTGCGCAGCCACATGGAAAGCCTGATGCAGCGCCTGTACGACGACGCCGGGCGCGCGGTCGGTGAACTGGGCCTGCTTACCCTGGACGAAGGCCGGGCGCTGGACGGCGAACTGCCGGTGGTGGCCGAGGGGGACGAGACGCCGGTGCACGAACTGATCCGCCAGCGTGCGCGACTGCAACCGGAGCACACGGCGCTGGTGCTCAGTTATGCCGAGCGCGACGCCGAGCACTTGAGCTACGCCGAACTGGACCGTCGCTCCGATGCCCTGGCGGTGCATCTGCTTGAACAGGGCGTGCAGGCCGAAGACGTGATCGGCGTGTTCATGGAGCGCTCGCTGGAGTTGGTGGTGTCGTTGCTGGCGGTGATGAAGTGCGGCGCCGCTTACGTGCCGCTTGACCCGCAATACCCGCAGGAACGCCTGCGCTACATGATGGCCGACAGCGACATGCGCCTGCTGCTGACCCAGGAGCGGCTGCGTGATAGCGCGCAACTCAATCCGGGCACGCCGATGGTCGCCGTGGATCGCCTGAACCTCGACGTCGAGGTGCCGGCACCGCAACGCGCGGTGCATGCCGAGCAATTGGCCTACCTGATCTACACCTCGGGCTCCACCGGCAAGCCGAAAAGTGTCGCCGTGGCCCACGGGCCGCTGAGCATGCACGTGCAAGCCATCGCCGAGCTGTACGAGATGGACCCGGACAATCGCGAACTGCATTTCATGTCGTTCGCCTTCGACGGTGCCCATGAACGCTGGATCACCGCGCTGATCAGCGGCTCGACCCTGGTGATCCGCGACAACACCTTGTGGACCGCCGAACAGACCCTGGCGGTGCTGCACCGCCAACGCATCAGCGTCGCCTGCTTCCCGCCGGCGTACCTGCTGCAACTGGCCGAACATGCCGAATTGCAGGGTGGCGATCCACCGCCGGTGCGCATCTATTGCTTCGGTGGCGATGCGGTGCCGGACGCCACATTTGAACGGGTCAAGCACACACTCAGGCCGCAATTCCTGGTCAACGGCTACGGCCCGACGGAGACCGTGGTCACGCCGCTGCTGTGGAAAATCGCCGCCGACGGCCACTGCCAGGCGATGTATGCGCCGATTGGCCAACGCGTCGGCGCCCGCAGCCTGCACGTGCTGGACATGGACCTCAACCCGCTGCCGGTGGGCATGGTCGGCGAGTTGTACATCGGCGGACGGGGCGTCGCGCGCGGCTACCATCGTCACCCGTGGCAGTCTGCCGAGCGCTTCGTCGCCGACCCGTTCAGCACCGAGGGCGGGCGCCTGTACCGCACCGGCGACCTGGTGCGCCGTCGCGAGGATGGCGTGTTCGATTACGTCGGCCGTATCGACCATCAGGTCAAGGTGCGCGGCTTCCGCATCGAACTGGGCGAAATCGAAGCCCGATTGCGCGAGCAGGCCGGGGTCAACGATGCGCTGGTGGTGGTGCGGGACAACAGCCAGGGGCCGCAATTGGTGGGTTATGTGGTGGCGGCGCAAGACGATGGCCTCGGCCCGCGTTGCCAGGCGGCATTGCGCGAGAGCCTGCCCGACTACATGGTGCCGACGCAGGTCGTGGTGCTGCCGCGCTTCCCGCTGACCCCCAACGGCAAGCTCGACCGCAAGGCCTTGCCGGACCTGGCCTTCAGCGGTCGCGACTACGTGGCGCCACGCACGCCGCTGGAATGGGCGCTGGCGGACATCTGGCAGCAGGTGCTGGGCATCGAGAAGGTCGGCATCACCGACAACTTCTTCGAACTGGGCGGCGATTCGCTGCGCACCCTCAAGGTGATCTCGAAAGTCCGCGCCCTGAATGAGCCTGGCTTCCAGCTCAAGCTACGGGACATGATGGCCAAGCCGACGATTGCCGGGTTGTCCGGTGTCGATGAACAGCCGCTGCGACAGCGTCCGCAACCGCTGTTGCTGCTCAACCAGGTGGTAGGCGATCAGCCGCCGCTGTTCTGCCTGCACGCCGGTTTCGGCACGGTGTTCGACTACGAGCCACTGGCCCGGCGCCTGGAGGGCGAGCGCACGGTGTACGGCGTGCAATGCCGGATGCTGCTGGACCGGCAGTGGCACGACACCTCGCTATCGCAGATGGCCGCCGACTACGTCGAGGCGATCCGCGCCCGGCAACCCCAGGGCCCGTACCACGTGCTGGGCTGGTCGCTGGGCGGGGCGCTGGCGTTGATGGTGAGTGACCTGTTCGAACAGCAGGGCCAGCGTGTGGCATTCATCGGTCTGGTGGACAGCTTTGTACCGACCCAGGCCAATGCCGTGGCCAGCCCGGATGAGTGGCGTACGGATCTGGCCGAGTTCCTCGGTGCAACTTTGGGCATGGACGATGCGGTGATCGCCCGGGTGTTGAGTAGCGAGTCGGCAGGGGACCACGACGCCGTGGCGCGGATCATTCGCGCGGTGATCGACAGCCAAAGCGATCAGGCCAGCGGTTATGCGCTGCTCGGTGCCGACGAACTGGCCCAGACGTTCATGGTCAGCACGCGCTTGAAGGCGCTGTCGCGGCAGATCGAAACCTTGCCGATTCCTCAGGCCGAACTGCATTGCTGGTGGGCTGACGGCAACCCGACGACCGAACGCGCGACCCTGGAACGTCAGCAACCACGGCTGCGCAAGGTGCAGACGGTAACGGCCGGCCACTTCGATATCCTGCAGCAGGATGAGTGCCTGGACGCGGTGGTGGCGGCGCTTGGCCGGGAGGTGGTGGCGCAGTTCTAAACCAATCATTTGTGGTAAGGCAGCTTCCCTGTGGCGAGGGAGCTTGCTCCCGCTGGGTCGCGAAGCGGCCCCAAAACCGGGCATCGCGGTGATTCAGGTATACCGCATTGCTCGGGTTTACGACTGCTTCGCAGCCGAACGGGAGCAAGCTCCCTCGCCACAGATTTTCGTTCGGTGCAGGAGGTTTTTGATTGAACAGGATTACGCCCTAATGAACGGTCCTCACGGTTCGTTTATTGGGCGAGCTTTTTTATTTTTGGAGACCACCGCCCATGGCACTGCACCCGGACATCGAAGGATTTCTAGAACTGGCCGAGTTCGGCCGCCTCAGCGGCAAAAGCCAACCGATGCATGAGCTGAGCCCCGGCGAAGCGCGGCAGCAGTTCGAACAGACTTCGCAGTGGCTCGATGCGGTGCCGGCGGGCGCGTTGACAGTGACGGCGGTCAGCATTTCTGCGCGGGACGGGCATGTGCTCAACGCGCGGCTGTACGCCAAACCGCAACCGGACAGCGAACCGCGCCCGGTGTTGTTGTACTTCCATGGCGGCGGTTACGTTGTGGGCAGCCTCGATTCCCACGACACCCTGTGCCGACGCCTGGCGCTGGCGGGGGAGTTTGCCGTGTTGTCGGCGGACTATCGCCTGGCGCCGGAACACCGTTTTCCGACTGCTTACAACGATGCCGAAGACGTCACCCGTTGGCTGGCCCTCACCGGAGCCAATGCGTTGGGGCTGGACGCCAGGCGCATTGCGCTGGCCGGGGACAGCGTCGGCGGCAGCCTGGTGGCATCGCTGTGTATCGCCATTGCCCGGGACCCATTGGGCTGGCCGCTGGTGCCGCGCCTGCAAGTGCTGCTGTACCCGGTGATCGACGCGGTAAAAAAGCGCCCGTCTCTTACGCGGTTCGCCGAAGGCTATCTGCTGGAAGCCACCACGCTGGAATGGTTTTACCAGCAGTACCAACGCAGCGAGGCCGACCGCGCCGACTGGCGTTTTTCACCGCTGTACGCCGAGCGTTTGCAAAGGCTGACGCCGACGGTGCTGTGGCTGGCCGAGTACGACCCGTTGCTCGACGAAGGCCTGGCCTGGGCCGAGAAACTGCGTGCCGCGGGGCAACCCTTGGTGCTGGAGGTAAAGGCCGGCATGACCCACGACTTTGCGCGCATGGGCGAGATGGTCCAGGAAGTGCCGGGGATGCTGGCGCAACTGGCGGCGCAGATCAGCGAGAGCCTGGCCTGATTCACTGTGAGGGGAGTACGGATGCCGATCAGTTAAATGCAATCCCTGTGGGAGCGAGCTTGCTCGCGATAGCGGTGTATCTAACACATCAATGTTGAATTTGCCGCCGCCATCGCGAGCAAGCTCGCTGCCACAGGCCATCGGTGATCTGGAAATTGTGGTCAGGGCGGATCAAGCCGATCCAGCGCCCGATTCACCGCCAGTTCCCCCAGCATGATCACCTGCGCAATCCCCAACAGCGCATTGCGACTCGTCCCCTCCAGATGATCCACCAGATCATTGGCCATGACATTGGCCGACGCCAGCGATTCGCAGGCATGCACCAGCAGGGTTTCGGTACTGAGCTCGGGGTTGACGATGAACATGGTGCTGGGTGTGCGCGGGGTGGCCATGATGTTGGCGCCCGGGTTGAGGTAGTGATTGAGCGCGCGCTCGGCGGCTTCGTGGAATTGTTTTGAGTCGGGGCTTTCGTACGGCGAGGCCGGGTCGGAGTCCGGCGGATTGGGTGTGGGCTTGAACATGGATGGTAAACCTCTCAGTTGAGCCGCAACCTGTCTCGCTACTAAACGGAAGGGTGGCGGCTGTGCGCAAGTTAGTAGACCGGATTACCACCCAAATCCGGCGCACCCGAAGGTGCCATGCGCACAGCCACCATCAAATGCAGGCGGACACCTGATTGAAGGACGCTTATGCAACCGATTTTGGATGGTAAGACGGGCTACTAAACCCGATCACTGGAAATCAGTGACCCGAACCAAGTTACCGACACCCCCCAAGGCGCACAAGCCGGCGGATTCTGGCGTACCTGTAGGCAACGGCGCAAGGCGTTGTGGCTTTCACGAAGTAACCTGTAGGCCGCTTAAACAGGCGCTATCGAGTGGTTTTCAACCTGCTGCCATGCCTTGTCAGAGAGCGTTGAATTCCTCGGAGTCGGCAGGAAGAGTCCTACGAAAGTTTGCGGTTGGCCCTCGGAAGTACAGCCCTTACGATCTGACGCGACGCAATGGTCGGCTAACCCAATGACATTCATCATTGCCAATGACGACAGCGGCTCTGGAGGCCATTATGAGCGCCGACTTTTCCCCCATCGTTTCAGGGCTTGAGACCGAAGAGCAGGTCGCCAACCATGACCGTTGGTTCCGCGCCAAGGTGCAAGCTTCGATAGACGACCCGCGCCCGAATGTCCCACATGATCGGATGATGGAAGATATTCGAGCCCTCATCGAGTCAAAACGCAATGTCAATGGACGAATGGGTGATATGTAAAGTCTCCGGGCTCGCACCGCAAATCCGCGAGCTGGAAGCGCAGGCCGTTGCAGAAGGCTTCAGGTTCCTCACCCGGTTGATTTCGGAATGGGAAAGCGGCGCCAATCGATTCGATCAGCAGGGTGAGTGCCTATTGGGGGTGTTTCGCAACGGGAGGCTGATAGCCGTTGGAGGTCTCTCATCCGATCCATTTTCCGAACCGGGCGTAGGAAGATTACGGCGGGTGTACGTCGCCCCTGCATCAAGGGGCCGGAATGTGGGTAAAGCGCTGGTGCGGCAGCTACTGGAACTGGCGTCTGAGCATTTCCGCGTTGTGCGACTGTCCACGGACACCCCCAAGGGCGCTGCCTTTTACCTGCGCAGCGGGTTTGAACCGATACACGATGAACATGCGACGCATATGAAGTCATTGGTGAGGGGCAAATAGCCCATACGAAATCACCGATCAAGTGCCTTGCCAGAGGAAAAACACTGCGAAATACGAAAAAGCTGCCCGTTAATTGGCGGTATCAATCCCAACGGCGTTCTGAAAAAACCAAGGACGATTCAATGATGGATCATAAAAAAAACCTCCTCAGTTGCCTGATATTCCCCATCGCCCCTGTCGCCGTCATTTTTCTCACCTTCGCCCTGTGCAAGGACATCTGGATGGAAAGTTTCTACACGCCCGGCGAGGACGGCGGCGAAGTGGAACCAACGCTGGCGCTCGTTATCATTCCGATCCTGCTGGTAATTGCCGCACCGTTGCTGGCGGGGCTGACAGGGCTGACTCGATGGGGTTCGCGGCGCTTTGAACGCGGTGCCTGGTGGCGGTGGTTGATGGCGATTCCACGCGTCGTGCTGGTAGCCATTGCGTTGTTTCTGTTTATGCTTTCGAGCGGTTTCCTGATGGGCGACACGTTCGGTCCATTCAGGCATTGGCAGGTGGCCTGCGCATGGGCAGCCTGCGCGGTCACCGTCGGGGCATTTGTGCTTCAGCAACTTTCACGTCTGAAGGAATAGTCTTCAGGCCTCGGACTGAGTACTGCCGGGCCATCTTCCGCAGACCGTATCGGCTATGTATCATCGACCTCGGCCCGATGCTGCCCGCCGCTCGCTCCCGTTGGGAAAGGTGAAAGCATCTCCTCCTTCTACAAACCTTTTCGCCTCTCTTGACGGTCGAGGTTTGGCAATGCGAGCACCAAGGCATCTCGGCTACAGGAGCAGCCATGTTTTCAATCGAGCAAGCCAAGCAAATGGCCAAACAGTTGCGCGCCTCGCTGGAGGAACGCAATCAAGTGGTGACCCATTCCACCGCGCTGGAACTGGTCGCGCAGCAACTGGGCTACAAGGACTGGAACACCGCTTCAGCGATGCTTTCCCAGGCAAACACCCCGTCCACGCCTGCTGCGACGTTCGACAAACCCATTCCAATCCTGCGGATGTTCGACGAAGCCAAGGCGCGCGAGTTCTATCTGGATTTTCTGGGTTTTAGCGTCGAGTTCGAACACCGTTTCGAGGCTGATCTGCCGCTGTACCTGGGCATCAGTCGCGACGGTCTGCAACTGCACCTTTCCGAACATCACGGCGATGCCAGCCCGGGCTCGACTGTATTTGTGCCGATGAAAAATATCGAACTGCTGCGGGACGAGTTGCTCGGCAAGCGCTACGGCTACGGACGCCCGGATATTGTTCAGCAGGGCTGGGGCAAAGTCCTGGAAGTCTACGACCCGTTCGGCAACCGGATTCGCTTCTGCCAATACTGATCCGGCGGTGCGAACCGGGGTAACCCGGTCCGCTTCAAGGCACAACGATTCGACCTCGCGCGCTCCGATTCGGGCTGTGCTTTAATCTGAAACCTTCAATCAGGAGATCTCGGAATGGAACCCAACATCGCACACATTTCTCGCTTCCTCGTATCAGGTCTGACCGTACGTACGAAGAACCAGGATGAATTCCGGCAGGAGAGTGCGAAGATCCCCGGGTTGTGGGGCAAGTTCTTTTCCGCCAGCGTTGCTGACCAGATCCCGGACCGCTTACCCAACGCACATGTTGTTGGTGTGTACTCAACTTATGAATCTGACGCCAACGGTTTGTACAACGTGACGGCAGGTGTGCCCGTGACCGCGACGAGCGCGGACTTCGACAGCATCGAGATTCAGGAAGGCAAGTATCTGGTCTTCGAAGCCCGTGGCCCAATGCCCGCTGCGGTCATTCAGGCCTGGGGGGATATCTGGAACTACTTTGAACAGCATCAACAGGTGCAACGTCGTTACGCCACGGACTTTGAATCCTATGGCGGCCCTGACGAAGTCCGGATTCATATTGGCGTTGTGGCATAAACGCTGAACGAAACATGTGGGTTAAATCTTGAGGATCAACACGGCATGACCACGCAGGACACTTCGCTTCAAGACATCGCCGCGCCTGAAGGCGTCTGTTACGGCTGCGGCAGCCAGAATCCGCACGGGCTGCACATCAAGAGCTTCTGGCATGAAGACGGGGTGCATGTCATGGCCGAGCATTTGCCGGAAGACAAATACTGCGGCTGGCCGGGTCTGGTTTACGGCGGTTTGATCGCGATGCTGGTCGATTGCCACTCCAACTGGGCGGCGATGGCTTATCACTACCGGGCAGAACAGCGCGAGGTGGGCAGCCTGCCCCACGTTACATGCGTCACCGGTAACCTGGGCATCAAGTACATCAAGCCCACCCCGATGGGTGTCCCCCTGACACTGCGTGCAAGAGTCGAGGGCGAGGTCGGGCGCAAAAGCCGGGTCATCTGCGAGATCTTCGCCGGGGATGTCCTGACCGCTGTCGGGGACTCCACGTTTGTCCGCGTCGATACCGAGCAACTCAGGACCGCCGCGCACGAGCGCAAGGTCGACTCCTGAAGCCGGCGCAACAAATACACATTACCTTTGCGGTTCGTCAGCGAATCAGCACCGGGCCGCAAGCGGCCCGGGTGGGGTGTGGCTGTTGACGCTGCCGGCAATCAATACTGCGCGCGCAAGCTCAGGGTCAGGGTGCGCGGGTCGCCGTAGAAGTTGGTGCCCCAGGAGGCGTCGACGCGGTCGTAGTACTTGCGGTCGAACAGGTTGTTGGCGGTCAGTGTCGACGACAGGTGTTCGTTGAACTTGTAGCCGACCTGGGCCGAGGTCACGGCATAGCCGCCTTGTTTGAACTTCACGTCACGCTGGTAGTAGGTGTCGCTGACCACACGCACGCCACCGGCGACGCTGAAGTCCTTGAGCGCACCGTCGGTGAACTCGTACTTGGTCCACAGGTTGTAGTTGTGCTTGGGCGTGATGGTGCTGAAGGTCTTGCCTTTGTTGGCCTGATCGCCGTCCAGGAACTTGGTGGAGGTGAAGGCGTAACCGGTGACGATGCTCCAGTTGTCGGTCAGGTTGCCGCTCAACTCGGTTTCCCAGCCCTGGCTGCGGGCCTTGCCTTCGGTCATGTAGGCACCGGAGTTGTTGTCGTATTCGGCGCGGTTTTCATCGTAGATGCGAAAGGCGGCGAGGCTGGCGTTCAGGCGACCGTCGTAGAACTCGCGCTTGAGGCCGATTTCGTACTGCTTGCCTTCGCGCGGGCCGACCGGCTCGCCGTTTGTGCCGATTTCGCTCTGCGGTTTGAACACGCCGGTGTAGCTGAAGTAGGTCGACAGTTCAGGGGTGATCTTGCCGATGATGGCGCCGTACGGCACGACCTTGCGGTTGATGCTGGTGTGGGCTTCGCCGAAGTTGTTGAAGAAGGCGTTGGCGTTCTTCGCATCGCTTTCGTACCAGGTGACGCGGCTGCCGCCGATGACATCGAGCCAGTCGGTGACGTTGATCTTGGCGCGGGTGTAGACGCCGTACTGATCGGACTTGGACCAGTTGCCGTTGACGTGGGCATAGTCGTTGCGGGGAATGTCGATGCTGTCCGGATCGTACACGTTGATCGGGAAGTACTCGCCGCCGCCGTAGGTGAAGTCCTTGTCCAGGTGCTGGTATTCGGCGCCCACGGTGAACTCGTGGCGGCGATCGGCGAACTCGAACGGCGTGGTGACGAAGCTGTCGACGCCGACGGTCTTGATGTGGGTGTAGTAGTCGTAGGCGACGGCCCAGCTGTCACCGGTGGCCGGGTCGACCGCGCCGTCGGCCCAGGTGAAGTTACGCTCCGGGGTTTCGGCGTCGCGGTAGGTCAGGGTGGTCTTGAACTGACCGCCGTTGTCCAGTTCGTGGTCGAGTTCGGCGAAGGACTCCCAGACTTTTTCGTTGAGGGTGTTCCACTTGGCATCGACGAAGGTCGAGCGCGGCACGTCGAGCAATGAGCCGTCGGCGTAGGCCGGCAGGCCGAAGGCCGGGGTGGAGTTGTTCTTCTGGTAAGCGCCGCCGACCGACAGGGTGGTGGCCGGGTCGAGGTCGAATTCCAGGCGACCGTAGACCATCGGGCGTTCGTTCTGCGCGTAGTCGACGAAGGACTGGTTGTTCTCGTAGGCGGTGATGAAACGACCGCGCACGGTGCCCTGTTCGTTCAACGGGCCGGTGACGTCCACCGAAGAACGGTAGCGATCGTAGGAGCCGGCGGCCAGTTCGCCACCGAGGGCGAATTTGCTCAGGGCGCGCTTGCGCACCACGTTGATCGTACCGCCGGGTTCGCCCGCGCCCTGGTACAGGCCCGACGGGCCGCGCAGCACTTCGATGCGGTCGTACATCGCCAGGTCGAAGCTGGTGGCCATGTCGCCCTGGCCGGTGGGCTGCGAGACGCCGTCGACCTGCACCTGGTCGACGAGGAAGCCACGCATGTAGACGTCGTTGAGGCTGGAGCCGGAGTTGTAGGTCTTGATGGTCACGCCGGTGACCTGGCGCATGGCGTCCTGCAGGCTGTTCAGGTTCTGGTCGTCCATGCGCTGGCGCGTGACGACGGACACCGACTGCGGGATGTCCTTGAGCTTGATGTTGCCTTTGCCGATGGTCACTTCGTCGCTGGTGTAGGAGTGCGAACCTTCGGTGGTCGGCCCCAGCGCCACGCCGGTGATGGACGTCGCACCCAGTTGCAGTGCACTGGAGTCACCGGCCGATGGCACCAGCGACACGGTGTTGCCATTCAACTGAAAATTGATGCCGCTCCCCAGCAGCAAGGTTTTCAGTGCCTGTTCCGGTTCCATGTTGCCGGACACCGCCGTGGACTTGATGCCGTTGACCATGTCCTGGCTGTAGAGAATCTGCAGGTTGGTCTGCTGGCCCAGTTGGCGCAATGCGCTGGCCAGCGACTGAGCCGGTACATTGACGTTCACCGGGGCTGCCTCGACCTGGGACGTACCCAACAACAACAGGGTCAGCAGCGCGCCCGGCACGACCGTTCGGAATTTCTTTTGCCGTTCGATGGCTAAGGCCAAGGGGGCGCGGGACAGAGTAAGGCTTTGCATTGCTCGAATCGCTCCAGAAGGGTGTGTGCAGTTTTTTAGTTAATGATAATTATTATTAGACGGACCACGTTGCCTAAACCGGAAAACAAACTCTAAAAAACAATGATTTGCGTGCGGCAACGGCACTCAGGCGGTTGCGCGCTCGGTGACGACCCGCCCCGATTCCATGCGCACCAGTTGATCGGCCATGTCGAAATAGCGGTCGTCGTGGGAGATGACGATGATGGTCTTGCCCAGGCGTTTGAGGTCGGGCAGCAGCTCGGTGTAGAAGATGCGGCGGAAGGTCGGGTCCTGGTCGGCGGCCCATTCGTCGAACACCAGCACCGGGCGTTCTTCCAGCCAGGCATTGACCAGCGCCAGGCGCTTGCGCTGGCCGGTGGACAGGTCGGTGGTGGTGAAGCTGCCGTCCCTGACGCTGACCTTGTGCGCGATCTCCAGCCGTTGCAGGTATTGGTTGGCATCTTCGGGGATGTGCTGGTCGCCCTGGACCACGTCATCGAACAGGTAGTAATCGGCAAAGATCGTGGTGAACAATTGGCGGTAGTCGTCGCGATTGTGCGCGTCGATGCCTTGGCCGTTGAGCAGGATCGAACCCTGTTGCGGCGTGTAGAGGCCAAGCAGCAACTTGATCAGGGTGGTCTTGCCGCAGCCGTTTTCACCGACGATGAAAATGATCTCGCCTTGCTCGATGGTCAGGTTCACCGGGCCCAGGCGAAACGCGTCGCTGCCCGGTGCGGCGGGGAAGGCGTAGCTGACGTGGTCCAGTTGCAGGCGGTTGACCACGGTCGGCGGGGTGCCTTTGTCGTTGAGCAGCAGGTGCGGCTCGGGGGAGGAAAACTGGCTCGACAGTTCGGCAATGCGGCGAAAGGCAATGCGTGCCCGGCTGACGATCGGCAAGGTGCTGACCAGATGCTCGATCGGGCCTTTCATGTACAGCAGCACCAGCACGAAGCCGCTCATCACCGCCTTGTCGGCACTGGGCCAGAAGGATTGCAGGGCCAGCGCCAGGCCGATGACCACGAAGAACAGCATCGAGCCCAGGGTCTTGGCGATCACGAAGGTGTTGATCGAACGCACCTGGGTGTTACAGATGAAGTCGGCAGTGCCCTGGATGCCCTTGACGAACATGCGCTGGCGGCGCGGGCGGTGGATGCGCAACTCCTTGGCGCCACCGGCAATGGCGTTGTAGTGCTTTTGCAGATCGTCCTCGGCGTCGCGGGCGGCCATGAAACCCTGGATGCCCTTGCCTTGGGCGTAGAACTGGATGCCGGTGCCGATGGCAATCGCCAGCACCATCATCAGGAACATCGGCCACGACAACATCGCCAGGTAACCCATGCAGCCAAGGGTCACGGTCAGGGAAATCGCCAGCGGCGCGAAGGCGAAGGCGAAATCGCTGATGGTGTCGACGTCGTGGGTCAGCACCGGGATCAAGCGGTGGCTGCGGTAGCGCTCGATCTGCTCGATGGGCGCTGAAAGCACCTTTTCCCCAAGTTCTTTGCGCAGCCGGGCAATGATGTGCTGGCCGACGTAGTTGGTGCCGATGTCCGAGCAGATCGAGCTGCCCAGGGCCAGCAGGCACAGGCCGCCGAACAGCGCGACCACGTCTTGGGTCAGGCCTTCGGCCGAGTGCAGCGCGTTGTTGATGGTGGCCAGCAACACCGTCACGCTCAGGCCACCCACCATGCCCAGGAGGATCGACAGACTGACGACGAGCCGGAACGGTTTGAGGAGGGTGAACAATTCATGAATTGCACCGCGCGTTGGCTGGGTCATGAGCAGAGGGTTCCTTGGGTCTTGAGGCAGATACCCAGTAGAACGTCTGATGGAGGGCTTAATTTAAACGGTGGGTGACTGGTGGCGGGGGAGTTACACAAAACCTGTGGGAGCGGCGGTGCGGCGATCCGACTTGCTCGCGAAAGCGGTTTGTCAGTCACATTGATGTTGGATGTGCTGCCGCCTTCGCGAGCAAGTCGGATCGCCGCACCGCCGCTCCCACAAGGATTTGGGAAGGAGTCATAGGTTGGGTGTCAGGTCGCGCACGACGCGAAATCCGATCCAGTCGCCACGGGTTTGCGGGTCGATGTCATTGCGGTTGCCCGAGCGGGAAAACACCGGCGCCTCGCCCCAGTCGTTGCCACGGATGCGCAGGGTGTCGCAGTTCGGTTCGGTCCAGGCGCTGCCATCGGTGGGCGCGCCGACATAGTCCGGGTGATAGCAATCGGCGATCCACTCGTAGACATTGCCGTGCATGTCGTACAGGCCGAAGGCATTCGCCGGATAGCTGCCCACGGGTGAGGAATAGCTGTAGCCATCGGTGGGGCCGTAGGTGTTGGCGTGTGTGGCGATGCTGTACTCGGTGCCGGGGTCGAACGGGAAGGGGAACGCTCCCTTTGACCCGGCACGGGCGGCGTACTCGCGCTGGGCCTCGCTGACGATGTGGTAATGCTGGCCGGTCTTCATTGACAGCCAGGCGACGTAGGCACTGACCTCGGCGAAGTTCATGCACACCGCCGGCTGACGCGGGCCCTGTGGATAACGCGGCTTGCCGTTGATGCACTCGCGGCCGGGGCGGGTGTCGCCATCGGGCAGGGTGATCCCGGTTTCCTTCATGTATTGGGCCCATTCGCCGGCGGTGATCTGGTAGCGGCTCATGGCAAAGGGTTTGTCGAACGTCACCTCATGCATCGGGCCTTCATCAGGTTCGCGGCCGACTTCGTCGTCCGGGGTGCCCATGGTGAAGGTGCCGGCGGGCAACACCACCATTTCCGGGCAGTTACGGCAATCCTTGAAGACCTTGCCGGGCAAGGGCGCGGTGTAGGCCTGGGCGAAGCCGGGCAAGGCGCTGCCGAGCACGGCCAACAGCGTCAGGGTGCCGAGTTTTTTCAGGGTGCTTTTCATAATGGTTCTCGCTCAGTCAGACCTGGTTGGCCAGCAGTTCCATCAGGCGGTCGATGTGCGCTTGGGTATTGAGTAGCCCTGGCGACACACGAATGATCGGCCCGACATCACGGTCCACGGCATCGCACACCACACGCTGATCCATCAGGTAATTGGCAACTGCCTCGCAGTCCCGGTTCTTGATGCGGAAGAAGGTGAAACCGGCGGAATACTCCGGCGACAGTGGCGTGACCAGCTCCACCGACGGGTGTGCCTGCAAGCGTTTTTTCAGGTAGCTGTTGATGGCGTGAATGCGTGTCGCGACCTCGGCCTTGCCCAGTTCCAGGTGCAATTTGAAGGCCTCGGTCAGCGCCCAGCGGTGTTCGAACGAGTGGTAGCCGCCGTAGGTCATCACCGTGGAGAACTGGGTGGCTTCGGAGAATGTCGGGATGGTCGGGGTCACGTCCTTGAGCTCGTCGGAGCGGGCACAGATGATCCCGGTGCCCCGTGGGCCGAACATCCATTTGTGGGTGCCGGCAATGAAGAAATCGCAGTGCATGTCCGGGAAATCGACGTTCTCTACGCCGAAGCCGTGGACGCCATCGATCACGTAGAGGATGCGGTCCTTGTCGGCGCGGCCACGGTTTTTCTCTTCAACCAGTTTGCCGATCTCGCCGATGGGCAATTTCACGCCGCTGCCGGAATGCACCCAGGTCATGCCCAGGACGCGGGTTTCGGGGCGGATGTTGCGTTCAATCGCGGCCAGCACTTCGGCGGTCGAGACCTTGTACGGGTCTTCGAACAACTTGATCTTGCGAACCTGGGTGCCGTCCTTCCGGGTGCGGTATTCGAACACGCTGTTGGCGGCGTAGTGCTCGTGTTCGCTGGTGAGGATCTCCTGGTCCGGGCGCACGTGGATGCCGGCATAGATCATCGCCAGGCCTTCGGTGGTGCTGCCGGTCAGGGCGATCTGTGACGGCTTGGCCTTCAGGTAACGGCCGGCCCACACGCGCACCTCTTCTTCGCGGCGTTCGGTTTCGCCGCGATGCCAATCCATGGCCAGGCCCGGGTTGCGATCGAGGTTGGCGCGGTGCATCTCGATGGCTTCACGCACAGGCAGCGGATGCGAGGTCACCAGGAAGTTGGCGAAGTGCAGGTAGTTCGGGTCTTGGGTGAAGAGTTGGCGCAACTGGTCCCATTTGTCCTTGGGCAGTGGCGCGGAGCTGGCGGCCCGTACCGGCAGGCTCACAGCGCAGGCCAAGGGAAGACCGGCCGCGAGGATGCCGGCCTGCTTTAAGAATGAACGACGGTTGGTCATGGATTCGGTTCGCTTTGGCAATAGATGAAAATCAGTTCTGGACCACGGGCCGGGAGGACTTCTGCACCTGGTCCCAGACCCGCAGGAAGTTGCCGCCCCAAAGCTTGGCGATGTCGGCTTCGCTGTAGCCGCGGCTGATCAGTTCGGCGGTCACGTTGCGGGCCTCGCTGACGTCTTTCCAGCCATCGAGGCCGCCGCCGTCGTTGAAGTCGGAACTGATGCCGACGTGGTCGATGCCGATTTTCTTCACGGCGTAATCGATTGCATCGCCGTAATCCTTGAGGGTGGCCTTGGGTTCTTCGTCGAGGATTGAATAGAGCTGGCTGGCGTACTCGCCGAAGCGCTGCTCGGGCCAGACGGTGATCACCGGGTCGCCGGGCATCAGGGCCATCTCCAGGCCTTGCAGCGGTTGCAGGTCGAAGCGGGCGCGCAGGGCGTTGAGCTTGTCCTGGGTGGCCTGGCTCAGCGGGCGGATGTAGGTCGGGAAGCCGACAATCTGCACCACGCCGCCGCTGTTCTTGATCAGCTGCATTTCCGGGTCGCTGAGGTTGCGCGGGATGTCCACCAGGGCACGCGGCGCCGAGTGGGAGGCGACCATCGGCGTGCGGCTCAGTTGCGCCACTTGCTCCAGGGCCTTGGTCGACATCTGCGACACATCGATGATCACGCCCAGGTCGTTGAGGCGATGCACCGCTTGCTTGCCGATGTCCGACAGCCCGCCCAGGGCATCCCGCGAATCGTTGAAGAACGGCAGCGGCCGCGACGAGTCGGCCCAGGCGTTGTTGCCTACGTAGCTGAAGCCGAACATGCGCATGCCGCGCGCTGCCCACTTGTCCAGGGCGTTGAGGTCGTTGCCCAGCGGGTAGGCATTGAGCATGCTGATGAACACCGCGAACTTGCCTTCGCCGTGCAGGCGACGGAAGTCGTCGGGGGTGTAGGCGATGGCCACTTGGTTGGGGAAGTCGCGCACCATGGCGCTGATGATCTTGTAGCGGGTTTCCTGCTCGTGTCGGGCCTCGTCGACGAAACCGGCGGTAGGGCGATGGGGGGCGTTGGGGCCGTTCCAGATTTCCGGCCAGCCGAAGATCGTCAGCGCCGCCCCGGACAGACGCCCGCGCCCGGTCTTGACCAGGTCGAACTGGCCTTCGCCGTCCTTGTCGACTTCGTTGCCGGCGGTGCCGAAGTCCATGGGCACGGTGATGTGGCTGTCGAACGAGAGGATGCGTTCCTGCAACTGATCGGCCTGTTTCATCACCTTGACCGGGTAGCCGGGGTTGTCCCTGAACCAGTAATTCCAAGCCGCGAAACCCGCCCCCGCGCTGATCGCCAGGGCCAGCGGCAGGCCGATGAAAAGAGCCTTTTTCGAACGTGGTTTGGTCATTGCCGTCTCAGTCAGATTCGCCGCCCCGGTGCAGGCGCAGGGGCCTTTGCTATCAGGGGGGAACGAGTGGCTGGCCATGGAATTTAGGTTGATCCCAAAAGATCGCAGCCTGCGGCAGCTCCTACATTGGATCGGCATAAACCCGTAGGAGCTGCCGAAGGCTGCGATCTTTCAAAGCACCGTAAATTTGTCGGTGCAACAAACGTTCTAGCTTGGATAAAGCCTGCTCCATGGCTGACACAGGTAGGGCAATGACGATTTCTCGACGATGGTTCCTCGCGGGCCTGGCGCTGACCGGTGCCGCCGTGCCGGCGGCGTATTACGGGCATCGCGAACTGACCAGGCCGGACCCGAGCATCACTCCCGGCGAAGCCTCGTTCGATGTGGCGGATGTCGCCGGCCAACGCTTGGCGGATACCTTGCGCGGGGTCTGGCAGATTCGTTTCGAAGGTCGTGACGCCGGTATCGAAGGCTTGCCCCTCGAAGGCCTGGAGGTGTTCCTCGACATCGGGCACAAGGGTCGCGGTTTCAGTGGTTATCTCGACACCGCCGAGCGTTTGCGCTCCAGCGAAGAGCCCCGTTACCGAGTGTTGGGCGATCTGTCCGGGGCCAACCCGAAGCAGCTGGGTTGGCGTCTGCTGGGCGCCAGTGGCTGTTGCGAATACGAATTCGAGATGACCCTGGACGAGGTCTGGGCCGGTTTCGGCAACGCCGGCAGCGGCAGCCTCAGTGGGCGGGTGCTGGACCTGAAGCGGCCGCTGATGCTGACGGCCCAGGACAATCGATTCATTGCCGTCAAACGGGTATTCCCTGAAGCCCGCGAGCGTGCCGGCCTCAACAAGGCACTGCTGGCCTGGCTGGTATCACCGGAGCATCGGCTGTTCCACCAGCTCTGGCATGCCTCCCGGGACAAGTGGCACAAGCTGTCCGAAGACCAGCGCGGCGCCTTGCGCGGGCTCGGCTGGCAACCCGGCCCGCGGGACCAGGAGCGCGATGCCCGTGGCGAACGCAAGGATCGCAACGGTTCGGGCGTGGACTTTTTCTTCATGCACCGGCACATGCTCGGCACGGCGCGGTCGATGCAGGACCTGCCGTCCTGGACGCACTTCCCGTTACCGCAGCCGGAACTGGCGCGGGACCGGCCCGGCTTCGCGCGTTACTTCGACAACCACGACGGCACCGCGTTGCCGCCGACCTGGCTGGCCGAGGACGATGACGAGTACACGCAATGGGTCAGCGACATCAAGACTGGCGAGACGTACCGCAGCAATTTCCAGGTCTGGGAATCCCGCTACCGCGACCCGCGTTACCTGTCGACGCTGACCCTCGGCCAGTTCGGCTCGGAGGTCGAACTGGGCCTGCACGACTGGCTGCACATGCGCTGGGCTTCGGTGCCCCGTGATCCGTCCAACGGTCAGCCGGTGCCGTTCGCCCGGGATCCGGCGGACTTTTCCTCGCGCTGGTTTGCAGCGGAAAACGATTTTCTCGGTGACCCGTTTTCTTCCCATGTGAGCCCGGTGTTCTGGCATTTTCACGGCTGGATCGACGACCGCCTGGAAGACTGGTTCCGCGCCCACGAGCGTTTTCATCCGGGGCAGGTCAGTCGGTTGCTGGTTAACGGTGTGCAATGGTTCGCGCCGGGGCGCTGGGTCGAGATCGATGACCCCTGGCTCGGGCCAACCACCCATGGCTGCAGCACCACGCCGGGGTTGCAGGCGGGCAAGTCAGTGGAAATGGACCCGGAAACCATGAAGCTGGCGCTGCGCATCACCTTTGGCGAGGACGAGAAGAAACTGAAGGGTCTGTTCCGCAAAGTGCCGCAGCGACCGTGGTATGCGCGCAATTTGAAGGCCAAGGCATAAAGCCAAAGATCGCAGCCTGCGGCAGCTCCTACAGCTTATGCGGCGTACCTGTAGGAGCTGCCGCAGGCTGCGATCTTTTGATTCTCATATTGTCCACCCCCCACCCAACGCCTTGTATAGCGCAATACTCGCCTGCATCCGCGACAACCGCAGTTGCACATTCAAATCCTGCGCCGCATACAGCGTGCGCTGGGTCTCCAGCACCGTCAGCAAGTCCTCGGCCCCGGCCTGATAACGGCTTTGCGCGATGTTGAAGGCGGTTTGCGCCTGGCTCAGTTCTTCACTCTGCCACCCGCGCTGTTGATCCAGCCCGCGGATGCTGTTGAGGGCTTTTTCGACGTCGGCGAAGCCGTTGATGATCGCCCCGCGATAGGTCTCCAGCAGTTCTTCCTGGCGTGCCGTGGCCTTGTCGCGCTGGGCGCCGAGGCGGCCGTTGTTGAACACCGGCGCGAGCAGCCCGGCGGTGAGGTTGTAGAAGGGGCTGCGCAGGATGTCGTCGGCCCGGTCGGCGCCGGAGCCGATTTCGGCGGTGAGGGTCACGGTCGGCAGCATCGCGGCCCGGGCGACGGTGACGTCGGCCTGGGCGGCGGCCAGTTGCGCCTCGGCCCGGGCAATGTCCGGGCGGCGACTGAGCAACTGGCTGGGTACCCCGGCGTCAATCGCCGGCCAGGTCAGTTGATCGAAGCGTTCCTGACCCAGCGACAGCGCCTGAACCGGGCGGCCGAGCAGGGCGGCGAGGCTGATCCGCGCCTCTTCGGCCTGTTGCCGCACCAGCGGCAGCTGGCGTTGTTGCGCCGCCACCAGGCTTTTTTGCTGCGCCAGTTCCAGGGCCGTGGCCGAACCCGAATCGAAACGAGTCTGCACCAGTTTCAACACGCTTTGGGCATTGGCCAGGTTCAATTCGGCGATGCGGCGCTGCTCCTGCAGCGACAAGGCTTGCGCGTAGCCGTTGGCCACACCGCTGAGCAGCGTCAGTTCCACCGTGGCCTGATCGAACTCGCTGGCTTGCAGACTGAATTGCGCACTGTCGCGAGTGGCACGCTGGCCCCCCCAGAAATCGATTTCGTAGCTGGCAGTCAGGTTCGCCGTGAAATAGTCGACGGCGTCGTTATCGCTGTCGGCATCAAGCTGACTGTAGCCGTTGCCCCGCAGCAGCTTCTGGCGATTGGCGTTGATCCCGGCCTTGACCTCGGGCAGTTGCGAGCCGCCGGCAATCACCGTGTCGGCCTGGGCCTGGCGCACTCTGGCGACGGCCGCGGCCAGGTCGTAGCTGCCGAGCCGCGCCTGTTCGATCAGGCGTCCCAGTTGCGGGCTGCCGAAGCGGTTCCACCATTGCTGGTTGTCATGGACAGCGCCTGCGGTGTGTGGCGATTGCCAGGCGGCCGGCGGCTGGATACCGCTGTCAGGGCGCTGGGGCGGGGTGCCGCAGGCACTGAGCAACAGGCACAGGGTTATCACACTGAGTGGCGGCTTCATCAATCGATCATTCACTGGTAAGGGCCGTGACCGGGTCGAGTCGGGCAGCCTTGCGGGCCGGCATATAGCCGAAAACGACACCGGTAACCAGGGCGCAGCCGAAGGCGCCCAGCACCGCTATCAGGGAGAACGCGACAGCGACTTCGCTGAAAATCAGCACGCCACCGACGATCAGCGCCAGGGCAATCCCGGTGAGGCCGCCCACCACCGAGAGCATCACCGCTTCGGTGAGGAACTGGCGCAGGATGTCGCGCTGGCGGGCACCAGTGGCCATGCGGATACCGATCTCGCGAGTCCGCTCGCGCACGGTCATGAGCATGATGTTCATCACGCCGATCCCGCCCACCAGCAGCGAGATCGCCGCAATCGAACCGAGCATCAGCGACAGGGTGTTTTGCGTGCGCGCCTCGGCCTGGATCATCGCCGCGTTGTTGGTCAGTTCGAAATCGTGCTTGCCGTCGTGCAGGCGCAGCATCAGTTGCTCGATGGCTTTTTCGGTCTCCTTGACCTTGCGCGCATCGGCGGCGGCGATGGCGATGTACTCGGGATTGTGGGTGCCGAACAGGCGCACGCTGGCGGCGGAGTAGGGGATGGCGATGCGGTCGTCGCTGTCGGTGTCACCGGAGCTGGCACCTTTTTCCGCGAGCACGCCGACCACCTGGAAGGGGACGTTTTCGATGAGGATGTACTGGCCGATCGGGTTGGTCACGTCCTTGAGCAATTTGCTCCGCACCTTGTGCCCGATCACCGCGACCGCCGCGGCGTTCTGTTCATCGGCGTGGGTGAAGTAGCTGCCTTCGACCACCGGCCAGTTGAAAATCGCCGGGAAGTTGGTGTCGTTGCCGCCGACGTAGCTCAAGTGGTCGAGGTTACCAAAACGCACCCCGGCCTCCTGGCCGTTGACCGGCATGATCCGCATCACCTGGGGCAGGCTGGCAATCGCGGCGACCTCATCGAGGGTGACGATGCCCATGGGCGTGCGCGGGTTGGGCGCCGAACCGCTGAGGTAGATGATGTTGGAACCGAACGCGCCCATCTGCGCCATCACCTGGCGCTTGCTGCCTTCGCCCACGGCCAGCATCACCACCACCGAGGCCACACCGATGATGATGCCGAGCAGGGTCAGGGCGGTGCGGAACTTGTTGATCCACATCACTCGCCACGCCGCGTGCACGGCATCGACCAATTCGCCTTTCCAGGCGCCGGTGGCTTCGGCGCCTTCGCTCAGGCGTCTGCGCAAATCGACGGCTTGCAGGGCGCCGGGGTTGGCCGGGTTTTGCGCGGCGCGATTGTCCCGGGCGCTGTCGCTGATGATCTCGCCGTCGCGAATTTCGATGATGCGTTTAGCCCGGGCCGCCACTTCCCGGTCGTGGGTGATGAGGATCACCACATGGCCCTGGCTCGCCAGTTCGTCGAGCAGGGCCATGACTTCGGCGCCGCTGTGGCTGTCGAGGGCGCCGGTGGGTTCGTCGGCCAGGATGATGTGGCCGCCATTCATCAGCGCGCGGGCAATCGACACCCGTTGCTGCTGCCCGCCGGAGAGCTGGTGCGGGCGGTTGCCGGTGCGCGACGCCAGGCCGAGACGGTCGAGCAGGGCGGCGGCGCGGGCGTGGCGTTCTGCGGCGGGCAAGCCTGCGTAGATCGCCGGCATCTCGACGTTTTCCTGGGCCGAACCGGAGGGAATCAGATGGTAGCCCTGGAACACAAACCCGAAGGCTTCACGCCGCAGCCAGGCCAGTTCGTCGCTGTCCAGGGCGGCGACGTTTTCCCCGGCGAAGCGGTATTCGCCCGAGGTCGGGCGGTCGAGGCAGCCGAGGATGTTCATCAGCGTCGACTTGCCGGAACCGGAAGCGCCGACAATCGCCACAAACTCCCCGGCATGGATCGACAGGTCGATGCCGCGCAGCACGTGGACTTCAGGCGCGTCGCCGCCGCCGTAGGCTTTGCGGATGTCCGAAAGGTCGATCAGGGGCGTGTGCATTCAGCCGCCACTCCCGTCGACGGGACCGATCAACAGGTGATCGCCCTCCTGCAGGCCGTCGAGGATCTGTACCCGCAGGCGGTCGCTGATGCCGGTGCGCACGTTGCGCTGTTCGATGCTGCCATTGCTGGCGACTACTTGCGCGGTCTGCCGGTCTGATTGCGTGCCGGCCTGCAGGGCTGTGATGGGGGCGGTGAGTACGTTCTGCGCCTGATTGGCGACGAAAAATACCTGGGTGGTCATTTCCGCCATCAAGGCGTTGTCGGCGTTGTCGACGTCCAGCAACACGGTGTACAGCACCACGCGGGCACTCCCGCTTTTGCTGGTGCTGGCGGGGCTGCCGCCGCCCTGGCTGGTCTGGTCCAGGGGCTTGGGCGGGACGGGCAGGATTTGCCGCACGGTGCTGGTCCAGCGCCGGGCGCCGCCGCTCAGGGTGGTGAACCAGGCGTGCATGCCGGGTTTGACGTGGCCGATGTCGGCCTCCGAGACCTCGGCCCACACGGTCATCGGCGACAGCTTGGCGATGCGCAGGATCAGCGGTGTTTGTTGCTGGGCGTTGAGGGTCTGGCCTTCCCGGGCATCCAGCGCCACTACGGTACCGGCCATTGGCGCATAAATCCGCGTGTAGCCGAGCTCCGCCTGGTCGCTGCGCAGGCTGGCTTCGGCCTGGCGGATCTGCGCCTGGAACATGTCGACCCGTGCCTGGGTGGCGCGCAGTTCGGCCTGGGCGGTCTGCACGTCTTCTTCACGGGTGGCGCCGCCGGCGGCGAGGTTCTGTTGACGCTGGTATTTCTGCCGGGCCAGATCGTGTTGCGCGCGCTGTTCCTGCAGCTGCGCCTTGAGATTTTCGACGGAGAAGCGCCCGGCATCGAGTTTGGCCTGTTGCGTGGAGGGGTCGATTTCCACCAGCAATTGGCCTTCCTTGACCTGGTCGCCGACCTCTACGTGGATCTTGTGGATCTGCCCGGACGCCTGGGCGCCGACGTCGACATAGCGCCGCGGTTGCAGGGTGCCCAGTGCCGTTACGCTGCTTTCAATGTCGGCGCGGCTGACCTGGACGGTGACCAGCCCGTCGCGGCCCGGGGGGATGAACTGCCAGGCGGCGACGGCAGCCACGGGGATCAGACAAAGTGCTGCAAGCAGGGCGCGTCGGGTCTGTCGGGGACGTTTCATGCGGGGTTCCGGCCTTGGGAAATAGGTCCGTCGTTCAGCGGCGGGTCGATGGCTGAACGCTGTCGGCAGGGCCGAACAGGGACGGGGAGCTGTCCTGTAAACGATGAACCCGACGGGAAATTTAACCGGCGACACAAGGTGTAACACCTGTAGGAGCTGCCGAAGGCTGCGATCTTTTGATTTTCGACGTAGCTGAAAACGCTAAAGATCGCAGCCTGCGGCAGCTCCTACCCTCAGAGCGGTGCACAGCCGCTAGACCATGACTATTTATCGGGCAAGGCGACGCAGTACTTTAAATCTATATGAGAATTACTATAAATTACGCGACTCGAACTGCCACTATCGTGCCACTGTCTATTTCAACGGTCACGCAAAGGGCTCAAGGACAGAAACCGCACCCCCGTGCGGACGGGAGTCATGTTGGAAAACTACTATCGCGAACTGGTGTGTTTCCTGAACGCCAGGCTGGGCAACCGTCAGGTGGCCGAAGATGTGGTGCATGACGCTTATCTGCGGGTCCTGGAGCGTTCCAGTGATACGCCGATCGAGCAGCCCCGGGCATTCCTTTATCGCACCGCCCTGAACCTGGTCATCGACGACCATCGACGCAACACCCTGCGTCAGGCCGAATCCCTGGACGTACTCGACAACGAAGAGCGCTATTTCACCCCTTCGCCGCTAAACGTGCTCGATCATGGCCAGCGCCTGGAAATGCTCCAGAGTGCCCTGGCGGAGTTGCCGAGGTTGTGCCGCGAGAGTTTCCTGCTGCGCAAGATCGAAGGCCTGTCCCATCCGCAGATTGCCGAGCAACTGGGCATTTCCCGGGCAATGGTCGAGAAGCACATCGTCAACGCCATGAAGCATTGCCGTATACGGATGCGACAGTGGGACGCCCAGTGATCCCGCGCGGTTAAATTTTTTTTCACGGTCCTCGTTCCTACTCAACAGACGACCTGTTGTGCGGCCCTTGGCGGGTCAGGTCACTTAGGTTCAATGCCCCGTCTTTGAGGGGAACATCCAGAGGACACTGGACATGACACAGGCAATTGCTTCGCCCCTCGTTCACGACCTGATCGGCGTCGGTTTCGGCCCGTCGAACCTGGCACTGGCCATCGCGCTGCAAGAGCGCGGGGCGAGCCAGGGCAACCTGGATGTGCTGTTCCTCGACAAGCAGGCCGACTACCGTTGGCACGGCAACACCCTGGTGACCCAGAGCGAGTTGCAGATTTCCTTTCTCAAGGACCTGGTGACCCTGCGCAATCCGACCAGCCCTTACTCGTTCGTCAATTACCTCAAGGCCCACGGGCGCCTGGTGGACTTCATCAACCTGGGCACCTTCTATCCGTGCCGCATGGAGTACAACGACTACCTGCGCTGGGTTGCCGGGCAGTTCATCGCGCAAAGCCGCTACGGCGAAGAAGTGCTGACCATCGAGCCGGTGCTGCACAACCATCAGGTCGAGGCGTTGCGGGTGATTTCCCGCGATGCGAGCGGGCATCAACAGGTGCGCACCACCCGTTCGGTGGTGGTCAGCACCGGTGGCACGCCACGCATTCCCGAGGTGTTCAAGGCACTCAAGGATGACGGCCGGGTGTTCCATCACTCCCAGTACCTGGCGCAGATGGCCAGGCAGCCGTGCGTGGACAACCGGCCGATGAGCATTGCGATCATCGGTGGCGGGCAAAGCGCGGCAGAGGCCTTCATCGATTTGAACGACAGCTTCCCGTCGGTGCAAGTGGACATGATCCTGCGCGGCTCGGCACTCAAGCCGGCCGACGACAGCCCCTTCGTCAACGAAGTGTTCTCACCGGAGTTCACCGACCTGGTGTTCCAGCAGCCCGACAGCGAGCGCGAGCGACTGGTCAACGAGTACCACAACACCAATTACTCGGTGGTGGACATCGATCTGATCGAGCGCATCTACGGTATTTTCTACCGGCAGAAAGTCTCGGGTATCGCCCGTCATGCGTTCCACACCCTGACCACTATCGAAAAGGCCACCGCCAACGAGCGGGGCATTGAACTGGTGTTGCGCAACAACGCCACCGGCGAAGTCTCGGTGCGTCACTACGACGCCGTGGTGCTGGCCACCGGTTACGAGCGGCAGATGCACCGCAAGCTGCTGGCACCGCTGCAAGAGTACCTGGGTGATTTCGAGGTCGATCGCAACTACAAACTGATCACCGATGAGCGCTGCAAGGCCGGCCTCTACATGCAGGGCTTCTGCCAGGCCAGCCATGGGCTGAGCGACACCTTGCTGTCGATCCTGCCGATTCGTGCCGATGAAATTGCCGGCTCGCTGTATGAGCACGGCAAGCATCGCGGGCATGGGCGGTCGGTGGTGGATTTGTTGTTGGCGACGGCGAGCTGATATCGAGTTGACCGTCAAAAGATCGCAGCCTCCGGCAGCTCCTACATTGGGATGGCGTACACCCGTAGGAGCTGCCGAAGGCTGCGATCTTTTGATGAGGACTCCAATCCTGAACCCTACCTGAAGAACCCCGCGATTGCCCCGGCAAGGTTTTGTAACGGGTTTACTCGCCAAACATCGGGGCGTAAGCTTCGCGCGTTTTCATCCATTACGGAGACCCACAGTGGGTACTTGTTCGAGTGACAGTTGTCGGCCGGTCTCGGTAACCGGCACTTTCTCGGCAAGATAACGCGCAGTCTCCTGTGCCGTTGTCTCGCCGACAAGCGAGCAGCGGCATCCCGATCATGGCCAGTCCCGGCCGTGTCCCGACGTCCCTCTCATCGACGCTGAACAGTGCGTGGTTTCGACTTTTTTGTCGTGGCCGCCGCTCTATCGACACGCCTGTCATTCGTGACCGGCGTGCCAGGCCTTGCTTTGCCGGTTGTTCCGGCGGCAGCGGCGTGGACTTGCCTGCTCGACGGTTTCCCGGCTGACCAAAGGGGCTCCAGCCATGAAACTTACCCTCAAGGAATTCTTCGCAGGTTTCCTGCGTACCCGCCACATCGCCCGGCACTTCCGTCGCCTGGCGTTGCTGGAAACCTTCACCGACACCACGGTCAGCCGTGAAGTCCCGCCCACCCTGGCGCAAACCCTGGTGGCCGCTGCCGGCAGCGACACCGGTCAATTGCTCAACACCCTGGGCAGTCACACCGACGGCTTGAGTGAACTCGAAGCCGATGTCCTGCGCGAGCAATTCGGCCTCAATGAAGTCGAGCACGAACAGCCGCTGCCGTGGTGGACGCACCTGTGGCATTGCTACAAGAATCCGTTCAACCTGCTGCTGACGCTGCTGGCGCTCATCTCCTGGCTGACCGAAGACCTGAAAGCCGCCGTCGTGATTTTCTCCATGGTGGTGCTCTCGACCTTGCTGCGTTTCTGGCAGGAAACCAAATCCAACCAGGCTGCCGATGCCCTCAAGGCCATGGTCAGCAACACCGCTACGGTGATGCGCCGGGACCTTGAGGACCGTGGCGCGCAGCGCATCGAATTGCCGATCAGGCAACTGGTGCCGGGCGACCTGATCGTGCTGTCGGCCGGTGACATGATTCCCGCCGATTGCCGGGTGCTCAGCGCCAAGGACCTGTTCGTCAGCCAGGCAGCCATGACCGGTGAATCGATGCCGGTGGAAAAATTTTCCCGCCAGCAGGATCGCGACACGCGCAATCCGCTGGACCTGGACAACATCCTGTTCATGGGCACCAACGTGGTGTCCGGCACGGCCATGGCGGTGATACTCACCACCGGCAACAGCACCTATTTCGGTGCCTTGGCCCAGCGCGTCGGCGCCACTGACAGGGCGCCGACTTCGTTCCAGACCGGGGTCAACAAAGTCAGCTGGCTGCTGATCCGCTTCATGTTCGTGATGGCGCCGCTGGTGTTGTTCATCAACGGTTTCACCAAGGGCGACTGGACCGAAGCGCTGCTGTTCGCGTTGTCGATTGCCGTGGGCCTGACTCCGGAAATGCTGCCGATGATCGTCACCTCGACCCTGGCCAAGGGCGCGGTGTTCCTGTCGCGCAAGAAAGTCATCGTCAAACGCCTCGACGCCATCCAGAACTTTGGCGCCATGGACGTGCTGTGTACCGACAAGACCGGCACCCTGACCCAGGACAAGATCTTCCTGGCGCACAACGTCGACGTCTGGGGCAACGCCTGCGATGACGTGCTGGAAATGGCCTACCTCAACAGCTACTACCAGACCGGCCTGAAAAACCTGCTGGATGTGGCGGTGCTCGAACACGTCGAGATCCACCGTGAGCTGAAAGTCGGCACGGCGTTTCGCAAGGTCGACGAGATCCCGTTCGACTTCACCCGCCGGCGCATGTCGGTGGTGGTCGCCGAGCGCGATCAGCCGCACCTGCTGATCTGCAAGGGGGCTGTGGAAGAGGTGCTGGCGGTGTGCTCGCGTGTGCGCCATGGCGAAGTCGATGAAGCCTTGACCGAAGAACTGCTGGCGCGAATCCGTCAGGTCACGGCCACCTTCAACGCCGAAGGCTTGCGAGTGGTGGCGGTGGCGGCACGGCCAATGGTCGAAGGGCGCGACACCTACAGCCTGGCCGATGAACAGGCACTGACGCTGATCGGTTACGTGGCGTTTCTCGATCCGCCGAAAGAAAGCACCGCGCCCGCCCTCAAGGCCCTGGCCGCCCATGGCGTGGCGGTGAAAGTGCTGACCGGCGACAACGAACTGGTGACGGCGAAGATCTGCCGCGAAGTCGGCCTGGAACAGCAAGGCCTGCTGATGGGCAACGACATCGAACGCATGAGCGATGCCGAGCTGGCGAAGGCGGTGGAGACCACCAACGTCTTCGCCAGGCTGACGCCGTCCCACAAGGAGCGCATCGTCCGGCTACTCAAGGGCAACGGCCATGTGGTCGGTTTCATGGGCGACGGCATCAATGACGCCCCGGCCCTGCGCACCGCCGACATCGGTATTTCCGTGGACAGCGCGGTGGACATCGCCAAGGAAGCGGCCGACATCATCCTGCTGGAAAAAAGCCTGATGGTGCTGGAGGAGGGCGTGCTGGAAGGGCGCCGGACCTTCGCCAACATGCTCAAGTACATCAAGATGACCGCCAGTTCGAACTTCGGCAACGTGTTCTCGGTGCTGGTGGCCAGTGCGTTCATCCCGTTCCTGCCGATGCTGCCGATGCACCTGCTGGTGCAGAACCTGCTCTATGACATTTCGCAGATCGCCATCCCGTTCGATAACGTCGATGACGAAATGCTCAAGCAGCCGCAGCGCTGGCAACCGGCGGATGTCGGGCGCTTCATGCTGTTTTTCGGGCCGATCAGTTCGATCTTCGACATCTCCACCTTCGCCTTGATGTGGTACGTGTTCGATGCCAGCACCCCGGATCACCAGACCCTGTTCCAGTCCGGCTGGTTCGTGGTCGGGCTGCTGACCCAGACCCTGATCGTGCACATGATCCGCACGCCGAAGATCCCGTTCCTGCAAAGCCGCGCGGCCATGCCATTGCTGGTGATGACCGGATTGATCATGGCCGTGGGGATTTTCCTGCCGATGGGACCGCTGGCCCATTACTTCAAATTGCAGGCGTTGCCGTCGCTGTACTTCGTGTTCCTGCCGGTGATCCTGCTGGCGTACATGGCGCTGACCCAGGCGGTGAAGGGGTTCTACATCCGCCGGTTTGGCTGGCAATAAAGCCGCCAGCATGACCTTTGTGGCGAGGGAGCTTGCTCCCGCTCGACTGCGTAGCAGTCGCAAAACCGGCGAGCGAGGTTTGCTGGAGGGACCGCATTGTCAGGTTTTGGGGCCGCTTCGCTGCCCAGCGGGAGCAAGCTCCCTCGCCACAAGGGGTGTGTGTTTTTCAAGGAGTTTCATATGCAAGCCATCAACAACCTCAACCTGGCCTCCCTGCTCGACACCCTGGTCAGCCTCGGCGCTGCCTTCATCCTCGGCGGCCTGATCGGTTTCGAACGCCAGTACCGGCAGCGCACCGCCGGCCTGCGCACCAATGTGCTGGTGGCGGTGGGCGCGGCAATTTTCGTCGACATGGCCACCCGGCTAGGCGGTGCCGAAGGCGCCGTGCGGGTCGTAGCCTACGTGGTTTCCGGCATCGGCTTTCTCGGTGCCGGGGTGATCATGCGCGAAGAGGGCAATGTGCGCGGCCTCAATACCGCCGCCACGCTCTGGACCTCGGCGGCGGTCGGTGCCTGCGCCGGCGCCGACCTGCTGGCCGAGGCGCTGCTTGGCACCTTATTCGTGCTGGCGGCAAACACGCTGCTGCGGCCGATCGTCAACAACATCAACCGTCAGCCGCTGGATGTGATTTCGGCGGAAGTCACCAACATCGTCTATGTCATTGCCCGGCGTACGCAGCAGAAAACCGTGCTGGCCTTGCTCGAAGCCGAGCTTGCGCGCTGCAACTATCCGGCCAGCGATGTCGACGTGCATGCCTTCGGTACGGATGAAATTGAAATCGAAGCCACCCTGGCGACCACCTCGGTCGATGGTGATGAACTGGATGAGCTGGTGGCACGGATTTCGGCCTCGTCCCTGGTGGTGCAGGCGTTCTGGAGTCCGAGTACCACGGAGTAAAGGTCAGGAGGTGCGATTGCGTTTCTCTGGCAGAGTCAGATTAACCGGAACTTATTTAGGAAAATTCCTACATAAACCTAGGAAGGTCTTCCGTAGGCTTTGCGACCTCTTGAAACCGACATCCTTTTGGAGGTCACCATGCCGAACAAATCCTTGCGCATCCTGATCGCCGATGCGCAGCACTTCAACCGTCTGCGGATCGAGCGGCTGCTCAATCAGCTCGGCTACTTTCGCGTGGCACCGGTGCAGAGTCTCGAAGAGCTCCTTCCTCTGGTGGAGTACGGTTGCGAACCTCTGGACCTGGTGCTCATCAATGGAGCGATGGCCAGTGAAGGGCTGGACTTGTTGAATTTCTTTCTCGACAACCCGCAGGTAAATCACGCGTTTATCTTCAATGAACGGCAGGCGTCGTTGCCGTCAGGCGTGGGCAACGTCCAGGTCAGCCAGGCCGCCCTGCCTGACCTGGCGTGCATTACGCAGTTGATGAGCGTCGTCAATCGTCGGCTACCGTTCGTCGGAACTGTCATTTCTGTCAGGTAGTTCTTTCCAGCCTTCCATGCAAAAGTCTATGCGCAGCGTTGTGCCCAACCGCTGCGGCGCCTGGAGGGCATTTTTTGCCCGATCGTGTTGTTTTGCACGGGAGTTGTCATGAAGTCAGCACTGATTGTGGAAGATCATCCGGTGGTTCGCTCCATGATCAAACTCGTACTCAAGGGGGAAGGGTTCAAGCAAGTATATGAAGCCTCCCGTGGCGATGAGGTCCTGGCGTTGGTCCGGGAGCATCAGCCGGATGTCGTGCTGCTTGATCTGGGCCTTCCTGGTGTGGCGGGGCTTGAGGTGATGGACCGAATCAAGGCCGAAAACACGCGATGTCGCGTGGTGGTGTTCACTTCACTGGAGGCCCAGTTCTATCAGGACCGCTGCATGCGTGCCGGGGCTGTTGCCTATGTTTCCAAGAGCAAGGACCTGGATGACTTGAAGGCAGCGGTGAATTCCGTGATGGCCGGCTACACCTATTTCGCCCAGATCCCCTCGAGCTCCGTGTCGATGGGGGAGTTGCAACGCAGCGAAAAGCAGTTGATCGAAAAGCTCTCCAATCGTGAGTTGACCATTTTGCAGTACCTGGCCCGGGGTTCGAAAAACCTGGAAATCGCCGAGATCATGCACCTGAGCTACAAGACCGTCAGTACCTACAAGACCCGACTCACCCTCAAGCTCAATATGAACTCGTCGGTGCACTTGAGGGATTTCGCCCTGCGCAATCATCTGATCTGAATGAACGCACTCCGACGACTGGCAGATGGGGTGTTGATTGGCCTTCTTCTTTGGGCATCGACGGCCTGTGCGCAACAGTCGTTGACCCTGTTGGGGCGCTCGAGTGTCGAAGGCCTGAGCGTCAGATTGTCGCAAACCGAGTTGCGCTGGCTGCAGCAAAAGGGCCGATTGGTGCTGGCCGTCTCGGCGCCGGACTATCCCCCCTTCGAGTTCAACACGGCGGGCAAGGTGTTCGAAGGCGTGACCGCCGATTACGCCGGGTTGCTCGAACAATTGTTGAACGTTGTCATCGAGGTCCGGCGTTATCCGTCGCGCGCCGACGCGGTGCAGGCGATCAAGGAGGGGCGGGCAGACCTGTTGGGAACGGCCAATCGGTTTGAAGCCGAAGATCCACAGCTGCAGATGTCCAGTGCCTATGCGGTCGATCAACCGGTGCTGGTCACCCGCACCGATTTCCCTCCGGTGCTCGACCCGACACTGGCCGGCAAGCGGCTGGTGATGCTGTATCACTACCTGCCCGAATACAGCGTGCAACAGTTCTATTCCAGGGCGCAGGTCCAGTTGTTTCCCTCGACACTGGCGGCAATGGGCGCCGTGGCGTACGGTCAGGCCGATGTCTACCTGGGGGATGCGATCAATGCCCATTACCTGATCAGCAAGAATTATCTGGATAATGTGCGACTGACGGACTTCTCGCCCATGGAGTCCGGGCGTTTTGCCTTTGCGATGGACCGCGACAACGATTCGCTGTTGCGCATCGTCAACAAGGCGCTTGCGGCCATCAGCACCAATGAGCAAATGAACATCCTGCGCCGTTGGGGGGCAAACGAGGTGTCTATCCCCGGTACCCAGTCCTTGCAATTGAGCGTGGCCGAACAGCGCTGGCTTGAGCGCCACCCGCGGGTGAAGGTCGCGATCAACGAAAATATCCCGCCCATTTCATTTATCGACAGCGAAGGCAGGTTTCGCGGGATTGGCATCGATGTGCTGGCGAAAATCAGTTTGCGCACCGGCTTGCAATTTGACATCCAGGGCATGAAGTCGGTGGCCCAGATGATGACCGCCATCAAGAGCGGGCAAATCGATGTGCTGGCCGGTATCGGCCTCAGTTCCCAGCGTGAAGATGAGTTGCTGTTCACCCGCGCGTTCCTGAGCAGCCCTTCGGTGCTGGTGACCCGCGTTGACACGGAAAGCCCCAGGACGCTGGATGATATGGCAGGGCGACCCCTGGCACTGACCCAGGGCAACATTGTTGGCGAGTACCTTCGCCAGCATTACCCGTTGATCCAGCTGGTGGATGCGCCCCTGTCGACGGACGCCATGGAAATGGTCGACCAAGGCAAGGCCCAGGGCGGCATCAACTCCTTGATCAGCGCCCGTTACCTGATTTCCCGGCAGTATCGCGATCGCCTGCAAGTGACCAGCACCGTGGGCACCGACCCTGCACGAAGCACCCTGGCGACCAGTCGCGGGGCCACCGAGCTGCATTCGATCCTGGACAAGGCGCTGTTGAGCATCCCTCCCGAAGAAATTGACGAGTTGACCCAGCCCTGGCGCTATGACGCGATGGTCGAGCAGAGTTACTGGCTGCGACACCGGCAGGCGATCGTGCAGGCATTTGCGGTGGCGGGTGTCTTGCTGTTGCTCGCGTTGGCGGGGATCGTCTGGCAGCGTCGGCAGATTCGCCAGCGTCAGCAATTGCTCGGGCAATTGCAGGAAGCCAAGGACGCGGCGGACGACGCCAACCGGGCCAAGACCACGTTCCTGGCCACCATGAGCCATGAAATCCGCACGCCGATGAACGCGCTGATCGGCATGCTCGAACTGGCGCTGAAGCGGGCCGATGAAGGGGAGACCGACCGCGCCGCCATTGAGGTGGCGTCCAACGCCGGGCAACAATTGCTGGATTTGATCGGTGACATTCTGGACGTTGCCCGGATCGAATCCGGGCATTTGTCGCTGGCGCCGGAGCGGGTCAATCTGCAGTTGCTGGTGACTTCGGTCTGCCGGGTTTTCGAAGGGCTGGCGGTGCAGAAGAGTCTGCAGTGGCGGGTCGAGCTCGATGAACACAGTGACCGTGACGTGATGCTCGACCCCACGCGCTTCAAACAGGTGTTGTCCAATCTGCTGAGCAACGCGATCAAGTTCACCCGGGAAGGCCAGGTAAGCCTGACGCTGCGAGTGCGACCTCAAGCCCCGGCGCACCTCGCCGTCAGCGTACGCATCGAAGACAGCGGCATCGGCATCAGCGCTTTCGACCAGCAACGTCTGTTCAGCCCGTTTGTGCAGGCAGACAACAACCAGCAGAGCGCCCGGCAAGGTTCCGGCCTGGGGCTGGTGATCAGTCGTACTCTGTGCGAAATGATGGGCGGCCGGTTGCAACTCGACAGTGAGCTCGGGCGCGGGACTCGGGTGGACATCAGCCTGGTGCTGCCTGTCCTGCAAGCGTTACCCGCGGGGGGCAAGCCCCTGGATTCGGCGCAGCTGACGACCCGGCCGTTGTCGATTCTGGTGGTCGACGATTATCCGGCCAATCGCCTGTTGCTCTCGCGGCAGCTGAGCTATCTCGGTCATCGCGTAGTGCTGGCCGAAGACGGGGCGCAGGGGCTTGAACAGTGGCGCGGGCAAGGGTTCGATCTGGTCATCACCGACTGCAACATGCCGCGGCTCAGTGGTTACGAATTGGCGGGTGCGATACGTGAGCAAGAGCGGGTGCAGGGGCTGTCATCAACGTTGATTCTGGGCTTTACCGCCAATGCACAGGCCGAGGAGAAGGCCCGATGCCAGGCGGCAGGCATGGACGATTGCCTGTTCAAGCCCATTCGCCTGGTGGATTTGCAGGCGTGGCTGGCCCAGCGGTTTTCCAGCGCACCCTCAACGGCTACCGACGACCATGGCGTCTGCGAGTTTGACTTGAGCGGGCTGGAACGCTACGCGGATGCGGACCGTGAGCTGATCGATCAACTGTTGCACGACCTGGCGCTATCCAACCGCGAGGACCGCATGCATTTGCTCGCCTTGCACACCGGCGGCAATCGCCCGGGCTTGCGGGAATTGGCACACCGGATCAAGGGTGGAGCGCTGATGGTGCGAGCCCACGCCCTGGTCGAGTGTTGCGAACAACTGGAGCAGGCGTGCAACGACGGCCGCGCGGCAATGATCGACGACGCCGTCGAGCGGTTGCAGCAGGCCATGGCCCGCCTGGACCGGCGTCTGGAGCAGGATTGAGGCTCAATCCCAGTTCGGTGCGATGCCTTTCGGGCTGGTCAAGCGGTGGCCGCGATCCAGCGATGCGATCAGGGCCATGTCGGCCTCGCTCAAGGTCAGTTCGCGAGCCTTCAAGTTGCTTTCAAGGTTGGCCCGGCGCGTGGACGACGGGATTACCGCGTAACCCGATTGCATGGCCCAGGCCAGGGTGACCTGCGCCGGAGTCGCGTGCAGGCGTTCGGCAATCTGCTGGATGAGCGGATCCTTCAGGACTTCACCGTAAGCCAGGGTCATGTATGAGGTGATGCCGATGCCCTGGCTGCGTGCGAACTCGACGATTTTGCGGTTTTGCAGGTAGGGGTGCAGTTCGATCTGGTGGGTGGCGATGTGCTCGGCACCGATGGCCGCGACTGCCTGTTTCATCAGGTCGATGGTGAAGTTGGACACACCGATCTGCCGGGTCAGGCCCAGGCGTTTGGCCTCGAGCAGGGCGCCCATGAATTCTGCGACCGGCACCTGATCGTCCGGCGACGGCCAGTGGATCAGGGTCAGGTCCAGGTAGTCGGTCTGCAGTTTGCGCAGGCTTTCTTTCAGGCTGTCGATCAGGCGATCACCGGCCAGGTTGGCGACCCAGATCTTGCTGGTGATGAACAGCTCTTCCCGGGCGATAGCGCTGGCGGCGATAGCCTCGCCGACGTCAGCTTCGTTCTCGTAGATTTGTGCGGTATCGATCACCCGGTAGCCGAGCGCCAGGGCGGTGCTCACCGAATCGATGACCACCTGGCCTTGCAAGCGAAAGGTACCCAGGCCGAAGGCGGGAATGGACATTGATGACTCCAGGGGTTGCAGTGGGAATGGGCGGCAGTATCCGCGCCTGCATCCGTGAGAAAAACCGCTGGAGCGGCAAAGCAATGTTTACCGGAAATCAAGAATCGGTGGCAGTCCGGTTTGGTGAGGGTGTCTGGTCTGACGCCTTCGTCGGAACGCCGCCCGGAGCAAGCCCGCTCCCACAGGGGAATGCATTCCAAATGTGGGAGCGTGCTCGCTCGCGAAGGCGGCGACTCGGTCTAAAGCCTTACCCCGACCCTAGGCAATATCACTGTGGCTGAATTCCTCCCCGAGAAAATCGATCAACGTGCGTACCGAGGGCAGCAAGCCCCGGCGCGAGGGGAAGATTGCATGGATGACACCGCTCTTCGGTGCCCAGCCCGGCACCAGTTCCACCAGTTGCCCGGCGGCGATTTCATCGCGCACCACCACACTGGGCAGGTGCACGATGCCGATCCCGGCGAGTGCCGCGTGGCGCAAGGCCAACAGGTCATCGGTGACCATGCGCGGGGCATGCCGGATCATCGCGGTACTGCCGTCGGCCCCGAACAGTTCCCACTGATATTCGCGCTGCGCCGCGCCCCAGTGCAGGCTCGGCAAGCCGCTGAGGTCGGCCGGGGAAGCCGGCGTCGACAGGCGCGATAAAAAGGCCGGGCTGCCGACCACGCTCTGGGTGCTGTTGCCCAGCACTTTCATCACCATGTCGGTGTTTTCCAGCGGCGGAAAGCGTACCCGCAGGGCAATGTCGAAGCCTTCGTGAATCAGGTCGACGCGGCGATTGGTGCTCTCGATGAACAATTCCACCAAGGGATACTTGAGCATATAGCGGGTCAGCATCGGCCCGACCCAGGAATTGAGCAGCGCCGTCGGGCAACTGACACGCACCAGGCCCTGGGGCTCTGAGCGATTGCGCTCGATCAGTTCGGCAGCGCTTTCCGCCTCCACCCGCATGGCCAGGCAGCGCTGGTAATAGGCCTGGCCGATTTCCGTCAACGAGCAATGCCGGCTGGTGCGGTGCAGCAGGCGCACGCCGAGGCGTTCTTCAAGCTCGGCGATACGTCGACTGAGCTTGGACTTGGGCATGTCGAGTGCCCGGCCGGCCGCGGCGAAACCGTGATGCTCCACCACCTGGGTGAAGTAGTAGAGGGTGTTGAGGTCTTCCACCATCGTTCTCCAAATAGAACGCTAAAGCTGATTTTTGCAGTCTAGCGCAGCAAAGGTCACGGTTTTAAGCTTTGTCCATGGCTTCACTCACCTCATCAGGAGACACCATGAAAAACATCATCGGTATCTACACCAGTCCACGGACCCATTGGGTGGGCGACGGTTTTCCGGTTCGCACGCTGTTTTCCTACGACAACCTGGGCAAACACATCAGCCCGTTCCTGCTGCTGGATCACGCCGGCCCCGCTGAATTCACCCCGACCAGCGAGCGACGTGGCGTTGGTCAGCATCCTCACCGTGGCTTCGAAACCGTGACTATCGTTTACAAGGGCGAACTGGAGCACCGGGACTCCACCGGCAGTGGCGGCAAGATCGGCCCCGGCGATGTGCAATGGATGACCGCGGCCTCGGGGATCCTGCATGAAGAGTTTCACTCCGAAGGTTTCGCCAAAAGCGGTGGCACCCTGGAGATGGTGCAACTGTGGGTCAACCTGCCGGCCAGGGACAAAATGGCCGACCCCGGCTACCAGACGATTCTCGACCGTGACATCCCGGCCATCGCCTTGAAAGACAACGCCGGCAGCCTGCGCCTGATCGCCGGTGCGTTCGACGGCCACAAGGGCGCGGCGCGCACCTTCACCCCGGTCGACGTGTGGGACATTCGTTTGAATGCTGGCAAATTGCTCACCCTTGACCTGCACGAAGGGCGCAACACCGCACTGGTGGTGCTGCGCGGCACGGTTCAGGTAAACGGCCAGGAATCGGTGCGCCAGGGGCAACTGGCGCTGTTCGACCGCAAGGGCGATCAGGTGACCCTCGAAGCCAGCGAAGACGCGGTGGTGCTGTTGCTCAGCGGCGAGCCGATCGACGAGCCGATCGTCGGTCATGGGCCGTTCGTGATGAACACCGAGCAGGAAATCCACCAGGCCTTCGCCGACTTCCAGTCCGGCCAGTTCGGCCGGATGCACGCTTAATTCGCAGCGCTGTTACACCCGACTCTACACAGGATGAGTAGGCCGGTTTTCAGGCCAGGGATGGCTGTTGCCCAAAAGAAAGAGGAAACGCACATGAACACTGTCTACGCGGCCAACTTCAACGGCCAGAAGCCGACCATCGACCCCAACGACAGCGCGATGCTGTTGATCGATCACCAGAGCGGACTGTTCCAGATCGTCAAGGACATGGACGTGCCCCAACTACGCGCCAATGCCATTGCCCTGGCCAAGGCCGCGACCCTGCTGAAGATGCCCGTGATCACCACTGCTTCCGTTCCCCAGGGGCCGAACGGGCCGTTGATCCCGGAAATCCACGAGGCCGCACCCCATGCGCAATACGTGGCGCGCAAAGGTGAAATCAACGCCTGGGACAACCCGGAGTTTCACGCGGCGGTCAAAGCCACCGGCAGGAAAACCCTGGTGATCGCCGGTACCTTGACCAGCGTGTGCCTGGCGTTCCCGTCCATCGCCGCCGTGCATGAAGGCTACAAGGTGTTTGCCGTGGTCGACGCCTCCGGCAACCACTCGAAACTGGCCACTGATCTGACCGTTGCCCGCCTGGCCCAGGCCGGGGTGGTGCCGATCGACATCATGGCGACGCTCTCTGAGCTGCAAGGCTCGTGGAACCGTCCGGATGCCGAGCAGTGGGCCGCTGTCTACGCCCAGGCCATGCCGCATTATCAATTGCTGATCGAGAGTTACCTCAAGGCCCAGCAAGTGGCGAACGAACACGAGGCGCTGGACTCCCAGCGCTGACCGGTGACCCCACGCCGATTTCCATTCGGCATCGATAACACGCGAGGACTACTGCAATGACCACTTCCTACAAGCGTCTGGACAAGGACAACGCCGCGGTTCTGATGGTTGATCATCAGGCGGGCCTGCTGTCACTGGTGCGCGACATCGACCCGGATCGATTCAAGAACAACGTGCTGGCCCTGGCCGACCTGGCCAAGTACTTCAAGCTGCCGACCATCCTCACCACCAGTTTCGAAACGGGCCCTAACGGACCGCTGGTGCCCGAACTCAAGGCCCTTTTTCCGGACGCGCCATACATCGCTCGCCCGGGCCAGATCAACGCCTGGGACAACGAAGATTTCGTCAAGGCGATCAAGGCCACCGGCAAGAAGCAACTGATCATCGCCGGTGTGGTGACAGAAGTGTGCGTGGCCTTCCCGGCGCTTTCGGCCCTGGCCGAAGGCTTTGAGGTGTTCGTGGTCACCGACGCGTCCGGCACCTTCAACGAACTGACCCGCGAATCGGCGTGGAACCGTATGACCGCTCAGGGCGCGCAACTGATGACCTGGTTCGGCCTGGCCTGTGAACTGCACCGCGACTGGCGCAACGATGTCGAAGGGTTGGGCACATTGTTCTCCAACCATATTCCGGATTACCGCAACCTGATGACCAGCTACAGCACGCTGGCAAACAGCAAGTAATCCAGCCAACACGCTTTCCCCTGTGGGAGCGAGCCCGCTCGCGATGACGGTAGAACAGGCACTGATGTAGTGACTGTCAGTCCGCCATCGCGAGCAAGCTCGCTCCCACAGGTTTTTTGGGTGTCCAGCCAGACGTGTTCAACCAGCCAAATCAATTCCACCTACACTGACGCCAATCCATGCGATCTTCGCGTTATTGGCCCTGGCTGGAGTTGTTAGATGCTGTCATTGCTCACCGAACACCCGCTGATTTGCGCGATGGCGCTGATCCTGATCGATCTTGGGTTGTGGTACTTGCTCAGTGCCTTTGGCAGCGCCTGGCGGCTGTTGGTGCGGGTGGTGATTTTCTCTTTGTTCAGCCTCTTGCTGTTCAACGAAGGCCTGAACCCGATGGAGCCGCCGCCCTGGCCTGACAACGTACCCTTGCATCTGGCGGCCACCGGCTTGCAGATCGGCTGGTGGTTGTTCGGTGCGCGGACCCTGACCGTGCTGATCGGCGCGGTAATGATGCAACGGGTCGGGCATACCGGGCGCTTGCTCCAGGACTTGCTAGGCGCGGTGATTTTTCTGATCGCGGTGATTGCCGCCCTGGCCTATGTGCTGGATCTGCCGGTCAAGGGCGTGCTGGCGACGTCCGGTGCGTTGGCGATCATCGTCGGCCTGGCCTTGCAAAGTACCCTCAGCGATGTGTTTTCCGGGATCGTCCTCAACACCACCAAGCCTTATCAACTGGATGACTACATCTCCATAGACGGCATGGAGGGCAAGGTCACCGACATCGACTGGCGTGCCACGCGTCTGCAGACCGCCCAGGGTTGCATGGCGGTGATACCCAACTCCCTGGCCGCCAAGGCCAAGATCATCAATTTCAGTCGGCCGAGCGATATGTTCGGCATCTCTGTTTCGCTGGAAGTGAGCCCCCACGCGCGGCCGAACACGGTGATCGAAGCCCTGGAACGGGCCATGCAGGGATGCCGCTTTCTGTTGGAGACACCGTCGCCGAGTGTCGGCATGAAAACTGCCGGTAACACCGGCGTGGTCTATGAAATCAGCGGGTTTGTCGCGCAGATGGACCAGAAGCGTTCGGTGCGCAATCAACTGTTCGACCTGGCCTACCGGCACTTGCAGGCGTCCGGCGTCAACCTGCTGTCGAGCGTGGAACCCAATCCGCCGGGCAACCTGTCGCGACCCCGGGCATTGCTCGACAGCTCGCCGATTTTCTCTACCCTGCGCCAGGAAGAGAAAGACACCTTCAGCCAGAACATGACCTTGCAATCGTTCCGCGCCGGGGAAACGATCCTGGAGGCGGGGGAGGTCAGTGATCACCTGTTCATCATCGAGTCCGGGGTGGTGACGGTGACGCTGACCCGGCACGGCGTACCTTTCGAGTCCGGGCGCATGGGGCCGGGGGAAGTGATAGGCGAGGCCGGGATCCTGGAGGACAGCTCGGTGCCTGCACGGTTTACCGCCAAGACCTTCTGTGGCCTGTACCGCATCGAAAAGTCCTACCTCAAGCCATGCCTGGATGCCCGTCAAGACATCAACGATGCAATGAAAACCTTGCTCGATTACCGGCTGCACAAGGCAAAAACCCTGACTCAGGACCTGCCGGTGGCGCAGGTGAAGAAGGGCTTTTTGCAGTGGTTGCGCAATCGGGTTTGAATGGCCTCCTCGACTTCTGAAGGATTGGCTATTTGTGCAGACCGGTCGTGGCACTAATGTAGTGACACACCCATTTGCCCTGGAACACACCATGAAAACCCGGATCGATTTCTACACCGCTTCCCCTGATGCCCTCAAAGCGATGATCGCCCTGGAAACAGCAGTGTCGAAATTGCCACTGGAAAAAAACCTGATCGAACTGGTCAAGCTGCGTACCTCGCAAATCAACGGCTGCGCCTTTTGCCTGGACATGCACAGCGCCGATGCGCGCAAGGGCGGTGAGTCCGAGCGTCGCCTGGCGACGCTGTCGGCCTGGCGCGAAACGCCGTTCTTCACCGAGCGTGAACGCGCCGCACTGGCCTGGACCGAATCCCTGACCCTGATCAGCCAGACCCACGCCCCGGACGAAGACTATGAACTGGCTAGCGCCCAGTTCGATGCCAAGGAATTGGTCGACCTGACCGTCGCCATCACCACCATCAACGCCTGGAACCGCCTGGCCATCGGCTTTCGCAAAATGCCCCAGGCCTGACCCGCAAAAACATCAATGAGCATCGGCACTCGGCGCGGCCGGTGGTTGCACCTTGCGCATCAGGGGCACCATCGCCGTGGCGATAATGAAGCAGACCATGATCATCAGGAACGCATCGCCATAGGTTTGCGTCTGGGCTTCGCGGTATGTCAGCAACCATAGCTGATGCAGGCTGGCAGTCACCCCTGCGTCACCGCTCTGGCCAAAGGCGGCAAAGTTGTTGCCGACCTGGGACAGCCATTGGTTGAGTGCCTCGTTGGTGCTGTTGAGGTTCTCCGCCAACCGGGTGAAGTGCAGATTGGTGCGGTCGTTGAGAATGGTCGCACACGCAGCGATGCCGATAGCCCCGCCCAGGTTGCGCATCAGGTTGAACAACCCCGACGCATGCTTTAGCCGCGCCGGTGCCAGGCCGCCAAGGGTCAAAGTCACCGCCGGTGGTACCGCCAATTGCTGGGCAATCCCGCGCAAGGCTTGCGGCAGCATCAACTCCTTGGCCCCCCAGTCATGGGTGATCGGGCTGAAATCCCACATCGATAACGCGAACAGCCCAAGGCCGGTCATCATGATCCAGCGCAGGTCGATGCGGTTGGCCAGAAAGGCATACAGCGGAATCGCCATGATCTGGAACACCCCGGTGGAGAAAACCGCCAGACCAATGTCCAGCGCTCCGTAGCCACGCACCCGGCCGAGGAACAGCGGCGTCAGGTAAATGGTGGCGAACAGGCCGATGCCGGTGACGAACGAGAAGAAACAGCCGAGGGCAAAGTTGCGATCCTTCAAGGCGCGCAGATCGACAATCGGATTGGCCACGTGCAAGGTCCGGCCGATGAATGCCAGTCCGGCCAGGCCGCTGATCCATGCGGTGGTCAGGATCGTGCGGTCACTGAACCAGTTCCAGCGCGGGCCTTCTTCGAGGGTGTATTCCAGGCAGCCGAGGAACAGCGCCAGAAACACCATGCTCAAGTAATCCGCGCCTTTGAGCAGCGACAGTTCCGGCTGGTCGATTTTCACCAGCATCGGCACGGCCACGGCGACAAAGATGCCGGGGAGCAGGTTTATGTAGAACAGCCAGTGCCAGGAGGATATGTCGGTGATCCAGCCACCGATCACCGGCCCCAGGGTCGGTGCCAGGGACGCCACTGCGCCGATGGTCGCGGCGGCGATCACCCGTTGCTTGCCGGTGAAGAACACGAAGGCCGTGGTGAACACCAGTGGAATCATCGAGCCGCCCAGAAACCCTTGCAGGGCACGGAAGGCAATCATGCTCTGGATGTTCCAGGCCACGCCGCACAACAGGCTGGCCAGGGTAAAGCCCACCGCCGATGCGCAGAACAGCCAGCGCGTCGAGAACACCCGGGACAGCCAGCCCGACAGCGGGATCACGATGATTTCGGCGATCAGGTAACTGGTTTGCACCCACGCGGTTTCGTCGGTGCCGGCGGAGAGCCCGCCGCCGATGTCACGCAACGAAGCCGAGACGATCTGAATATCCAGCAGCGCAATGAACATGCCGATGCACATGCTGGCAAAGGCGAAGACCTTGGTCGCCGTCGCCATGCTCGCGGCATTGAACGGTTGCGCCGGGGCGGCAAGGGCGCGACTCATGGTGCGCTGGCCACGGCTGGCGCCTCAGGCTCCTTGCGCGTGTCCACTTCAGCGGTCACCGACAACCCCGGACGCAGGTGGCCGAGCACACTGTCGGCCGGGTCGAGGTGAATCCGCACCGGCACCCGCTGCACGATCTTGGTGAAGTTGCCGGTGGCGTTTTCCGGTGGCAACACACTGAATTGCGAACCGCTGGCGGGGGCGAGGCTGTCCAGGTGACCGTGGAATTCCTGCCCCGAGAGCACGTCGGCACGGATCACTACCCGTTGCCCCGGCACCATGTGTGCCAGTTGGTCTTCCTTGAAGTTGGCATCGACCCACAGGCCGCTGGTCGGCACCACCGAGAGCAATTGCGAGCCGGCCTGGGCATAGGCGCCGACCCGGGCCCGGCGATTGCCGATCACACCGTCGACTGGTGCCTTCAGTTCGGTGTAGCCGACATTCAATTGCGCCAGGTCGCGCTCGGCCTTGGCCTGGATCAGGGCGGCCCGGGCTTGTTGTTTCTGGGTGTCGATCACATTCAACTGGCGCTGCGCGGCCAGCAATTCAGCCTGGGCGCGGTTGCTTTGGGCCTGGGCCGTCTTGAACGTGGCGTTGGCCCGCTGGGCGCTTTCCACCGAGACGGCGTTGGTGGTCACCAGTTTTTTGTAGCGGCTATCATCGTCCCGGGAGCGGGCGGTTTCGGCACCGGCGGCGTCGATGCCGGCACGGGCCTGGCCGATGACGGCCTGTTGCAGTTGTTCGGTGGCTTCTAGGTTGGCGAGCAGGGCTTCTTCGGCGGCCACTGCGCCTTCGGCCTTGGCCAGGTTGGCGCGGTAGTCGCGCGAATCGAGACGGATCAGCACATCGCCGGCCTTGACCTTCTGGTTGTCGGTCACCAGCACTTCGTCGATGTAACCCGCCACCTTTGGCCCGATCACCGTAACGTCGCCGCCGATGTAGGCGTCGTCGGTTTCCTCGATGAAGCGCCCGACGCTCCACCAATGCGCACCGTACACACCAGCCAGCACCAGTGCCGCGATACCAACGGTTGGCAACAGCAGGCGTTTGAGCAGGGGAGGTTTTGCTGGTTTCACCGGGGCGTCCAGATCGGGTTCTACGGTGGACATGCTGGTCATGGAGGGGTACCTGTCGGGGCGGCGTTTAATTATGATGGCTGTAATATGATGTATGTAATATTTCGTGACAAGTGGTTTTTGCTGCCGGTCGTCAGGTGGAGTTCTGATCAGGAAGACTCATTCATGGCCACTGTCGAGATGCCGAGGATTTTTTTGCTGTTGTAGGCAGAGTCTTAGGGCGTTGTGGTCTGCCGCATAATTCGGAAACACCCTACACGCTCATTAGAAGCGTCCTATATCAACCATTGTCAGCTTCTTGAAAGCTTCCCGGCGCTCGAGCGAGGGCGGCAACGAAGCCTCCCCGCCTGCATCGATAGACTAGGGAGGTCTGCAACATGCACCCCGTATTGCCCGTTTTCTTCGACCACAGCCGCCACACACTCTGGGTCCGAGAGGTGGACGCCCCCCTCGACGTCCTGGCCTTCCACGGCGAAGAACACCTCAGCCAGCCGTTCAGCTACTACATCGAGTTCACCTCCAGCCAGCTCGACATCGACGCCGAACTCATGCTTGGCCAACCCGCCAGCTTCAGCCTGCACGCACTGCCGGAAAAGGTCTCGTCGCTGATCTTCGAACCGTCCGAAGTCAAGCCGCTGCGCAGCTTGCACGGGGTAATCAGTAGCTTCAAACGCCTGTCCGCTTCCGTCGACGAGGCGCGCTACGAAGTCACCCTGCAACCGCGCCTGGCGCTGCTCGCGCGGGGCCGGCAATACCGGATCTACCAGCACCGGTCGGTGCCGGAAATCGTCGAGCACATCCTGCGCGGCCGCCACGATTTCAGGGGCCAGGACTTCCTCTTCCACCTGCACCGCGAGTACCCCCGGCGCGAGCAGGTGATGCAATACGGCGAAAGCGACCTGGCCTTCATCGCCCGGTTGCTGGCCGAAGTCGGCATCTGGTACCGCTTCACCAGCGACGAACGCCTGAGTATCGACGTCGTCGAATTCCACGACTCCCCGCGCGCCTACCAGTTCGACGTCGAACTGCCGCTGCGGCCGCTCTCCGGGCTGAGCAGCGACCAGGACAGCGTCTGGGCCCTGCAGTCGGAACACCAGGTGGTGGAACAGCACGTGAACATCCGCGCCTACCACCACCGTGACGCCCGCGCGCACCTCGACGGCGACATCGACCAGACGCGCGGCGCCAAGGGCACCTACGGCGAGGCCTATCACTACGCCGAACCCTACACCGCGCTCGGCGACCGCCATGCCTTCCCCGAAGACGTGCAGTGCGAAAGCGGCTACTTCTATGCGCGCCTGCGCCACGAGCGTTACCTCAACCGCCGCACTCGCCTGCGCGGCATGAGCAGCAGCGCCTGCCTGGCGCCGGGCCAGGTGCTGGAAGTCACCGACGGCGCGCCCCAGGCCTTCGCGCCGCGGGCGGTGATCATCGGGCTTCAGGCCAGCGCCACCCGCGACCGCAGCTTCGAGTGCAGCTTCCAGGCCATCCCCTATGCGCAGACGGTGTGCTTTCGCCCAGACGTACCGCCCAAACCCTTGATCGCCGGCACCGTGCCGGCCCGGGTGACCAGCGCGCAGGCCCACAACCCCTACGCCGATACCGACGCCGAAGGCCGCTACCGGGTGCAATTCCTGTTCGACCGCGACACTTGGGACGCCGGTCGCGAAAGCACCTGGCTGCGCCTGGCCCGGGCATACGCCGGCGACACCCACGGCCTGCACCTGCCGCTGATCGCCGGCACCGAAGTGGCGGTGGCCTTCGAACAGGGCGACCCGGACCGGCCCTACATCGCCCACGCCCTGCACGACAGCCAGCACCCCGACCACGTCACCATGTACAACGAAAAGCGCAACGTGCTGCGCACCCCGGCCAACAACAAACTGCGGCTGGACGATACCCGCGGGCAGGAGCACATCAAGCTCAGCACCGAACACAGCGGCAAGAGTCAGCTCAACCTTGGGCACGTGGTGGATGCCGAGCGGCAAAAACGGGGTGAAGGGTTTGAGTTGCGCACCGATGCCTGGGGCGCGATTCGCGCGGGCAAGGGGTTGTTTATCAGCTCCGATGAACAGAGCAAAGCCCAAGGGCAGGTGCTGGAGATGGGGGCCGCATCCAGCCTGATCGAGGGGGCGAAAGGGCAGATAGCCTACTGGCAAGATATCGCCCTGGCCCACCACAGCCGCCAGCCCACTCTCGACGGCTTGCAGCAGTTGCAAAGCGCCGCGAAAGACCTGGCCGACGCGGCCATCTTGCTCAGCGCACCCAAGGGCATCGGTGCGGTGACGCCGGCCAGCCTGCTTCTGAAAAGTGGCGACGCGCTCCACCTGCAAAGTGACGACGACATCAATCTGGCCGCCGTCCAGCGTCTTTTAGCCCACGCCATTCAAGGCATCTCCCTGTTGGCCCAGCAGGGAGGCCTGCGCGTGGTCTCCGGCAAGGGGCCGCTGGAAATCGAGTCCCACGACGATCTACTGAATCTGATTGCCCAGCTGGACGTCACGATGCAGTCGGTGCAGGGGCATCTGCTGTTCACGGCCAAAAAAGGCATCACGCTGGCCAGTGGAGAAAATTTCATCCGCATCGATCCGAACGACGGCATCACTCAGGAAAGCTCCAGCAAGCTGACGTCTCGGGGGCAGCATATCTGGGAGGGGCCTGGCGGCCAGAGTTTTCCGTTGATGGTGTTGCCGAAGTCGGTGTGTGAAGAGTGCCTGAAAATTGCTCAAGCCGAGGCGGCGGGCGCAGTGATGCGCACGACCGGTGGGGGACGATAAATGCAAGAAACTTATGAACAGTGGCTCGACCAGTTGGAAGGCTTGTGCCGTGCAGCGGACCTCGATCATGTTGATTTAATCGTCGACCAAGCGGGCTCCGATGTTTCCCTGCTACCAGCACTCGAAGCCATCGAGCCAGCCATTCCCTGGTTTTCATTTTTCAGCACAACGCCGGAGGAGACGTTGTTGCCTCAGGCGCCGATCCTGATGCGCATCAGTCTGGACGATTGGCACCACAAAGCCTGGCTGGAAGAAATCATCGAGCAGATGGGGCACATGCCGAGACTCATGTTGTTGATTTCCCCCATCCCGTTCGATGTTCTGACCAAGACCCTGCAAGGACTTTCACAGCTTGAATGGGGAGGAGAGTCTGGCTTGCTGCGTTTCTACGATCCGCGTGTGCTACCGCAATTGTTGGCAAGCGTCCTGGATCCGGAACAGAAACAACGGTTTCTGAGCCTGGCGCTGTTCTGGAGTTGGCTGGATCGGGATCAACGGATTGCCTGGCAACCGGGCACCTATGGCTCGGATCAGGTACTTGGAGAAGCAAACACTCCGGTTGAGTTGACGGATGCGCAGTTTGATCGGTTGGGCTGCATCAGTGATGCGCAAAAGTTGCTCGGGTTTGCAGTGAAAGCGTTTTCACAACTATCCAGTGAGGAGTGTTTTTCTCGCTGTTACCACGTTGTGCTTCAAGCAAGTTGCGAAAATTATTTCGGGGGTTTGAATGCTTGTGCGGTGGACAAATTTGCTGTGTTGTCTGGTGCGAGTGGAGAGGGGCAAGAGTGACTAAATTTATAGCGAAATTAATATTGGTGGGGCTGCTTGTCTCATCTCTTATGGGGTGCGGAACAAATGCGGCGCGGATTGAAAACTTGGGTTTTGCCAGCGATGCAGATTATTACAGGGGGGTAGTAACAGATGTTCAGGTACTAACATTTAATGCGGATCTTGCATCCGTGCTTTGTTATATAACAATTATTTGTCCGGTTGTCGTGCTGGCCAGTATTCCAGTCGATCTGGCGGTCGATACGCTGAGCATTCCCCATGACTACGCGCGTGCAGATAGAAAAGAAGAAATGACTGATATCCAGGCGAGAATGGAGCCGAATCATGGGTATATTAAGTTTGACTTTGGTGGTTCAAAAAGCTTCCGAGCTTCTGCGCAATCAATTAGGTATGGGGTGGAGTATAAGAATGGCACTAAAAAAGACCTGAGGTTATATGTTGATGGTGCTCCCCTTGTTGACTCTTCGATGACGGCTTATATACCGGCCTTCAAAGGATACTTGCCTGATTCAATGTGGATGTATTATGGAGAGCGTTATGATGATGTAAAGGTTAGGTTTGTTTTTCCAGATAAGCTTTCTGCGTCTTCTGTCAACAGCTCAAAAGTAAACGATTGGCTGCATTCAAATAACAATACTTTTGTTTTCTATGATGGTAGGCAAGGGGTAGAAGACAAGGAAAGTAAAGTTTCAATTTCGCCAGCTATAAAATATCCGGATGTAAAGTTTTCGGTTGAGCCACGCTGGCGTCCAAGCTCACATACTTATTAAGTGGGCGGATTATCTGTGGTTTAAGGGGTGTCTGTATCTATGCGTAGCCAATGTGTTTGTTGCAGGTATATGTAGGTTTAAGTGAAAAAATTTTCATTCCGGGTGTTTGTCGTACGCGACTTAATAAACAGGGAGCGTTTAATGGGTAACGAGAAAGGGAAGGCTGGGCGGCAATGGGCTGTCGGTAGTTTGCTGTTGTTGCTGGGCGGGTGCTCTCCGGGGACTCCGAAGTATCTGGCCGGGGATTTGAATGGGGTTAATCACACGTCGGCGGCTATTAATTACTTCATGGTGAATGGTTATGGAGGAGGGAATGCCAGTCCTAATGGATACGGGGGTGGAGTGTGTTGTGTGATGTTGCCCAGCCAATGGTCGCCGGGTTTGAAGTTCAAAGTGGAGTGGGAAACCGATCCGAATCCAAACGCAAAAATAAAACGCAAAACATCGGGTTATGGATTCGATCCAGATGCATACGATCAGCATAAAGCCAAGTACCAGCAACACACTGCCATTGTGGAACTTCCGCCTTATGAAGACGAACTGTGTGCGTTGGAAGTGCATTTTCTGCCGTGTCATCAAGTCAAGGTGTCCACTTCCTGTTGGGCTTATCCCTCACCCAATAGTCCGATCAAAGAGCCAATAAAAATGAAGGAGCCTGCCGTATGTCCGAAGTAAAGACCCGTGATGCCGTAGGTAGTGAACGAAAGTTTCCTGCCGCAGGCATTTTTCGTGCGCAGCTTAATAAACAGGGAGGCGTTTAATGAGTAATGAGAAAGGGAAGGTCGGGCGGCAATGGGCTGTCGGTAGTTTGCTGTTGTTACTGGTCGGGTGTTCTCCGGGGACGCCGAAGTTCCTGGCCGGGGATTTGAGCGGGGTTAATCACACGTCGGCGGCGATCAATCATTTTTCCGTAAATGGTTATGGTGGAAGAAACATCTCTCCGTTTGGTTATGGAGGGGGAGTGTGTTGTGTGATGTTGCCCAGCCAATGGTCGCCGGGTTTGAAGTTCAAAGTGGAGTGGGAAACTGATTCTGATCCTTATGCTAAATCCCCTCCATTGGGAACCGATGAGTTTCGGGCCTTTATGGTCAAGCATAAAGCCAAGTACCAGCAACACACTGCGATTGTGGAACTTCCGCCCTATGAAGACGAACTGTGTGCGTTGGAAGTGCACTTTCTACCTTGTCATCAGGTCAAGGTGTCCACTTCCTGCTGGCGCTACCCGTCACCCAACAGTCCGATCAAGGAACCTCTGAACATGCAGGAGCCAGCCGTATGTCCGAAGTAAAGAATCGTGATTCCGTGTATGTCCCGTCCCTGTTTCCCAAGGAAGGGCGGTTGCCCAGCGATCCAGCAGTTGTGAGGGACAATTACGATCGGCAAACGGCCGAAGTGGAGTTGTACCGTCAGCAGTTGAATGCCCAACGCGGGTTTCGCGGCGCTTCCACCTGCGCGCGTGCCCTGCACATCAGCCTGTTTTTCGATGGCACCAACAACAACGAGCCCTACGATACCCGCGAGGCCAAACCGCCCCACCCGACCAATATCGCGCGGCTGTTTCACGCCAGTCTGGATCAACCGGAAAACGGTTATTTTGGTTACTACATCCCCGGCGTGGGCACCCCCTTTCCCGAGATTGGCGAACTGGACTTCAGTATCATGGGTATGGCGTTTGCCAACCGGGGCGAGGACCGGATCAACTGGGGACTGCTGAGAATCGCCGACGCGTTGTCTTTTGCGTTAGATAACAAGAAGGGCTTGGCGCTCCCGGTCGCCCAGACCAAGCTCAAAGCCATGGCCACCACCTGGCCCATGACCGCCTTGGGCAAAAGCAGCCGCCGCCAGGCCATGGTTTCGCTGCTGGAGCCGTTGCGGGTCAAGGTGTCGACGGCGCAACCCACGGTGCTGGCGATCAAGTTGTTCGTTTATGGCTTTTCCCGGGGGGCCGCCGAGGCGCGCACCTTCATCACCTGGTTGAGCGAGTTGTTTGACACGCCGCAAGGCGCCGAGCTTCCAGAACAAAAGCTCCTTGGCCTGCCATTGAGTATCGAATTCCTTGGTTTGCTGGATACCGTGGCCTCGGTGGGCAGCGCCCGTGCCGCGCCCTTCGCCGAAGGGCATATGGACTGGGCCGATGGCACTCAATCACTGCCCGATGTCGGGCGTTTCCCCGAATGGATCAAGGACTGCCGGCACTTCGTCGCCGCCCATGAGAAGCGTCTGTGTTTCCCGTCTCAAGAAAAGGTAGTGAACGAAAGTTGCCTGTCGCAGGCATTTTTCGTGCGCAACTTAATAAACAGGGAGGAGTTTAATGAGTAATGAGAAAGGGAAGGCTGGGCGGCAGTGGGCTGTCGGTAGTTTGCTGTTGTTGCTGACCGGGTGCTCTCCGGGGACGCCAAAATATTTGGGCGGTAATTTGAATGCGGTTAACCATACGTCCGCAGCCATCAATAGTTTTTCGGTAAATGGTTATGGGGGGGGCAATGCCAGTCCTAATGGATACGGGGGGGGAGTGTGTTGTGTGATGTTGCCCAGCCAATGGTCGCCGGATTTGAAGTTCAAAGTGGAGTGGGAAACTGATCCAGCCCCCTATGAAAAAATTAAACGTAAACCCGATGGGTTTAATTTTGATGAATCTGCATTGGCTAAACATGAAGCCAATTACGGAAGACACACTGCCATCGTGGAGCTTCCACCATATGAAGCAGAGAATTTGTGTTCGTTAAAAATTCATTTTTTACCTTGTGATCAGGTTAAAGCTACCACTGCCTGCATGGCTTATGGTCAACCTGCCTATCCGATCAAGGAACCTCTGAACATGCAGGAACCAGCCGTATGTCCGAAATAAAGAATCGTGATTCTGTATATGTCCCGGCCCTATTTCCCAAGGAGCGGCGTTTACCCAGCGATCCTGAAGCGGTAAGGGAGAATTACCAACGGCAAACGGCTGAAGTGGAGTTGTATCGCCAGGAGTTAAATGCCCAGCGCGGATTTCGTGGGGCTTCCACGTGCGCGCGCGCGTTGCACATCAGCTTGTTTTTCGATGGCACTAATAACAACGAGCACAACGACACTCGTGTGGCCGAGCCGCCACACCCGACCAATATTGCACGGCTTTTTCACGCCAGCATTCTTCAGCCGGAAAGCGGTTATTTCCGCTATTACATTCCTGGCGTGGGCACCCCCTTTCCCGAGATTGGCGAACTGGATTTCAGTACCATGGGTATGGCGTTCGCCAACCGGGGCGAGGACCGGATCAATTGGGGATTGCTTCAGATCGCAAACGCGTTGTCCGTTGCACTGACTAAAGATGATTTATCGCTGACCACGATGCAGACCAAGCTCAAAGCCATGGCCACCACCTGGCCCATGACCGCATTGGGCAAAAGCAGCCGCCGCCAGGCCATGGCTTCGCTGCTGGAGCCGTTGCGGGCCAAGGTCGCGACGGCGCAACCCAAAGTGCTGGCGATCAAATTGTTCGTCTATGGCTTTTCTCGCGGCGCCGCCGAGGCGCGTACTTTCGTCACCTGGTTGAGCGAGCTGTTCGATACCCCGCAAGGCGTCGAACTCCCGGAGCAAAAGCTGTTGGGCCTGCCGTTGAGCATCGAATTCCTCGGCCTGCTGGACACTGTGGCCTCGGTGGGCAGCGCCCGTGCCGCGCCCTTTGCCGAAGGGCATATGGACTGGGCTGATGGCACACAGTCACTGCCGGATGTCGCGCGTTTCCCTGAGTGGATCAAGGACTGCCGGCACTTCGTCGCCGCCCACGAGCAGCGGTTGTGTTTCCCGCTGGACTCGATCCGTTATGCCGACGGCCGTTACCCGCCCTATGCCACTGAAGTGGTTTACCCCGGCATGCATTCGGACGTTGGCGGTGGATACCCACCTGGGGATCAGGGCAAGGCCCGCGGTGGGGCGGGCGAGTTGTTGTCGCAGATTGTTCTGCATGACTTGTATGCAGCGGCCTTCTCGGCGGGCGCGCCATTGACTGTGTCCGAAGCAATAGTCCCGGATGACCTTCGACAAATTCAACCGACACGAGCCATGTCGACGGCAACCGAAAAAGAATTTGCACTGGACGATTCGCTCATCAACCGCTTCAACGCCTGGCGCACCACCCTGGGCTTGGCCGAAGACCCTGCCTCAACTCCAACCACCAGCGAACCCCTACGCCTTGGCCACAACCTGGAAGACACCATGGCCGCGCAACTGGCCTGGCTCACTGGTTGGCGAATCGAGCGATTCGCCCGGGGCAGTTATGCCAATCAGCCTTTTTACGGCCAGGCCGTGCAAACCAACGCGACCCTGCAAGCCGAGCAGAAAGCCCAGCGTCAGATGGATACGAAGAAGGCCAAAGGGGCCCGCGCGGGCGTTCGAGGCCAACCCGTCGAAACGCAAAATCTGGCCGCCCTTGCCGGCCCACCGCCTTACGAACCAGTGCTGGACCAGCAGCAAATCCGCGAGGCCGCCGTCGAGTTCGAACACGACTATCAGCAGTGGCGCCGAGATCAGACCAGCTTTGGGGGATTGGTATTCGATGGCGTGCTGAGGGACACGGTGTATCTGCTCAGCGAGGATGACGAGCAGCGCGAGTACGCGCAGATCAAGGCGGCCGGAGAGTTGCGCGCCAAGGAACTGTTCATCGAACGTAGGGACAATCGGTTTGAAGTGAGTGACTCAGCGTCGATCGCTGCGGTAGTCGCCATGTTCGACGATCAGGTACACGACTCCCGCGCCTGGTTCCTGCATGACTTCATGAATTCGCGGGAGATGTTTGGTGATTACTTCCGTTATCGCGCGGTGTATTTCGGCGATGAATCCAACAAGCGCTGGACGCCGGTCGTGGTGGCGGGACGCGTGGTGGGCATTGCCCTGGTGTTGGGCGGGGCGTACAGCATTCGTCGTTACGGCGGCAAAGCCTTTGCCGGGACGATGGTCGCGGCATCAGTGGGTTATCAGGTGATCAACGCCGCCACGGGCGAAGTGGAACCCTTCCTGCCGGGCGCGGAGCAGATCCTGAAATCGACGTTGGCCATCGGCCAGGTCGTGGCGCAGCAAAAGCAGGCCATTGTCAAAGCCGAAGACGCGCTGCGCATGGAGAACATGCTCGACTACCTGACCCGCAGTGGCGGGTTGGTCGAGCGGGTGAAGGAGGTGGTGTCTTGATGCCCTTGGTGCGTAGGGGCGATCCGCTGCGCCCTTATGGCGGCGAGGTGCTGGAAGGTCACTTCGAAGCCTTCGGCATGCCGGTGGCTTGCATGGGTGACAAGGTGCGCTGCGACAAACACGGCACGACGCGTATCAGCGAGGGCGCCTCGGGGTTCACCATGGAAGGCAAATTGTTGGCGCTGGATGGCTACCGCTGTGACTGTGGTTGCCGGTTGGTCAGCACCCTGGCGGTTTCCTCCATGGGGGTGGTGCCATGAATCGGCCGCCGGAGTACCCCGAGGTAGTGGCGCCAAGTGTTCCACAGTGGCGGTGCTGGTGGCTGGTTTTACTGTGGCTATGGGGCCTGCAGGCGGCCGCCTTGCTCACGCTGTGGCCTGAGGATCAGCCACGGCTGGAGCTGTGGTTATGGAGTGCCGTGCTGCCGTTGTGTTGGGCGTTGGCATTGGCCCTGCGCGTGTTGGCATGGCAAATCGGCCTGTTTGGCAACGGCGTGTATCACCGTAGCGTGGACGCCGCGGTTCAGCGCTGGTGGCGGCGCCGCAGTCTGGGTTTGCCGGTGCAGCAGGTGTGGTTGATTGGTCCAGCGGGCGATGTCCAGGACAATTACCAAGGGTTGATGGCAGGCACCTCTTTGCCGAAGCCATCGAAACTGCGGGAGGCCTCACAGGTACGGTTTTGTTGCCCGCTTTCGCTGACCAAGACCACCCTGCGCGCACCGGCCCTGGCTCGGTATCTGGCTCGGATGACCCTTGAACTCCCGGAATTGAAAGAACGTTGGCCGGCATTGCGAGGTGTTGTCTGGATGGGGGATGAGAGCAGCCAGACCGCCTTCACAACGGCACTGGGCAAGGGGGGAGTGGTGCTGCCCGAAGCACGCTTGCCTTTGGACGATCTGACCGATCTGGACGCTCTGATCGATGCCTTTTTCCACGATTGTCGTGACAAGGATGATTGGGTGCTGTGCGCTGGCGTGATCTCGGTCGAAAGTGCTGAAGGCACAGAACTGCCCGGCGAGGCGGGCTTTCTCTGGCTGGTGAGTTCGCAGGGGCGCCAGGTGTTGCACCGGGGAGAGTACTTGAATGAGACGCACCAGACAGCTGTAGGCCTCTGTACACAAATGCAGCGATATGCCGGGATCGACTCGGCCCCCCCCAACCTGCCTTGCAATGGATAAGGAAAGCCAGGAAGCCTTCGTGGAAGGCGGGTGGTCGGCTGGCGAACATCAATTGGCAAGACACTGGGGGGGACTGGCGCATATCGCACCATTCATTGGTATGTCCCTGGCGCTGTTACAGGCGGGGAAGGCCGGACAACCTTGCGGTTGGCTGAGTCAGGATGGAAACAAGCGATTGGCTATTGGAATGGCGGTGCCTCATGGCAATGAATAACGCAAAGTACAAGGGTTCTTTGATTCGCGTGGGATTGGGTTATCTGCTGATCCTGGCATTACTGGTGATACAGGGTTGTCTGCTGTATGCCTTGAGCGGCACTCACTTCGGCTGGCCGCAACTGTCGCTCAAAGACTTGGCGCTGCGCGGTTTCGGCATCTGGTTTGCCATCGGCTGGACCTGCCCGACCATTCTGCTGGCCTGGGATCGGCTGGCAGGGACTCGGTCGAATCGGATAATCGGAATGGTCGCTGAAACACCGGTTTCACCCTTGAGCAAACCGAGCGATTCCCCCGACATTTCCTGGTTCCCCGAATTAAAGGAGCACCTGCGCGAGAACTACAGTTTTCTCAAACGGCCAAAGGTTCGCTTTCTGTTGGTCGTCGGCGAACCCGAGCAGGTCGAAGCCATCGCCCCCAAACTGGCAGTACAAAAATGGCTGGAAGGTCACGACACCATCCTGCTTTGGGGCGGTAGCCTGCAAAGCAAATTCGATGATTCACGCCTCGAAGCGTGGCGCAACCTGACCCGCTGGCGCCCCCTTGACGGCGTCATCTGAGCCCTCGACAAACCACAAAGCGCCGACCCCCGCGCCATGGACCATGGCATACGCCACCTGCAAACCCTGGCCCACAAGCTGCGCTGGCAGTTACCGCTGCACCTGTGGCAGGTCTGCGACAGTCAGTGGGACCAGAAAACACGCCAGACCCAGGCGGTGGGTTGTCTGTTGCCGACACGGTTGACGCCGGTGGCCGTGGAGAATGCTCTGCAAGACCTGTTGGAACCCCTGCGCGACTCCGGATGGGCGCAGATGCATGGAGCCATTCATCATGACTTCCTGCTGCGCCTGTCCCGCGATTTGCAGGTCGAGGGCATTGCCCGTTGGCGGCAGGCGCTGACGCCGTTGTTCCGGGTGTTTGCCCGTGGCGTGCCGTTGCGCGGGTTGTGGTTCAGCCTGCCGGTGCCGGGTGGCGAAGAAAAAAAGGGAAATACTGAGCACTTTTGGCACGCCACACCGCCCTGGGAGGGCGTGCTCGGTGACAAGACTGTTCACCGTCGCCGTTTGGGCTGGGGCGCCACGCGGATCAGTTATTCACTAGCAATGGGGCTGGCGCTGATCTGGGGCGCCGGCCTGCTGCTGTCCTTCGCCAGCAACCGCGTGCACATTGCCCAGATGCAGAGCACGTTGGTCTCTCTCGAACAGTCGCAGAGCCCCGACGAACAACTGCTGGCGTTCAACGAGTTGACCCGCGAGCTGGGGCGCCTGGACTACCGCGCCGAGCACGGCACGCCCTGGTACCTGCGCTTCGGCCTCAACCAGAACGACCCATTGCTGGCGACGCTGTGGCCGCGCTACGTCGACGCCAACCAGCGGTTGCTGCGCGACCCGGCCGTGGCCAGGCTGCAGCAGCAACTCAAGGCGCTGATCCAGTTGCCGCCGGACAGCCCCAAACGCGCCAGGCGTGCCCCGCAAGCCTACGCGCAGCTCAAGGCCTACCTGATGATGGCGCGCCCGGAAAAAGCCGACGCGGCTTTCCTCGCCAAGGTGCTGGTCGAGACCCAGGCGCAGCGCGCCGACATGACGCCGGGGCTCTGGCAGGGCCTGTCACCCGGCCTCTGGCAGTTTTATGCCGAGCAACTGGCGGCCCATCCGGCCTGGCGTATCGAGGCTGACCCGACGCTGGTGGCCCAGGCCCGTCAGGTACTGCTCGGCCAGCTTGGCCAGCGCAATGCCGAAGCCAGCCTGTACCGCCAGGTGCTCGATGCGGCGGCCAATCACTACCCGGCTCTGAGCTTGCCGCAGATGGTCGGCGACACCGACGCCCGCGCGCTGTTCGCCACCACGGCCAGCGTGCCCGGGGTGTTCACCCGCCAGGCCTGGGAGGGCCAGGTCCGCCAAGCCATCGACGAGGTGGCCGAGGCGCGCCGCGAGGAGATCGACTGGGTACTCAGCGACAATCCCGTCAGCCTCGCCGCCGACTTGAGCCCGGAGCAACTCAAGGAACGCCTGACCGAGCGCTACTTCCAGGACTACGCCAGCGCCTGGCTGGACTTCCTCAACCGCCTGGACTGGCAACCGGCACGCAGCCTGGATCAGGTGATCGACCAGTTGACCCTGATGAGCGACGTGCGCCAGTCGCCGCTGATCGCGCTGATGAACACCCTGGCGTATCAGGGCCAGGCCGGCACTCGCGGCCCGGCCCTGGGTGCGTCGTTGATCCACTCCGCGCAGAAGCTGATAGCCCAGGACAAGGTGCCGCTGATCGACCAACAGGTCCCCGGCGCGAGCGGTCCGCTGGACGCCACCTTCGGTCCGCTGCTGGCGCTGTTGGGCAAGGAGGCCGAAGGCAAGAACGACAACGACCGGCTGAGCCTGCAGGCCTTCCTCACCCAAGTCACCCGGGTACGCCTGAAGCTACAACAGGTAAGCAGCGCCGCCGATCCGCAGGAGATGACCCAGGCCCTGGCGCAAACCGTGTTCCAGGGCAAAAGCGTCGACCTCACCGACACCCGCGCCTACGGCAGCCTGATCGCCGCCAGCCTGGGGGCGGAGTGGGGCGGGGTCGGCCAGACCCTGTTCGTGCAGCCGCTGGAACAGGCCTGGCAAAGGGTGCTGCAGCCGTCGGCGGCAAGCCTCAATCGCCAGTGGCAACGGGCGATCGTCAGCGACTGGCACGGCGCGTTTGCCGGGCGTTACCCGTTCGTGGCGACCACCAGCGATGCGTCATTGCCGATGCTTGGGCAAATGATCCGTGCCGACTCCGGGCGCATCGAGCAGTTCCTGCAACAGCAACTGGGCGGTGTGTTGCGCAAGGAAGGCCAGCGCTGGGTGGCCGACTCGCGGCACAGCCAGGGCCTGCGCATCAACCCGCGGTTTCTCGCGGCGCTCAATCAGCTCAGCCACCTGGCCGATGTGCTGTTCACCAACGGCGGTCTCGGCCTGGGGTTCGAGCTACGGGCCAAGCCGGTGCGCGACGTGGTGCAGACCACCTTCATCCTCAACGGCGAAAAACACCACTACTTCAACCAGAAGGAAAGCTGGCAACGCTTCAGCTGGCCAGGCTACAGCGACCGTCCGGGGGTGAGCCTGACCTGGACCAGCGTGCAGGCCGGCGAGCGACTGTTTGGTGATTACCAGGGTACTTGGGGCTTGATCCGCCTGCTCGAACAGGCTCGGGTCACCACGCTGGACGACGGCGACAGCCACTACCGCGTGCAGCTCAAGGCCCCGGACGGCCTGGGCCTGACCTGGCACCTGCGCACCGAACTGGGCGCGGGACCGCTGGCGCTGCTCAAGCTGCGCGGCTTCAAGCTGCCGACGCAGATTTTTCTCGCCGAGGGTGAAAAGGTGCCGCGCTGATTTCGACCCCTGGCAACATATTTGTTGGTGAAGCGTGCGATGGAGTGGGTCAGGTAGTTGATTTTTACTGCCGGTGGTCAGGTAGCAAACAATCGGCTCGCGGAAATGTAAAAAAGGCCGGTGATCTGCGCGATCACCGGCCTTTTTTACAGCTGTTGCTTACACGCGTTCAAAAATCGCCGCAATCCCCTGGCCACCACCGATGCACATGGTCACCAGCGCGTAACGGCCGCCGGTGCGGTGCAGTTCGTGGATGGCCTTGGTGGCGATGATCGCGCCGGTCGCGCCTACCGGGTGGCCCAGGGCGATGCCCGAACCGTTCGGGTTGACCTTGGCCGGATCAAGATCGAGTTCCTGGCTGACGGCGCAGGCCTGGGCGGCGAAGGCGATGTTGGCTTCGATCACGTCCAGGTCGGCGACGGTCAGGCCAGCGCGCTTGAGCGCCAGGCGGGTGGCCGGGATCGGGCCCAGGCCCATGAATTCCGGTTCGACGCCGGCGTGGGCGTAGCTGACCAGGCGGGCGAGGGGTTTCAGGTTGTTGGCCTGGACCGCGTTGCCGCTGGCCATGACCAGTGCGGCGGCGCCGTCGTTGAGGCCCGAGGCGTTGCCGGCGGTGACCGAGCCGTCCTTCTTGAACGCAGGCTTCATCGCCGCCAGCTGTTCCAGGGACGTGGCGCGTGGATGCTCGTCGACGCTGAACAGTTTGACGCCTTTGCGATCCTGGATTTCCACGGTCGCGATCTGCTCGCTGAAGTAGCCGTTGGCAATCGCGTGGGCCGCGCGTTTCTGGTCTTCGAATGCCAGGGCGTCCTGCATTTCGCGGGTGATGCCGTTGCGTGCGGCGACGTTCTCGGCGGTGATGCCCATGTGGATGCCATGGAAGGGGTCATGCAGGATGCCGAGCATGTAGTCGATGACCTGGGCGTTGCCCATGCGCGAACCCCAACGGGCGGATGGCATCAGGTACGGGCCGCGGCTCATGGATTCGGCACCGGCTCCAACGACGATGTCGGCATCGCCGAGCATCAGGGTCTGGGCGGCGTTGATGATCGCTTGCAGGCCCGAACCGCACAGGCGGTTGACGTTGTAGGCCGGGGTTTCCTTCGGAATGCCGGCGTTCATCGCCGCGACGCGGGAGATGTAGGCATCGCGGGTTTCGGTCGGGATCACGTTGCCCATCACCAGATGGCCAACGAGCGCCGGGTCCACGGCGGCTCGCTCCAGGGCGGCCTTTACGGCCGTGGTCGCGAGGTCGGCCGGTGGCACGTCCTTGAGCGAACCGCCGAATGTACCGATGGCGGTACGGGCGGCGCTGACGACGTAGATTTCTGGAGTGTTCATGGCTGGTTTCCTTTCGGTGGATTCTTATCTGTACTGCGATTGAGCAGGGCGTTCAAGGCGGTTTTCGCCTCGTCGGTATTCAGGCGCTGAATGAACAGCGTGTTTTCTTCGCGCAGGGTGGCTTCCAGTTCGGCCAGGGAAGCCTGTTTCATCAGCTGCCGGGACTGGCGCAAGGCTTGCTGGGGCATGGCCAGGAAGCGCTGGGCGATTTTTGTCGCCGCCGCCAGGCATTGTTCGCCGTCATCGAAGGCTTCGTTGGCCAAGCCCCAGGCCACCGCTTCGTTGCCGTCCAGGCCGTTGCCCAACAGCAGCAGGCTCGCGGCGCGGGCGTGACCGAGGCGGCGGGGCAGCAACAGGCTGGCGCCGAATTCGGGGCACAGGCCGATGTTGACGAACGGCATGCGCAGCTTGGCGTTGCGGGTGACCAGTACCTGATCGCAATGCAGCAGCAAGGTGGTGCCGATGCCGATGGCCGCCCCGCAGACTGCCGCGATCAGCGGTTTTTGCAGGCGCGTGACGACCTTCATCAAATAGAACGCCGGGGCGTCCAGATGAGTGGGCGGATTTTGCAGGAAATCCACCAGGTCGTTGCCGCTGGTGAAGCACGCCGGGCCACCGGTGAGGATGATCACGCCGGTCTGCGGGTCTTCGTCGGCGGCCAGCAACAGCTCGGCCAGTTGCGTGTACATAGCGTTGTTCAGTGCGTTGAGCTTGTCCGGACGGTCGATGGTCAGCGTCAACACGCCGTCGCGTTGCTCGTGTTTGATCAGGTCGGTCATCGCAGGCTCTGCAGGGTCGGTTCAGGGCTGCCACTTTAAGCGCCGGACAAACTCCGGATCTATGGCAAAACGGGTCAACTGCACTGCCGCTTTTTGCCATGCCGGTGCGCCAAAAAGCGACACACACCCATTCGGGGTATGGCCGCGCCCGGCGAATCGACCAATAGTGAGGGCATCCGCTCATCCAGAGCCGAACTCGCTATAAGGTGCATTTGCTATGGGCAAGACGCTGCTTAAGGTGATTTCCAGTCTGTTTGTTGTACCGCTGACCTTTCATGCCTACGCCGCCGAGGTGGACGGCAGTAATACGCTGCGGCTGTACAACTGGGCGGACTACATCGGTGAAAAAACCATCGCCGATTTCGAAAAGGCCAGCGGTATCAAGGTGGTCTACGACACCTTCGATTCTTATGAAACGGTACAGGCCAAGCTGCTCACCGGCCACTCCGGTTATGACCTGATCGTGTTGAACGCCTCCCTGGCGCCACCGCTGATCAAGGCCAAGGTGTTCCAGCCGCTGGACAAGAAGCTGCTGCCGGGCTGGACCAACCTGGACCCAAAAGTCCTGGAGGATCTGCAAGGGTATGACCCGGGCACCGCCTACTCGGCGCCTTATACCTGGGGCAGCAACGGCGTCACCTACAACGTCGACAAGATCAAGGAACGCATGCCGGACGCACCGATCGGTTCGCTGGCGATGATCTTCGACCCCAAGATCGTCTCGCGCTTCGCCGATTGCGGCGTGACCCTGCTCGATGCCCCGACCGAAGTCATCCCCATGGCCCTGAAGTACCTGGGACGCGACCCGAGAAGCGCCGCACCGGAGGATCTGAAAGCCGCCCAGGACTTGTTGCTGTCGGTACGGCCGTACATCCGCAAGTTCGACTCGGTCAATTACCTGACCAGCCTGCCCAACGGCGACGTGTGCATGGCCATGACCTGGTCCGGCGACTACGCCACCGCCATGGCCCGAGCCGCGGAAGCCAAGAAGAAGATCGACCTGGCCTACTTCATCCCCAAGGAAGGCTCGCTGATCTGGTTCGACAACCTGTACATCCCCGCCGACGCGCCCCACGTCGTCAATGCCCACAAGTTTCTCGAGTACCTGATGCAGCCGCAGGTGATGGCGGACGTGAGCGATTTCATCAACTACGCCAACAGCAACGCCGCCGCCACGCCGTTGTTGAACGCCGATGTGCGCAACAACCCGGCGATCTATCCCGATGCGCAAACCCGCGAGCGGCTGTTTCCGCAGAAGACCCAGGACGCCAAGGACATGCGGGCGATTACCCGGGTCTGGAGCACGGTGAAAAGCGGCATCTGATGGGTTCGATCGTTAGTCATTTCGATTAGAGGTTTATTTATGGCAACGCCTACACGCAGCGTTTTTTCCCCAGCGGACGAGTCCCGGCTGGTCAAGGCCGACAAGGCTCACCATATGCACGGCTATCATGTGTTCGACGAACACGCCGAGCAGGGTTCCTTGAACATCGTCGCAGGCGATGGCGCCTATATCTACGACACCCAAGGCAACCGCTTTCTCGATGCGGTGGGCGGCATGTGGTGCACCAACATCGGTTTGGGCCGTGAGGAAATGGCCGAGGCCATTGCCGATCAGGTGCGGCAACTGGCTTATTCCAATCCGTTTTCCGACATGTCGAACAACGTGGCGATCCAGCTGTGCGAAAAACTCGCAAGCCTGGCCCCCGGCGACCTCGACCATGTGTTCCTCACCACCGGCGGCTCCACCGCCGTGGACACTGCCTACCGGCTGATCCAGTACTATCAGAACTGCCGTGGCCTACCTGCGAAGAAGCACGTCATTGCGCGGTTCAACGCCTATCACGGCTCCACCACCCTGACCATGTCGATCGGCAACAAGGCCGCCGACCGGGTGCCGGAGTTCGATTACGCCAACCCGCTGATCCACCACGTCTCCAACCCCAACCCGTACCGCGCGCCGGACGGCATGGACGAGGCGCGGTTCCTCGAGTTCCTGGTCAAGGAATTCGAAGACAAGATCCTCTCGATCGGCGCGGACAAGGTTGCCGGGTTCTTCGCCGAGCCGATCATGGGCTCGGGCGGGGTGATCATTCCGCCCCGGGGTTATCTCAAGCGCATGTGGGACGTCTGCCAGCGCTACGACATCCTGTTCGTCGCCGACGAAGTGGTGACCTCGTTCGGACGCCTGGGCAAGTTCTTTGCCTCTTATGATGTGTTCGACGTGCAGCCCGACATCATCACCACCGCCAAGGGCCTGACCTCGGCCTACCTGCCGCTGGGTGCGTGCATCTTTTCCGACCGTATCTGGAAAGTCATCGCCGAACCGGGCAAGGGCCGCTGTTTCACCCACGGCTTCACCTACAGCGGTCATCCGGTGTGCTGCACGGCGGCGCTGAAGAACATCGAGATCATCGAACGGGAAAACCTGCTGGCCCATGTCGACACGGTGGGCGCTTATCTGGAAGAGCGCCTGGCAACCCTGCGGGACTTGCCGCTGGTGGGCGATGTGCGCTGCCAGAAACTCATGGCCTGCGTGGAATTCGTCGCCGATAAACGCACCAAGGCGCTGTTCCCCGACGAGATCAACATTGGCGAGAAAATCCATGTGCGGGCCCAGGCCCGGGGCTTGCTGGTGCGGCCGATCATGCACCTCAACGTGATGTCGCCACCATTGATCCTGACGTTTGCCCAGGTCGATGAAATCGTCGAGACCCTGCGCGAATGCATTCTGGAGGTGGCCGCCGAGCTTGAAGCGAGCGGACAGTACGCGGGCCAATGATTTCGCCAGTCAGGCTGTTACCAAGGGCTTGTCCAGCCGCTAGACTGCGTGGCATGAGCAAACCAGACGACGATACGCTGATCGCGGTGCCCTTCGGGGCATTGCACAAATGGCATGGGGGAATGCGCGAGGCATTCGCCCATGTCGATGAGCCCGACGCCCTGCAACACCTGGCGTCAGCGTTGGCGCAACTGGTGTCCGTCGAGTCGATGATGATCAGCCTGGAGCGCAAGGACCGCGCGCCCCAGTTGCTGCATCAGCGCGGGATTGCCCAGGAGTATCAGGTGTCGATCCTGGAGCGCTATTTTGCCGGGGGCTATTTGCTCGACCCGTTTTGCCTGGCGGTGGAGCAGGGGTTGGCGCAAGGCTTCTATCACCTGGAGGAAATTGCCCCCGACAATTTCTTCGACAGTGACTACTACAAATCCTATTACCTGAAGGCGGGCTGCTCGGAAGACAGCTACTACATCGTCGATACCGGCAATGACACGAAGATTTCCGTCAGTCTCTATCAGGGTTTCGGCGGTGAATGCCTGAGCGCCGAACAGCTGAACCTGCTGCGCGCCGTGGAACCGCTGGTGCGCGAATTCATCAGTGAGTTCAGTCAGCGTGGATTGCTGCGCAGTGGCGAGATCCAGTGCGATAAAGAGCAGGGCGTGCGCGATGATCTCAAGCACCGGGTGCAGTCGGCGTTCGAGCATTTCGGCAGTGATTTGCTCACTGAGCGTGAGCGGCAGGTGGCGCACATGATCCTGCGCGGGCATTCGGTGAAATCCACGGCCAGCCAGATGACCATTTCACCGGAAACCGTGCGCATGCACCGTAAGAACCTGTATCTGAAACTGGAAGTGGGGTCGCAGTCGGAATTGTTTGCGCTGTTTATCGAGTGGTTGCGCAGGCATTAACAAGCAAAAGATCGCAGCCTGCGGCAGCTCCTACACCGATCCGGTACAACCGCCATTTCGCGAATGCACCCAATCCCTGTAGGAGCTGCCGCAGGCTGCGATCTTTTGACTTTAAGGATTAGTCCTCACGCTTGACCACCAAAGTCAAAATGTCATAGCTGGCTACCAACTCACCCAGCTGGTTGGTCACTTCCACATCCCAAGCCACCACCCCTTGCGGAACGCCTTGCGGGCTCTTCTTGCCCTGGTCGATCTTGCGTTTGCAGGTCAGGCGCGCCTGGATGGTGTCGCCGATGCCGACCGGGTTGATGAAGCGCAGGGTGTCGAGGCCGTAGTTGGCCAGCACCGGGCCGACGCCAGGGGAGACGAACAGGCCGGCCGCCGCCGACAGTACGAAGTAGCCGTGGGCGATGCGCTTGCCGAACTGCGATTCCTTGGCGGCGATGTCGTCGAAGTGCATGTAGAAGTGGTCGCCCGACAGGCAGCCGAAATTCACCAGGTCCGCTTCGGTGACGGTGCGGCGGTGAGTCAGCAGCGATTCGCCGATCTGCAGGTCCTGGAAGTGGCGACGGAACGGATGTACCTCGGTCTCGATGACCTTGGCCCCGCGCACGTACTCACCGGTGACCGCCGCCAGCATGGTTGGCGAACCTTGCACCGCCGCGCGTTGCAGGTAGTGTTTCACCGCGCGCAGGCCGCCGAGTTCTTCACCACCGCCGGCACGCCCCGGGCCGCCGTGCTTGAGTTGTGGCAGCGGCGAGCCGTGGCCGGTGGATTCGCCGGCACAATGGCGATCCAGTACCAGCAAACGACCGTGCCAGGCCGCCGCGACCGGGATGGCCTTGGCGGCGATTTGCGGATCCTTGGTCACCAGGCTGGCCACCAGGCTGCCTTTGCCGCGCGCGGCCAGGGCCAGTGCTTCGTCCAGATCGTCGTAGGCCATCAGGGTGCTGACCGGGCCGAACGCTTCGATGTCGTGGGCACCGCCCTCGGCATGGGGGTCGCGGGCCTGCAACAGGGTCGGAGCAAAGAACGCGCCTTTGTCGACATTTTCACCACGGGGTTCGAAACCATCGCGGGCACCGAACAGCATGTCACTGCTCTGCAACAGCGCTTCCAGGCGTTCGGCCACGTCTTTGTGCTGGTCGTGGGAAGCCAGTGCGCCCATGCGCACGCCTTCCACCGACGGATCACCGACCACCACTTTGGCCAGGCGATCACGCAAGCGGGTAGCAACTGCATCGATGTGTTTGGCCGGCACGATGGCGCGGCGGATGGCGGTGCATTTCTGCCCGGCCTTGGTGGTCATTTCCCGGGCGACTTCCTTGATGAACAGCTCGAACTCTTCATCATCCGGGGTCACGTCCGGGGCGAGAATGGCGCAGTTCAGTGAGTCGGCTTCGGCGTTGAACGGCACCGAATTGCGGATCAGGTTCGGGTTGACCCGCAGCTTGGCCGCGGTGTCGGCGGAACCGGTGAAGGTCACCACGTCCTGGCCTTGCAGGCGGTCAAGCAGGTCGCCGGTGCTGCCGATGATCAGTTGCAGGCTGCCCGCTGGCAGCAGGCCGGATTCGTCCATCAGGCGCACCACGGCTTCGGTCAGGTAGCTGGTGGCGCTGGCCGGTTTGACGATGCACGGCATGCCGGCGAGGAAGCTCGGGGCGAACTTTTCCAGCATGCCCCAGATCGGGAAGTTGAACGCGTTGATGTGCACCGCCAGACCGCCGCGAGGCACCAGAATATGAGTGCCGGCGAAGGTGCCCATTTTGCTCAGCTGCATGGCCGGGCCTTCGTGGACAATATTGCCCGACGGCAGCTCCCGCGAACCGAGGCTGGCATAGGTAAACAGCGTGCTGTTGCCGCCCTCGATGTCGATCCAGCTGTCGGCGCGGGTCGCGCCGCTGTGGTGGGAAATCGCGTAGAGCTGTTCTTTGCGCTCGCTCAGGTACAAGGCCAAAGCCTTGAGACGCTGGGCGCGTTGCTGGAAGTCCAGCGCCATCAAGCCGCTGATGCCCTGGCGACGGCCATGTTCGATGGCCTCGGCGAAGTTCGGGCGCTCCTCATGGGTGCGGGCGATTTCATGGCCGTCAATGGCACTGCGCAGCACTTGTGCGCCCTGTTGGCCGAGCCAGCGGCCGGCGATGAAACTCTGCAGGGTAGGGGCATGCAGTGTAGGTGAGGAGGACATCACGATTGCTCCTGGTTATGAAGGGGTGTGGCGCGGCCTCGACCGCGCCATTCGGGGGATTACCAAAGCGCCAGGGTGTAGCCGACGATCAGCCGGTTTTCATCCAGGTCGGTCGTCAAGCCATTGCCGGAACGGAAGGTCACGTTGCGCCAGCGCAGGCTGACGTTCTTGAACACACCGCTCTGGATGACGTAGTTGATATCGGTGTCGCGCTCCCATTCGCTGCCGTTGTCGACCCTGCCCGCGTTGACATGTCTGCCGTCGGTGTAGCGGGTCATGAAGGTCAGGCCGGGAATGCCTTGCGCCGCGAAGTCATAGTCGTAACGCAGCTGCCAGGAATCCTCGTCGGCGCGGGTAAAGGTGTTGAAGGTCACCAGGTTGACCACGTACGGATCGCCGCCGTTGAGGAACGGAAAGGCGCTGTCGCCGGACAATTGCTGGTAGGCGGCACTGACCTTGTGGGCACCGTGGGACACCGTGAACATGCCGTTGAAGTTGCGGTTGTCGATGCGCCCGGCCCGTTCGGCGCCGTCGCCCCGGCTGTCGAAATAACGCAGGTCGCTGCGCAGGTTGAAGCCGTTGCCCAGCGGTTGCGTATGCACCAGTCCGGCGAATTGCTGGCGATAGATCTGGTCGAGCTTGCCGTAGTAGTAGCTCAGGTTCAGCTGCGGACTGAACGCGTAGCTGCCGCCACCGAAGTCGAAGCTGTCGCTGGTGGCGGCGGCGTAGCCGATGTCATCGTTGCTGGAGGAGTCGCGCAGGTTGGCCTTGGTCAGGCGTCCGGCATTTACCGTCAGGCCGTCGATTTCCTGGCTGGTCAGCAAGCCACCTTCAAAGGTCGAGCTCAACAAGCGTGTGTCGTTGTAGGTCACCACTGGCAACAAGGGTTGCAGGGTGCCGAGCTTCAACAGGCTTTTGGAGACCCGCAATTTGCCGGTCAGGCCCAGTTCGCTGTAATTGTCGTCGGGCTCATGGCTCTGCGGGCCGAACGGCAGCAGGCCGGTACCACGGCGGTCCGGGCTGGAGTCGAGCTTGAGCCCCAGCTCCCCCAGTGCGTCGAGACCGAAACCGAAGGTGCCGTCGGTGAACCCGGACTCAATGCGCGCAGTGAATCCCTGGGCCCATTCTTCGGCCTTGGATTGCGGCGCGTTGTCCTGACGGAAGTCACGGTTGATGTATTGGTTGCGCATATCAATACGGGCCTTGCTGTCGCCGATGAAGTCGGCCATGGCGCTGGGGGCGATCATGGGCAGAGTCAATGCGGCGGCCAGTGAAAACAGTGATGGGTAAGACGTGGTACGTGCGGGTGTCATTATTTTTATTCCCTGCCAACTGTTCGGTCGTCGTTTAGTGTTTGCTGGCGCCGGTGGCACCGATGCCGGTCATCGAGCGGATGAACTGCGCCAGATAACGGCCACGCTCAAGGGCTGCACGGGGCGAGGTGTCGGTGACGGAAAACAGCCATGCACTGAAGAACGCCAGGCTCATGGAAAACAGTGCCGGGTTGGAGTACGGGAACAGCGCCTTGTCGTGATGCATCACGTTGACCCACACCGCGGGGCTCAGCACCAGCAACACAATCGCCGAAACCAGTCCGGACAGACTGCCGAGGACCGCGCCGCGGGTGGTCAGGCCTTTCCAGTACATCGAGAGGAACAGCACCGGGAAATTCACCGACGCGGCGATGGCCAGCACCAGGCCCGAGAGGAAGGCGATGTTCTGCGATTCGAACAGCAGGCCGAGGATGATCGCCAGCACACCGATGCATAGGGTGGCGATTCGCGACACGCGCATCTCTTGCTGCTCGCTCGCCTGGCCCTTGCGCATCACGCAGGCATACAGGTCGTGGGACACGGCCGAGGCGCCGGACAGCGCCAGCCCGGCAACCACCGCCAGGATGGTGGCGAAGGCGACGGCCGAGATGAAGCCGAGGAACAGGTTGCCGCCTACTGCCTGGGCCAGGTGCACGGCGATCATGTTGCCGCCGCCGATGATCGCGCCGCTGGCGTCACGGAACGCCGGATCGGTGCCGACCATGACGATGGCGCCGAAGCCGACGATGATCAGCAGCAAGTAGAAGTAGCCGATGAAACCGGTGGCGTAGAACACGCTTTTACGCGCTTCCCTGGCATCGCTGACGGTGAAGAAGCGCATCAGGATGTGCGGCAGGCCGGCGGTGCCGAACATCATGCCCAGCCCCAGGGAAATCGCGTCGATCGGGTTGGACAGCAAACCGCCGGGGGCCATGATCGCGTTGCCCTTGGCATGCACGGCGGTGGCACCGGCAAACATCGCCTCAGTGCTGAAACCGAAGTGCTTGAGCACCATGAACGCCATGAAGCTGGTGCCGAACAACAGCATCACCGCCTTGATGATCTGCACCCAGGTGGTGGCGAGCATGCCGCCGAAGGTCACGTAGAACACCATCAACACGCCGACCAGCATCACCGCATAGAGGTAGTCGATGCCGAACAGCAACTCGATCAGCTTGCCGGCGCCGACCATTTGCGCCACAAGGTACATCAGGGCCACGGTCAGGGTGCCGAAGGCCGAGGTCAGGCGCACCGGGGTCTGTTCCAGGCGATAGGAAACCACGTCGGCAAAGGTGTACTTGCCCAGGTTACGCAGGCGTTCGGCAATCAGGAACAGGATGATCGGCCAGCCGGCCAGCACGCCCAAGGCGTAGAGCAAACCGTCGTAGCCATTGAGGAACATCATCGCGGAGATGCCGAGGAACGAGGCTGCCGAGATCATGTCGCCGGCAATCGCCAGGCCGTTCTGGAAACCGGTCATGCCGCCGCCAGCGGTGTAAAAGTCGCTGGTTGAGCGGGTGCGAAGTGCCGCCCAGCGAGTGACGCCAAGGGTGAACAGTACGAACACCAGGAACATGCCGATGGCGTTCCAGTTCAGCGGACGGGACGCGCCGTCGGCAGCCATCGCAACATCAGTGACAGCCGCCAGCGGCAGCAGGAACAGTGCAAGAAGGCGGTTCATCGGGCGCACTCCTGCTTGAGTTTTTCATTCAGCGGGTCGATCACGTTGTTGGCGCGATAGACATAGAACCCGGTCAGTGCAAAGGCCAGCCCGACGATGACGACACCCACCAGCATGCCCACGGTGGTCACGCCGCCGCTCAAGGATTGGCCGAGGGTAGAAGGGGAGAAAGCCACCAACAGCACGAAGCCGTAGTAAATCACCAGCATGGCCAGGCTCAGTGACCAGTACAGCTTCTGTTTACGGCGAACCAGCTGGATGAAATCCGGGTGCTGGCGAATGAGTTCTACTTCCTGGGGTGTCATGACGCGCGCTCCTTTGTTGTTTTTGTTTTGGGTGAAACGGTTGAAAAGATCGCAGCCTGCGGCAGCTCCTACACAGGCATCCGGGCAAGCACATCCCGTGTAGGAGCTGCCGAAGGCTGCGATCTTTCAGAGCTGATCGAAATCCAGCACCACCTTGTCGCTGATCGGGAAGGCCTGGCACGACAGCACGTAGCCGGCGGCCACTTCGTAGTCTTCCAGGGCGTGGTTGCTGTCCATTTCCACTTCGCCTTCGATGACCTTGCACTTGCAGGTCGAGCACACGCCGGCCTTGCACGAGTAGGGCAGTTCCGCACCTTGCTCGTTGCCCGCTTCGAGGATGCTCATGCTGTTGCGCGGCAGGTCGAAGGCCAGGGCGCGGCCGTCGCTGATCACGGTGATCTGGCTGACCGCCGCATCCACTTGCCGGGCGGCTTCGCGGGCGGCGCGTTTTTGCTCGCTGCCGGCGGCGGCGAACAGTTCGAAATGGATGCGCTCAGGTTGCATGCCCTTGGCCTTGAGGCTGTCGCGCACGGTCTCGGTCATTTCCTGCGGGCCGCAGATGAATGCCGCGTCGAGGGCTTTGACGTCGAGCCAGCGGCTGAACAGTTGCTCGCACTTGTCGGCGTTGATCCGGCCGTTGTACAGGTCGACATCCTGCTGCTCGCGGCTGAACACGAAGATCAGGTTCAGGCGTTGCAGGTAGCGGTTTTTCAGGTCTTCGAGCTGCTCGCGGAACAGCGCGCCGGAGCTGGAGCGGTTGCCGTACAGCAGGGTGACGCGGCTGTGGGGCTCGGTTTGCAGGGTGGTCTTGATGATCGACAGGATCGGCGTGATGCCGCTGCCCGCCGCCACGGCCAGGTAGTTGCCATGGCGTGCCGGGTCGAGTTCGACGCAGAAGTGCCCGGCCGGTGGCATCACTTCCAGGGTGTGTCCGGCTTTCAGCTGTTCGTTGGCAAACGCCGAGAAGCGTCCGCCGGTGACACGTTTGACGGCAATGCGCAGTTCACCGTCGTTGACCCCGGTGCAGATCGAATAGGAGCGACGTACTTCTTCGCCGTCCAGTTGGGTGCGCATCACCAGGTGCTGGCCCTGGGTGAAGTGGAAGCTGTCCTGCAAGTGCTGCGGAATCTCGAAGGCGATGGACACCGCGTCACGGGTCTCGGCGCGCACGTCCTTGATGGTCAGGCTGTGAAATTTGCTCATTGTTGTTCTCCAGCTGGGACGGCCGATTCGCCGCTCAGATGCACTTGAAATAGTCGAACGGTTCCCGGCAATCGACGCAGCGGTACAGCGCCTTGCAGGCGGTGGAGCCGAACTGGCTGAGGACCTCGGTGTGGGCGCTGCCGCATTGCGGGCACACAACCTGCGGGCTTTCGCCGAGCAGGCTGCGTTTGCTGGTGCTGCCCTCGGGCGGTGCGATGCCGTAGGCGCGCAGGCGTTCGCGACCGCTGGCGCTGATCCAGTCGGTGGTCCAGGCCGGGGTCAACTTGCGCTCCAATTGCGGCGCCTTGAATCCGGCGAGTTCCAGCGCTTCGCGGATGTCGCTCTCGATCACTTCGGTGGCGGGGCAACCGGAGTAGGTCGGCGTGACCACCACGTGCAGGTGGCCGGCCTGCCAGTCCAGGTCCCGGACGATGCCCAGGTCGACCACGCTGACCACGGGCACTTCCGGGTCCATGACCTCCGCCAGAATCGCCCACGCGGCAGCCAGGTCGGTCGGTTGAGCCGGCCGGGCACCGAGGTCGCTGGCGATCAGCTCACCAGGTTGCATCGGGGTACGCTCGTGGCAGGAACTGCATTTCGGCCAGCAGGATGCCCAGGTGTTCGGTGTGCAGGCCCTTGCGTGCATTCAGATAGAAGTAGTTCGGCGCCGCAGGAACGGGCAGGGTAGCGCTGGTGAAAATCTGCTCGACCTTGGCTTGCCACTGGGCGGCCACGCTGGCGATGTCCGGGGTGATGCCGGCTTCGCACAAGTGCTGCTCGCTGGCATCAAAGGCGATCAGTTCGACGGTGAAGCGCCAGACTTCGGGGATGGCCGCGAGCATGCGCTTGTGGCTTTCCTCGGTGCCGTCACCCATACGCTCGATCCACTCGCCGGAGCGGCGCAGGTGGTAAGTCACTTCCTTCACCGCCTTGGCGGCGATCCCGGCAATGCGTTCGTCGCTGGACTGGCTCAGGCCCTGCAGCACCGGCAGATGCCAGGCGTCATACAGGAACTGCTTGAGCATGGTCACCGCGAAGTCGCCGTTGGGTTGTTCCACCAGCAGCAGGTTGCGATAGGCGCGCTCGTCGCGACGGAACGCCAGGTGATCGGCATCGCGGCCGTCGTCCAGCAATTCGGCGGCGTATTCCAGCCAGTTGCGCGCCTGGCCCACCAGGTCGAGGCCGACGTTCATCAGCGCCAGCTCTTCTTCCAGCGCCGGGGCCTTGCCGCACCATTGGCACAGGCGCTGGCCCTGGATCAGGGCGCTGTCGCCGAGGCGCAGCAGGTATTCGATCAGATCAGTCTTGTTGTCCATGGTCGACCTCACATGTGCCCGACTTCGGCCGGCAGCTCGTAGAAGCTGGCGTGGCGGTAGACCTTGTCGTCCGACGGATCGAACAGCGGGTCTTTTTCGTCTGGCGACGAGGCGGTGATCAATGCCGAAGGCACCACCCACAGGCTCACGCCTTCGCTGCGACGGGTGTAGAGCTCGCGGGCGTTCTCGATGGCCATGGTGGTGTCGGCGGCATGCACGCTGCCGACGTGCTTGTGGTTGAGGCCGTGCTTGCTGCGCACGAAGACTTCGAAGAGGGTCCACTCGGACATTTCAGTTACTCCACATCGATTGCTTCTGTAGGAGCTGCCGCAGGCTGCGATCTTTTGGCGGCTTCGAAACCGCTGAAGATCAAGATCAAAAGATCGCAGCCTTCGGCAGCTCCTACAGGGGGGCGGATTGCCTTATGCGGCGTTCTTGTTTTGTTTTTTGCGGGCGTGGGCGACGGCGGCTTCACGGACCCAGGCACCGTCTTCAATCGCCTTGCGGCGGGTGGCGACGCGTTCCTGGTTGCACGGGCCGTTGCCCTTGAGCACTTCGTAGAATTCGTTCCACTGGATTTCGCCGAAGTCGTAATGACCGCGTTCGGCGTTCCATTTCAGGTCCGGGTCGGGGCAGGTGCAGCCCAGCAGCTCCAGTTGCGGGATGGTCTGGTCGATGAAGCGCTGGCGCAGTTCGTCGTTGCTCTGGCGCTTGATTTTCCAGGCCATGGACTGGGCACTGTTCGGCGAGTGTTCGTCGCTCGGGCCAAACATCATCAGCGACGGCCACCACAGGCGGTTGATCGCGTCCTGGACCATGTCTTTTTGCGCCTGGTTGCCGTGGCGCATCATGGTCAGGAGGATTTCGTAGCCCTGGCGCTGGTGGAAGCTCTCTTCCTTGCAGATGCGGATCATCGCCCGGGAGTACGGGCCGTAGGAGGTGCGCTGCAGCACCACCTGGTTGACGATCGCCGCGCCATCCACCAGCCAGCCCACCGCGCCCATGTCGGCCCAGTTCAGCGTCGGGTAATTGAAGATGCTCGAGTACTTGGCCTTGCCGCTGTGCAGCTTGGCGACTTCTTCATCGCGGTCGGCGCCCAGGGTTTCCATGGCGCTGTACAGGTACAGGCCGTGGCCGGCTTCGTCCTGGATCTTGGCCATCAGTTGCAGTTTGCGTTTGAGCGACGGCGCGCGGGTGACCCAGTTGCCTTCGGGCAGCATGCCGACGATTTCGGAGTGGGCGTGCTGGGAGATCTGCCGGATCAGGGTCTGGCGATAGGCATCTGGCATCCAGTTCTTGGCTTCGATCTTGATTTCTGAATCGATTTTTTCCTGGAAGGCGCGTTCCTGTTCGGACATCTCCGAGAGGTCCTTGATGCGCTTGACGCCGGTTTCTACGAGCTGTGCGTACATTTTTGAGTTCCCGCCTTGAATCTGTTCTGGGGCATGGGGAACTTTATAAGCGATACAGAATTTAATATCAAACACAAAATGACGTGTCGTATTTGTTTTTTGTATCGCTTTGGGGGTGGTGGTTCTTTGGGAGGGGTACATATCCGTTTCTTGGGTAGCAGCGGCTGGCGGTTTCGCCCTTACGGCGACTTACTTTTTTTACAAGCGCCTAAAAAAAGTAAGCAAAAAAACGCTCGCCCCGAACGTACGGCCCCTCGCTAAGGCTCGGGGTTCCTTCGCTCCGGCATTCATCCGGGGGGCATCGCCTCCGGTCGGCTTCGCTCGACCTCCTCTCGATGTGTTCGGCTGCGCCGAACGGCGCTGCGCGCCCACCCCCGGATGAACGCCTCCGCTCAGCCTTCCGAGGGGGCGGGTGGATCAAGGTCAAGAGCGGCAGGCGAGCTAACGCTCGGCCTGATGAGTGGTGAAGAGCGACGCGGTGGTGTGGGCTGCTCTGTCTTTGTTCTTCTGTAGGAGCGAGCCTGCTCGCGAAGGCGGCCTGCCAGCCGACCAGTTGCATCACAGGTGAACGAACCCCGCGATCAGGCCGGCCGGTAGGCCGCCTCGCTTTGGCTTTGGCTTTTGATCTTCTTGCCCCCTCGTGAGGCCGAGTGGAGGTTCTGCGCAGTGGGCAACCCGGCATGGATGCCGGGTTAGCTGCCGCCGGCCATGGATGGCCGATGGCGGCGGGCCCACGGAGCAGGACCGGAGCGAGGGCATGCCGAGCCTAGGCGAGGCACCGAATGTCAGGGGCAAGAGCCCTTGGTTACTTGGGGCTTTTCCAAGTAACCCGCTGTAAGAGCGGAACCATTAGCGGCCGTTACCGAAGAAACGGAAATACACACGAAACTCAAAACCAAAACCCAAAAAAAACCCCGCAAAAAGCGGGGCCATAAAGGGTGCAGCAGTCATGCTTTAGGACGTTTATCCAGCACGTGGCAAGCCTTGCCCTCCGACCGTTTGATCGAATGAAACGGCTGCAAAACAATCCGCGAACTGATCCCGATGTACGTCTTGATGTGCTTGCTCAACTCCCCGCAAACAGCCTTCTGCTGTTCATCGGTCAGGTGCTGGTGCTCAGCCTTGAGCTCGACATGCACATCCACACTGTCCAGGTTGCCATTGCGATACAGATGAATCTCATAGCACTCGGCAAGTTGTTTGACTTTCAGAACCTGTTCCTCGATCTGCGTCGGAAACACGTTGACCCCGCGGATGATCAGCATGTCATCGCTGCGCCCGGTGATTTTGTCGATGCGTCGCATCGGCCGTGCGGTGCCCGGCAGCAGGCGCGTCAGGTCGCGGGTGCGGTAGCGGATCATTGGCAGGGCTTCTTTGCTCAGGGAGGTGAACACCAGTTCGCCCATCTGCCCGTCCGGCAGCACTTCGCCGGTGACCGGGTCGATGATTTCCGGGTAGAAGTGGTCTTCCCAGATGGTCGGGCCGTCCTTGGTTTCCGCGCATTCCATGGCGACACCTGGCCCCATGATTTCCGACAGGCCGTAGATGTCCAGGGCGGTGATGCCCAGGCGTTGTTCGATGGCGCTGCGCAGTTCGGCGGTCCACGGCTCGGCGCCGAAGATGCCCAGGCGCAGGGCCAGTTTGTGCGGGTCGATGCCCTGGCGCTCGATTTCATCGGCGATGTTGAGCATGTAGGACGGCGTGACCATGATGATGTCCGGCTGGAAATCCTTGATCAGTTGCACCTGTTTTTCGGTCTGGCCACCGGACATCGGAATTACCGTGCAACCCAGGCGTTCGGCGCCGTAGTGCGCGCCGAGGCCGCCGGTGAACAGGCCGTAGCCATAGGAAATGTGCACCTTGTCGCCACGTCGGCCACCGCCAGCGCGGATCGAGCGCGCCACCACGTTGGCCCAGGTGTCGATGTCGTTCTGGGTGTAGCCGACCACGGTGGGTTTGCCGGTGGTGCCGCTGGACGCGTGCAGGCGCACGATGTCGTGCATCGGCACGGCAAACATGCCATAGGGGTAGTTGTCCCGCAGGTCGGACTTGGTGGTGAAAGGGAATTTCGCCAGGTCGTCCAGGGACTTGATGTCGTCCGGGTGCACGCCCAACGCATCGAAACGCTGACGGTACAGCGGCACGTTGTTGTAGGCGTGGTTCAGGCTCCAGCGCAGGCGCTCCAGCTGATGCTGGCGCAACTCGTCGATGCTGGCGGTTTCCAGCGGGTCCAGCACAGGATCCAGCACGGCTTTGGCTATTGGCATGTTCATGTGTTCACTCGAATTGTTTTTGTGTTCCAGCCCTTTTGCACAAGGGCTTTGAGTGCATGCCCCAAGGATACCTCTCGGCTCTTTGGGAATCGCGATTCTTTAGTGGGATAGACGCTCGATGATCAGCGCGATCCCCTGGCCTACACCGATGCACATGGTGCACAGGGCGTAGCGGCCGTTACGTTCTTCCAGTTCGTGCAGGGCAGTAGTGACCAAACGTGCGCCGCTCATGCCCAGTGGATGGCCCAGGGCGATGGCGCCGCCGTTGGGGTTGACCCGTGGATCGGTGTCGCTCAGGCCCAGTTCGCGCAGCACCGCCAGGCCTTGTGCGGCGAAGGCTTCGTTGAGTTCGATCACGTCCATGTCGGCCAGGCTCAGGTTGGCCACCTCCAGCACCTTGCGGGTGGCCGGCACCGGGCCGATGCCCATGATCCGTGGTTCAACGCCGGCAGTGGCCATGGCCACGACCCGGCCACGGGCGGTCAGGCCGTGGCGTTTGGCGACTTCCGGGCTGGCCAGCAGCAGGGCGCAGGCCCCGTCGTTGACTCCGGAGGCGTTGCCGGCGGTGATGCTGCCGCCTTCGCGGAACGGCGTGCCGAGTTTGGCCAACTGTTCAAGGGTGGTGTCGCCACGCGGGTGTTCGTCGTGCTCGACCACTTTGGCCGGGCCTTTGCGCTGGGGGATTTCCACCGCGACGATTTCCCTGGCCAGACGTCCGTTGGCCTGGGCAGCGGCAGCGCGTTGCTGGCTACGCAGGGCGAACGCATCCTGATCGGCCCGGGAGATGTTGAACTGTTCGGCGACGTTCTCTGCCGTTTCCGGCATGGAGTCGATGCCGTAGGCCTTTTTCATCAGTGGATTGACGAAGCGCCAGCCGATGGTGGTGTCGAAGATCTCGGCCGCACGGGAAAACGCCTGCTCGGCCTTGCCCATCACCAGCGGCGCGCGGGACATGGATTCGACGCCGCCGACCAGCATCAACCCGGTTTCGCCGCTGCGAATCGCCCGGGCGGCGGTGCCGATGGCATCCAGCCCGGAGCCGCACAGGCGATTGAGGGTGGTGCCCGGCACGCTGACCGGCAACCCGGCCAGCAACGCCGACATGCGCGCGACGTTGCGGTTGTCTTCGCCGGCCTGGTTGGCGCAGCCGTAGATCACGTCGTCGACCGTGTTCCAGTCCACTTGCGGGTGACGGCGCAGCAGTTCGCGCAGCGGCACCGCGCCGAGGTCGTCGGCGCGCACGCCGCTCAAGACACCGGCGTAACGGCCAATCGGGGTCCGGACGGCGTCGATGATCAGGGCGTCATTCATTGGGAGTCTCCTGCGCCAGCACCGGGCCGCGCACTTTGTAGGATTTGCCATGGAACAGGGCGATCAATTGGCCCTGCTGGTTTTCGATGCGCACGTCATAGTTGCCGGTGCGCCCGGAACGGCTCTGCTCGATGCAGTCGGCGTTCAGCGTGTCGCCCAGGCGCGCCGGAGCGATGTAGTCGATGCTGCAGCCGATGGCCACGGTGGCTTCGTTGTAGCTGTTGCAGGCGAAGGCGAATGCCGAGTCGGCGAGGGCGAACAGGTAGCCGCCGTGGCAGGTGCCGTGGCCCTGGACCATGTCGGCGCGCACGGTCATGCCCACTCGCGAGCAACCGGGGCCGGCCGAGAGCAGGCGCATGCCCATGGCCTGGCTGGCGGCGTCGCGCTGGAACAGCGATTGCGCGCATTCACTGGCCAGGGTCATGGATTCATGGTTAGTCATGGAATGTTCTCCCTTCGGCGACGCGACGGCGCAGCAGCAGCGACGGCCGGTAGCGTTCTTCGCCATAACTGGCTTGCAGGTTTTCCAGCGTTTCAAGCATGTGCGACAGGCCAATGGCATCGGCCCAGGCCAGTGGCCCTTGCGGATAATTGACCCCGGCGCGCATGGCCAGATCGATGTCGGCGGCCGAGGCCACGCCTTGCAGCAAGGCGTCGGCGGCTTCGTTGGCGAGCATCGCCACGGTACGCAGGACGGCGAGGGCCGGGCTGTCGCTGAGCAGGCTGACCTTGAGGCCGGCCCGTTGCAGCAGGGCAACGCCTTGTTCGAGGGCCTGCGGATCAATGCCTGCCGCATGGCTGATGGCGATGCGTTTGGCATTGCCGTAATCGAACGCCAGGTCCAGCAGGATCAGATTGCGCAGCCCGTCTTCGCGAGCCCGCTGGCAGGCCATGCGCCCGTCGCTCAAGGCCAGCACGGCATCACCGACCCGCAGCAAGCCTTGGCCGTCGCGCTGGACGATCTCGACGCCTTGTTCATGCAAGCGTGGGAGCAAGCCTTTGGCGATACCGAGGTCGCCTTCCACGGCACAAACCCCGACCTTTGCAGCGCTGCTGATTTCAGTGGCGTGCGGGCGCTCCGCGCCTTGGGCGTAGCTGTAGAAACCCTGGCCGCTCTTGCGTCCCAGGCGCCCGCCGTCCACCAGTTCTTTCTGGATCAGCGACGGCAGGAAACGCGTGTCTTGGTAATAGGCGTCGAACACCGAGCAGGTCACGGCGTAGTTGACGTCGTGGCCGATCAAATCCGTCAGTTCGAACGCGCCCATGGCAAAACCACCGGCTTCGCGCATCAGCGCATCCAGGGTCGGGCAATCGACCGCGCCTTCCTGCAACAGACGCAGACTTTCGGCATAGAACGGCCGGGCCACGCGGTTGACGATAAAACCCGGCGTTGAACGGGTGTGCACCGGTTTTTTGCCCCAGGCCCTGGCGGTGTCGTACAGGCACTCGGCGAGTGTCGGATCGCTGGCCAGGCCGCAGACCACTTCCACCAACGCCATCACCGGTGCCGGGTTGAAGAAGTGCAGGCCGAGCAGGCGTTGTGGATGCTCAAGCTGCGCGGCGATGCTGGTGATCGACAGCGACGAGGTGTTGCTGGCGAGGATGCAATGCTTGCCACAGATGCCTTCGAGCTGGCGGAACAGCGCGCGCTTGACCTCGAGGTTCTCGACGATGGCTTCGATGATCAGATCGCAATCGGCCAGGACTTCGATGGCTTCCACCGCTTGCAGGCGGGCGACGGTTGCGCTGCGCGACTCGGCCGACAGCTTGCCGTTCTCGACTCGCTTGCCCAGTTGGCGATCAATGCCTTCAATCGCTTGAGCAGCAGCGCAAGGACGATTGTCCAGCAGCAATACCGGATGGCCGGCCTGGGCCGCGATCTGGGCGATACCGGCACCCATGGCCCCGGCGCCGATCACGGCGATGCGTGCGTTGGTGTTCAGTGCGCTCATGACTCAGCGCCCCTTGAAACTTGGGGTGCGTTTTTCCATGAAGGCACCGACGCCTTCACGGTAGTCCTCGCTGCGCCCGGCCAGGCGTTGCAGGTCTTTTTCCAGCTCAAGCTGTTCGTCGAAGCTGTTGCTCAGGCTGGCGTTGAGGCTGCGCTTGATCAGCGCCAGGCCGTAGGTCGGCTGGGTCGCCAGGTGGCGGGCCAGTTTCAGCGCTTCGTCGCGCAAATCGGCGTCGTCCACACACTGGTAGATCAAGCCCCATTGCTCGGCTTGTTCGGCGCTAAGGCGATTGCCCAGCAGTGTCAAAGCCTTGGCCCGAGCCATGCCGACAAGACGCGGCAGGGTCCAGGTGCCGCCGGAATCCGGGATCAGGCCGATCTTGCAGAACGCCTGGATGAAACTGGCCGAACGTGCCGCCAGTACCAGATCGCAGGCCAGCGGAATGTTGGCGCCAGCCCCGGCCGCCACACCGTTGACCGCGCAGATCACCGGCAGCGGCAGGTCGCGCAACTGGCGGATCAACGGGTTGTAGAACTTCTCGATGGACTCGCCCAGGTCCGGCACGGCGCTGCCCGGCGCGACATTGCGGTCGCTCAGGTCTTGCCCGGCGCAGAAGCCGCGCCCTTCACCGGTCAGCAGCAGTACGCGCACGCCCGGGTTCTGCCGCACTTGCTTGAGCGCTTCCTTCACTTCGCCGTGCATCTGGGTGTTGAAGCTATTGAGCTGTTCCGGCCGATTGAGGCTGAGCAGCGCGACGCCGGCGTCGATGGAAAACAGGATGTGTTCGAAGTTCATGGTCTTGGCGTTCTCTTGGCAGTCGTTCGAATTCGGATGTCAGTGGCCGCTTTATTGCCCGGTGAAAGTCGGGCTGCGTTTTTCCTGGAAGGCTGCAATGCCCTCGTCGCGGTCGCGGGTGCCGGCCAGCACGGTGAAGGCGTGGCGCTCGAAACGCAGACCGCTGGCCAGGTCGGTGTCCATGGCCTTGAGCAGTGCTTCCTTGGCCAGGCGCACCGCCAACGGTGCCTTGGCCGCAATGCTGCGGGCGATGTGCAGGGCGCGCTCGACGGTGAATTCCGGCTGGGTGACTTCGCTGACCAGGCCGGCGCGCTGGGCCTGGCGGGCGTCGATCGGTTCGCCGGTCAGCACCATTTGCATGGCCATGGATTTGCCGACGGCACGCAGCAGGCGTTGGGTGCCACCGGCGCCGGGCATGATTCCGAGGTTGATTTCCGGCTGGCCGAAGCGGGCGTCTTCACCGGCAATGATGATGTCGGCGTGCATCGCCAGTTCGCAGCCACCACCGAGGGCGAAGCCGTTGACCGCGACGATCAGCGGTTTGCTGAAGCGGGTGATGGTTTGCCACGAAGCCTGGCGCGGGTCGTCGAGGATGCCGACCAGGTTGCGCTCGGCCATTTCCTTGATGTCGGCACCGGCGGCGAAGGCCTTGCGGCTGCCGGTAAGGACCACGGCCCGGGTGTCGGGGTCGGCTTGGGCGATGTTCAGTTCAGCGGCCAGCTCGCCCAGCAACTCGGTGGTCAGGGCGTTCAGGGCTTGCGGGCGCTGCAGGGTAATCAGGCGGACGCCAGGCTCGATCAATTCGACGGCAAGGGTCAGAGGCATGGCGGATGCTCTCACGGTGCACGCTCGGCGTGGTGCCGGCTCGTTATTGGATCGGCCGCAGGGGGCCGGTTTTGCCCAAGTATAGCTATAACGTGATACGTAAATGCAATACAAAAATAGATTTAATGTGTCTTATTGCTGATGGTTTTGATTTTAAGGCTTTCTGCTTAAAGGTGGTGGATAGCGGGTTTTACCTCGAAAACATTGGGTTTTATGGCGATTTTAGGGGCGCACGGGTATTCGTCGGAAAGGTGCGTTTCAAGTGATACGGTTTTTAGTCTTTGTGCTGTTAAAAGTGATGTGATACAAGATGAGTCATTATTTGCATCGCTTTGTGAAGGAAGCTTCCATGACCTGCTACAGCCTTGATGGCCTGACTCCGGTGGTTGATCCGAGCGCTTATGTGCACCCGTCCGCCGTATTGATCGGTGACGTGATCATCGGCCCCCATTGCTATGTCGGTCCGCTGGCCAGTCTGCGCGGTGACTTCGGGCGGATCGTGCTGGAGGAGGGCGCCAACCTGCAGGACACTTGCGTGATGCACGGTTTTCCCGACAGCGACACCGTGGTCGAACGCAACGGCCACATCGGCCACGGCGCGGTGCTGCACGGTTGCCGGATCGGCGCCGATGCGCTGGTGGGCATGAATGCGGTGGTGATGGACAACGCCCGGATCGGCCCGCGTTCATTCGTTTCGGCGGCGGCGTTCGTCAAGGCCGGTTTCGAATGCCCGGAGCAGTCGCTGGTCATGGGCGCACCGGCCAGCATCAAGCGCAGCCTCAGCGATCAGGAAGTGGCATGGAAACAGGCCGGCACCCGGGAATATCAGCAACTGGCCCAGCGTTGCCTGACGCAGATGCAGGTCTGCGAACCGCTGAGCGAACCGGAGCCTGATCGCCCGCGGATCAGTGACAGTGGGTTGCGGCCAAAGGACAGTACCTCATGAACACCACCCCTGTAGGAGCTGCCGAAGGCTGCGATCTTTTGATCTTGATCTTTCAAAAAACAAAATCAAAAGATCGCAGCCTTCGGCAGCTCCTACGGAGTTTCGGTATATTCCTTTTCTTTTTTCCCACGGAACGCCCATGTCGTCCCTGACTCCCTTGAACCATCTGATTACCCGCTTCCAGGAGCAGACGCCGATCCGCGCCAGCTCCTTGATCATCACGTTGTACGGGGATGCCATCGAACCCCATGGCGGCACTGTGTGGCTGGGCAGCCTGATTCAGTTGCTCGAGCCCATCGGCATCAACGAGCGGCTGATCCGTACCTCTATTTTCCGCCTGACCAAGGAAGGCTGGCTGACCGCCGAGAAAGTCGGTCGTCGCAGTTACTACAGCCTGACCGGCACCGGTCGCCGCCGTTTCGACAAGGCCTTCAAGCGGGTCTACAGCACCACGATGCCGGCCTGGGATGGTTCCTGGTGCCTGGTGATGCTCTCGCAGCTGACCCAGGACAAACGCAAACAGGTGCGCGAGGAGCTGGAGTGGCAGGGCTTCGGCGCGATATCGCCGGTGGTACTGGCCTGTCCGCGCAGCGACCGTTCCGACGTCAACGCGACCCTGCTCGACCTCGGCGTCCAGGAAGACACCATCGTCTTCGAAACCACCGCCCAGGACGTACTGGCCTCCAAGGCCCTGCGCCTGCAAGTGCGCGAGAGCTGGAACATCGAGGAGTTGGCGGCGCACTACAGCGAGTTCATCCAGCTGTTCCGACCGCTATGGCAAGCCCTGCGCGAGCAGGAAAACCTGCAACCGGCCGACTGTTTCCTGGCGCGGGTGCTGTTGATTCACGAGTACCGCAAGCTGCTGCTGCGCGACCCGCAACTGCCGGATGAGTTGCTGCCCGGCGATTGGGAAGGCCGCGCCGCCCGCCAGTTGTGCCGCAACATTTACCGTTTGATCTATGCCAAGGCCGAAGAATGGCTGAACGCCGCGCTGGAAACGGCCGACGGCCCGTTGCCGGATGTGGGTGAAAGCTTCTATCGGCGTTTTGGCGGACTGAAATAGCACGTCATTGTTCAGGGAATGGTGCGGTTCAGGAGACTCGAAGCATCCGATGTCGTGTGGATTGACGTAGACAATAAAAATAAGCCTGCGTGAGGCCTGACATGATTTCTACAACAGCACAGCGCCATGATGGGTTCGACCAGTGGATCCATCAGATCAACCAGATCTGTGGCGCCTTCAACGCACAACCCCTGGGCAGCGAATTTGCCGGGCGCATCCGCGAATACCAGAGCGATGCGCTCAAGCTCAGTTTCGTCGACGCGTGCCAGGCGCGTTTGTACCGTACGCCCCAGGAGGTCGCGGCGGGCGAGGGCGGCAAGTATTTTGCGGTGTTCCAGCTCGAAGGCACAGCGGGCATGGCCCAGGGCGACGACAAGGTCTTGCTGTCCCCCGGCGACATCACGCTGATCGATGCCGCGCGGCCCAGCGACTTCACCTACGGCGAAAACTCCCGGCAGTTGTCGCTGATCCTGCCGTATCAACTGGTCGAGCAAACCCTGCGCTTCAATCAGGTCAAGTGCGGCCACCGGATCGCCGCCACATCGCCCATTGCAATGCTCTCGCACCGGCTGATCCTTGATGCCACCCGCCAGCAGCACCTGACCCGCCAGGAAAGCGAAGCGACCCTGGAAGCGATTGTCAGCCTGCTGCGCCCGGCGATCAGCCAGGCCGACGACAGCAGCGACTCCCATGAGCGGATCTTCCGCAAGACGCTGACCTGCATCGACGAAAATATTCGCTCCGAAGACCTGTGCCCGGAATGGCTGGCGCGGGAAGTCGGCATGTCCACCCGTGGCCTGTACCGGATGTTTGCCAAGAAAGGATTGGTGGTGGCGCGCTACATCAAGAACCGACGCCTGGATTTGTGCGCCGAATCCCTGCGCCGGTCAGGCAAGGAGGAGAAGTTGTCGGTGCTGGGGTATTCGTGGGGGTTTTCTGATTCGAGCTACTTTTCCACCGCGTTCAAGTCGCGCTTCGGCATTGCGCCGGGGGAGTATCGCAAGCGGCATGGTTGAAGTTTAAAAGATCGCAGCCTTCGGCAGCTCCTACATTGATGGTGTGTAAACCCGATCCTGTAGGAGCTGCCGAAGGCTGCGATCTTTTTGTGTTTACTTCGGCGAGCTGAGGTTCAACGTCGGCGTTTCATCGAAGAAGTTCCACGGTTTGAGCAGCACATGCACCCACTCGGTCGGCATGATCGGCCATTCCTCGGCGCGGGCGATGTGGGTGGTGCCGGTGGTCAGCCAGACCACATCGTCGGTGTTCTCGATGGAGTGGTTGTCCTGGGTGAACTGCCCCAGGCCCGAGTCCTTGTCCGAGCGGTTCGGGTACTTGCCTTCCGGGTACTTTTCCTCGGGGTTGTATTGCGTCACCCACAGCTGCTTGTCCATGAAGCTGAGGCGGTGGTAGAGCCATTCGTCCTGGCCGAAGTTGGCGCCCTTGGCCACCGGGTGGGTGCCGCCGGCATAGGGAATCAACTGATAGGAAACCGGGTTGCCGACCTTGTTCTCCTTGCTGAAGTTGGTCAGCAGGCGCACGGTCGACGGATCGAATTTCTGCGCCGCCTGTTGCTCGGTTGTGACGACTTTGGTTTCGGTCTGCATGGTGCTGGTGCGCGGGCCGCCACGGTCGTTCGGCAACACGACCGGGTTCACTTCCACCAGTGAGTTTTGCTCGCCGTCCACGTCCATGTCGAGGCGGAAGTTGTAGATGTGCTGGTGCGTGGTGCCGACGATGTTGTGGTCCAGCAGGGTACCGTAGCGCGTGTCTTCCCTGGCGGTGTCTTCGTGCATGCTTTTGGACTTCACGCCCTTGACCGCTTCGATGCCGGTGGCGCCGGCGTCGATGCCGATAGTGCCGTTCTGCTGGAACACCCAGTCGAAGATGTAGTCGTAGTTGCCCACGGTGCTGATCCAGCGCACCACCAGTTCACGGCGCTCGGTGCTGAGGTTGGGCTGGCCCATTTCCTGGTGTTTGTATTCGGGGCCGGCGTAGCGCTCGAACACCGCCATGGCGCGCGGGATCGCGGTCGGTGCGCCGGTGTAGTCGGCGATGGTCGCGTCCAGCAGCACGGCGTTTTGCGGGGCGTCTTTGCCACGGGCAATCGGTGACGTCAGGGTGCCCATGCCGTAGTCGCCGGAGTCGAGGTAGGCCTTGAAGTACCAGCCGACGTCCGGGTCGCCGTAAGGCACGATCATGCCGCCCAGCGAACCTTCGTACATGATTTTGCGCTTCTTGCCCTTGTCGTCGTAGGTGACGGTGGACAGGATAGGGCCGACCCGCGAATCGAGGCGAACGTGGAAGTCCCAGTTCTGCCAGTGAATGCTGTTGCCGCTGATGGTGTAGTTCTTGCCCTCGGGCTCGATGATTTCCAGCGGTTTGACTGCCACGCCCTGGCGTCCGCGCCCGTCATAAGGCGTGGGTTTCATCGGCACCGGAATGAGCGCTTCGTCTTCGATCTTGATCAGCTTTTTCTGTTCCAGGTCGACAATCGCCACCAGGCCCTCGATCGGGTGCGCCCAGTAGTTGCCGTCACCGGTGTTGAGGTAGCTGACGATTTTCAGCAGGCGCTTGTCCTGCGCCAGGCCGTCCTTGCCGTCGAAGTAGCCGACGGTCAACGGCGTGGCCACGACCTTTTTCACGTCGTCGATGCCGCGCTTGGCCAGGGCCTGGGCGTATTCCGGGCTGGTCTCGACGGCGGTTTGCACCGTTGCGAAATCGTCCAGCAGCACCATGCCGTGGGCGCCCTCGATCGGTTTCCAGGATTTGAGTTCTTTCTTGTCGAGGTCGACCAGGGCTTCGATCACGTGCTTGCCGTCGAGCACCACGATTGAGGCCTCACGCGCCTGGGCGACGTTCTGCCCGGTGAAGACGAAGTTCCACACCTGATCCTTCGGCGGCTCCTTGACCGAGACTTCGGTGAAGCGGAAACCGGGCTTGTAGTTTTCCGATTTCCTGACGATGTCCACGGCCGTGTTGATTTCGGCTGCACTCAGGGGATTGAGCGGGTTGGGGCGGGTCTCGACGACGAAGGTCTTGTCCAGCCCGGACTGGAACACCTGGTTGATAAAGTCCTTGGACATGAACGCCGTATGGTCCTTGAACACCACCGGCACCGTCAGCTCGATACGCTTGCCGTTGAGCATCGCCACTTTGCTGTCGGGCTTGACCCTGAGGTAGACCCCGTCCTTGGCAATGGTGAACAGATTGGCGTAATCGTCCCATTTCACCGTGGCGCCAAACTCCTCAAGGCCCGCTTGCAGCGGCACCATTTCGGCTTGACCGCCGTGGGCCTGGGCAGGGTTCGCCCAGAAAGGCAAACCGAGGGTGCTCAGGGTGATGGCCAGGGCCAGACGGGCAAGCGGTGTTCTTTTGGGCGACGCTTTGGGGCTGAACATGGGTGAATTCCTGGGGAAAAGCCGGGTACGGGCACTCCTGCACTCTGTTACAACCCGTCAATGGCTGCTTTTGAATGCCTGCCAGATTTCTTTGGTTGCGTGCCGGGATCCAGCTTTCCTGACGAAATGCACAATGGCAAGGGGACAAAGTGCCTGGCTGCGGAGCCGCAAAGCATTGCTTCGAGTTAATAGGAAGCATTACTATTCACGCCCCGTCTCCACAGCACGCCGCAATGACCCTCAAGCTGCCCCGCAGACACGGCTTTTTCGAGCATTACGAAGAGTTGGTTGGCACCTGGACCCGTCGCCTGAGGAATCGTCAGCAGGCCGAGGACCTGGCCCACGACACCTTCGTGCGGGTGCTTGAGTCCGATTCGGCGGTGGTGCAACAGCCCCGGGCGTATTTGCACCAGACCGCGCGCAATATTGCCGTGGATGGTTATCGGCGTGAGGACCGGCGGGGCGCCATGGAGTCGGAGGCGATTGATCTCAGTGAGTCGCCGACCGGCGACCCGGAGCATTTCATGCATGCGATCCAGCTGGCTGATTCCATCGAGCAGGCGCTCACCGAGTTGCCGGTCAACTGCCGCAAGGTGTTTGTCTGGCAGAAAATCGAGGGCCTGACCCAGGCAGAAATCGCCGAACGCCTGGGGCTGTCCAGGAACATGGTGGAAAAGTATATGATCCGCACGCTTCGGCACCTGCGTGATCGCCTTGAAGGACTGCAATCATGATGTGTGGTGGCTTGCGTAGGAGCTGCCGAAGGCTGCGATCTTTTGATCTTCAGCGGTCTCAAAGCAGCCAAAAGATCGCAGCCTGCGGCAGCTCCTACACCAGGATGCGGCGTGAATTCTCCTCCCCAGCCAAACAGGAACTTCCATGATGGATACTCGTGATTGTGCGTGCGGGCAGACAGCGGTTCGCGATGACGCGGCGCAGTGGTTTGTGCGTTTGCAGGAGCCTGTTGTGGATGTCGAAGTGCGGCACCGGTTTGAGCTCTGGCTGGACCAACACCCCCAGCACCGCAACGAATTCGAAGTGCTCCAGGGCTTGTGGAGTGCCGCCGACCTGGTGCCGGCCGCGCGTTTGCAGGCCCTGTGTGAAACTCCGCCGGTGCTGAAAAAACCTCGTCCGGTGCTGCGCTATGCGGTGGCCGCCAGCGTGCTGGCCGTGGCGCTCGGCCTGGGCTTGTTCAGCGGCCTGAATTATCCGGTGCCTTACACCGCCGAGTTTTCAACAGCCCTGAATGAGCGCCGCCATGTGGCGTTGCCGGACGGCTCGGTGGTCGACCTGGACAGCCGCAGCCGGATCCAGGTGCGCTTTGAAAAGGATCGCCGCAACGTCGAATTGACTGCAGGCGAAGCGATGTTCAGCGTCGAGCATGACACCAGCCGACCCTTTGTTGTCGCGGCGGGCAGCGGCAAGGTCACGGTCACCGGCACCCGCTTCGACGTGCGCCATGGCGCCCGCGAAACCCGGGTGGTGGTGGAGCAGGGCACCGTCAAGGTTCAAGGGCACGACGCGGGCGATAACGATTTCATCAATCTGACGGCGGGCCTTGGCACCCACGTCGATGCCCAGGGCAGAGTTGCCGCCGCTTATGCCGTCAACCCGACGGAAATGACCGCGTGGCGCAGCGGCAAACTGGTGTTCAACAACGCCAGCCTCGCCGATGTCGCCGAGCAGGTCTCGCGCTATCGCGAGAAGCCGCTCAAGGTCGCCAGCGCAGCGGTGGGCGATCTGCGCCTGACCAGCGTGTTCAAATCCGACAACACCGATGCGCTGCTCAAGGCCTTGCCGAGCATCCTGCCGGTGGCCGTGCGCACCCTTGGCGATGGCAGCCAGGAAATAATTTCAAAATAAAATTCAGGTTTTTTTCGAGTTCATCGTCTTCCTGTTCAACTGCAACTGGTTTGCATTAACAAACGCACACTCTTGCGATCCACAGGATTACGTTCGACGTGAAAATCTCCACCGCTAAAAACAACAAACTCCCCTGGTTGCCGCTGGCCCTTGCGCTCGCGGTCAATATTGCGCTGCCCCAGGCCTTTGCCGCCGACGGCATCCGCATCCCGGCGCAACCTCTGGGACAAGCCCTGAGTCAGTTGGGCCAGCAAACCTCGCTTCAGGTGTTCTTCAGCCCTGAACTGGTTGCCGGCAAGCAGGCCCCGGCGGTGGATGGCAACCTTTCCCCGGAAGACGCGTTGCGCCAGTTGCTGCAAGGCAGCGGCCTGCAATACCAGATCGATGAAGGTTCGGTGACCTTGATGCCGGCGCCCGCTTCGGCGGCCAACGGCCCACTGGAACTGGGCGTGACTGACATCAAGGTGGTCGGCGACTGGCTCGGCGACGCCGATGCCGCCGTGGTGCAGAACCACCCCGGCGCACGCACCGTGGTGCGCCGCGAAGCGATGGTCGAGCAGGGGGCGATGAACGTCGGCGAGGTGTTGAAGCGCGTTCCTGGCGTGCAAGTGCAGGACGCCAACGGTACCGGTGGCAGCGACATTTCCCTGAACGTCGGCGTGCGCGGCCTGACTTCGCGCCTGTCGCCACGCTCCACCGTGCTGATCGACGGCATCCCGGCGGCGTTCGCGCCTTATGGCCAGCCGCAACTGTCCATGGCGCCGATTTCCTCCGGCAACCTCGACAGCATCGACGTGGTGCGCGGTGCCGGTTCCGTACGCTACGGGCCGCAAAACGTCGGTGGCGTGATCAACTTCGTGACCCGCGCGATCCCGGAGCAAGCCTCGGCGGAAATCGGCACCACCCTGGAAACTTCCCGGCACGGTGGCTGGAAGCACATCGACACCGCGTTCATGGGTGGTACCGCCGACAACGGCATGGGCGTGGCGTTGTTGTACTCCGGGGTGAACGGCAACGGTTACCGTGAAAGCAACAACGGCAACGACATCGACGACGTGATCCTCAAGACCCATTGGGCGCCGACCGATGTCGACGATTTCAGCCTCAACTTCCACTACTACGATGCCAAGGCCGACATGCCCGGCGGCCTGAACCAGGCGCAGTACGACGCCGACCCGTTCCAGTCGGTACGCGACTACGACAGCTTCAGCGGCCGGCGCAAGGATGTGTCGTTCAAGTGGGCGCGGCAGATCGACGATCGCACCCAGGCCGAAGTGCTGACCTATTACACCGACAGCTTTCGTGGCAGCACCATTGCCTCGCGGGACCTGAACACACTCAACTCCTATCCGCGCAGCTACTACACCTACGGTATCGAACCACGGGTGTCCCATGTGTTTGATGTGGGCCCGACCACCCAGGAAGTCAGTGTCGGTTATCGCTACCTGAAAGAGGCCATGCACGAAGAGGCCAGCCGAGTGGCGCTGGTCGACAACCAGCCAGTGGTGCGTCCGGGGGCGGACGGCCATGTCTATCAGGACCGCACCGGTGGCACCGAGGCCAATTCGGTCTACGTCGACAACAAAATCGACGTTGGCAACTGGACCGTCACCCCGGGTATTCGCTTCGAGCACATCAGCACCGACTGGCACGACCGCCCGGTGCTGGATAACGCCGGTAAGCGGGTGCCGGAGAAAAAACGCAGCATCGAAAGCAACGAACCGCTGCCGGCCCTGAGCGTGATGTATCACATGTCCGATGCCTGGAAACTGTTCGCCAACTACGAAACCTCATTCGGCGCGCTGCAGTATTTCCAGCTGGGGCAGGGCGGTATCGGTGATGAGCCCGCCAACGGCCTGGAGCCGGAAAAGGCCAAGACCTACGAGATCGGTACGCGCTACAACGATGACGTGTGGGGCGGTGAGGTGACGCTGTTCTACATCGACTTCGACGACGAACTGCAATACATCAGCAATGACGTGGGCTGGACCAACCTCGGCGCGACCAAGCACCAGGGGATCGAAGCCTCGGTGCACTACGACATGGCCGCGCTGAACCCGATGCTGGACGGCTTGACCGCCAACGCCGGTTTCACCTATACCCGTGCCACCTACGAAGGTGAGATCCCGGGCTTCAAGGGCCGTGACCTGCCGTTCTACTCCCGCCAGGTGGCCACCGCCGGCCTGCGTTACGACGTCAACCGCTGGACTTACAACCTCGATGCGTTCGCCCAGTCCAAGCAGCGCTCGCCGGGCACCGGCGTGAACGCCGATGGCAGCTTTAACGGCAACTACATCACCGAAGGCACCGCTGACGGCCAGTTCGGTGATATCCCGGGTTACGTGCTCTGGAACGCACGTGCCGGCTATGACTTCGGTCCGCAGGTGTCGAACCTGAAACTGGGGGCGGGGGTGAAGAACATCTTCGACAAGCAGTATTTCACCCGTTCCAGCGACAACAACTCGGGCATGTACGTCGGTGCGCCGCGCACGTTCTTTGTGCAGGCCAGTGTCGGGTTCTGATAGACCGAGGTGTACCAAGAACCCTGTGGGAGCGGCGGTGCGGCGATCCCACATTGGGTACGGGGCTTACCGGTGGAAGCTTTTCAGACCTTCAACACTTTCCCGCCAACGGCCACCGCCACCAGCAACAGCGCCATCAAGGCAAAGGCAAAGCTCAGGCTACTGCCATGGGCGACGAAGCCGATGACGGCGGGGCCTGCCAGGATGCCCGCATAACCCAGGGTGGTAATGGCCGGCACGGCGATGCTTTCGGGCATGACCGTCTGTTTGCCGACCGCGGTGTACAGCACCGGCACAATGTTCGAGCAACCGGCACCCAGCAGCGCATAACCCGCCAGCGCCGCCTCCCAGCTCGGTGCGAACGTCGCCAGAAACAAGCCTGCAGCGGCTGTCAGCCCGCCGAACACAATCACCCGCGTCGCGCCCAGGCGCCGCACGATTTTGTCACCGGTCAAGCGCCCGGCCGTCATGGTCAGGGCAAACGCGGCATAACCGAGCCCCGCATACGCCGTGTCGATGCCACGTTCCTGTGTCAGGAACACCGCACTCCAGTCCAGCGCCGCGCCTTCGGCGAGGAACACGATGAAGCACATGCCGCCGATGAACAGGACGATGCCGTGGGGCATCGCAAACGCGGGCCCCGAACTCTCGCTGCCGTAGGGCAGCAGATGCGGCACGGCCTTGGCCAGCGCGATCAGCAGCAACATGATCACCACCAGCGTCGCCCCCAGGGGTGAAATTCCCAGGCCAAGCAACCCGCTGACACCCGCCGCACCGACAATCCCGCCCAAGCTGAACAGGCCATGGAACCCCGACATCATGTTTTTACCGCTGGCGCGCTCGACGATCACCGCTTGCAGGTTGACCGTCGAATCCACGGTGCCAAGCCCCGCGCCGAACATGAACAATGCGGCGACCAGCGCCGGAATCGACGACACCGTCGCCAGCAGCGGCAGGGCGGCACAGATCAGCAGGGTCCCGCCGGCCGTCACCCGCCGGCAGCCGAAACGTGTGGCCAGGATCCCGGCCAACGGCATCGCCAGTATCGAACCCACCCCCAGGCACAGCAGCAACAATCCCAAAGTGCCTTCATCCAGTCCGGCCCGGGCCTTGGCATAGGGCACCAGCGGCGCCCACGCGGCGATGCCGACCCCGGCGATGAAAAATCCGATGCGCGTGGACATCTGTTCCAGGCGGCCGGGAACGAAGGTGGTCTGGCTGTTGAGGCTGGTCATAACAATCCTTGGCAAAAAGCGTCGCGTCCTCAACGGACAGTGATCGGCCTGGGAGGGTTCGATCAGTGCCCGGAAAGTTTTACGGTCAAACAGGGCGACATGGTTGCACAGCGCCGCTGTTTTTCGCGATATGTTGAACCATTCCAACGACACACGGAGGGCGCCATGGCGCAGCGGTACGATGCACGGGGCAACATTTACATCGTGGTAGCGCCCGAAGAACTGCGCCGCCAGGGTATCGACCTGCCCGATCAGGCCAGCCAGGCAGCGCAAACCCTCGAAGCCTGGGCGCTAGCCGCGATCGAGGCTTGTTGCAGCTGGGCTCCAGGCACTCAACCACCCGGCAGCAAGGATCATCGCAGCGACGGTTTGCTGGTCGGACCATTTCAGGCGTCGCCACCCTTTGATCTGTTGATCGTCAACACCGACGGTACCCTGGCCGAGCGCAGCGGCAACGGGCTGACGATTTTTTCCCAGGCCCTCAGCGATCAAGGGCTATTGCCGCAGAGCGAAGCCTGTCTGCTCAGGGTTCACCACGACAAGGCTGATACGCCTTCGCCGGGGCAGACTTCAGTGAGAACCGCAGAGGTCGAGGGCGTGAAGGGGTTCTGGCTCGATCTGGGCCAGCCGGGATTCGGGCCGTCGGCGGTCAGTGCTCACGGGGTTGCAACGGCGATGTTCAACGGTCGCGAACTCAGCCACGTTGAACCATTGTCGGCACTCAACAGCGCATGGTCGCGCAGCCAGTTCGCGCGGGTCGGCAATCCCCATTGCGTGACGCTGGTGGAAAGTGCCGGGGACCTGCCGAGCAACGAGCAGATGCGCGAGCCGGCGCTGGGTGATGGGCTGACGCGGATTGCCTACGCCATGCCGGTCGGTGCAGGCAAACCTTGTCCGGCGGGAATCAACCTGCAATGGGCAATGCGTGTGTCTGAGGGGCACATCGCCGCGCGGGTGTTCGAGCGGGGCGAGGGGCCGACGGCGTCGTCGGGGACCAGTGCCAGCGCGGTCGCCTGTGCGGCCTGGCGGGCAGGTTGGGTCAGCGCCGGGGAGGTCAAGGTGACGATGCCGGGTGGCACGGCGCCGATCTTGCTGGAAGAGGAGCATGGGGAATTGAGTCGGGTCAGTCTGTTTGGTACGGCTCGGTTAATTGATTGACTTCAAAATAGCCTTCGCGAGCAAGCCCGCTCCCACAGTTGATCTTCAGTGAACACAACATCTGTGTACGACAAAGAACCCGTGTGGGAGCGGGCTTGCTCGCGAAGAGGCCAGCTCGGTCAACACCAGACTCAGCTCAGCCCACTGAACTCCACCACCGGCATCGTCCGCTTCATCAACACCTTGCCATCGCGCACCGAGTACAGCGGCAACCCCTGGCTGCGGATCACCTCGTAATCGCTCTCCGCCGACAGAATCAGCAGATTCGCCGGCCGCCCGCGCTCCAGGCCATAGCGATCGCCGAGGTTCATGGCTTTGGCGCTATTGTCCGTCACCAGGTCCAGCGCACTTTGCAGGTTGCGATAACCGAGCATGTGACAGATGTGCAGGCCGGCTTCGAGCACCCGCAGAATGTTGCCGTTGCCCAGCGGATACCACGGATCGACGATCGAGTCCTGGCCGAAGCACACGTTCATGCCCGCTTCCAGCAACTCGTTGACCCGGGTCACACCCCGGCGTTTCGGGAAACTGTCGAAGCGACCTTGCAGGTGGATGCTTTCGGTGGGGCAGGAGACAAAGCTGATCCCCGAATGCCCGAGCAAGCGAAACAGTTTGGCGCAGTAGGCGTTGTCGTAAGAGCCCATGGCCGTGGTGTGGCTGGCCGTGACCCGCGAACCCATGTCGCGGCTGCGGGCCTCTTCGGCGAGCACCTCGAGAAAACGTGAGTGCGGGTCGTCGGTTTCGTCGCAATGCACGTCCACCAGGCAACCGCTGCGTTCGGCCAGGTCCATGAGGAACTTCACCGAGCTGACGCCCTGATCGCGGGTGTATTCAAAATGCGGAATGCCGCCCACCACGTCCGCGCCCATGCGGATGGCTTCTTCCATCAGTTCGCGACCATTGCGGTAGGACTCGATGCCTTCCTGGGGAAAGGCGACGATTTGCAGGTCGACCAGGTGCCGGCTTTCCTCGCGCACTTCGAGCATGGCCTTGAGCGCGGTCAGTTGCGGGTCGGTGACGTCGACGTGGGTGCGCACATGCTGGATGCCGTGGGCGGCGAGGGCCTGGATGGTTTTCTTGGCCCGGGCCTTGGTGTCTTCTTCGGTGATGGTGGCCTTGCGTTCGCCCCAGCATTCGATGCCTTCGAACAGCGTGCCGCTCATGTTCCAGCGCGGTTCGCCGGCGGTCAGGGTGGCGTCGAGGTGGATGTGCGGTTCGACAAAGGGGGGCACCACCAGATTGCCACCGGCGTCCAGATCGTCAGGGCCCAGGGTCGGGGCTTCGATCTGGCGGCCGATGCTGCTGATCAGGCCGTTTTCCAGGTTCAACTCATGCAGGCCTTCCTGGTTGCGCAGACGGGCGTTGATGATGTGCATCGGGCAGATCCTTTTGGCGAATCGTTCAGGCGATACCCTTACGTTAGCTCGCCAGCGGCGAATCCCGCCAGTTCAAAATGTGGGAGCGGGTTTGTTCAGGAGGATTGTTGCAGGGGTAAAAATCCCATAAGAGCGGCGACGACCGCCTCGGGCGCATCTTCCTGAACCAGATGACCGGCGTTGGGTATCGGATAAAACAGCGATCCGGGAATCATCCGATGCAGCGCCTGCCCGCGTTCGATGGGAATCCACTGGTCGTCTTCACCCCAGAGAATCTGCACCGGGCAGCGAATCGTCGGGTACAGGCCCTCGGCCTCACGGGTATAGCGCTCGTCCATCTGCGCGATCTGCCGGTAGAACGCCGCCTGCCCCGGTTCCCCCAGCCACGGCTGAACGTAGGGGGCGAGTTCGGTATCGGGAATTTCCCGCTTGATCGCCCCGCGTATATAGGTCGGCACGATGGCGCGCTGGATGTAATCGGGCAGTCCGCTGAAGGCTGCTTCATGCTGGCGCACATGCTGCACGAATGGCGAGCCCCAGGGTGTGAGCGCCACCGGGTCGATCAGCGTCAGGCTGCGGTAATCCTTGTCGTTGAGCAGGTGCGTGCGCAGCGCCGTGGCACCGCCAAAGTCATGGGCCACCACGTCGGGGCAGTCCAGGTCCCAATGCTCCAGCAACTGCGTCAACAACAGGTTTTGCACACCGAGCGAGACATCGTCCTCGGGTTGTGCCGACTGCCCATAGCCCAGCAGATCGAAGTAGTGGACGCGGTGAGTCGCCATGAAATACGGCGCGATCCGGTGCCACACGAAAGAAGAAAACGGCGTGCCATGCACGAACACCAGCGGCGGGCCGTCGCCGCGTATGGTGTAGCGTACCTGATGTCCGTTGAACTCGAAGACCTGATCCAGTGGCCAGTCAGTCATGGGCTTGTCCTCTTGGCGGGGAAGAGGCAAAGAGCATAGGCATAAAAAAACAGCCGATGAAGGCTGTTTTTCATGTCACTGACGAAACGCATATCCCTTGTGGGAGCAGTGTTGTCTGAAGATTACTCGCCGCGATAGATGCAACCGCTGGTGCAGGTCTCGTGGATACGGATCGCGCTCAGTTCCGGCAGCAGAGGCTTCAATTCCTGCCAGATAAACTTGGCCAACACTTCGCTGGTCGGGTTTTCCAGGCCGGGAATGTCGTTCAGGTAGTTGTGGTCCAGGCGCTCGTACAGCGGCTTGAAGATCGCCTTGATTTCCGAGAAGTCACGGATCCAGCCGGTGTGCGGGTCGAGGTCGCCGCTCAGGTGGATGGCCACTTTGAACGAGTGACCGTGCAGGCGCCCGCACTTGTGGCCGTCCGGGACGTGGGGCAGGCGATGGGCGGATTCGAAAGTAAATTCCTTGAAGATTTCCACAGTGTTTTCAGCTCTGTTCAGGTGGCGTTCGCCGCAGCGATTCGGGCAGGCGGCGAGTTTAGCAGTTTGTCCTGACTAAAGGGTCAGCAAGCGCTCGCCGAGGCGACCGTTGGCGGCCAGTTCGAGGAACTCGTCCCCCAGGCGGCGACTTTCGTCCATGGTCGTGCGCCAATATTTCTGCCGGCTCGGGGAATCGCCCATGAAGCGCTTGAAGTCGTTTCGGTCCGGCAGTTTGCCGTAGGGCAGGCGCGCCAGGTATTCCTTCGATGGTGCCAGCAACAGCACGTTCTGCAAGCGAGCCGGGCAGGCGCGGCGCCACGGCAGGGTCTTGTCGAACCAGCCCGGGATCACCCGGTCGGTGAAGTGCGGGTACAGCACGATGTCGTTGCCGCTGTAGGGCAGGTCCAGGTGGTAATCCAGCAGACCACCGTCGCGGAAGGTCCCGGCGCCGGCGCCCGGCAGGTCGCGCACGCCTTGCATCACCATCGGGATCGAGCCCGAGGCCAGCAGGGCCTGGCGCAAATTGCCGGCATTGAGGGCGACGAAGCGCGAGGGGAAGTCATTCAAGGCATCGACCGGCGGCGCCAGGCGCGGGTCGTGGATGATCAGGCGTTCGAAGTGTCGTGCCAGCCGCGCCCGGCCACGCAGGTTGTCGGCGATGACCGATGACAGGCCCAACCCCAGGCGGCCGCGATGATCGTCGGCCAGCAAACCGTGGCTTTTGACCACCATGATGTTCAGGCGGTAATGGCTGTTACTGAGGATCGAGGCATCGCGACCGTCGAGCAGGTCATTGAGCATGCGCTGTGAGCTCTGGCTGATCTGCGCCATGGTCACGCCCTTGGCAAAGTGTTGCTCTGTGTACAGCTGCCCGAGACGCCGGATACCCTCGGCGGCGTCCGGCAGGCAGGCGCTGGCGAAGCGCCAGGAACCCACCGATGCGCCAATCAGCGAGCGTTCCCGCAGTGCCGCCGGCAGCCACTCGCCGAACAGCGCCAGGTCCAGACCCTGAATCCCCAGCGCCTTCGGCCCGCCAGCCGCGCCCGGCAAGGTGCCGACGTCGGCGGCGTTCAAACCGTTGTCCCGGATGCGCGCAAAGGCTCGTGGGCCGGCCTTGAGGGTCAGGGACGGGAACTTGATGTGGATGGCGGTCATTGCGCTCTCGAAGTGTGTAGGAGCTGCCGAAGGCTGCGATCTTTTGGTCTTTTGCCTGGCGACTCAAGTGAAAGTGAGAAAGGATCGCAGCCTTCGGCAGCTCCTACGGGGTTGTGGTGTCAGCAATGATGGCAATTCAGTTTCAATTAAGTTCAGCGGGTTAAGGTGGCTCGCCTATACCCCCGACGCAACGCTGGTACCATTGTGGTTTTCGCTCTGGAATTAGACGCGGTCAGCGGGCAGTGACTCAAGGATCATCAGGATTGGTAATGAAGGTGTTTCTACTCAATCGATGTGTCGCACGCAGAATGGCGCTGCTGCTTCTGGCATTTTGCTCGGCAGTGATGGCCCGCGACCTGGATCAGGATGAAGCCCTGCGCCTGCGTCAACAGGGCGTGATCCTGCCGCTGGAGCAACTGCTGCAGCAAGCGATGGATCGCTACCCCGGCGCAAAACTGCTGGAAGCCGAACTCGAAGAGAAGCACAACATCTACCTTTATGATGTCGAATTGCTGACCCCCGAAGGCGTGGTCCGTGAGCTGCACATCGATGCGACTGACGGCCGATTATTGAAAGACGAGGAAGACTGATCCATGCGTTTGCTCCTGGTGGAAGACCATGTGCCCCTGGCCGACGAACTGCTGACCGGCCTCAGTCGCCAGGGCTATGCGGTGGACTGGCTGGCCGATGGTCGCGATGCTGTGCATCAGGGCAGCACCGAGCCTTATGACCTGATCATCCTCGACCTCGGTTTGCCCGGTGTGCCGGGGCTTGAGGTGCTGGCGCAATGGCGCGCGGCGGGGCTGGTCACGCCGGTGCTGATCCTGACGGCCCGGGATTCCTGGGCCGAACGCATCGAAGGCCTCAAGGCCGGCGCCGACGATTACCTGACCAAGCCATTTCATCCCGAAGAGCTGTTTTTGCGCATCCAGGCGTTGCTGCGCCGCTCCCATGGCCAGGTCAACCAGCCAACGCTCAAGGCTGCCGGGCTGCATCTGGACGAAGGTCGCCAGTGCGTTGTGCGCGACGGTGCGGACATTCAGCTGACCGCCGCGGAGTTTCGCCTGTTGCGTTATTTCATGCTGCACCCCGAGCAGATCCTCTCCAAAGGCCACCTTGCCGAACACCTCTACGACGGTGAAACCGAGCGCGATTCCAATGTGCTGGAAGTCCACGTCAACCACTTGCGCCGCAAACTCGGCAAAAGTGTGATTGAAACCCGTCGCGGCCAGGGTTACCTGTTCGGCGGGCAAGCCCGGTGAGATCGATCCAGCGCCGCTTGAGCCTGGGCCTGATCAGCGTGATGGTGGTCGTTGGCCTGGTGCTGGCGCAAACCAGCCTGTGGTTGTTCGAAATGGGGTTGCAGCGTTACCTCGAAGCCGGGTTGCGCAATGACAGCGAGAACCTGCTGGCGGCGCTGGTGCGCGGGCCGCAAGGTTTGCAGCTGGATGAGCGGCGCCTGTCACCGGCCTATCAGCGGCCATTCTCCGGGCATTATTTCCGCATCGATTTCACCGATGGCCATTGGCGTTCCCGTTCCCTTTGGGATCAGGAACTGCCGGTGCTCGATCAACCCGGTCTGCATGGCAACTTGCAACTGGGGCCGGAAGGGCAACAGTTACTGGTGCTGCGCACGGACTATCGACGTTCGGGGGTGCCGATCTCCATCAGTGTCGCCGAGGATTACACGCCGATACGCGAAAGCTTCCGGCGCATGCAACAGCTCGGGTTTGGCCTAGGTTTGACAGCGCTGTTGCTGATTCTGCTGCTGCAACGGATTACCGTGCGCCGGGCCTTGCGTCCGCTGGAGCAGGCCCGTGAGCAGATTGCGCAGCTGCAACAGGGCCAGCGCTCGCAACTCGACGATCGGGTGCCGGTGGAACTGGAGCCACTGGTGGCGCAGATCAACCATTTGCTGGCCCATACCGAGGACAGCCTCAAGCGCTCACGCAATGCCCTGGGCAACCTCGGCCACGCCTTGAAAACCCCGCTGGCGGTGCTGTTGAGCCTGGCTTCAAGCGAGCAACTCGACGCGCACCCACAATTGCGCAAGACCCTCAAGGAACAACTGGAACAAGTCCAGCAGCGACTCAATCGGGAACTCAATCGTGCGCGGTTGTCCGGCGATGCGTTGCCGGGCGCCTTGTTTGATTGCGATGCCGAGCTCCCCGGCTTGCTGGCCACGCTGAACATGATCCATGGCGACCACCTGGCACTGAGCTACCGCGCACCCGCCGGCCTGCAATTGCCCTGGGATCGCGAGGACCTGCTGGAACTGTTGGGCAACCTGCTGGATAACGCCTGCAAGTGGGCCGATGCCGAGGTTCGCCTGAGTGTGGCCGAGACTGCAGAGGGCTTTGAACTCGGCGTGGAAGATGACGGCCCGGGGATTCCCGAAGAGCGTCGCGATCAGGTGTTCGGCCGAGGCACGCGCCTGGACGAGCAAACCCATGGGCATGGTTTGGGGCTGGGTATCGTGCGCGACATCGTCGATAGCTGGGGCGGCAGACTGTCGTTGCTGGAAAGCGAGTGGTGCGGGCTGAAGGTCGTCATCGAATTGCCCAGACACTGAGGTTCTATGTGGGAGCGAGCAAGCCCGCTCCCACATAGAACCTCCCCCTGCTCAGGTGTGATGAATCTCCCGATCCTTGGTTTCCGGCATGAAGAAAATACCCAGCACCGCCGTCATCACCGCGATGACGATCGGATACCACAGCCCGTAGTAGATATCCCCCGTGGCCGCCACCATGGCGAACGCCACCGTCGGCAGGAAGCCACCGAACCAGCCATTGCCGATGTGGTAGGGCAGCGACATCGAGGTGTAGCGGATGCGCGCGGGGAACAGTTCCACCAGCCAGGCGGCAATCGGCCCGTAGACCATGGTCACGTAGATCACCAGGATCGTCAGCAGCAGCAACACCATCGGGTAGTTGGTCTTGGCCGGGTCGGCCTTCTCTGGGTAACCGGCGTCCTTGAGAGCGGTGGCGAGGGTGGCGGTAAAGGCGTCGTTCCTGGCCTTGAAATCGGCGGCCGGCATGCCGGTGCCCTCGAAGCTCTCGATCACTTTATCGCCAATGCGCACCTGCGCAACGGCGCCCGGTTCGGCGTCCACGTTCTTGTAGGGGATGGCCCTTTTGGCCAGTACGGTCTTGGCCAGGTCACAGGAACTGGTGAATTTGGCCTTGCCCACCGGGTCGAACTGGAACGAGCACTGGGCGGGATTGGCGACGACCGTGACCGGATTCTTCTCCTGCGCAATGAACACGTCGGGGTTACCGTATTGGGTCAGCGCATGGAAGATCGGGAAGTAAGTCAGGGCCGCGAGGATGCAGCCAGCCATGATGATGCCCTTGCGCCCGATGCGGTCGGACAGGCTGCCGAAAATGACGAAGAACGGCGTGCCGATCAGCAATGAGCCGGCAATCAGCAGGTTCGCGGTCTGCGGGTCGATCTTCAGCGTCTGCAGCAGGAAGAACAGTGCATAGAATTGCCCGGTGTACCAGACCACCGCCTGGCCGGCGGTACCGCCGAGCAGGGCCATGATTACGATCTTCAGGTTTTCCCAGCGGGCGAAGGATTCAGTCAACGGTGCCTTGGAGGATTTGCCTTCGGCCTTCATTTTCATGAAAACCGGCGACTCGCTGAGCTGCAGGCGGATGTACACCGAGACGATCAACAACAGGATCGACAGCAGGAACGGAATCCGCCAGCCCCAGGCTTCGAAGGCTTCGGTGCCCAGGAGGGTACGGCAGGCGAGGATCACCAGCAGTGAAAGAAACAGGCCGAGGGTTGCCGTGGTCTGGATCCACGAGGTAAAGAAGCCGCGTTTGCCCTTGGGTGCATGTTCGGCCACGTAGGTCGCGGCGCCGCCGTACTCACCCCCCAGTGCCAGGCCTTGCAACAGGCGCAGGCTGATCAGGATGATCGGCGCGGCGACGCCGATGGTCGCATAGCCGGGCAGCAAACCCACCACGGCCGTGGAGATACCCATGATCACGATGGTGATGAGAAACGTATGCTTGCGCCCGATCATGTCGCCCAACCGACCGAACACGATGGCGCCGAAGGGGCGCACGGCGAAGCCGGCGGCGAAGGCGAGCAGGGCGAAGATGAAGGACGTCGTTTCGTTGACACCGGCGAAGAAGTGCTTGGCGATGATCGCCGCGAGGGAGCCGTACAGGTAGAAGTCGTACCACTCGAACACGGTGCCCAGGGAGGAGGCGAAGATGACCTTGCGCTCCTCCCGGGTGAGCCCGCGGTTGGGCGCGCTGCCCGTGGTTGTATTGTCGATTGCTGCCATGAGTATTCTCCGTCTTGCTCTTGTTGTAGGCCGGAGTTCCCACCAACACTTACCGTACCCAGGCCCTGGGGCTGAAGTCATCGGATTACGTGGCTTGCATTCAGGTTGACGCCAGAAAACGCTGCAAGGTTCCATGAAGCATAATCAAGGTCTGGCAGATATCCACTCGCCATCATTTGGTTGAGTCGGGCACAGAAAAATTTGTGGGAGCGGGCTTAAACGCGGAACTGATCCATCAGGCTCTGCTGCTGGTTCGCCAGGCTGTTGAGCGACTGGCTGACCCGCGCCGATTCATTGGCCTGGCCCGACAGCGACTCGGTCACGTCGCGGATGGTCGCCACGTTGTTGTTGATCTCCTCGGCCACCGCGCTTTGCTCTTCGGCGGCACTGGCGATCTGCATGTTCATGTCGTTGATCACGGTCACCGCGTCGCCGATCTGGCGTAACGCCGTTACCGCCTGGCCAACCTGCTCGACACTGCCCTGGGCCTGACGATGGCTGTTGCTCATCGAGCCCACCACTTCCTGGGTGCCGTTTTGCAGTTGTTCGATCACCAGACGGGTTTCTTCGACGGATTCCTGGGTACGCCGCGCCAGATTGCGCACTTCATCGGCCACCACGGCAAACCCGCGTCCGGCCTCACCGGCACGAGCCGCTTCGATCGCGGCGTTAAGGGCCAGCAGGTTGGTCTGTTCGGCAATCGCGCGGATCACTTCCAGTACCGTGCCGATCTTCTCGCTGTTGGCGGCCAGGCCTTCGACCTGGACCATGGCCGCGCTCATGTCGGCGGCGAGATTGTCGATGCTGGCGGTGGTGCGGTCGATCACGGTCAGGCCCTGACGGGTCGCCTGATCGGCATCCCTCGCGGCATGGGCCGCTTGCGCGGCGCTGCGGGCGACGTCCTGGGCGGTGGCGCTCATTTCGTGGGAGGCGGTCGCGACCTGATCCACCTGGCGGTACTGCTGTTCCATGCCGGCGCTGGTCTGGGTGGCGATGGCGGACGACTGGTCCGCGGTACTGCGAGCGTCCTGCACCGAACGTTTCACTTCGGCAATGATCGGTTGCAGCTTGTCGAGGAAACGGTTGAACCAGCCGGCCAACTGGCCCAGCTCATCCTGCTTGTCGTAGGCCAGGCGGCGGGTCAGGTCACCTTCGCCGCTGGCGATGTCTTCGAGCATGTGCGCCACGCCGAGGATCGGTCGGGTGACGCTGCGGGCCATCAGCCACACCAGCACCAGGCCGAGCAGCGCGGCGAGCACGCCCAGGCCGAGTTCAACCAGCGTACCGGCGGTGTTGCTGTCATCGAGTTGCTTTTTCAGGGCTTCGGCGGGGCCGACCAGGACTTTCTCCGGCACGTCGAGCAGCACGCCCCAGGATTTACCGCCGGGGATCGGCTGGAAGGGCGCCAGTACTTTCAGTTGCTGCTGGCTGTACAGGCTGGCGGTTTTGCTGCTGGCGGCGAGCATGCGCAGCAGTTCGGCGCCGCTGGCCTGGTCCACGGCGTCCAGGCGCTGGCTGAGTTTGCCGGCGTCCGGGCTGTAGCCGGCGAGCAGGCCGGCCGGGCTGATGATGCTGACGCTGGTCTGGCCATCATAGAGCTCCTTGCTCGCGCCCAGGCTGACCGCTTGCAGGCTGTTGAGGTTGATGTCCACCGAGAGCGAGGCGATGACCTTGCCATTGACCATCAGCGGGAAAACGATGCTGGTCATCAGCACGTTCTGACCGTCGATCTCATAGAAGTAGGGTTCGATCACGCACGGCTTGAGGGTGGTGCGCGGGCAGGTGAACCAGGCGTTGGCCGCTTCGCCGCTGGGACCGGTGCTGGTGTCGGCCATGTCCTTTTCCGGCAGCGCCATGGACGTCAACTTGCCCGGCGTCGGCTGCGACCAGTAGAGGGCGAAACGGCCCTTGTCGTTGCTGCCAAGCTCGGCCTGACCGGCGAACAGTTCGTCCTTGCCGTCCAGTCCATTGGGTTCGAACACCAGGGACAGGCCGAGCAGGTCCGGGTTGGCTTGCAGGGCCGACTTGACCTGGCGGGTCAGGTCTTCGCGCAGGTCGAAGGCATCGAGAAAACGCTTCTCGGCCTGGTCACGCAGGAACAGCACCTGCCGCGAGAAGCCGTGGCCGTACTGATAGGCGTCCATGAACTGCTGGCGAATCCCCAGTGCCTGGTTTTCGCCCTGGGACTCGATCCGCGCCTGGGCCGCTTCGGTCAGCATCTCCATGCTCGAGGCTTTCACCAACTCGGAACTGTGCTCCATGCGATACAGCGAAAGACCCACCAGCAGGGTCACGATGCCCGCCAGGCACAGCCCGGCCAGCAGGGTGATTTTCCATTGAATGGAAAGTTGTCTGAGCGACATGGAGACGTCCTTATTCGATAAATATCTGAGACTTTGCACTGTAGCGGCCGGGATTCGGCTTTCTTTAAGCCGGGCCAATGAATATCGAATACCCCGGGTTGGCTTTGACAAGGCGACAGCGGTCCGGCAAAGTGCGCGCCCTCTAATAAAACCCATTTTTTATCCGCTGGCGGCTCTCGCAGACTGTCGGCCGGACTCTTTTTGCTTGCCCAGAGGTATGACAATGAATGCAGTAATTGCCGCGGTCGGCATCATGCTGATCCTCAGCCTGTCCCGCGTGCATGTGGTGATCGCCCTGATCGTCGGCGCGCTGGTCGGTGGCTTGACCGGTGGCCTGGGGATCGAAGCGACGCTCAAGGCTTTCAACAGCGGCCTCGGCGGCGGGGCGACGGTGGCGTTGTCCTACGCCTTGCTCGGTGCTTTCGCCGTGGCCATTGCCAAGTCCGGCATGGCCCATGCGCTGGCCGACAAGGCCCTGGCCATGGTCGATCGCCAGCACGCCAGCGGCGGTGGCCAGGTCAAATGGCTGCTGATCGGCCTGCTCTGGGTCGTGGCCATCGCCTCGCAGAACATCTTGCCGATACATATCGCGTTTATTCCGTTGCTGGTGCCGCCGCTTCTTTATGTGCTGACCAAGCTGCAACTGGACCGTCGCCTGATCGCCTGCGTCATGACTTTTGGCCTGATCACGCCCTACATGTTCCTGCCGGTGGGCTTTGGCAACATCTTCCTCAATGAGATCCTGCTGGCCAACGTTGCCCGCAGCGGCGTGGACATCAGCGGCATCAATGTGACCCACGCCATGGGCATTCCGGCCCTGGGCATGGTGGCGGGCCTGCTGATCGCGTTTGTCAGCTACCGCAAGAAGCGTGTCTACGACCTGGCGAAGATTGAACAGGTCGAACAAGTGGCGGTGCAATACAACCCGCTGAGCCTGATGGTGGCCGGCGTGGCCATCGCGGCGGCGTTCATTATTCAGTTGTTGCTCGATTCGATGATCATTGGTGCGCTGGTCGGCTTCCTGATCTTCTCGGTGTCGGGCATCGTCAAATGGCGCGACACCGACGACCTGTTCACCGAAGGCATGAAAATGATGGCAATGATCGGCTTCATCATGATCGCCGCCTCCGGGTTTGCCGAAGTGATGAAGGCCACCGGTGAGGTGCAGACGCTGGTCGAGTCGTCGGCGTCGTACATCGATCACAGCAAGGGCATTGGCGCCTTGCTGATGTTGCTGGTGGGGTTGCTGGTGACCATGGGCATCGGCTCGTCGTTCTCCACGGTGCCGATCCTGGCGGCGATCTTCGTGCCGCTGTGCGTGCAACTGGGCTTCAGCCCGTTGGCGATCGTGTGCATCGTCGGCACGGCCGGTGCCCTGGGCGACGCCGGTTCGCCGGCTTCGGACTCGACCCTGGGTCCGACCTCCGGCCTGAACATCGACGGCCAGCACCATCACATCTGGGACACCGTGGTCCCGACCTTCCTGCACTACAACCTGCCGTTGCTGGCGTTTGGCTGGGTAGCGGCGATGGTTCTGTGATCTAACAAGCAAAAGATCAAAAGATCGCAGCCTTCGGCAGCTCCTACATGGGAAGGGTGTTCATCTGTAGGAGCTGCCGAAGGCTGCGATCTTTTTGGGGCGTTCAACTTTTGACCCGGCGTGCCGTTAAAGCTTTAACCACGACAACAAAATCAAAAGAGTGAACGTCATGCGCATGAGCCTCAAGGCCAAAGTCCTGTCCCTTGCCGTCCTCCCGGTGTTGCTGTTTGCGCTGGTCATCAGCCTGACCACGCTGTTCATTCTTCAGGATCAGGCGCGCAAGGAAGTCGAGCAGACCCGCGAGCGCCTGCTCAGCGATGCCAAGGCGACCCTGCAAAGCTACGTGGCCGTGGCCATGACCACGATCAAACCGCTCTACGACGCGGCCGCCCCTGGCGATGAGGCGGCGCGGGCGCAGGTGATCAAGCTGCTGTCGAGCATCAGCTATGGCAAGGACGGCTACTTCTTCGGCTACGACTCCAACACCGTGCGCCTGTTCAAGGCCAACAGCCCCGAAGGCGTGGGCCAGAGCTTCAAGGACAACCGCGACCCGAACGGTGTCTACGTCAACCGCGACCTGGTGAAAGTCGCCAGGGACGGTACCCACTACCTGCAATACAGCTCGCCATTGCCCGGCAACACCCAGGTGCTGGTGCCCAAGCTCGGCTACACCGAATATCTGCCGAAGTGGGACATGGCGGTTGGCACCTCGGTCAACCTCGATGGCATCGAAGCACAGGTGGCCGTGGTCGAAGCCAAGGTCCAGGCCCGCATGCAAGGCATGGTGCTGAGCATCGTCGGCGTGGCGGTCGTGGTGCTGCTGGTGATCGCTGCCGTCGGGATGCTGCTGGCCAACACCATTGTGCGTCCGCTGCATTTGATGAAAGCCAACCTCGATGACATCGCGGCAGGCGAGGGCGACCTGACCCGCCGCCTGACCATCACCAGCCAGGACGAACTCGGTGAACTGGCCGGCTCGTTCAACCGTTTCGTCGACAAGATCCACGGCCTGGTACGGCAGATCACTGAAATGACCTCGCAACTGACCGGACTGGTGACTCAGGTGTCCGACCAGGCCAATCGCTCGGATCAGGCCATGGAGCGCCAGCGTCACGAAACCGATCAGGTGGCCACGGCGATCAACGAAATGTCGGCGGCCGCCCAGGAAGTGGCCAAGAGCGCGCAGAACGCCGCGGTCGCCGCCCAGCAGACCGACGAAGAAGGGCAGGCCGCCAAGCGCGTGGTGGCCGGCAGCATCGAGAAGATCCATGCCCTGGTGGACGATATCCGCAGCAGCGGCGTGTCCCTGGACAGCCTGCAAAAGGATGTGTCGTCGATAGTCAGCGTACTCGGGGTGATCCGCTCGATTGCCGAGCAGACCAACCTGCTGGCGCTCAACGCGGCCATCGAAGCCGCCCGCGCCGGCGAGGCCGGACGCGGCTTTGCGGTGGTGGCCGATGAAGTGCGGGCGCTGGCCAGCCGCACGCAAATCAGCACCCAGGAAATCCAGGGCATGATCGACCGTTTGCAGGCCGGCACCCAGTCAGCGGTGGAGGCGATGCGCCGCTCCAGCGAGGCCGGCGACGGCACCTCGGCCCAAGCCAATGAGGCGGGGGCTTCGCTGGACACCATGGCCCAACTGATCGCGACCATCAATTCGATGAACGCGCAGATCGCCAGTGCCGCCGAAGAACAGACCGCCGTGGCCGAAGAGATCAATCGCAGCGTGCACCAGATTGCCGTGGCCGTGGACAGCGTCGCCGATGAAACCCAACTCGGCGCGCAGACTTCACGCAGCCTGGCCGACCTCGGCCAGCGCCTGGGCAGTCTGGTCGGGCAGTTCCGTATTTGACAGTTATGGTTAACAACGCGAAATGGTGTAGTTTTTATAACTAAACAGTATTGAGTAACTGTCATATTTGACAGTTGTTGCCGTTGGCTTATTGGTCTTTCATTTCAATGACATAGCGAGGTAACTGCAAACCATATGGAAACAGGGGCTAAGTATGAGATTTTGGCAACTCTCATGTTTCATCCTGGTTGGCGGCTGTGCCGTGACGGCGCAGGCTCTGGAGATACCAAGCTCAGTGGACTGGCGTACCCAGGGAGCTGTTACCAGAGTCAAGCAATTGGGGACTTGTGGCTCCGGTTATGCTTTTTCAGCGGTGGGTGCCCTGGAGGGCGCATTGTTTTTGCAAACCGAAAGACTGGTCGAGCTTTCCGAACAGCAGATTCTTGATTGCAGCAGTGAGCAAGGTAATCAAGGATGTGATGGGGGGCTGATGGATTACACCTATGACTACGTCAAGCAAAACGGTATTCAGTCAGAAGAATATTACCCTTACACAGGCGGCGGGGGACGCTGTAATGCAGGCATGATCAAGGCTGTCGCCGCCAATACGGTGACCTATACCAATATTCCTCGTGGCGACGAGGAGGCACTGCGCCAGGCCGTAGCCAAAGGGCCGGTATCGGCGGCGATTGACGCTTCCGACAACTTTGAAAAATACTCCGGCGGGGTATTGGATGATGAAAGTTGCGATGAAGATGATTTGAATTACGCCGTGCTTATTGTTGGTTATGGCACCGAAGATGGCGAGGATTATTGGCTGGTGAAAAATAGCAGGGGGCCGGAGTGGGGGGAGGCCGGATATATAAGGATGTCCAGAAACAAAGATAATCAGTGTGGCATCGCCTCTTACGCGTCATTTCCTGTCCTCGCGAAACGGATAATTCATCAAGGACTCAAGTAGTGCGCCATACGCGGTGTTGCGGTGTTGCAGTCGACCCCTACACTGAAAAGCACGGGTTGTTTTCATCTCCCCCCGACGACCACCACCCACAGGAGTCAAACCCATGACTGAGCGTATATGCGATTGTCCGAAGTGTTCCTGCAAACTCGGCGAACACCCGATCGTGCGTCACGGCAAGCACTATTGCTGTGAAGCCTGCGCCAAGCATCACGAGCACGGTGAGGAGTGCGCCTCCCAAGGCTGCAAGTGTGCCCACTGAACCCCACGGCGCACGCAAAAGTGGGGCCTAGTCCGGCTCCACTTCCAGCCTGAGGCTGTCATCCTCCAGGCGTTCGCTGTGGCGCACGGTGCCTTGCAAGCGCCGCCCTTCGACCCGCAGCACCAACGTCCTGGCCTGCTCCAGATCTTCCGGCAGTGGTGCCGGGACGCGTATGGCGAAGCAGAATGGGTCATTTTCGACCTGCTCCAGCCCGATCCGGCACTCGGCGCTCCTGGTGATGCGGCCGGTCGGCGTGTCCAGGCCGTAGTCCAGCTGCGCAGGGCTGTTGACGGGTGTTGCGCTCATATCCCTTCCCCCGAACCTGATGGTCAACGGATATTAGTTCGCTGGCCGCCACTTGACGTTTTCCACGCCGAATTTTTCAGCCATCGGCTTGCTGGTCTTTTGCACCTTCTCGCGTCCGAATCGGGGGATTCGCCCCACCCCCGCGTCACAGCTCGCCCAATGCCAGGCTTCTGCGTTATCCATTTTTTCCAGGCGGATGATGAATGACTTCGCAGCGCCATGGAGGGTGTACTCAATGACGAATAATTTTGCACTGTTCATAAAGCCCCGGTTCCTCCCTGTTGTACATAGAAGGATCGCGCGCCATCAGGAAAATTCACTCGGATTGTCGAACGGCGGCGGTTGCTGGCGACAGCCCCTGCCACCAGGATTGTTCGAATCGCCATTGGCCGAAGGCCTGGAGCGTTATGCCGAGGTGAATCAGGGCAGCGGTGAGAAGGTGATTTTGCTGCCATAACCATACCCCCACAGAGGCACTGCTCACCACCGCATCTCCTGCAAAGAAAAAGGCTCATTTGCTGTAGGATTAGTTACCTAGACTCCAAGAGGTAACCCCATGAGCGAGCCGATTCGCCTGACCCAATACAGCCACGGCGCCGGTTGCGGCTGCAAGATCTCCCCCCAGGTGCTGGAAGTGATCCTGGCCGGTAGCGGGGCGCAGAACCTCGATCCGAAGCTTTGGGTCGGCAATGCATCGCGCGATGACGCGGCGGTGTATGCCATCGATGAAGAACGCGGTGTGGTCTCGACCACTGACTTTTTCATGCCGATCGTCGACGATCCCTTCGATTTCGGCCGAATTGCCGCCACCAATGCCATCAGCGACATCTATGCGATGGGCGGCGATCCGTTGATGGCGATTGCGATCCTGGGCTGGCCGGTGAACGTGCTGGCGCCGGAAGTCGCGCGGGAAGTGATACGCGGCGGTCGTTCAGTGTGTGACGAGGCTGGCATCCCGCTGGCAGGCGGGCACTCCATCGATGCGCCAGAACCGATCTTCGGCCTGGCCGTCACCGGTCTGGTGGAAAAACGCCACATGAAGCGCAACGACACCGCCACCGCCGGTTGCCTGCTGTATCTCACCAAGCCCCTGGGGATCGGCATCCTGACGACGGCCGAGAAAAAGGGCAAATTGCGCAACGCCGACATTGGCCTGGCCCGGGACTGGATGTGCACCCTGAACAAACCCGGCAGCCGTTTCGGCAAGCTCGACGGCGTGACCGCGATGACCGACGTCACCGGTTTCGGCCTGCTCGGGCACCTGGTGGAAATGGCCGACGGCAGCCAGCTCACGGCGCGCATTGAATATGACCGCGTACCGCGCCTGCCGGGGGTCGAGTATTACCTGGAACAGGGTTGCGTACCGGGTGGGACGCTGCGCAATTTCGACAGCTACGCCAGCAAGCTCGGACGCCTTCAGGAACTGCACAAACGCGTGCTCTGCGACCCGCAGACCAGCGGCGGCCTGCTGATTGCCGTGACGCCGCAAGGCAACGAGCAATTCCTTTCGGTGGCCGCCGAACTGGGCCTGAGCCTGGAACCGATCGGTGAACTGGTCGAGCGACAGAGCAACGCAGTCGAGGTGTTTTGATGTTCGTCGACTGCACTGATTACCGCGACATCTTCCTCAACGACCGACCAATGATGGATGCCCGCGCGCCGGTCGAATTCAACAAGGGCGCGTTTCCCGGCGTGATCAACCTGCCGTTGATGAACGACCATGAACGCCAGCGGGTCGGCACCTGCTACAAACAGCACGGCCAGCAAGCGGCCATCGTGCTGGGGCATCAACTGGTGTCGGGCGCGGTCAAGGCCGAACGCATCCAGGCCTGGGCCGATTTTGCCCGGGCGCATCCGGATGGCTTGCTGTACTGCTTTCGCGGCGGCCTGCGTTCGCAGATCGTCCAGCAATGGCTCAAGGATGAGGCCGGCATCGACTATCCACGGGTGGGCGGCGGCTACAAGGCCATGCGTACCTTCCTGCTGGACACCCTTGATCAAGCCGTGACCCAGTGCGATTTCGTCCTGTTGGGCGGGATGACCGGCACCGGCAAGACCGAGGTGCTCACGCAACTGGGCAACGCCGTGGACCTTGAAGGTCATGCCAACCACCGCGGCTCCAGTTTCGGCAAGCGCGCCACGGGCCAACCCTCGAATATCGATTTCGAAAACCGCTTGGCCGTGGACGTGCTGAAAAAGCGCGCCCGGGGCATCGAGCAGTTCGTACTGGAAGACGAAAGCCGCGCGGTGGGCAGTTGTGCGCTGCCGTTGCCGCTGTACCAAGGCATGCAGCAGTTCCCGATGGTGTGGCTGGAAGACAGCCTGGAAGGGCGGGTAGAGCGGATCCTGCGCGATTACGTGGTGGATCTGTGCGCCGAATTCATCGACGTGCATGGCGAGGAGGGCTTTGCGTTGTTTTCCGAGCGCTTGCTGGCAAGCCTGAACAATGTGCAGAAGCGCCTGGGTGGCGAACGTCATCGACGCATGCTGGTCTTGATGGAGGATGCGTTGGCCGAGCAGGCCCGCAGTGGCGCGGTGGATCTGCACCGGGGCTGGATCGAAGGGCTGCTGTGCGAGTATTACGATCCGATGTATGCGTTTCAGCGAGAGAAGAAAGACCCGCGGATCGAGTTTGCCGGGGAGCGGGGGGCGGTTCTCGAGTATCTGCGCGAGCGGGTGAATCAGAAGGGTTGAGGGTGTTTTTGCCGGCCTCATCGCGAGCAAGCCCGCTCCCACATTGGATCTGCGTCGTACACAAAATCTGTGTTCACTGAAGATCTACTGTGGGAGCGGGCTTGCTCGCGAAGGCGCCCGCTCAGACAACGCATGCCTCAAGTCGGGCAGGTTTCAGCACCGTTATCCAGACCTTGCTTGTACACATGGCTCTGTAAACTGGCCTTGCCGTCGTGCCAGGTCAGGGTGAGTACGTACAGCGAGTCATAGTCGCTGGACTCCCAGTCATCCGTGATGGTCATTTTCTTGCCGGTGGCGTCGCCGGCCACCTTGTTGATCAGTTCCGGCAGGTAGCCGTGGGACCAGGCCGTGTAGATGATCGAGTTGTGGTACTTGTCGTGGAGCAGTTCATCGGCCAGGTCACTGGTGTCATTGGCGGAAAAGTTGATGTTTACCGGCAGGCCGAGCTTGATGGCGCTGGGGCTGATGGTCATCAGGGGGCGGATGTAACTGTAGGAATTGTCGAGCTCGCCTTCCTCGACGTTACGGGTCGGGTTCGCCGCGAACACATAATTGGCCTTGCCGAACTTTTCCGGCAGCAACGTGGCCAGGTCGATGGCGCGGTTCAGTCCCTGGCAATTGAGCTGGCCCAGGCCACCGTCGGGTTTTTCCCCGTGGCGCAGGAAAACCAGCGTCTGGGTGCCATCCATCGGTTGGGCGCGACTCAGGCCGGACTCCAGCGACAGAAACATGGCGGTGACTACCAACAAGGCGGGCAACAAAAGGTAAGCGCGATGTTTGAAGCGGTTGGCAAAATTGAACAGGTTCATGAGTAAAGGTTCTTCAGCGCAATTCGGTTAAGGCTGACAAACCTTTACACCTCGATTGTCCTGCGTCGGGTGTTTTCCATGTCATTGCAGTCGGTCCGTTATCCAAGGGGTGTTGCTCAGAGTCCCCTGAACCCGATTGGTTCGATTCCGGCCGAATGCGCGGCAATGTACCGGTAACCTTCACAGGTTTGCAGCGAAGGTTATCGACAGGATGTTGCACAATTGTGGACACGCTACACCTAATGACGTTGAAACGGTCGTGATCTCTTTTGATCTCGGCTATCAGTGAGATCGATGGCTTCAAGGGATCGCTGAGCCGATATCTACATTATGATCGTCACTCTCAATGTCTTCGTGGATCCCGCCCATGACCGATTTGTCCGCATTCCCCATCACCCGCAAATGGCCTGCCCAGTATCCGGAGTGGATTCAGCTGTACTCCCTGCCGACCCCCAACGGCGTCAAGGTCTCGATCATGCTCGAGGAGATCGGCCTGCCGTATGAGCCTCACCGGGTAGGCTTCGACACCAACGACCAGATGTCCCCGGAATTTCTTTCCCTGAATCCCAACAACAAGATTCCGGCGATCCTCGACCCCCACGGTCCGGACGACCAGCCACTGGCGTTGTTCGAATCGGGCGCGATTCTGATCTACCTGGCCGACAAGAGCGGACAACTGCTGGCCCAGGAATCGGCAGCGCGCTATGAAACGATCCAGTGGCTGATGTTCCAGATGGGCGGTATTGGTCCGATGTTCGGCCAGCTCGGGTTTTTCAACAAATTCGCCGGCAAGGACTACGAAGACAAGCGTCCCCGTGACCGCTACGTCGAGGAAAGCAAACGCCTGCTCAAGGTGCTGGACGGCCGTCTGCAAGGGCGTGACTGGATCATGGGCGAGCGCTACACCATCGCCGACATCGCCACCTTCCCATGGGTGCGCAACCTGATCGGTTTCTATGAAGCGGGCGATCTGGTGGGCATCCAGAACTTCCCTAACGTCACGCGGGTACTGGAACGTTTCCTGGCGCGGCCGGCGGTGGTGCGCGGGTTGCAGATTCCGAGCCCCGTTTCAGGTTGAACCCCATCCCCTGTGGCAGCGGGCAAGCCCGATCCCACAGGGTACAGGTTGGATGCATGAATTGTTGCCCAGCCTGCAAGAGTTTGTTGATCACCCAGGGTTTGTGCCCCGCGCCGCGCAGGGCATAAGCTTCGCCTCCCTACGACTTTCGTCTCGTCCTCTGAAATCCAGGAATACCCATGTCCAGTCAGTTCCCCGAAGCACGCCCCCGCCGTCTGCGCCGCAATGCGAGCCTGCGCAGCCTGTTCCAGGAGACCGAGTTCAGCCTGAACGACCTGGTGCTGCCGATTTTCGTCGAAGAAGAAATCGACGACTTCGTACCGATCAAAAGCATGCCGGGGGTGATGCGCATTCCCGAGTCGAAACTGGCCGGGGAAATCGAGCGCTACGCCCATGCCGGGATCAAGTCGGTGATGACCTTTGGCGTGTCCCATCACCTGGACAGCAGCGGCAGCGACACCTGGCGCGATGACGGCCTGGTTTCGCGCATGTCGCGCATCGCCAAGGACGCGGTGCCGGAAATGATCGTGATGTCCGACACCTGCTTTTGCGAGTACACCGACCACGGCCATTGTGGCGTGTTGCACAACCATGAAGTCGACAATGACCAGACCCTGATCAACCTCGGCAGGCAAGCCGTCGCGGCGGCCCGTGCCGGTGCCGACGTGATCGCCCCCTCGGCGGCCATGGACGGGCAAGTCCAGGCGATTCGTCGGGCGCTCGATGACGCCGGTTTTACCCAGACAGCGATCATGGCCTATTCGACCAAATTCGCCTCGGCGCTCTATGGCCCGTTCCGCGAGGCGGGCGGCAGTGCGCTCAAGGGCGACCGTAAAAGCTACCAGATGAACCCGATGAACCGCCGCGAAGCGATACGCGAATCGTTGCTCGACGAGCAGGAAGGCGCCGATGCGCTGATGGTCAAGCCGGCCGGTGCCTACCTGGACATCATCCGCGACATCCGCGAAGCCTCGCGCCTGCCGCTGTCGGCCTATCAGGTGAGCGGTGAGTACGCGATGATCAAGTTTGCCGCCCAGGCCGGGGCCATCGATGAAGACCGTGTGGTGCGCGAGAGCCTGGGGGCGATCAAGCGGGCCGGGGCAGACCTGATCTTTACGTACTTTGCGATGGATCTGGCCTTGGCCGGGATCTGAAAACCACCGCATAACCTGTGGGAGCGAGCAAGCTCACTCCCACAGGGGATGTGGTGTTTTCAGGGAACACCAAAAAACGGCCGGATCCCGTGATCGCGGAAATACCGTTCGATCACTTTCGGGTCCGAGCAGGTTTCGGCAATCGCCACATAGGTATCGGGCCGCAACAGATAAAAGCCGTTGCGCCCAAGGCCCGCCGCTTCGAACGCCGGTCGCCAGTCAAACACGTGTAGCGGCAGATGGTGCTCGTGGCACCAGGCAATCATCTCGTCGCTGGTGTCGCCATAGACATGCACCTGCCAGGTCAGGCACTTGAGCGACTCAAAATTATCCCCCTCACCGTCATGGGCCCAGGGCAGGCGATCGCCGCCATGCACGTGCCCGGCAACGCCGGTACTCAGCGGCATTGCGCGATAATTCAGGGTGATCTGCGACACCGTGCGAAACAGGAACTGGCGGGAGGTTTCGAACGATGTCATTTTTGGTAACAAGAACGGGGCCAGGCGCGTACGCAGCAAATCGGCAATCGGCCCGTCGGCGGTGACGAACGTGAAGACCCGGTCGGTGGTCGCCACCAGTTTGCGCGCAAAGGCAATGCGCTCGGTTTCATAGGTGTCGAGCAGACTGGCCTGGGCACCACCGCTCAACACGGCCGCCAGTTTCCAGGCCAGGTTGATGGCATCGCCAATCCCGGTGTTCATGCCCTGGCCGCCCGCCGGGCTGTGCACATGGGCGGCATCACCCAGCAAAAACGCCCGGTCCTTGCGGAAGTGATCCGCCACCCGATGGTGCACGCGGTAGGTCGAAAACCAGTTCAGTTGCTCGATCTGAACTTTCATATGTTCGATGGCCCGGCTGCTGACGTCCTCGAAGCGCAGGGTCTCGGCGTGTTCGGCGCGCTCGTCGCGCACTGTGCCGATCAGGCGGGCACGACCACTGTCGGCCAGCGGGAACACGGCGAGGAAGTCCGCCTCGTCGAGATCCACATGCAGTTCGCCGTTGAATGTCGGGCCGCTGGCCTGCACGTCGGCGACGTAGAAAATCTGCTGGTAAGTCCCGCCGGGAAACCCGGTATCGAGGGTCTTGCGCACAATCGACCGGGCACCGTCGCACCCGGCCAGGTAACAGGCCTGGCAGGTTTCCTGCTGGCCGTCGGGCAGGAGCAGCGTGGCCGTGATGCCGTCTGCGGTTTGCTCGAAGCCTGCCAGTTCGGTGTTGCGTTCCACCGTGATGCCGAAGGTTTCCAGGCGCTCGATCAGCAGCCGTTCGTGTTCGTCCTGGGGGAAGATCTCGAGAAACGAGTAGGGGGTCAGGCCTTCACCGATCCGGGACAGAGGCAGGCGCGCCACGAGCTCACCCTTGACCCAGAAGTTGCCGGCCTTTACTTGATGGCCGTGTTGCACCACGGCGACGTCCAGTCCGAGCTGGCGATATAACTCCAGCGTCCGTGCCTGGACGGCCAGCGCCCGGGACGTGGTGCCGGGGGCCGAGGTTTTGTCGACGATCCGCACGCGCACGCCCAGTTTGCTCAGCCACAACGCCAGGACCAACCCGGTGGGGCCGGCGCCGATGATCAACACGTCGCTGCGGTGCATGAGCCTGTCCTCTTCGCTGTGTGAATCAAGTATGGTCCAGTCGGGGAGGGCGACAACCGTCGGACTGCCACGGACGTAGCCGCTGACCTGCCATTGGTCGTATGGTTGGCCCGGACAAACGGATTAGATGGAACGACATGCAAATCAGATTGATCACAAGCGTCGCCGTGTTGCTGATATTGGCCGGTTGCGGCAGCCAGCGGACCCAGGAATCGGCGGCCCGCAGCCCGGCCGAAGTAAAGGCCGAGATTGTACGTTTACTGCCGGCCAAGGCCGCCGATCCCCAGGGTTGGGCCACGGATATCCAGGTGGCGTTTACCGCGCAAGACATCTCGCCGACCACGCAAAACCTGTGCTCGGTGCTGGCCGTGACCGAACAGGAGTCGACCTTTCAGGTCGACCCGAGCGTACCGGGCCTGGGCAAGATCGCCCGCGACGAGATCGACCGCCGTGCCGCCAAGGCGCACATTCCCGGCCTGCTGGTGAGCGGTGCGTTAATGCTCGATTCGCCGAATGGCAAAAGCTACAGCAGTCGCCTGAATGCCGCGCGCAGTGAAAAGGAACTGAGCGCTGTTTTCGACGACTTCATCGGCATGGTGCCAATGGGCAAGAAGCTGTTCGGCGGCTTCAACCCGGTGCATACCGGCGGACCGATGCAAGTCAGCATTGACTTTGCCGAACAGCAGGCCAAGGGCTATCCGTACCCGGTGAAGAGCTCGATTCGTCATGAAGTGTTCACCCGGCGCGGCGGCATGTATTTCGGCATCGCGCATCTGCTCGGCTATCCGGTGAGTTACCCACAGCCGTTGTACCGTTTTGCGGACTTCAACGCGGGTTGGTACGCCAGCCGTAACGCTGCGTTCCAGAACGCGGTGAGCCGGGCTTCCGGTATCCCGTTGGCGCTGGATGGCGACCTGGTGCGCTACGGTTCGATCATGCCCGGCACCACGGAGCTGGCCGTGCGTACCCTTGGCAAGCAACTGGACATGCGCAATCCGACGATCCGCGACCAACTGGAAGAGGGGAATACCCTGGCGTTCGAAGACAGCAAGCTCTATCGGCGGGTTTTCGAACTGGCCGAACGGGCCGAGGGCCGGCCGCTACCCCGCGAAGTGTTGCCCGGGATCGTGCTACAAAGCCCGAAAATCACCCGCAAGCTCACCACTGCGTGGTTTGCCAAGCGAGTCGATGAACGCTACCAGCGCTGCATGGCACGGGCAGTGCAGTAATCGCGCCGTATCAAAGAGAATAAAAAACCCGGCGGATGAGGCCGGGTTTTCATTGAGTCCTGCGTTCAGGCACTGCATTCAGACAGCGCGGCTTTCGATCAGGCGGTCCGAACCACCTTCGGCGACGCGGTTTTGCAGGAGCTTGTCCGAACCACCTTCAGCGACGCGGTTTTCCAGCAGGCGATCCGAACCACCTTCAGCCACGCGATTCTCGATCAGGCGATCGGAACCACCCTCGGCCACACGGCTTTCAATCAGACGATCCGAGCCGCCTTCAGCGACCACAGGTTGAGCGGAGTTTGCGGCGAAAGCGTTAACTGCGAAAACCGAGAAAGCGATGCCGAGGAGGGTCTGGCGTTTCATGATGGTGTGCTCCGGGGTGCTTATGGGTTGGTATGGAGCAGATGTTACGCCGGGGATTTTTTAAGAGAACTTCATTGAAGTGATGGTGAACATCGACGGCAATGATAGGACTTGCGGCACCCCCTGGTGAGCGTGATGGTGCGATCGTCGGATGATCGCTGTGTGGTGGGTGGTGGCTTCTACACTGGTTAGCTGGCGCGTTCCTCTGCCGCGACGGTCGATGTGGCCCGGCAGAGGTCACGGTATGCAAGGAGACGTGTATGTACCAGCTCTACGGCCATCAGAACTCTGGCGCAGCGGCCATCGAGGCTGCACTTGAACTCTGCGATGTTCCTTATCGCTTCATCGATGTCGAGTCGTCCGCGGAGGCGGCCCAGGCGCTGCAGAAGCTCAACCCGCTCAAACAGATTCCGACCTTGCAGCTGCCCGATGGCGCTGTCCTGACCGAGAGCGCGGCGATCCTGATCCACCTCGGGCTGACCTTTCCCGCATCGGGGTTGTTACCGCAGGATCCAGCCGAGCGAGGCCAGGCCATTCGCGGCATGGCGTACATCGTCAGCAATTGTTATGCGGCCATCGGCATCATTGATTACCCCGAGCGCTGGCTGGCCGAGGCGGATGAGTTGTCCAGGCAGAACCTCATGGAGGGCGCCCGCCGGCGCCTGCACTGGAGTTGGGAGGTGTTTGCCGATCAGTTCTCGGGCGAGTTGTACCTGGGCAGCGAGAAGCCAGGAGCCCTGGATGTGCTGGCGGCGGTGATCTCACGGTGGGCGGGCAGTCGTGAGCATTTGCGCAACGCCCGGCCGGGGTTTTTCGCCTGGCTGGAACGAATCGACCGCCACCCGGCACTGGCACCGGTGTTCGCCCGGCATTGGCCGGCCTGAACTCCCAAAACCCAATGTGGGAGCATGCCTGCTCCCACAAGGGATCCTCGGCGTGTCGACTATTCCCCGCGAATGTACTGTTCCAGCTGCTTGATCAGTTCCGCCTGTTCGGCAATGGCTTCCTTGACCAGGTCACCGATCGACAGCAGGCCGATCAATTTGCCACCTTCGACCACCGGCAAGTGACGCAGGCGCTTATCGGACATGATGCCCAGGCAGGTCTCCACGGTTTGGTGGGTATCAACGGTAATCACCGGAGACACCATGATGTCGCGCACCGGCGTGCCCACCGAAGAGCGGCCGTGCAGCACCAGTTTGCGCGCATAGTCCCGTTCGCTGATGATGCCCAGCACTTCTTCATTCTCTACCACCAGCAAGGCGCCGACGTTTTTCTCGGCCATCTTCATCAGCGCTTCGAGCACCATGTGGTCGGGTTTGATCTGGTGGACTTCCTGATTCTTCTGATCTTTGAGCTTGAGCAGCTGGGCGACGGTTTTCATGGTGGTTACTCGGGTGTTGTCGTTGTTCTTGAAGAATCGTAGACGCGAGCGTTCAGGGCAAGGGCGAATGCGGCAGATAACACGCAAAAAACGTCATTTGCCGGATTTTCTTTGGCAAACCTCACATTTCGGGCCAGCACCTTACCTGTGGGAGCGGGCTTGCTCGCGAAGCGGACTGTCAGCCAACAAAGATGTTGAATGTTATGGCCCCTTCGCGAGCAAGCCCGCTCCCACAGAGTCGGTGTCTGCCTGGTAGACCGGCGGCAAACGCGCTATCGCGACGGATGACGGGTAGAATCACCCTCTGAATCAGTTTCGAGGTTTGCAGTGGTGGATCTACAGCAGGGCTTCGTCCTGACCCGGCATTGGCGCGACACCCCGGCCGGTACGGAAGTCGAATTCTGGCTGGCGACCGACAGCGGTCCCCGGCGTATCCGCCTGCCTCATCAACCGTCGGTGGCGTTCATCCCCGCTGCGCAGCGCGAGCCCGCCGAACGCATTTTGCATGACGAGAAGAACGTCGAGCTCAGGCCCCTGGCCCTGCAGGATTTCGAACATCGCCCGGTCCTCGGTCTCTATTGCCAGCAACACGGCCAGTTGATGCGCCTGGAAACCGCGCTGCGCCGGGCTGGGGTCGAGGTGTTCGAAGCCGATGTGCGCCCGCCGGAACGCTACATGATGGAACGCTTCATTACCGCGCCGGTGCGTTTCAGTGGCACGGCGAATGCCGAGGGCCTGCTGCTCGATGCGCAGATGAAAGCCGATCCCGATTACCGGCCGAACCTCAAACTGGTGTCCCTGGACATCGAGACCACCGCCCAGGGCGAGTTGTACTCCATCGCCCTGGAAGGCTGCGGCGAGCGTCAGGTGTACATGCTCGGTCCGCCCAATGGCGATGCCAGCCAGGTGGATTTCCATCTCGAATACTGCGATTCGCGCACCCTGTTGCTGAAAAGGCTCAACGACTGGTTTGCCCGGTTCGACCCCGACGCGATCATCGGCTGGAACGTCGTGCAGTTCGACTTGCGGGTGCTCCACGAACACGCCCGGCGCCTGGCGGTGCCGTTGAAGCTGGGGCGTGGCGGCGAGGAAATGCAGTGGCGTGAACACGGCAGCGGAAACCATTACTTCGCTTCAGCCGCTGGCCGCTTGATCATCGACGGTATCGAGGCCCTGCGTTCGGCGACGTGGAGTTTTCCCTCGTTCAGCCTGGAAAACGTCGCGCAAACCTTGCTCGGCGAAGGCAAGTCCATCGACAACCCGTACCAGCGCATGGACGAAATCAATCGCATGTTCGCCGAGGACAAACCGGCGCTGGCCACATACAACCTCAAGGACTGCGAACTGGTCACACGGATTTTCGCCAGGACCGAGTTGCTCACCTTCCTGCTGGAGCGGGCCAGCGTCACTGGTTTGCCGGCCGATCGCATGGGCGGTTCGGTGGCGGCGTTCACGCACCTGTACATGCCGCTGATGCACCGTCAGGGTTTCGTTGCGCCGAACCTCGGTGGCAAGCCACCGCAAGCCAGCCCCGGCGGTTTTGTCATGGATTCGCAGCCGGGGCTGTACGAATCGGTGCTGGTGCTCGACTACAAAAGCCTTTATCCGTCGATCATCCGCACCTTCCTGATTGATCCAGTGGGGCTGATTGAAGGGCTCAAGCACCCGGACGACAGCGAGTCGGTGCCGGGTTTTCGTGGTGCGCGCTTTTCCCGCACCCGACATTGCCTGCCGTCCATCGTCGCCCGGGTGGCCGAAGGCCGGGAAACCGCCAAGCGCGAACACAACGCGCCGCTGTCCCAGGCGCTGAAAATCATCATGAACGCCTTCTACGGTGTGCTCGGCTCCAGCGGTTGTCGCTTCTTCGACACGCGCCTGGCGTCGTCCATCACCTTGCGCGGGCACGAAATCATGCTGCGTACCCGCCAGTTGATCGAAGCCCAGGGGCATGCGGTGATTTACGGCGACACCGATTCGACCTTCGTCTGGCTGCGTCGCGCCCATGGCCAGCAGGAGGCGGCGCAGATCGGCCACGCGTTGGTGGCGCACGTCAATCAGTGGTGGCGCGAGCACGTGCAGCAGGAGTACGGCCTGCAGAGCGTTCTGGAATTGCAGTTCGAAACTCACTACAAGCGCTTTTTGATGCCAACCATTCGCGGCGCAGAAGAGGGCAGTAAAAAACGCTATGCCGGGCTGGTCACCCGGGAGGACGGTAGCGACGAAATGGTCTACAAAGGCCTGGAAACCGTGCGCACCGACTGGTCGCTGCTGGCCCGGCAATTTCAGCAGGAACTGTATTCGCGGATCTTCCTGCGCAAGCCCTATCAGGATTATGTGCGTGACTATGTGCGCAAGACCCTGGCCGGTGAATTCGATGACCGGCTGATCTACCGCAAACGCCTGCGCCGTACCCTCGATGACTATCAGCGCAACGTACCGCCCCATGTGCGCGCGGCGCGCCTGGCCGACGAGTACAACGATCGGCAGGGGCGCCCGCGCCAGTACCAGAACGGCGGCTGGATCAGCTACGTGATCACCGTCGCCGGCCCTGAGCCACTGGAAGTGCGCAGCTCGCCCATCGATTACGACCACTACATCACCCGGCAGCTGCAACCGGTGGCGGACGCGATACTGCCGTTTGTCGACGACGACTTCTCAACCCTGGTGGGTGGGCAACTGGGCCTGTTTTGAGTCCATCAGCGACAGGGTCCAGTCGTCCAGGATGCCGTGGAAGTATTGGTTCAACGCTTGCTGGAAAAGGCTGTCGGCGTCGGCGACCTGGGCGAACAGGGTCATCGAGGAATGAAACTTCAGGTCGTCGGGATGACCGAAAATCCCCGCTACCGAGCGTTCCCGGATGTTCAGTACTTCCTGGGTGCAGGTGCGTAGCCGGGCGCCCAGCAACGGGTGCTCAAGGTAGGCCAGGGCTTCCTCCCGCGAGCGGATGGCAAAGCGGCGCGACATCTCGCTGCCGCCGAGCCCGGCAAACTGGGGAAAAATGAACCACATCCAGTGACTGCGCTTGTGTCCGTTGTTCAGCTCGTTTTGAACCCGGTCGAATACCGGGTCCTGAGCCTGGAGAAAGCGTTGCAGATCGAACGGGTCCAGGTGGTCGGTGCTTCTCATGGCGAAGCTCTCTGACTGCGGTGGTTCAGACCATGGCCAGCCGCTGTTTGCGTTGTGGCGCGTGAAACGCTTGGTCCAGCGCCTCCAGATCCCCGGGCTCAAGCTGCAACGTGGCGGCTTGGGCGTTGAGGCGTACATGTTCGGGTCGGACCGCCTTGGGGATGGCGATCACGCCTTCCTGACGCAGTATCCAGGCCAGCGCCACCTGTGCCGTTGTGGCGCTGTGCCGTGCGGCCACCTGCCTGAGCGTGGCGTCGAAGAGCAGTTTACCGCCCTGGCCAATCGGGCAGTACGCCATGACCGGCAACCGCCGTTGCTGGCTCCATGGCAGTAAATCAAATTCTATGCCCCGTTGTTCCAGGTTGTAGAGCACCTGATTGGTGGCACAAGACGGGGCGTCCAGTTCCAGCAGGTCGTCAAGGTCGAAGTTGGACACGCCCCAACGGCCGATCTTGCCGGCTTCGCGCAGGCGCTCGAAGGCGTCGACGGTTTCTTCCAGGGGATACTGGCCGCGCCAATGCAGCAGATACAGATCGATGTACTCGGTGCCTAGCCTGCGCAGGCTGCGCTCGCAAGCCTGGGGAATGCCCTGGCGACTGGCGTTGTGCGGGTACACCTTGCTGACCAGAAAGACGCTGTCGCGCTGGCCGGCGATGGCATCGCGGACCACTTCCTCGGCGCCGCCTTCGGCGTACATTTCCGCAGTGTCGATCAAGGTCATGCCCAGTTCGATGCCCAGGCGCAGTGCCGCGACTTCTTCCGTGTGCCGTGAGCGGTCTTCGCCCATCTGCCAGGTCCCCTGGCCGATCACCGGGACCCTGGTGCCTGCCAGTTCAAGCGTGCGCATGCAAACCTCCTGTGTGTACTCGGTGAATAGTGTAGGAGCTGCCGCAGGCTGCGATCTTTTGACTTTGATTGTTCAAGATCGAAAGATCGCAGCCTGCGGCAGCTCCTACACGGCGTGTGCACCGACCTGATGATTTTCTGATCCGTTTTTTCTTTGAACATTCCCCTGCCAGTGATCGATTGGTGCCACCCGGTACTGCACTTTTTCGAAATGTCCGGCTCTATCCATGGCAGCCTGCGGCGATCCCCACCGCCGGCCCATGCCCAAGTCCAAGAACCCATGGCTCGAGTTTCACCCGCAATCACTACTAAAATCCGCCGTCATTGCCTGCTCCTGGCAGGTTTGTCGATGTTCTTCGTCACCGGTTGCAGCCAGCAACAGGGCGGCGACATCATTGACCAGATGCGCGAAGGCAAACCCCAGGAGTTCCTGCAGACCAGCGTCGATCGCATGGCCACCCTGACCATGCGCGACAACCTCGACAGCCTTTACCTGCTGATGAGCAAGCTTTACCTGCGTAACCCCGATGAACTGAAAAAATCCGGTTTCCTCGATGCCCGCACCGCCGGCAAGCAAGTGCGCATGGCCATCGAGCTGCAGCAACCACTACCGACCCTGGGCGGCAAAAAGGACCTCGCGGCCCTGCGTTTTGCCATGACCCCGGAGTTTCTCGGCGACCGGGTCGGGGCGTTCATCTATGCCATCGGCAGCATGCTGGTGACCGCCCATGGCAATCGCCTCGAGTTCTACATGACCGATACGATCAACCCGGTATTCGTCAGCAATGCCGCGCGCAACATCGAGATCGCCACCTGGATCCTCAGTCAGCGACAGAACAAAGAAGGCCAGCCCTTGCTGTTCTCCAACGAAATCTCGGAGGAGGGCAGCAACCTGAGCTTTGCCGTGGAGTTCGGCAAAATCGTCGCCCGGCTGGACCTGCTGACCCAGATGCTCGACGAACGCTACCGGCGCATCGGCCTGAACTATGCGCAGAGCCTGCTGTTCCTGAATTTCCTGCCGGTGCAGTGAGCACGACACATATTCCTTGTGGGAATTGAGTTCAGGGTATAAAGATAGATCGTATCGATATAACTGGTTATAAGAAATATCGCTATGCTGCGGGCCAGATTTCCCCTGCGATCTTTGTGGAAGTATTCATGGATTTAGTGAACATCGGGTTGGTCGTTGCCGGGCTGGTTGTCGGCTTCATCGTCGGCATGACTGGCGTAGGTGGCGGGTCGCTCATGACCCCGATCCTGCTTTGGTTCGGCATCAACCCGGCGACGGCGGTCGGTACCGACCTGTTGTACGCCGCCATCACCAAATCCAGCGGTGTCCTGGTTCACCGCAAGAACAACAACATCGACTGGGCGATTACCGGCTGGCTGACCTTGGGCAGCGTGCCTGCGGTGGTGTTGACGCTGTGGTTCCTCAGTACCCTGCACAGCGCCCCCGAGGCGATGAACGCGATCATCAAGCAGGCCCTCGGGTTTGTGTTGTTCGCCACGGCACTGGCGATCCTGTTCAAGAAGCGCCTGCTCGACTTCGCCCACAAGCGTGCGGGTGGCAACTACAACCCCAGCGGGCTGCGCTTGAACGTGATGACGGTCATCACCGGGCTGGTCCTTGGCACGATGGTCGCGCTGACGTCCATCGGCGCCGGCGCACTGGGCACGGTGGCACTGTTCATTCTCTATCCGATGCTGCCGACCCGCCGTCTGGTGGGGACTGAAATTGCCCACGCGGTGCCGCTGACCCTGGTCGCGGGCCTTGGCCATGCCAGCATGGGCAACATGGATTGGCACGTCCTGGGTTACTTGCTGGTGGGCTCGTTGCCGGGGATTTACCTGGGCAGCCACCTGACCGGGCGCATCTCCGACGAACTGCTGCGCCCTTGCCTGGCGACCATGCTGTTGTTGATCGGCTACAAACTGGCGTTTTAACCCCTGCACGCAATGCCCTGTGGGAGCTCCGGATCGGTTACCCGTTTGGCGGGATGAACCGGATCCTGTAGGAGCTGCCGCAGGCTGCGATCTTGTTGCGGATCATGCGGTGTATGCAGAAATGTCAGATCAAGATCAAAAGATCGCAGCCTGCGGCAGCTCCTACCTGGGGGGTGGCGGTATTCGGCAGGTTGATGTTCAGCTCCCAGGCACACCCACCGTCCTCCCGCCTGATCATTGGCCTGCCTGGCGCTCGCCAGGCTCGGCCCACCACGGATCGGCGGGTTGTCATGAGTCTTCAGATTAGCCCAGCCTGTTGCGCAATGACCGCCCTGACCTAAGCTTGGGGCAAGGCGAAAAATATTGCGGTACGTCACCCGGAACGATCGCCGCGATGCGCAATCATTAGAGCGTGGATATCAAAAGGAGATGCGCATGCTCATCAGGTCACTGACCCTGGCTACCTTGCTGGCGATTGCTGGCACCTCGTTCGCCGCCGATGGCGACTCACCGCTGGACATGGACAAGGGCAGGGCCCGACCACTGATTGTCATCGCTCCAAGCACCGTTGATCCGGCCTGGACCAGCCTGAAGAAGTCCCTGGATGAGCCGGCCAACCGCAAGGGATTCACCGACCGTAACATGGTGCTCTACACCGTACTCAACCTGATGGGCCAGCGCGACGGCAAGGACCTGGGGCCACAGGACACGGCGGCGCTGATCCGCTCGCTCAAACTGGGTGCCGGCGCCAAGACCAAGGTGATTCTGGTCGGCAAGGACGGCGAAAAGAAACTTGAACAATCGGACGCCTTCAAGCTGGACGAGATTTTCAGCGCTGTCGATCAGTTGCCGGCGGCCGAGAAAGAGTTTACAGCGACCGTGGCGGCTCCCGTCACTGAAGCCGAGCCGGCGGCCAAAGGCGCCAAAGGTACAAAACCAGGCAAACCGGCCAAGCCCGCCAAGCCGCCTGAAATGCCGGATGATTGATGTCCTACACGCTATCGCTGTCGATGACGCACTGAATGTGCGTCTGCAGACGCTTCATCTGGCGAGCAAAGGCCTCGAACAAACGATGCACTTCCTGTTGGGTGGTCGTTGCCTCACAACCTGACTCCAGCTGTTCGCAGGCCCTGATCAACGGCGTTGCATGAATGATCCGCGCGCTGCCAAGGATTTTGTGGCAACGCCGGCCCATGGCCCGGAAGTCGCCCGCGCGAAACAGTTCCTGCATGGCGTCGAAATCTTCCTGGTTGGTACGCAGCACGGTCGTCAACAACTGGCGGCTCATCAGCGCATCGCCAGCGGTAATGTCGGTGACCCTGGACAGGTCGAAGCACGGCTCGCTGGCCTGGCGCGTCCGTTCGGACTCGTGCAGGTAACGTTCCAGCGCGCTACGCGTGAGCGGCTTGAACAGGCAAGCGTTCATCCCGGCTTCGAGGCAACGCTGGATTTCCTCTGGCTGGGCATTGGCGGTCAGCCCCACCACATGGGTCGGCGTGCGACCTTCGGCCACTTCGATGGCGCGCAACTGGCGGGTCATCTTGTCGCCGTTGAGCAGCGGCATGCTGCAGTCGGTGATCAGGTAATCGAACCTGTCCTGGCGCCAGAGATTGAAGCCTTCCAGGCCGTTTTCGGCGCAGGTGACACGCAGCCCCAGGGATTCGAGCTGGCGTTGCAATACCACGCGATTGAACTCGTGATCCTCGACAATCAGCACGTAGAGCGGCGGTAGCGGTGGTAATGGCGCGGTATCGATGGGCGAGGGTGCGTCGCCTTCGCTGACGGGTGTCACCTGCAGCGTCAGCGTAAAGCACGAGCCCTGGCCCGGGGTGCTGGTGCAGTCCAGGCGGCCACCCATCAGTTGGGTCAGTTGTTGACAGATGGCCAGGCCCAGACCGGTACCGGTCTGCAATTCGCAGTCCTGGTCGGCGAACTGGGTGTAGGGTCGGAACAGGCGCTGGCGTTGCTGTTCGTCCATGCCGATACCGGTGTCTCGTACCACCAGTTGCAGGTGAGCGAACGGCGTATCGCTGCTCAGACTCAGCTCGACGGTCACCGTACCCTGTGTTGTGAATTTGATGGCATTGCTCACCAGGTTGGACAGGATTTGCCGAAAGCGCAGCGCGTCAAGTTGCACCGTGATGTCCGGGCCATGACTGACAAACTCCAGTGCGAGGTTTTTCTGTTGGGCGAGGCTGGCGAAACTCTGCAACACCGTGCGCGCCAGGCGTTGCGGGTAGCTGCTGGTGCTGCGCAACTCAAACTGCCCCGACTCGATTTTCGAAAGGTCGAGAATCTCGCCAATCAACTCCATCATGCCGTTGGCGGATTTCTGCGCGATGTCGATCAGTCCTGCATCGGCATTCTGTTCGGGCTGATTTTCGCGCAGCAATTCAAGCACACTCACCAGTGCACTCATGGGCGTGCGAATCTCGTGGCTCATGACCGCCAGGAAATGGCTTTTGCCGCGATTGGCCGATTCGGCCTGTTTCCTGGCCTGGATCAGCGCATGTTGCAGGTGGTGTTGCTCGGTCAGGTCGATCCAGCCGCCAATGACGCCGGTCATGGTGCCATTGGAATCGCGGTACGGCAGTGCCCAGTGGTAGACGTGGCGCTTCTGGCCCTTGACTGTCATGGTGAAGTTGTCGAAGGACGGCTCCCCGCTCTCAAGGGTCGTACGGTGAATCCGCTTGTAATTGTGGGCGTCGTCGAGGGGCAGGATATCGGCTTCGATCAAGCCTTTGTTCAGCACCTGATCCAACTCGACCTGCATCGTTTGCACGTAGGCACTATTGCAGGTCAGCAGCAGGCCTCTGCGGTCGCGGACATAGATCGGGTGCGGTGTGCCATCCACCAGTACCTTCATGAATTCCAGTTGGTCGTTCAAGGCTTTTTGCGCCTTGAGGCGTTCGGCGATTTGCCGGCGAAGTCCGAAGTTCCAGGCAAGCACCACCAACAGCACCAGCACCATCCCCAGTACTGCCCGAAAGAACCAGTTCTTGTAGGCGCTCCAGCCTCCGTGGCTTTGCTGCGGGTTCTGCCAGCGGCTCGCCAGGCCACTCAATTCATCGGGCGAGATGTCGAGCAACGCCTTGTCGAGGATCGATACCAGTTCGGCGTTCTGTTTGCCGCTGGCAAAGGCGATCAGCGCCGGTTGCGCGCCGAGCACCGAATCGATCTGCAACTGGCCACGGAAGAACCGGTCGATCAGGTAGCCGGCGCCCAGTTGTGGCTGAATCACGCCATCGACCTGACCTTCGGCGAGTAATTCGTAAGTCTCGATCGGTGTATCGACTTCGACCACCTTGATGTCGGGCCATTCGCGCTCCAGCCAGTTGGCCGCCGCGGAATCCTTGATGATCGCCACGGACTGCCCCTTGAGTCGGACCAGGCCCTCATGTTCAGGCTGCACCCGGGTGACCAGCACGAACGGGTTGATCATATAGGGCCGGGAGAACGCCAGCCGTTCCTCGCGCCGGTCACTGTAGGTCAGCGCCGCAATCAGAGCGGGCGGGTCGCGTTCGGTGCGGCGGATCATGGCTTGCACCGAAGAAATCTTGCGCGGGCGGAACACCAGGCCGGTACGATTGTTGATCATCTCCAGCAGATCCGCCGCCATGCCGCGCATCTGATCATGGGAATCAAACAGGCTGAAGGGCGAATACAGGTCGTTGGCCAGCACTTCGATCTGCGGATGGTCCTTGATCCATTGCTGCTCGGTGGCGGTCAACTGCAAGCGCTTGTAGCCGAGCCCCGGGTTGGCGCCAATGCCCCAGTGGCGGGCAATGACCACGCGTTCCTGGGGCGACAGGGTTGCCAGCGCGCTGTTGAGCAGGGTCAGTAGCCGGGTGTTCTGGCGCTGCATGGCAAAACTGAAGCCCAGGCCTTCGGAATCGCGCTGGACAGTCTGTTTCAGGCTCTGCTGGTAACTGCGTTCGAGCAGGTACTGTGCGGAAATCGCGTCGGTGAGCAGCACCATGCCTTCGCCATAGGCCACCATGCCGAGGCCGTGCTGGGTCGAATCGACGGTTTGCACCGGGTGGTCGGGAAACAGCGAGATTACCCGATCCTGCTGGATCCAGTCCGGATCGAACAGCACCGTGGTTCCCGGCGGCAGTTCATTGTTCATCCAGTGCGTGCCGAAACGGCTGACCAGCACGGCCTGGTCGTAGGCATAGGGTGCGCTCAGGCGCAGGTCGCTGTACTGCGTTTCCAGGTGATTGATCCGCGGCACCAGGTCGATTTCGCCCCGTTGCAAAGCACTCAACGCATCGGCCTGACTGGCATAGCGTTCGACGCGTACACGTACGCCCAAGGCTCGCGCCAGCCAGTCGAGGTAGTCGGCTGAAAGACCTTCGTAGTCCTTTTGGTTGGCAGTGATGTCCAGTGGCGGACGGTCCGGCAGATAAACGCCGGCGCGCAAGACGTCCTTCTGCTCCAGCCACTGACGCTGCGCCGTGTTGAGCGACAGGCTCATGTCGCTCGTGGGCGCACGGCTGAGCAGCGTCAGGGGATCGGCGCAGGCGTTCAGGGCCACCAGTATCAGACCGAGCACTCCCGACAGCCGCAGGACCAGTCGATTCATGGGTCAGGCCAGGTCGTTGCGTTTGGCGAACTCGATCAACTCAAGCAAATTACTGGCATTCAACTTTTGCATCAGGCGGGTCTTGTAGGTACTGATTGTCTTGTTGCTCAACAACATATCGTCGGCGATCTGCTTGTTGCTCAGGCCTTGGGCCAGGCCGTGCAACACCTTGAGTTCGCGCCGGGTAATGCCGCTGAGCAGTTGCACATCGTTGCGGGCGAAATCGCTGTGGCGCACCGACTTGAGCGTACCGACCGGGAACCAGGATTTGCCATTGGCTAGCGCCTTGAGTGCCGTCACGATCTCCACCGGGTCATCGGCCTTCGACAGAAAGCCTGCTGCACCGGCCCGCATGCATTGCGCGGCGTACGACTGGCTTTTCAGCCCCGTGTGAACCAGGACATGAGCCGGACTGCCGCCGATGCGCAGGCGATCGATCACCGCCATGCCATCGAGTTGCGGGATATCCAGGTCAAGCACTATTGCATCGGGTTTGAGCTCGAAGGCCTTGCTCAACGCGTCCACACCGTTGTCGCACTCGCCGACGATGACATGGCCTTCACGGGCCAGAATTATTCCGATCGCCATGCGCACGACAGCGTGGTCATCGACCAACAGCACTTTCATGGATCAATCCTCATGTCCTGTTTCAGCATAGTCCCGCCACCCCCCCCAAAGGATTCGGCAGACCTGATGCGTGGCCAGGTGACGCAAAAAAGAGGCGCGAATCCTACTTGGTTTATGTGGGTATGCAAGGCGGGGCGGTCTTACCGGGTAAGGGCGCTCAGAATCTGATGAGCAATCCTGACCCGTTCTGCATTGGGATAATTCTTGTTGGCCAGCATCACAATGCCAATGTCCTTCGATGGCACGTACGCCACGTAAGCCCCAAAACCACCGGTTGAGCCTGTCTTGTTGATCAGCGCGTCCTGCGGCTGCGCTTGTGGCGGGTTCAGCCACTGGACTTCATGGGCCTGCATGGCCATTGGCGTAGAGTTGCCGTCCAGCAGGCGATCCAGTGTGATCGGGTAGCGATACATCTCCCAACCGAGGCCCTGGGTCATACCGCCAACGGTGTAGTAACCGCTATGGGTCAAGGCGATGGCTTGCTGCAATGGTTTTTCCAGAGACGTCGGCTTTATGTTCGCGCCGACGTAGGCCAGCAAGTCAGCGGCACTGGTTTTCACCCCGTACGCCTCGGAATCCAGCGCACCCGGAGTGACCCGTACCGGTTGGCCTTCCTTGTTGTAGCCTTGGGCGTACAGCGCCATCTGAGCCTGCGGCACGTGCACATAGGTGTGCTTGAGGCCGAGTTTTGGCAGCAGGGTTTTCTCCATCAGGTCATCGAACGGCCGGCCCATGCTTTGCGCGGCGAGGTAGCCGAACAGGCCGAGGCTGGGGTTCGAATACAGTCGGTGGCTGCCGGGAGCGTAGAGCGGTTTCCATTGCTTGTAGTAGCCGAGCATTTTGTCGGCCGAATCATATTCAGCGGGGAATTGCAGGGGCAGGCCGCCAGCGCTATAGGTGCCCAGTTGCAGCACGCTGATCTGGTCGAACGCACTGCCGCGCAAGGCTGGCAGGACCTGGCTGGCCTTGTCCGACAGCGACAGCTTGCCCGTGGCCTGGGCGTAGGCGGCGAGGGTGGCGGTGAAGGTTTTGCTGACGGAGCCGATTTCGAACAGGGTGTCTTGCGTGACGGGAGTGCCGGTTTCTTTCGAGGCGACGCCATAGTTGAAGTAATGCGCCTGGCCGTTGACGGTGATCGCCACGGCCATGCCGTGAATTCCCTCGGCTTGCATCACCGGCTGTACAGCGGCGTTCACCACTGTCTCGATTTGATCCTGCGCAACGCATTGGCCCGCGGCGAATATCGCCATGCAAGCGGCGATGTTTTTCAGCCTGTCCATGTTGGTTTCATCCGTCGTTGATTCAGTTGCGCGTCATTTTAGGGCGTGAAGCGCCATGCTCCGAGCGCTTTTTAAAATCGGCCGCCAACAGGCGGCCACGCGCACCCCTTGATTCAACGCGCTTGCCGATTCAACGCACCAGGCACGGACGCTTGTTATCGAACTTCCAGCCGGGAATCAAAAACTGCATCGCCACGCTGTCATCCCGGGCCCCCAGGCCCATGCCTTTGTACAGTTCATGGGCCTTGGCGACCTGATCCGTGTCCAGTTCGACCCCCAGCCCCGGTTTCTGCGGCACCTGCACGCAGCCGTCGACGATTTGCAGCGGGGCCTTGGTCAGGCGTTGGCCGTCCTGCCAGATCCAGTGGGTGTCGATGGCGGTGATCTCGCCCGGCGCGGCTGCCGCGACATGGGTGAACATTGCCAGGGAAATGTCGAAGTGGTTGTTGGAGTGCGAACCCCAGGTCAGGCCCCATTCGTGGCACATCTGCGCCACGCGCACCGAGCCCTGCATGGTCCAGAAGTGCGGGTCGGCCAGGGGAATGTCGACCGACTGCAACTGGATCGCGTGGCCCATCTCCCGCCAGTCGGTGGCGATCATGTTGGTCGCGGTCTTCAGGCCCGTGGCCCGGCGGAACTCGGCCATGACTTCGCGTCCCGAGTAGCCGTTTTCCGCCCCGCACGGGTCTTCGGCATAGGCCAGCACGTGGTGCTGATCGCGGCACAGGCGGATGGCTTCTTTCAGTGACCAGGCGCCATTCGGGTCGAGGGTGATGCGCGCATCGGGGAAGCGCTCGGCGAGGGCCGTGACCGCTTCGATTTCGGCGTCGCCGCTGAGCACACCGCCCTTGAGCTTGAAGTCCTTGAAGCCATATTTGGCGTGAGCCGCCTCGGCCAGGCGCACCACCGCGTCGGCGGTCATGGCTTTCTCGTGCCGCACGCGGAACCAGTCGTTGTCGGCGTCCGGTTCGCTGCGGTAGGCGAGGTCGGTTTCGTTGCGATCGCCGACATAAAACAGATAGCCGAGCATCTTCACTTCATCACGCTGCTGGCCTTCGCCGAGCAGGGCGGCCACCGGTACGTCCAGGTGCTGGCCGAGCAAGTCGAGCAATGCGGCTTCCAGGCCGGTGACGGCGTGAATGGTGATGCGCAGGTCGAAGGTCTGCAAGCCGCGACCACCGGCATCGCGGTCGGCGAAGGTCTGGCGAACCTGATTGAGGATCTTCTGGTAGGTGCCGATTGGGCTGCCGACTACCAGGCTGCGTGCGTCTTCGAGGGTCTGGCGGATGCGCTCGCCCCCCGGCACTTCGCCGACGCCGGTATGGCCGGCGTTGTCCTTGAGGATCACGATGTTGCGAGTGAAAAACGGGCCGTGGGCGCCGCTCAGATTGAGCAGCATGCCATCGTGGCCGGCCACCGGAACAATCTGCATGCTGGTGATGATCGGGGCCTTGGCGATTTCTTGTGCAGTCATTTTCTTATCCTTTCAGGCGTGACGTGGCGCAGCTTTGGCCGATTCGACGGCAGGCGCGGATTTGGGTTTGTTGCGGGCGGCAAACACGATGATGGCGGCGATGATCGAGGTCGCGGCCAGGCCGTACAGCCCGCCCTGAATGGAGCCGGTGCGTTCTTCCAGCAGGCCGAAAGTGGTCGGCGCAACGAAGCCGCCGAGGTTGCCCACCGAGTTGATCAGCGCGATGACGCCAGCGGCAATGCGCGCATCCAGATAGGCTTGGGGAATCGGCCAGAACAGCGACGAGGCCGATTTGAAGCCCAGTGCGGCAAAGCAGATCGCAACGAAGGCGAAGACCGGCCCGCCGGTGGTGGACATGAACATCCCGGCCGCGGCGATCAGCAGGGCGGTGGCGACCCAGGCTTGCTGGTGTTTCCATTTGGCCGACAGGGAAGCGAAGGCGTACATGCCGACAATCGACAGCAACCACGGAATCGAGTTGAACAGCCCGACCTGGACATCGCTCAGGTCGCCCATCTTCTTGATGATGCTCGGCAGCCAGAAGGTCGCGGCGTAGATGGTCAGCTGGATAAAGAAGTAGATCAGGCAGAACAGGATGATCTGGCGATCCTTGAGCAACTTGCCCAGCGACGGCTTGATCGGCGTGGCGGCTTCCCGGGTCAATTGTTCATCGTCGATGGCCTTGACCAGCGCGTCCTGCTCTTCGCGACTCAGCCATTTGGCGTCATGGGGTCTGGAGTCCAGCCAGAACCAGACGAACACGCACAACCCCACCGAAAACATGCCCTCGATGAAGTACATCCATTGCCAGCCGTGCATGCCCAGGCCGCTGATTTGCAGGAGCAGCCCGGACAGCGGGCCGGAGATCAACGAGGCAATCGCCGAGCCACTGAGGAAGATGGCAATCGCCTTGCCGCGTTCCACGCCGGGCAACCAGCGGGTGAAGTAGTAGATCACCCCGGGAAAGAACCCGGCTTCGGCCACGCCCAGCAGAAAACGCAGGATGTAGAAGTGGGTTTCGTTCTGGATAAACGCCATGCCCGCGGCGACCAGGCCCCAGGTCAGCATGATCCGGGTCAGCCAGATGCGAGCGCCGACTTTCTGCAGAAGGATGTTGGAGGGCACCTCGAACAGTGCATAACCGATGAAGAACAGACCGGCGCCCAGGCCGTAGGCGGCCGCGCCAATGCCCAGGTCGTGTTCCATGTGGGCGCGGACGAAACCGATGTTCACGCGATCAATGTAATTGACGATGAACATGATGACGAACAGCGGCAAGACGTGACGTTTGACTTTGGCGATGGCGGACTTCAGCGCTGGATTGGCGTCGTCGTGCATCCCGGGGATGGATGTATTCACTGCGTTTTCTCCCACTCGTTATTTTTATGCGGGGTGAAGCTGGGTGCTACGTTGTTGATAGACATCATACAACTAGGTTTTTTCATCTTGCAACCACGCTTATTCAATGAAATGGCGCTTTAACAGAGGTTTTTTATTCTATTGGTGGTGGCGGATAGCCCTTGAAACGAATCAAAATGGGCTGGTTGTTGAGTGTTGTCATACAAGATGCCGAGATTTTTTCAGGATTCCCGTCTGGCGCGGTGCTACGATTCGATAGCCCTGATTTCCGGACACCACCATGCAAGAAGACCTCGAAGTACCCGCTCGCAAGCGCAGCCACAACCTGGCCCATGACCTGGTGGAGAAACTGACCCAGCGCATCCTGCTCGGCCAGATGTTGCCCGGCGACAAGCTACCGTCGGAAAACACCATCGTTCAGGAACACGGGGTCAGTCGCACGGTGGTGCGTGAGGCGATCTCGAAGTTGCAGGCCTCGGGGCTGGTGGAAACCCGGCACGGCATTGGCACGTTCGTGATCGAGCGCGCGCCGGAGCAGGGGCTGCGGCTGAATGTCGATACCGCGTTGGGGGTGCGCAGCATTCTGGAGTTGCGCATGGGCCTGGAAACACAGGCGGCGGCGCTGGCGGCAACGCGCCGTACCGACCTGCAACTGGCGCAGATGCGTGAAGCGCTGGACGACTATCAAAGCCTGCTGGCCAACAACGACAGCTGTGTCGAAGCGGACCGGCGTTTTCATCTGCTGATCGCCGAAGCCACCGGCAACGTTTGCTTCACTGAAATCATGCAGCATCTGGGCAGTGCAATGATCCCGCGCACCCGGGTCAATGCCGCCGAGCGTGGCGCGGTGGACTTGAGCAAGCTCGGCCAGTTGGCCAACCTCGAGCACGAGGCGATTCTCAATGCCATCAAGCGCCAGGACCCGGACGCGGCGCGGGCGGCGATGTGGCTGCACCTGACCAACAGTCGCGACCGGTTTTCGGCTAGCTGAGGTTGTCTGTTCTTCAGTGGCACCGAGTCATCGTTCTTCGCGAGCAAGCCCGCTCCCACAGGGGGTTTATGCATGCCGTAGTGCTTGAGTACGACTCAAAACCTGTGGGAGCGGGCTTGCTCGCGAAGACGTCAGTCCAGGCAGCAAAAAACCTGGATCAGACCCTGACAGCCTTAACAACCAAAGCCCGCCGCTCCAGATTCAGCGCCAGCACACTCGCCAACACCACCAGCCCGCCGACCACGATCATCAATGTCGGCCGCTCACCAAGCGCATAGGATGCAATCACCATCGCCGTCGGCGGCGTCAGATACAGGGTCATCGTCGCCCGGCTCAAATCGACATGCGCCAGCACATAGGCCCAGGCCAGGTACGCCAGGGCGCTGGGGAATATCCCCAGGGCAATCACCGCAAACTGCACGCGCATCGGTGCCAGGGCGACTTGATCTGCCAGGCCGGGCAAGAAAACCAGCAACAGCGCCGTCCCGGACCACACCGTGTAACACACCAGTGTCAGCCCGTCGTAACGTCCGGTGTGATGCTTTTGCAGGGCAAAGTAGAGGCTCCAGGACACCGCCGCCAGCAGGATCAGCAAACCGTGGGCATCAATGCTGCCCAGGCCATGATCGCCCGCCACCACAAACACCACGCCCAACAACCCGAGCAGCACGCATCCCCAGCGCCACAGGCTCACCTGATCCTTGAACACGAAGCGCGCGATCAGCGTGCTGAACAGCGGCGTGGTCTGGGCCAGGACGCTCGAAGCGCCAGCACTGACACCTTGCTGCCCGAAGTTGATCGCCACGTGGTGCAGGCTCACCGCGAAGAAACCCAGGCCGAACATTAGCGGCAGATCGCGCAGGCTCGGCAGGCGAATGCCCTTGAACATCGCGACCACCGCCATGAACACAGAAGCCAGCAGGAAGCGCAGGAGCGCCAGGTGCACGGGGTCGTAGGCCTGCAAGCCGATATGGATGCCGGTCGGGGAATAGCCCCAGCACGCCACGACAAACGCCATGGCCAGAATGATTTTCCAGGGGGAAACGGGGGAGGGTGTGAGCGGCTTCATGGTCGTGCACCTGTGGGCGGATGCACCGAGTATCAGAAAGCGGATCGTTCGCCACAACTGACTTATACTGCTCTGATCGTTCACTATGGGTGATGTATGGAGCTGGCACAGATTCGCATGTTCAAGACCGTGGCCGATGTCGGCAGCATCGCCCGCGCGGCCGAATTACTGCATTGCGTGCCGTCGAACATCACGGCACGGATCAAGGCCCTTGAGGCCGAACTGGGTGTCGCGCTGTTTCTGCGTGAGGGCCGAGGGCTGCGCATCAGCCCGTCGGGGCAAACCTTCCTGGCCTACGCCTCGAAAATTCTTGCCCTCACCGCCGAGGCCAAGCGCGCGGTCGACCCGTCGGCCGAGCCCTCGGGGCCGTTGCGCATCGGTGCCATCGAGTCGTCGGCCACCGGGCGATTGCCGCGCCTGCTGGCGAAATTCCACAAGCGTTTCCCGCAGGTGGCGCTGGAGCTGACCACCGGCTCCTGGGGGCAGTTGCTCGACGACACGCTCAATCACAAGCTCGACGGCGCCATCGTGGCGGTGGATGTCGAGCGTTCACACCTCAAGCGCACGCCGATGTACCGCGAAGAGCTGCTACTGATCGCCTCGACCTCCCTGGGGCCGCTGCGGAACGTCAGCGATCTGCAAGACCAGACCGTGTTCATGTGGCCCCAGGGTTGCCCATACCGGGCGGCGCTGGAGCATTGGTTGTTGCGACAGGGCCAGGCGCTGCCGATTGTCAGCCTGGCCAGTTATGGTGCGATTGTCGGTTGCGTCAGTGCCGGGGCCGGCGTGGCACTGGTGCCCAAGGGCGTGTTCGACCAATACGCCAAAGGCGCCGGCTGTGTGGGGTTTGAATTCCCCGAACTGACCGCCGTCGACAACCTGTTCTACTGGCACGAAAACGCCGGGGTGCACCCGGCGCGTGAAGCGTTTGTGGCGATGCTGCGCGAGGAGTTTGCCTAGGTTCAGGATCAGCCAATGTAGGAGCTGCCGAAGGCCGCGATCCTTTGATCTTGAAAGGCAACGTCAAAAGATCGCAGCCTTCGGCAGCTCCTACAGGGGGGGTTACGGTGTGCCGATATCTCGCATTAGCAGGCCAAAACCCAGATCCACTGCATCCGGTATCGGCAAATACACCGTATGCCCATCCCCCGGCGCTACCTCGATTCCTTTGCCCCTGGCGTTTTGCAACTGATGCAGATCGAAGTGGAAGTTGCCCTTGGGCGTCATCAGCTCCATGTGATCGCCCAGTCCGAAACGGTTCTTCACCTTGACCTCGGCCAGGCGATCCCGCCGCTGCCCGGTCAGTTCACCGACAAACTGCTGGCGCTCCGAGACCGAGCTGCCGTTCTGGTAGTTCTGGTACTCGTCATGCACATGCCGGCGCAGAAAGCCTTCGGTATAGCCGCGCTGGGCGAGGGATTCCAGGTCGGTCATCAGGCCGCGGTCGAAGGCCCGGCCCGCCAGCGCATCGTCGATGGCGCGGCGATAAACCTGGGTGGTGCGCGCGCAATAAAAGTGCGATTTGGTCCGGCCTTCGATTTTCAGGGAGTGCACGCCCATGTGGGCCAGGCGTTCGACGTGCTGCACGGCGCGCAGGTCCTTGGCGTTCATGATGTAAGTGCCATGTTCGTCTTCGAAGGCCGGCATCTGTTCGCCGGGACGATTGGCTTCCTGCAACAGGAACACCTGCCCGGTGGGCGCCCCGATGCCCAGGGTGGGTTCCGGTTGATACTGCTGCACGATCTCGCCGAGAGTGTTTTCTGTGGCCGGTTGCGCCGAATATTTCCAGCGACAGGCATTGGTGCAACTGCCCTGATTGGCGTCACGCTTGTTCATATAGCCCGACAGCAGGCAGCGCCCGGAATAGGCCATGCACAACGCGCCGTGCACGAACACTTCCAGTTCCATGGCCGGCACTTGCTTGCGGATCTCGGCGATTTCTTCCAGGGACAGCTCCCGGGACAGGATGATCCGGCTCAGGCCTTGCTGCTGCCAGAACTCGACGCTCGCCCAGTTCACCGTATTGGCCTGCACCGAAAGGTGGACCGGCATTTGCGGGTAGTGCCGGCGCACCAGCATGATCAGGCCAGGGTCGGACATGATCAGCGCATCCGGGGCCATGGCGATCACCGGTTCAAGGTCCTTGAGGAAGGTCTTGAGCTTGGCGTTGTGCGGCGCGATGTTCACCACCACGTAGAAGCGCTTGCCCTGGGCCTGTGCCTCGCGAATGCCGAGGGCCAGGTTGGCGTGGTCGAATTCATTGTTGCGCACCCGCAGGCTGTAGCGCGGCTGGCCGGCGTACACGGCATCGGCGCCGTAGGCGAAGGCGTAACGCATGTTTTTCAAGGTGCCGGCGGGGGCGAGCAGTTCAGGCGCGGTGAGGTTCATGGCAGTGTCGGTCGCAAAAGCCGCACAGGGTAAATGCCCTGTGCCAAGGCTTTATTGACCTGGATCTATGCCGGATCAATAAACTGATGGCACTCGCGCGAGCCGTGGCGGACTAAACATCAAGGCGAAAGTTTTTCGTCCTGACTGGCTGGCACGGATCGGACATGAACGAAACGACACTGCAAGACAAGTCCTTGATGGTTTTACTGGTGCTGGTGAGCGCTGCCTTCATCTGGATCCTGCTGCCGTTTTACGGCGCAGCGTTCTGGGCGGTGATCCTCGGCATCGTCTTTGCGCCACTGCAGAGCCGACTGCAACTGAAGTTCGGCTGGCAACGCAACCTCACGACGCTGTGCACATTGAGCATTTGCCTGGTGATCGCGATTCTACCGGTGATCATCATCAGCACCTTGCTGGTCCAGGAGGGAGCGGTACTCTACAAGCGCGTCGAGAGCGGTGAACTCGACATCGCCGGGTACGTGTCGCAGTTCAAGCACAGCCTGCCACCGTATTTCCAGTATCTGCTGGATCGCTTCGGCTTGGGCGAGTTGAGCGGGCTGCGAGAGAAAATCGTCAAGAGCGCAATGACCGGTGGGCAGGTACTGGCCTCCCAGGCGTTCAGTTTCGGCCAGGGCACGTTCGAGTTCATCGTCAGTATCTTCATCATGCTGTACCTGCTGTTTTTCTTCCTGCGCGACGGTGCGGAACTCGCGCGCAAGGTGCGCCAGGCGGTGCCGTTGCAGGAGCAGCAGAAACGCCGATTGCAGCTCAAGTTCAATCGTGTGGTGCGGGCCACTGTGAAAGGCAACCTGTTGGTGGCGATCACCCAAGGCGCGCTGGGCGGTCTGATCTTCTGGTTCCTGGGCATTCCCAGCGTATTGCTCTGGGCGGTGTTGATGGCGTTTCTGTCGCTGCTGCCGGCGGTGGGAGCGGGAATAGTCTGGGTGCCGGTGGCGGTGTTTTTCCTGTTTACCGGGGCGATCTGGAAGGGCGTGGTGCTGGTATTGTTCGGGGTCTTCGTGATCGGGCTGGTGGACAACCTGCTCCGGCCGTTACTGGTGGGCAAAGACACCAGGATGCCGGACTACATGATCCTGATCTCGACCCTCGGCGGCCTGGCGATTTTCGGACTGAACGGCTTTGTCATCGGCCCGTTGATCGCGGCCCTGTTCATGTCGAGCTGGGCCATTTTCATTGAAACCAAACCGCGGGTGCAGCTGCCTTAAGCACTCAGCCTGCCGGACTGGCCAGTGCCGATGCGTTGCGACAGCTCCTTTGCCGCGGGCAGCGAAGTGAGCGGGCCGCTGATCTGCACGCCGTCCCGCACCAGATACCAGCAGGCGAGCATGCCCAGTTCCCTGAGCTGTGCGGGGACGGCGCTGCCGATAACGGACATGATCTGAACCTTGGACATGACAAGTACCTCCATCAATCTGTGGAGTTACTTTAAGGTCCGAGGGCCTTGAGGGGTAATCAACGCTTTCGATAGTGGTCATTGATGCCGGATGGGGCAAACGACCGTTGGTCGGTCAGTCGACCACCTGATCGAGCATATGAACCACTTCCTGCTCGTTGAGCAGGCCCTTGCGCACCAGGCTTTGCGCCAGCAGCGAGAGAAACTTGGCGCTGCGATGACCTTCCAGGTGCTTGAGTTCGGTCAGTGCGTTGTACACCTTGCCGGAGGTGCACAGACCGACGATGCGGTGCGGGTTTTGCGTGGGCATGTGGTCGTCCTTGTTGTTATCAACCTGTTTTCGACGGACAGCACCGAGCTTGCGGAACTGTCATGACAAAAATATGACCGTTTTTTGCCGCACGGCAGAAAACGGGTCGAGTCCATCTTGCCAACTTCTGCCACGGGCACTGTCCCGATAGCGACCTTGGCGAGATTTATCCAGACCTGTACCGACAAACGGGGATAAAAAAGCCCCGCTGGTTCAGCGGGGCTTGAAGCGTTCGTTACCAGCGACCATGGCCGTGGCCGTAGTAGCCCCGTGGTGGGCCATAGTAACCACGGGGTGGACCGTAGTAGCCACGGGGTGGGCCGTAGTACACCGGGGCCGGACGGTAGTAGATCGGTTGCTGCACGTAGACCGGGGCCGGCTGGTAGTAAACCGGAGGCGGTGGCGCGTAATAAACCGGCGCGGGCTGGTAGTAGACCGGTTGCGGTGCGACATAGACCGGGCGGTTGGCGTTGATCAGAGCCGAGCCGACGATGGCAGTACCGACGATCGCTCCAAATACCGCGGCGTCATTACCATGACCGGCTTGCGCCTGTCCTGCGATAGCGAGGGTGCCGATCAGCAAGGCTACTGTGGGGACTTTACGGATCATGATAGTTCCTCGGTTCTTCAACCCGGCGCCTGTGTCTGCAATAGACCCAGGGATTGTCGCGGGGATACTTCTAAGACAGCTTTTTTTCGAAAAACAGCACGGCCGCGAGGTAAATTTTGTGTAAGGTCTGTAGCGACTTTTTTACCGACCCGTGTAAGGCCGCGATAACACACTTAAATGATCGATCAGAACCCGATGGAGGGCTAATCCCGTCCATCCGAAAAGTGCATTTGAAGGAGCTTGCCCATGCAGATGAACCCCAACAAAGACACCCAGCTGTGCATGTCCCTTTCAGCACGCCCCGGGAACTTTGGTCTGCGTTTTCACAATCATCTGTATGAACAACTGGGCCTGAATTTTTACTACAAGGCCTTTGCCAGCCAGGACCTGACGGGGGCCGTTGCCGGGATTCGCGCCCTGCGGATTCGTGGCTGTGGCGTGTCGATGCCATTCAAGGAAGCCTGCATTGCCTTGGTGGATGAACTCGACGCGTCTGCCGCCGCCATTCAATCGATCAACACCATCGTCAACACCGACGGTCATCTCAAGGCCTACAACACCGACTACATCGCCGTGGCCCAGTTACTGGAAAAACACCAGGTGCCCAAGGACTCGACCTTTGCCTTGCGCGGCAGTGGAGGCATGGCCAAGGCCGTAGCGAGCGCCTTGCGCGATGGCGGTTATGAAAACGGCGTGATCGTGGCCCGCAACGAGCGCGCCGGACAGGCGCTGGCGCAGTCATTGGGATATGAGTGGCAGGCCGAGCTGGGGAGCCGTCGCCCGCAAATGCTGGTCAACGTTACCCCGATCGGCATGACGGGAGGACCGGAGGCCGAGCAACTGGCTTTTGAGCCTGAAGTGATCGAAAAAGCAGAAACTGTCTTCGATGTGGTGGCGATCCCACCGGAAACACCGCTGATCGTGCGTGCTCGCGCCGAAGGCAAGCGGGTCATCACCGGGCTTGAAGTGATCGCGATCCAGGCGCTGGAGCAATTTGTGCTCTATACCGGTGTACGGCCGACAGACGAGCAATTCCAGAAGGCCGTGGCGTTTGCCCGCAGCTAGGAGGTGTCCATGCATCCCCCCATTCTCAATCTGGACTCAGTCGAACTTGAACCGCTGCCCGAAGCGTTTGCGCCGGGCGGTGAAACCGCCGGGCGCTATCAACAGCGCCTGGCCCGAGTCGGTCAGCAATTGGGGGCGCAAAAGCTGGGTTATCGCCTGTATGCGCTGGAGCCAGGCATGCGCGGCAGCCCGTTCCACAGTCATCGGGTCAATGAGGAAATGTTCTACGTTGTGGCCGGGGAGGGAGAGGTCCGCCTGGGAACCGAACGTTTTCCGATCCGCACCGGTGATGTGATCGCCTGTCCACCGGGCGGGCCTGAAAAGGCGCACCAGATCATCAATACCAGCAACGGCGAGTTGCGGTACCTGGCCGTCAGCACCCAGCAATCACCGGAGATCTGTGAGTACCCGGATTCCGGCAAGTATGCCGTGATGGATGACTTCAAGGTGGATGCCGAGGGTAATGCGTCAGGCTTTGTTGCCGTTGCCCGGCAAGCCGATGGAGTGGATTACTGGGACGGCGAATAGGCGCGAACACCGCCAAACCCCTGTGGGAGCGGGCTTGCTCGCGAAAGCGTCGGCCCATCCGGCATTGATGTGACTGACAGTCCGCCATCGCGAGCAGGCTCGCTCCCACATCGGGATCTCTGTAGCCTGATTACTCGAGCCGAGCCAGCCTTTCTTCCAGGGCAGCAATCCGCGCTTCCAGTTCTTCGATCCGTTCAACCGAAACCCCGCTGCCGCCCCGTTCGGTCGGGTTTTGCCGTGCCGCCATGATCGCCTCGATATCCGCCGGATCACCCAAGGCGTGGGTATAGCGGTCTTCGCGCTGACCGGCCTGACGTGGAATCAGCACGGCCAAGCCCCGGGCAATCAGGCGTTCGAGTTGATGCACCACCTGTTCGGTGTCTTCGAATTCATGCATGCGGCCACTGCGGGTCAGCAGTTCATTGACGGTCTGCGGGCCGCGCAGAAACATCAGCCCGGTCAGGATGACCTGTGCCGGTACCAGCTCCAGGGCCTTGTCCACCTTGTGTTCCCAGCGGTCGGCGCGGCTGCCCATCACCAGTCTGGTGAAGCCGCGTCCTTCGAGGGCGCGCAGGCTCTGGCCAACCTGGCCAGGCGTCAGGTTCATCACCGGCTCGCGGCTGGTTTTCTGGTTGCAGGCAATCACCAGGGCATTGAGGGTCAGGGGATAGGTTTCCGGGCTGGTGGCCTGTTTCTCGATCAGCGAACCCAGAATGCGGATTTCCGTACTGTTGAGCCGCGGCTCGTCGAAAGTCGTCTCTTGCTCAGTGCTCATGGTTCTGCATCCTTAGCCGATTCATGTTTTTCACTTGCGTGGGCGCACTTTGACATCGCCCGTTCGGACTAGGCAAGGCTAACGATTCTGCCGCCTCCTGCTGGCGCCAAACTTCATGCTCAAAGGGGTGTTGCGCCACGCGTGCCCCGCCAAACGAGCAGAAGGCGCCGCGATGGAGTTTGCATTCAGCGACGAACAGGAAATGATCCGCGCATCGGCCGAGGGCTTCCTCGCCGATGTCTCGGATTCTGCCGCCGTACGCGCGGCGATGGTCAGTGAACGGGGTTTCGACGAAGCCCTCTGGCAGCGTCTGTGCCAGGAAATGTACTGGCCGGCCATTCATATCCCCGAAACCTATGGTGGCCTGGGCCTCGGCTTTGTCGAGCTGACGATCCTGCTGGAACAGATGGGCCGCCGTTTGCTGTGCTCGCCGTTTTTCGCCACCGCTTGCATGGCCACCCCTGCGCTATTGCTGGCGGCCAATGATGAACAGAAGCAGCGCTGGTTGCCGTCGATTGCCGACGGCAGCGTGACCGCGACCCTGGCGTTCAGCAGTGCCAACGGCTGGTCGGCCGATGATGTCCAGGCAACGGTGGTGGCTGAAGGCGACGGGTTCGTCCTCGACGGTACCCTCAAGCATGTGCTCGACGGCCATGGTGCCGACCTGTTGATCATTGCCGCCCGCCAACCCGCAACCACTGGCGAAACGGGCATCAGCCTGTTTGCCGTGAACGCCGCACGCGCAGGCATCGAACGGCAAATGTTGCCGACCATGGACCAGACTCGGCGTCAGGCGCGGATCCAGCTCAAGGGCCTGTACCTTGAAGCCGACTGCCTGCTGGGTGAACTCGGCAATGGCTGGCCGCACCTTGAACGAGTCCTGCAACTGGCCTGTATCGGCCTGGCTGCCGAGCAGACCGGCGGCGCGCAGCAAGTACTCGACCTCAGCGTGGCCTACATGCTGGAACGCCAGCAGTTCGGTCGCCCGATTGCCAGTTTCCAGGCCCTCAAACACCGCGCCGCCGACATGATGCTGCAAGTCGAATGTGCCCGTTCGGCCAGTTATTACGCCGCATGCGTGGCCCAGGAAGTCCTCGATCCCCAGGGTGATCCCCAAGTCGCGGCCGAACTGCCGCTGGCGGCTGCGCTGGCCAAGGCGCAGTGCTCCGAGACTTACTTCTCTTGTGCGTCCGAATCGATCCAGTTGCATGGCGGTGTCGGTTTCACCTGGGAATACGACCCGCACCTCTACTTCAAGCGCGCCCGTGCCAGCGAGAGTTTCCTCGGGCTGCCGGCCTGGCATCGCGAGCGCATTGCTTCGGTGATTCTGGGAGAGCAGCCATGAAAATCAGTTTCAGCGAGCAGGACGAGTGCTTCCGCCGGGAAGTGGCCGACTGGATGAGCGCCAACCTCCGCGGCGAGTTCGAAGCCCTGCGTTTTCGCGGCGGGCCGGGCGACGAGCACATGTTTCCCGAAGAACGAAAAGCCTGGGAGCGCAAGCTCGCCGAAGGCGGCTGGACCTGCGTCGGCTGGACGCCGGAACATGGCGGGCGTGGCCTGTCGATCACCCAGCAGGTGATCTTCAACGAGGAGTACGCCCGCGCCGGTGGCCCCGGCCGCATGGGCCATATCGGCGAAGGCCTGGCCGGGCCGACCATCGCCGCGTTCGGCACGGTCGAGCAGCAACAGCGCTTTTTGCCGGGGATCGTCAGCGGTACGTCGTTCTGGTGCCAGGGCTATTCAGAGCCGGGCGCCGGTTCCGACCTGGCCAACGTCAAGACCCGTGCAACGCTGGATGAAACCTCCGGCAGCTGGATCATCAATGGCCAGAAAGTCTGGACCTCCCTGGCCCACGAGTCGGACTGGTGTTTTGTCATCGCCCGCACCGAACCAGGCAGCGTCGGCCATCGCGGTCTGTCGTTCCTGCTGGTGCCGATGGCCCAGACGGAAATCACCGTACGCCCCATCGAGCAACTGACCGGCACCTCGGAATTCAACGAAGTGTTCTTCGACGATGCCCGCACCGACGCCACCAACATCATCGGCGAGCCGGGCGAAGGCTGGAAGATCGCCATGGCGCTGCTGGGGTTCGAGCGCGGCGTCTCGACCCTCGGCCAGCAGATGCAGTTCCAGAATGAACTCAACGAAATCATCGCCAAGGCCCGCGCCAACGGCGCCGACCGCGACCCGATCCTGCGTCAGCGCCTGGCCGAAGCCTGGAGCGGTTTGCGGATCATGCGCTACAACTCGCTGCGCATGCTCTCGGGTAGCCAGGACGGTTCGCTGCGCAAAGAGGCGACCATCTACAAGCTGTTCTGGTCGACCTGGCACGCCAGCCTCGGCAAGTTGGCGATGGACGTCCTCGGCGCCGAGGCGGAATTGCTCGAAGCCGGACCTTACCAACTCACCCGTTTGCAGTCGCTGTACCTGTTCAGCCGCGCCGACACCCTCTACGGCGGCAGCAACGAAATCCAGCGCAACATCATTGCCGAGCGTGCCTTGGGCATGCCCAAAGAGCCGCGTCCGCGCGCCTGAAAGGAGAGAGTTCATGTCTGTACCTCAATATGTTGAAGGTCGCGGCCTGCTGCGCGGCAAGTCGGTACTGATTACCGCCGCCGCCGGTGCCGGGATCGGTTTTTCCGCCGCCGTGCGCGCTGCCGAAGAAGGCTGCCGTGCGTTGATGATCAGCGATATCCACGAAGGCCGGTTGGCCGAGGCGGTGCTGAAGATCCGCGAAACCACTGGGCTGCAACAGGTGTTCGGCCAGGTCTGCAACGTTGCCGACGAAGCTCAGGTGCAACAACTGATCGCCTGCGCCGAGCGTGACCTGCAAGGCGTCGATGTGCTGATCAACAACGCCGGGCTTGGCGGCTCGCGCTTGCTGGTGGACATGGCCGACGAAGAGTGGAATCGGGTCATCGACGTGACGCTCACCGGCACCATGCGCATGACCCGCGCCATGCTGCCGAAAATGATGGGGCGGCGTGCCGGGGTGATCGTCAACAACGCCTCGGTGCTGGGCTGGCGTGCGCAGAAAGAACAGGCGCACTACGCCGCCGCCAAGGCTGGCGTGATGGCGCTGACCCGCTGCGCAGCGGTCGAGGCGGCCGACTACGGCATCCGCATCAACGCCGTCAGCCCGAGCATTGCCCTGCACGATTTCCTGCGCAAATCCGCGCCCCAGGCGGTGCTCGATCAACTGGCCGCCAACGAAGCGTTCGGCCGCGCCGCCGAAGTCTGGGAAGTGGCCAACGTGATGATGTTCCTGGCCAGCGACTACAGCTCCTACATGACCGGCGAAGTGTTGTCGGTGTCCAGCCAGAGGGCGTGACCATGCCACGTATTTTCGACACACCGATGGCCTTGTTCGACGCCGTGGGCGAATCACTCGGCGCCAGTGACTGGCTGTTGCTGGAACAGGACCGAATCAACCAGTTCGCCGATGCCACCGGCGATCACCAGTGGATTCACGTCGATCCGCTCAAGGCCGCCAGCGGCCCGTTTGGTACCTGCATCGCCCACGGCTACCTGAGCCTGGCGCTGGTCAATCTGTTCTTGCCGCAGATCGTTGAGGTCCGCGGCCTGGCCATGGGCGTCAATTACGGTTGTGAGCGGGTGCGCTTCCCCTCGGTGGTGCGCGTCGGCTCGCGGGTGCGCGGCAGTGCGCAACTGATCGCGGTCGAGGAAGTGAAAGGCGGCGTGCAGGCGACCATCCGTGTCAGCGTCGAAATCGACGGCGAGGAACGTCCAGGCGTCGTGGTCGACACCATCAGTCGCTATTACCCGGCCTGACCTTCAACAGCATTTTCGAGGAATCCAGCATGAAAGAAGCCGTCATCGTTTCCACCGCCCGCACTCCGATCGGCAAAGCCTTTCGCGGTGCGTTCAATGACACCGAAGCGCCGCAACTGGGCGGCCACGTGGTGCGCGAAGCCGTGCGCCGTGCCGGCATCGAGCCGGGTGAAGTGGACGACGTGATCATCGGCGCCGCGGCGCAGCAGGGTACGCAGTCCTATAACCTGGGCCGCCTGTGCGCGATTGCCGGCGGCTTGCCGGCGTCGGTTGCCGGGATGGCCGTCGAGCGCCAGTGTTCGTCGGGCCTGATGAGTATCGCCATGGCCGCCAAAGGCATCATGTGCGACGAAATCGACATCGCCGTGGCCGGTGGCCTGGAGTCGATTTCCCTGGTGCAGAACAAGCACAAGAACCTGTATCGCAACCAGTCGGCTTCGGTGATTGAGCTGGACCCGCACGCCTATATCCCGATGATCGAAACCGCCGAGATCGTCTCCGCGCGCTACGGCATCTCCCGCGACGAGCAGGACGAATACAGCTATCAGAGCCAGCTGCGCACCGCACAGGCCCAGAGCGCCGGGCGCTTCGACCGCGAGCTGGCGCCGCTGACCAGCCGCAAGGCCCTGTTCGACAAGGCCACCGGCGAAACCCGTTATGAAACCGTCACCTTGCTGCGCGACGAGTGCAACCGCATCGACACCAGTCTCCAGAGCCTGAAAGCGCTGGAGCCGGTATGGCCGGGCGGGCAGTGGAGCGAAAAGGGGCGTTTCATCACCGCCGGCAATGCCTCGCAGTTGTCCGATGGCGCGTCGGCTTCGGTGTTGATGAGCGCGAAAATGGCCGAGAAACGTGGCCTCGAACCGCTGGGGATCTATCGCGGCATGGCTGTCGCCGGCTGCAATTCCGACGAGATGGGCATCGGCCCGGTGTACGCCATCCCCAAGCTGCTCAAGCGCCACGGCCTGACCATGGACCACATCGGCCTCTGGGAGTTGAACGAAGCGTTCGCCTGTCAGGTGCTGTACTGCCGCGACACCCTGGGCATTCCGGCCGAGCGCCTGAACGTCAACGGCGGGGCGATCTCCATCGGCCATCCGTTTGGCATGTCCGGTGCGCGGATGGTTGGTCACGCGTTGGTCGAAGGCCAGCGTCGCGGCTTGCGTTACGTGGTGGTGAGCATGTGCATCGGTGGCGGCATGGGCGCTGCTGCTCTGTTCGAGGTGGTCTGAATGATCAGCGCACAACATATCCAGGCGACCATGGCTCGCTATGTGGAACTGGTGGATGCCAGCGACATCGAGGGCATCCTCGCGCTCTACGCCAAAGACGCCACCGTTGAAGACCCGGTCGGCCAGGCGCCGTTGCAGGGCATCGACGCCATCGCGCGCTTTTACCGTGAAGGACTGGGTGCGATGAAAGTCTCCGCAACCCGCACCGGCCCGGTGCGCGCGACACTCAACGGTTGCGGGGCGATGCCGTTCCGGGTCGACATGGAGTGGGGCGGGCAACCGTGCTCGCTGCATGTGATCGATGTGATGGAGTTCGACGCCGACGGTAAGATCCGCTCGATGAAAGCCTACTGGAGTGAAGTTAACGTAACCGCGCGAGGTGCAGCATGAACCTGGAGCAGCGTATCGCCCGCCTGGAAGCGCTGGAGGATATCCGCCAGCTCAAGCATCGCTATCTCAACGCCTGCGACCTCAAGCAGGTCGAGGTGATTGCCGATTGCTTTGCCGAAGGTGCAGTGCTGATCGATTATGGGCCGTTGGGAATCTTCCGCGAGCGCGACAGTTTTGTCGCGCTGTACCGCGAACTGGCTTGCCATGAGCGGGTGATCGACCTGCATCACGGCGCCAACCCGGAAATCGAAGTGCTGAGCGAGGATCAGGCCCAGGGCCGTTGGGCCCTGTGGTATTTCAACCTGGATGGCGAGAGCGGGGCGACGCGGCAGTTGGGTGGGTTCTATCAGGACCGTTACCAGCGTATCGCCGGCCAATGGAAGATCGTCGCCACCCATTTTACCGCTCACTCGGAAGTGGCGCGTTCCTGAAGGCGGCTCACTCCCGAGGTGGCCCCTGTGGGAGCGGGCTTGGTCCGGGCGGCGATCCGACGAAGGCGGCGTGTCAGGCGACATCAATGTTGGATGCGCTGACAGCCATATCCGGATTCTGCGTTCGGCCGGTTTCGTAGTAAGCCTTGAGGTTCTCGGCAATCTGCTGCACGACCTTGTTGAAGGACTTGGCCAGCAACCTTTCAAACAGCCTGCCACCGCGCAGGCTGTAATTCATTTGCAGGGTGATGCGGGTCGCGTTGCCATCGGCTTGCAAGGCATAACTGAAACTCGCCTGGCGAAAAGGAAAGGGCGAGTCATTGCCGCCCTTGTGCAACCGCAACACGAACCCCGTGCCTTCCTGCCACTGCACCACGCTTTCATCCAGATACTGACCGCCCTTGCGCAACACCCGGCGACTGGTGCCAAGGCCTTCCATTGCGCCTGGATGAAACTGGCAACCGGTCAGGCCCGGCACGTAGTGCGGGGCGAGGCTCAGGTCGCGCAGTTTGGCCCAGACGGCTTGAGGTGGGAGATCGAGCAAAACACTGTGGCTGGCGATTGCGGGCATGTCGGAATTCCTCTTGTTATTTGAATGCTTGAAAGATCGCAGCCTCGTTTTACTCGACAGCTCCTACAGAGATTGAGGTTCAATTGTAGGAGCTGCCGAAGGCTGCGATCACTTCAGGATTGGGCCGCGTCGAGAAACGCCGGGCGTTCGCCCGCGCCATGCACCGCAATGTCCGCGCCGCTGACGTAACGGGCCAGCTTCGAGGCCAGGTACAGGCAGGTGTCGCCAATGTCTTCCGGGGTCGCCAGTCGTTGCAATGGAATGGTCGCCGCCACCCGGGCAATGCCCGCGTCGTCACCATAATGCATGGCCGCCTGCTCGGTGAGAATCAGCCCGGCGGTGACCGCATTGACCCGCACCTTCGGTGCCCATTCCACCGCCAGCGAGGTGGTCAGGTTCAGCAGTCCGGCCTTGGCCGCGCCATAGGCGGCGGTGCCGGGGGAAGGGCGGGTGGCGCTGACGCTGCAGATGTTGATGATCGCACCGCCGTCGGCCTGGGCCTGCATCACCTCGTTGGCCTGCTGGCACAGGTTCAGCGGTGCGATCAGGTTCAAACGGATGATTGCCTCGCTGAAACGCGGCGAGGCGGTGGCCGCGTCGGCACTCGGCGAACCCCCGGCGTTGTTGACCAGCACATCGAGGCGACCGAAACGCTCGACGATTTGTGCGATCAAGCGCCCGGACTGTTCGACGTCGCGCAGGTCGCAGGGCACGAACAGCGCCTCACGCCCGGCACTGGCAGGCAGGGTTGGCGGGGCTTCGCGACCGCAAATCACCACTTCGGCGCCACAGTCCAGAAAGCGCTGAGTAATGCCGCGTCCGACACCTTTACCACCGCCGGTGACCAGTACCACTTTGCCGCGAAAGTCCATCGGATCAAGCATGGGAGTTCTCTTTTTGTCGCTCGGGAATGCCGTCGATGCTAGGTCCGCAGCCTTGTGCAGGCCAACGTCCAAAGGGACTAGGTAGTCTTGTCGGACGATGTTGATCACCCGGCCCCTCGGAATAATCCCGCTACAACAACAGGCCGGGAGGACACCTTATGGGCGCTTCAGCGCAAGGGCACTTCGTTACGCTGCCGGATGGTTTGCAGCTGCACTACAAAGACATCGGCGGGCAAGACACCGGCAACGGCGAGCCGGTGATTTTTATCCATGGCAGCGGGCCGGGCGCCAGCGGTCACAGCAACTTCAAGCAGAACTACCCGGTGTTCGCCGAGGCCGGTTACCGGGTGATCGTCCCGGATCTGCCGGGCTACGGCGCTTCGGACAAGCCTGACACCCTTTACACCCTGGACTTCTTCGTCGCGGCCCTGAGCGGCTTGCTCGACGCCCTGGATATCCAGCGTTGCGCGCTCATCGGCAACTCATTGGGCGGCGCGATCGCGATCAAACTGGCCCTCGACCAACCGCAGCGTGTCAGCCGTCTGGTGCTGATGGCGCCCGGTGGCCTGATGGAAAAGGAACAGTATTACCTGCAGATGGAAGGCATCCAGAAAATGGGTGCGGCCTTCGCCAAGGGTGAGCTGAACGACGCGGCGGGCATGCGTCGCCTGCTGGCCCTGCAACTGTTCGATGAAAGCCTGATCAGCGACGAAACGGTCAACGAACGGGTGGCGGTGGTGCAACAGCAACCGGTGTGTGTGCTGTCGACCATGCAGGTGCCGAACATGACGTCGCGCCTGGGTGAGTTGCAGTGCCCGATCCTCGGTTTCTGGGGCATGAACGACAAGTTCTGCCCGTCCTCCGGTGCCCAGACCATGCTTGAGCACTGCAGCAACATCCGTTTCGTGATGCTCAGCGAGTGCGGGCATTGGGTCCAGGTCGAACACCGTGACTTTTTCAACCGCCAGTGCCTGGCGTTTCTTCTGGAGGCCCGCGGATGAGCGTGCAATTGCGCCGTGAGTTCGGCGAAGAGCTTTATCAGGCGCTGCTCAGCGGCTCCACCCTGGCGCCGCTGACCGAGCGTTGGCCGTCGATCAGCATCGAAGACGCCTATCACATTTCCCTGTACGCGATAGAGCGTCGGGTGGCGGCCGGTGACCAGATCGTCGGCAAGAAAATCGGCGTGACCTCGGCGGCGGTGCAGCAAATGCTCAACGTGCATCAGCCGGATTTCGGCTTCATCACGCGGCAGATGTCGTTCGATGACGATGCCCGGATTTCCCTGTCCGCCAACAAACTGATCCAGCCCCGTGCCGAGGGCGAGATCGCCTTCAAGCTCAAGCATGACCTGGTCGGCCCCGGCATCACCGAAGCCGACGTGCTGGCCGCCACCGAATACGTGATGCCGTGCTTCGAGATCGTCGACTCGCGGATTCACGACTGGCGCATCCGCATCCAGGACACGGTCGCTGACAACGCCTCATGCGGCGTATTCGTGCTGGGCGACAGCAAGGTCGACCCGCGCGAGCTGGACCTGCCGAATTTGCGCATGCGCGTGTTCAAGAACGGTGAGCCCCTGAGCGAAGGCCTGGGTTCGGCGGTGCAAGGCAATCCGCTGACCGCCGTGGCCTGGCTGGCCAACACCCTGGGTGCCTTCGGCATTCCGTTCAAGGCCGGGGAAATCATCCTGTCCGGTTCTCTGGTACCGCTGGAACCAGCCCGTGCCGGTGACCGTTTTGAACTGACCATTGATGGCCTGGGCAGTGCCCGGGTGTCTTTCTGCGCCTGACTTTTGGAGTTTTAACCTAATGAGCAAAAAACTCAGAGCGGCCATTATCGGCCCGGGCAATATCGGCACCGATCTGCTGATGAAAATGTGCCGATCGCAATGGATCGAGCCGGTGTGGATGGTGGGTGTCGACCCTGAATCCGAGGGCCTGAAACGTGCTCGGGAAATGGGCATCAAAACCACCGCCGGCGGTGTCGACGGCTTGCTGCCCCACGTCCTCGACGATGACATTCGCATCGCCTTCGATGCCACCTCGGCCTACGTGCATGCGGAGAACAGCCGCAAGCTCAATGAACTGGGCGTGATCATGATCGACCTCACGCCAGCAGCCATCGGCCCGTACTGCGTGCCGCCGGTCAACCTCAAGGAGCACGCGTCGAGCCTGGCGATGAACGTCAACATGGTCACCTGCGGTGGCCAGGCGACCATCCCGATGGTGGCGGCGGTGTCGCGGGTGCAGCCGGTGAGCTACGGCGAAATCGTCGCGACGGTCTCTTCCGGTTCGGTCGGCCCGGGCACGCGGCAGAACATCGACGAGTTCACCCGCACCACGGCCGGTGCGGTGGAGAAGATCGGCGGCGCCCGACGCGGCAAGGCAATCATCGTGATCAACCCGGCCGAGCCGCCGTTGATGATGCGCGACACCATACACTGCCTGACCGATGACGAACCGAACCAGGACGCGATCCGCACCTCGGTGCTGGAGATGGTCCGCGAAGTGCAGCGCTATGTGCCCGGCTACAAGCTGATTAACGGGCCGGTGTTCGATGGGCGAAAGGTGTCGATTTTCATCGAGGTCGAAGGCCTCGGCGATTTCCTGCCCAAGTCCGCCGGCAACCTCGACATCATGACCGCCGCCGGATTGCGCACGGCCGAGATGTTCGCCGAAGAAGCCCACAAGGGCACCCTGCAACTGCCCGTCCGTTGAGTGGAGAATCCCGATGAATTTGCAAGGTAAGAGCGTCCGTCTGCACGACATGAGCCTGCGCGACGGCATGCACGCCAAACAGCACCAGATCAGTATTGAGCAAATGGTTTCGGTGGCCACCGGTCTCGATGCGGCCGGTGTGCCGCTGATCGAAATCACCCACGGCGATGGCCTGGGTGGTGCGTCGCTGAACTATGGCTTCCCGGCTCACAGCGACGAGGAGTATTTCTGCGCGGTGATCCCGCAGATGAAACAGGCCAAGGTCTCGGCCCTGTTGCTGCCGGGGATCGGTACCCTCGATCACCTGAAGATGGCCCATGAACACGGCGTGTCGACCATTCGTGTCGCCACCCACTGCACCGAGGCGGACGTGTCCGGCCAGCACATCGGCATGTCAGCGAAGATGGGCCTGGACACCGTCGGCTTCCTGATGATGGCGCACATGGTCAGCCCGGAGAAGTTGCTGGAGCAGGCGCGCCTGATGGAGAGCTACGGTGCCAACTGCATCTACTGCACCGACTCGGCCGGCTACATGCTGCCCGATGAAGTCACACAAAAAATCGGGGCCCTGCGTGCCGGCCTGAACGCCGGGACCGAAGTCGGTTTCCACGGGCATCACAACATGGGCATGGCCATCGCTAACTCCCTGGCCGCCATCGAGGCCGGTGCTGCGCGCATCGACGGCTCGGTCGCGGGCCTTGGCGCGGGGGCGGGTAATACGCCGCTGGAAGTGTTCGTCGCGGTGCTGGAGCGGATGGGCGTCAATAGTGGCGTGGACCTGTACAAGATCATGGACGTGGCCGAAGACCTGGTGGTGCCGATGATGGACCAGCCGATCCGCCTCGACCGCGACGCACTGACGCTGGGTTACGCCGGGGTCTACAGCTCGTTCCTGTTGTTCGCCAAGCGCGCCGAGCAGAAGTACGGGATTGCTGCTCGCGAGCTGCTGGTGGAACTGGGCCGACGCGGAACCGTAGGTGGTCAGGAAGACATGATCGAAGACCTGGCGCTGACCCTGTCGCGGGCCAGGGGGGTACTGCCGACCTGATTATTGCGGCAACGAAAAAACCACCGATGATTCGGTGGTTTTTTTATGGCCGGTGGAAACCGTGTTCAAGGCAGCAGATTGCGCACCACGGGCGGATAGCAATTGATCGCCGTGCTCGAACAGCTGAAGTAGGCGGTGGTCGGTCGGTAGGCTTCGTTCTTGAACAGCTGGCACAGACTGGTGGAAGCACCCGCACAGAGGATGATGAACAGAGCACAAGTAGATTTGCGCATGATGGGTCTCGACACGGTTTTATTGTTGTAGAGACAGGTTATGGCGGTGGAGGGCGAGCGGCTTCGTCCGAATGGACTAGGGATCTGTGCCTGGCCAAAATCCCCTGTAGGAGCTGCCGAGTGCAACGAGGCTGCGATCTTTTGATTTTTAGAGCAAGGTCAAGAGATCGCAGCCTGCGGCAGCTCCTACAAAAAATTGAGCATCAGCCACGGCGTGCTATGGCGCCCATGGCCATGAACAGCGCCGCAATCGCCCGGGCTTCATGCAGGTCGCCGCGGGCCACGAGTTCGGGGATTTGCGCCAGTGGCACGCTCAGGCATTCCAGGGGTTCGGGTTCGTCACCTTGCAGTTGGCAGGGGCTCAGTTGTTCGGCCAGTACCACCCGGTAGCGATGGCACAAATGCCCCGGTGCCAGTGTCAGCTCGCCCAACTCGGTGAGGCGGGCGGCGCGCATGCCGACTTCTTCGCTGAGCTCGCGCTGCGCCGCCTGCAGATAGTCTTCGTCGGGCTCGGCGCCACCCTTGGGCAGGCCGAGGATGGTTTTTTCCACACCGACCGCGTATTCACGCACCAGCAGCACATGCGCAGGATCGGGCATCGCCACCAGCATCACCGAGCGATAACCGGTGCCGCGCAGGCGTTCGTAGACCCGCTGCTGGCCGTTGCTGAATTGCAGGTGCAGGGCTTCGATCTGAAAGTGGCCGCTTTGCGCCAGCAGTTCAGTCTTGAGGATGGTTGGGCAGTTGCGCATGGGGCAGTCCCCTGTTTGGGATAAAGACACTGTGCGCTGTACAACGGGAGCCGCCATCGTCCGAGCGGACGAGGGCGGCAATGAGGGTCAGCCGAGGGTCGCCACGCTGCGCAGGATCAGGCGCACCAGCATGGTCTGGCGGGTCACGCCGGTCTTGGAGAAGGTCGAGCGCAGGTGCGCCCGGGAGGTGTTGCGGCTGATGCCCAGCTCTTCCGAGGCTTCATCGAGGGTCAAGCCGTTCGCCAGCAACATCGCCAGCTGGGTTTCCGCCGGGGTGAAGTCGAACAGTGCGCGGACTATATCCTGGGGCGCGGTGGACTGCTGCTCCGGGTCGCTGATGAAAATCACCACGGTGGGGCACTGCTTGCCTTCGCTCCAGTCGCTCAAGGGCACCGAGCGCACGATGATCCCCAGATCCGCTTTGCCGGACGGCCGCTGTACGCGCAGGGCTTCAACCACTGATGGATTGCCGCTCTTTTGCGACAGCAGCGACTGCTTGACCAGTCGGCGGAACTCCTGGGTGTCCCGGGCGGTACCGACCTGCAGGCCATCGTTGACCAGTTTGATGCCGTCCTTTTCCTGGATCAGCCGGTCGGCAACCTGGTTGGTCTGCAGCACCTTGCCGGACTCGTCGAGGATGATCGTGCCAACCGCCATCTGGTTCACCGCGCCGGCGTACAGGTTGCGCTCGGCTTCGATGCGGTTGAGTTGCATGTGGATCTTGATCGAGCGTTCCAGGTGCGGGATGAAATGCGTGAGCATGGCCTTTTCTTCATTGCCGAAAGGCTTGTCGTCACGCCCGCGACTGATGCGAATGCGGCACTGGGCGCCGTCGACAGTGTTGATGTCGGCACCGAGGATGTGGAACACGTCCACCGGTTCAAGGAAGTTCTTGTAGAACTCGGAGTTCTGCCAGTCGTCGTTGGAGACGAACTCGGCGAGGGTCACGACCTGGCGGTTGGGCAGGTCGACAAACGGATCGAGGCTGAAAAAGTGCTTGTTATACGACGCGGTCGCCTCGGTCGAGGTACCGGTGGTGTTGACCATCAGGCCATCCACATGGGCGCTGGGCGGACGCAGGATGAAGGTCACGTACTTGCTGTTCAGATGCACATTGAGCTGGTTGAGAAAAGTCGCCCAGGGAATGGTTTCCAGCGGCCCCTGATAGAGGTTGCCGAGCAAATCACTGAACGTATCGAGGCTGAGGCTCTGCTGCATAGGGAAAACCGTTTTTATTATTAGCGTTGGCGGTGGCCGAGAATAAGCGCCGGTATCGACTCCTTGCAACGCTCGGGCTCAGGGCCTGACCGGCGGCTGCCGCTCAGGCCCGGGGCTGGCGAAAAGCCGCTGATGTCAGACCCGTTCGCTGGCGCGCACGACAAACTTCTTGTGTTCGGCAACGTCCGCCGACAGCGCCTGGACGTCGGTGTAGAACTGCTCGTACCAACGGCGCAACTGATAGACCGGACCGTCGCCGTCACACAGCAGCGGGTTGTCGACGCGGGTCTTGCTGTGCCAGATGGCCACGTCTTCGTAGAAGGCTGCCTGCGCTTGCGCCACGTAGGCCTTGGCCATTGCCTGGTTCTGCTCTTCGCTGAGCCCCGGGATCTTCTTCACCAGCACGCCGTAGCGCAGGGTGAAGCTGTCGAGGTCAATCGGCACGTGACAGTTGAGCAGGATCGAATGGATTGGCTGGCCGTTCATGGCGCCGTTCATTTCGGTGATCTGATAGGCCGGGCCGAAATAGGTGGCTTCGGTGGTCAGCACGCTGTCACCGGACAGGCGCTCACTGCGGGCGCGCATGATCTGGGTGGCCAGGTGGCCCTGGAAAATGTTGATGAACTCGTCGACCGGCGCGCCATGGACGGTGCCGAAGTGCGCCATGTCGGCGATGTTGTCGATCAGTTCGCGGCAGTTGGTGCCAATCTGCAGTTCGGCGACTTCCCACTCCGCCCATTCGTCGCTGTAGCAGGCGTCGATGCGCGGAATGCGTTGTTCCGGCAGCGGCGGGTTGCCTTCGGGGTCGTTCCAGACGAACAGCAGTTGGTTCTCTTCCATGATCGGCCAGCTCTTGATCCTGGCCCGTGGCGGGATGCGCTTGGCATAAGGGATGTCATCGCACACGCCATCGGCGCCCCAGCGCCAGGCGTGGAAGGGGCAGCGGATCGAGTTGCCTTCAACGCAACCGGTGCTCAGGTCGGCGCCCATGTGCGGGCAGTAGCCATCAAGAATATGCAGATCGCCGTCTTCACCCTGGAACGCCACCAGACGGGTGCCGAACACCTCCAGGCGGTGGGCCTTGCCGTCGCGGTATTGCGCGGCCAGGCCCAGGCAATGCCAGCCACGGGCGTAGCGGTCTTCCAGCAGTTTGGCTTCGATGCGGTGCAGGGTACTCATCTTATTATTCTCCCAAGGGATCACGGGGTTGGCGCATGTAACGGATTCTGCCGCCCCTGTAAAAGCGGGCATCGTCTGAATGGACGATGGCTGCTTCAAGTAGGCCCGCTCTACTGGCGCCATTAGACCCATGGCAGGAGTTGGCGATGAGTAATGAACAAGGGCCGGTAGCGGTGATTACCGGAGCCGCCAGTGGTATTGGCCGTGGCCTGGCCGAACACGCGGCGTCGCTGGGCATGCGCCTGGTGCTGGCGGATCGGGATGCAGCGGGCTTGCAAACCCTGTGCGATGAATTGACGGCCAGTGGTGTGCAAGCGATTGCCTGCGTCACCGATGTCGGTGATGTGAAGCAGGTCGAGCGCTTGCGTGACCGGGCTGTCGAGCACTTTGGCGGGGTCGACCTGCTGTTCAACAACGCCGGGGTGATGCAAACCGGCTTCAGCTGGGAAATTACCGAGGCGCAATGGCAGCGCATGCTCGACGTCAACCTCAACGGCGTGATCAACGGCATTCGCAGTTTCGTGCCGTTGTTGCTCAGCCAGGGCCGGGCCGCCCATGTGATCAACACGGCATCCCTTGCCGGGCTGGTCAGCAGCCCGCTGATGGCGCCATACAACGTGACCAAGCAGGCGGTGGTTGCGCTCTCGGAAACCCTGCATTACGAACTCGCCATGATCGGTGCGCCGGTGTCGGTTTCGGTGCTGTGCCCGGGACCGGTGGCCAGTGAAATCATGGCGTCGAACCAGGTGGTGGACAGCGCCGGATCCGACTTCAGCCAGCTGCTCGACAGCACCATTCGCCAGGGTATGACCCCGGCGGAACTGGCCGCGCAAGTGTTCGCCGCCGTCGCGCAAAAACGCTTCTGGATCCTGCCCCACAAGGGTTTCAAGCCGGCCCTTGAGCGCCGGGTACAAAGCATCCTGGGCGAGACCAATCCGCAGTTTCAAATGGCCGACGTAGAGGACGATGCCCATGCCGCTCGATAAGCAGATCGCAGGAGTGCTACAGCAGTTTCGCGACATCCCGGAGCCCGATTTCAGCCAGGTCGATGCGGCTCAATACCGGCAGTTCTCCGACAACCTGCTGCCGGCCATGCCCGGCGAACCGATGAGCGAAGTGCGCGACCTGCGGGTGGCCGGCGCGGACGGTGAACTGGACGCACGGCTGTACCGGCCATCGGAAGAACCCGACCTGCCGTTGCTGGTGTTTTTCCATGGCGGCGGATTTGTCATGGGCAACCTCGATACCCACGACAATCTCTGCCGCTCGCTGGCCCGCCAGACCGAGGCGGTGGTGGTGTCAGTCGCCTACCGACTGGCGCCGGAAAGCAAGTTTCCGGCTGCACCTCTCGATTGTTATGCGGCCACTTGCTGGCTGGTCGAGCACGCAGCTGAACTGCGCGTCGATGGCAGCAGGCTGGCTGTGGCCGGGGACAGCGCCGGGGGCAATCTGGCGCTGGCGGTCAGTCAGTTGGCGGCACGACGCCAGGGGCCGAAGATCAGTTATCAGTGCCTGTTTTATCCGGTCACTGACGCCGGTTGCGACAGTCAGTCCTTCGAAGACTTTGCCCAGAGCTATCTGCTTTCCGCCGGGATGATGCGCTGGTTCTGGCAGCAGTATCTGCAAGATGTCGGGCAGGTGGAGGATCCATTGGCCTCGCCGTTGCGCGCCGAGAGCCTGGCGGGATTGCCGCCAACGACCCTGATTACCGCCGAATTCGATCCGTTGCGCGATGAAGGCGAGGCAATGGCCGAGTGCTTGCGCGAGGCCGGCGTACCTGTGCGCGTACAGCGTTGTGACGGCATGATCCACGGCTTTATCAGCATGGCGGCATTCGTCGAAGGGGCGGCACAGGCCTTGTCCGATGCGGCGGCCGACCTGCGCGGGGCACTCAAATGAACGACCTGGCTTTCAACACGGTGCCGCAACTGATCGAGGCCATCGGCGCCGGTCGGATGGTGGTGATCACCGACGATGAACACAACGGCGAAGGCTCGTTGCTGATGGCCGCCGAACAGGCCGGGGCCGAGGCTGTCACCTTCATGGCGGTGCAGGCACGCGGGCTGATTTGCCTGGCCCTGACCGAGCAGCGCTGCCGCGCACTGGGCCTGGACCTGATGGTGCCCAACTCCCGGGCGCAACATGGCGTGGGTTTTACCCGCTCGATCGAAGCCGCCACCGGGGTGTCCACGGGCATCTCGGCAGCGGACCGGGCGCGGTCGATCCTGGTGGCGGTCGACCCGGCCAGCGTTCCGACGGACCTGGTGCAACCGGGGCATATCTTCCCGGTGCAAGCCTTGCCCGGTGGCGTGATGCAGCGGGCCGGCCATGTCGAGGCCGCTTGCGACCTGACGCGACTGGCGGGGTTGCAGCCGGCGGCTACCCTGGTGGGCATCCTCAACGAGGACGGCGAACTGGCCCGTGGTGCCGAGCTGCATGACTTCGCCCAACGCCATGGCTTGCGGATCGGCACCATTGCCGACCTGATTCACTATCGCATCCTGCATGAAGGCACGATCGAACGCGGCGGCGAATATCCGTTGCAAACCCGCCACGGCGAGTTCCAGGTGACCACCTATCAGGACACCTACCAGGGCTCGCTGCACCTGGCGTTGGTCAAGGGCCGGATCGACAGCACGCAACCGGCGCTGGTGCGGGTGCAAAGCATCGAGACGTTGCGTGACGTTCTTGGGTGTGAAAATGAAGGCGGGCCGCAGCAGTGGACCCTGGAGCGTTCGCTGGCCAGTATCGCGGCGGCCGGTAGCGGTGTGCTGGTGCTGCTGGCGCAAAAAGAATCCGCCGAGGGCGTGCTCGAACAACTGCGTCAGCGCAGTGGAGGCAAGCACCGGGCACCACAGTTTCCGCAACGGACCCTGGGCATCGGCGCGCAGATCCTGCGGGACCAGAACGTGCGCAAAATGCGCCTGATGAGCTCGCCGGTGCCGTACACCGCTGTTTCCGGGTTTGATCTGGAAGTGACGGAGTTCGTGCCGTTTCAATCGTGACTTGAATTGACATACACCTGTGGCGAGGGAGCTTGCTCCCGTTCGGCTGCGCAGCAGTCGTAAAAATCTTACGGCCGCTTCGCGCCCGAGCGGGAGCAAGCTCCCTCGCCACATGTTTGTATTTTCCACAGGTTCCGGGTTGGCTTAAGGCTTGATGCCTCGCAATATCCTTTTCGCCTGATCCTGCATCGCCTGCGGCGCGGTCATGTTGCCGTCGATCACGGTGACCACCGCGTGGCCTTGCCACAGTTGATAGGCATCGGCCTGTTGCTGGGCTTCGGTGGGTGTCGGCGGTGGGGCCAGGTTAACGTGGACCACGCCGTCGGCGCCGCGCTGTGAGGTGAAGTTCACGCGGTCCCAGTTGCCGATCGGCGCAAAGCTTACGTCTTTGACATCTTCGGGTTTCAGGGGTGGGTAGTTGAGGTTCAAGCCGCTGACACCGGGCAGGCCGAGCACGTTCAAATCACACTGATGTTTGTTCCTGGCGCAGGCCTGTCTGGCCTCAGTACCGGCCTGGCTCGCCTGTTCGATGACCTTCACGGCAAAGCGCGCCGTGTCATCCATCGCGCCCAACGTCTTGCGATAACCGGCCTGCTGGTCGCGGATGATCAGGTCCATGTCGATGGCCGTGGACACCGCCACCGCCGGAATCCCCTTGAACATGGCGCGCACGGCAGCGTTGAGGGTGCCGGACATCTGCGTCAGCGGGCCCACGTTTTCGCCGAAGTTGCTGCCGGACACCACCAGGTCAGGCGGCGAATCCTTGAGGATCACGTCGAGGCCGACATTCACCGCATCCACCGGCGTGCCGATGGCAGAGGTCTTGCCGGCGGGCGGGGTGTAGCCTTCCGGCGGGCCGACACAAAACCGGCCCGGCGCCAGTTCGGTCACCGCCAGGGTCTGCCCGGGTACGACCACGCTGGCGGCGCTGATGCCGCTGCTGTCGTTCAACGGGCCGACCAGGGTGACTTTATGCCCGGCAGCAGTCAGGGCGCGGTACATCGCGTCGATGCCGGGCGCGCGGCAACCATCGTCGTTGGTCAGCAGGATGTTCAGGGCGTTGGCTTGCAGCGACAGGCCAACGCTGGCCATGGCGATGATGCCGGTGAGGAGTTTGTTCATGGTGCAGTCTTCCGTGGAAGGAGCGGATTTTACAAAGCACAACGCCCCGACCGAATGATTCGGTCGGGGCGTTGTGAGTTTAGCGGGTGCCGAGTTTGCGCAGGTTGCCAGGGGTGAATTCGTCTTCGGTGAAGGCGGTGGCGTTGAGCTTGGCCGGTTTCTGATCGATCAGCATCCGGTCAACCAGATACGAGCCGGCGATCAGGTCGTGGTAGATCCCGAGGCGAGCGTGGTAGCGCTGCATCTCGTAGGCGTAGATCGAGGTCTGCATGTTGGTACGCCACAATTGGCCACGGCTGTCGTAATTGTCGGCCAGGGTCGCGGCCCAGGTGTCCTCGTCCAGGTACATCACACGCTTGGCGTACACGTGGCGGGCACCTTCCTTGAGGGTGGCTTGCAGCACCCAGACGCGGTGTTTTTCATAGCGCATGTACTGCGGATCGATATGACCGGTGGTGGCCAGAATCTGATCGGTACTTACGCTCGGGTCATCGATCTTGTAGTTGTGATAAGGAATGTAGATTTCCTTTTTGCCGACGATGGTCCAGTTGTAGCGATCCGGTGCACCGTTGAACAAACGGTCTTCGTCGTACACGCGAAAACCTCCCGCGCCGGTCGGCGAGTCGTAGCCCACGGTCGGTGCGCGACGTACCCGGCGTTGACCGGGGCTGTACTGCCAGGCCTGGCGCGGGGAGGCGGTCGGGTTGATGAACTCGTGCCCGACGACGATTTCACCTTTCTTGCGCACCGGTTCCAGCGTGGTGATCAGGAAGTTGGTGAGGATGCCGTTGGATGTCTCCAGGGTTCTGTCCGGGTTGGACCAGATCGAGAAAATCTTGTAGTTGACCTCTTCGAGCACTCGCTCCTTGTTGGAGTACACCACGGCCTGCCGGTAGTTGGCCTCTTCGGCGGCGGCACGGCCGGCGAGGGTGTGGTTGAACATCAACTCGCTGCCGTTTTTTGGAATCGGGAACGGCGAACCGGCCCAGGCGTTTTTCGTGTCGTTGTTGTCGTTGGCCAACTCGGCGTTGACTGCGTTGTGCTTGACCGCCTCGACCAGTTTCGGGTCAACGCGGAAGTCGCGGTGGCTCGGGTACACCGGGATCTTGAAGGTGTCGGGGTAGCGTTTGAGCAGCGCCTTCTGGCCATCGGTGAGGTTGTCGGCGTACTTGTCCATGTTCTTGGAGTCGATCACGAACAACGGTTTTTCCGCTGCATAGGGGTCCGGGTATGGCGTGCCGGGGCCGTCAAACTTGAGGCCTGGCGGCAGGCCGAGCCATTTGCCGGACCAGGCCGGAATGCTGCCGTCGGCGTTGCCGGCCTTTTCGGCGCCCATCGGGGTCAGGTCCTGGCCCAGGCGTGCGGCTTCTTCGGGGCTGACCTTGGCGTAGGCCAGGCCGCTGCCGAGCAGGCCGACGGTCAGCGCGGTGCTCAATAATGTTTGGGTGAATCTGGACATGCTGTGCTCCTCCGATTGGGGAATCAGAACCGGTACTTGAAGTTGAGCGCGACGTTGTCGCGATCGGCCAACGGGCTGTTGTTGGCGCTGCCGAGGTAGGCGTTGTAGCGGGCCTCGACGGTGAAGTTGCCCAGGTAGCGCCACGAGCTGCCGATGCTGGCGCGGTTATCGTTCTGGCCGGCGTTGATCGAGCCGACCATCGAGCTGTCGCCGTGGGCGGCGGCGCTGAAGGTGACAGGCACCGACATGTCCCATCCGCTGAACACGTCGTTGTAGTCAAAGTTCGCCTGCACCGTGTAGCCCCAGGCATCGCGGTCATAGACCAGGCTGTCGGTTCCCGGCAGCGCGAAGCCCGGTGCCAGGGTCACCGGCTGCGACTTGTCGTTGCTGACCACAGTGTTGTAGACCAACTCGCCGGTCAGGCTGGTGTTGTCGGCGAAGGCGGTCGGGCCGAGCACGTAGATCATCGACGTTTGCGCTTGCACGGTCTTGCCACGCACGGGGCTGGAGAAGCCGTTGTCGACCATCACCGGCGTGCCGTCGCGGTAGCTGACTTCACCGGCCCAGCTGACGTCGCCCAGCACGGTGGCGAAGCTCGCGCCGAACAGGTCGATGTTGTCGAAGTAGCGCACCTGGTAGCGGCCCAGGTTCGTCGCGAAATCCAGTGACGGCGTTTTGTCGTGATAACGCGAGTAGAAGAGGCCGAACTCGGTGTTGTTCAACGACTCGGCGGCGTAGGTGAAGGCCACACCGTACTGGCCGCTGTCGCTCGGCTTGTCGTCCTTCATACGGGTGACGAAACCGGAGGCGTCGTTGAAGCCGCCCTCGTCGATGAAGTCGGTGGTGGAGAAGTAGCTACCCACGCCGAACAGCTCGGTCTTTTCCCACTTGTATTGGTAGTAGGCCTGGATACCCAGGCTTTCGGTCAGGGCGAACTGGGTGAACAGTTGGCCGACCGGCAGCAGGATTTCCTTGACCTCGACGCCCGGGGTGGTCGCCTTGGTCGCGTCCACCGGGCTCTGGGCCGCGGAAATGCCCGGATAGAACAGGCTCTCACCCCAGCTCACCACCTGGTTACCCAGGCGCGCGTTGAAGGCATGGCCGCTCAGGTCCCAGGTGCCATAGGCGTAGTAATCGAGCATGCGCAGTTCATTGCGGTGCTGGTCGATGGTGTCCTGGGAGAAGCGGTCAGGCTTGCTGCAATGGCCGCCGGCGAAGCAGTTGGAAGTGCCGGTGGTGTTGTCGTTGTCCTGATCGTAGACGTTGTCGTAGAAGCCCGTCGCCCGCACGAACACGCCGTAGTCGTCTTGCCACTTGATGTTGGCTTCGGTGAGAAAGCCACTGCGGTTGTTGATCAGGCTGCCTTTATCGAACGCGTTGTCGCCGTCGTTGCCGTTAGCATTGGCGGTCAATTTGTGATCGCGAGATTCGGTCCGCCAGGCGAGGCTGTACGTCAGTGTGGTGTCCCAGTCGATGCTCAAGTCTTCGCTTGGCTGAAAGCTCATGGCGTTAACGTGAGCGCTAAGTCCGCCAGCCAGCATCAATAGAACAAGCTGTGTGCGAGTGTGCTGTGTTGGTGGGGCGATTATTGTTTTTATCATGTCGTCCTCATGGCCCAGGTCAGACCTGCCCGACCTGCATTTCAGGGGGGATTGGTGTTGTGGGCGACTATGGAGTCACGACTTGCGCGCAACATCGTCCAAGCGGACTAAGCGATTTGTACGGGGTGGCAGCAGGCCTGGCCTTAGTCTTATCGGACGATGAACACCCGGCGCGCGCGGCGAACAATCCCGAGACCGACTGCACCGGGCGAAGATCCGGCGGTGGCGGTTTCTGCCTGATGGGCGCTGAACAAGGGTGATCGCATGAACGCTGCCGGGATCAAATGGGACGAGTGCTGTGATGTGTTGGTGATTGGCTCTGGGGCCGGAGGCATGACCGCTGCGCTGCGCGCCCACGACCTGGGCCTCAATGCGCTGCTGATCGAAAAGAGCGGCGAGTACGGCGGCACCTCGGCGGTGTCCGGCGGCGGCATCTGGATCCCCAACAACCACCGGATCAATGCGATCGGCGGCAGTGATTCGGCGGCCGAAGCGATTGCCTACATCCGCGCGGTGACCCATGGCGAGATCGACGACGGGCGTATCGAAGCCTATGTCGAGCATGGCCGGGAGATGGTCGAGTACCTGGAACAACACACCCGCGTGCGCTTCGAGGCGCAACCGCGCTATGCCGATTACTACCCGGAAGTCGAGGGCGGAAAACCGGGCTATCGCTCGATGGATCCACAACCGTTCGATGCCGCCGAACTCGGAGAAGAATTCTTGCGCATGCGCGCACCGTCCCCTGGCACCCTGATGATGGGGCGCATGGCGATGACCATGAAAGAGGCGCAAGTGCTGCTGTGCCGTGGCACCGGCTGGTTGCGCCTGACCCTGCGGGTGATGTGGCGTTATTGGAAGGACCGCGAAGGCCGGCGCTTGTCCCGCCGCGATCGTTTCCTGACCCTGGGCAATGCCTTGATCGGTGCCTTGCGCTGTTCGTTGCAGGATCGCGGCAAGTCGCTGTGGCTCAACTGTGCGCTGGAAGAACTGCTGCTGGTCGGTGACCGGGTTGGTGGGGCGCGGGTCAATCGCAACGGTCAGTTGCTCAACGTCAAGGCACGCTATGGGGTGATCATCGCCGCCGGTGGTTTCGAGCGGAACCAGGCGATGCGCGAGCAGTACCTGCCGCAGCCGTCCCGGGCGAACTGGAGTGCTACGCCGCCCAACAATACCGGCGACGGCATCCGCGCCGGCCAGGCCCTTGGTGCGCGGACCGCGTTGATGGAGCACAGCTGGTGGGCGCCGACCACCTACGTCAAGGGTGAAGAAAAACAGCGTGCGCTGTTCGTTGAACGCACTCTTCCGGGGTGCGTGATGGTCAACGCGGCGGGGGAGCGTTTCGTCAACGAAGCCGCGCCCTATACCGATATCGTTTACGCGATGTACGCCAACAACCGCGAAGGCGCCGCGAGCGTGCCGTGCTGGATGGTGTTCGACGCCGAGTTCCGCCGCAAATACCCGTGTGGCGCCTTGTTGCCGGGCTATGCCCAGCGCGATTGGCAGTTGCCCGAGCATTTGCGTGATTACTTCCACAAGGCGTCGAGCCTGGAAGAACTGGCGACGAAAATCGGCGTCGACGCTGGGGGGTTGATGCGCACCGTGCAGCGTTTCAACGGCATGGCCGTGGAGGGCGTCGACGAGGATTTCCACAAGGGCGAATCGCTGTTCGACCGCTACTACGGCGACCCGAACGTGCAACCCAATCCGTGCCTGGCGCCGTTGCTCAAAGGGCCGTTCTACGCCGTGCGCATCGACGCCGGCGACATCGGCACCAAGGGTGGCCTGCTGACCGATGTGCACGCCCGCGTGTTGCATGAAGACGGCGAACCGATCAACGGCCTGTACGCCATCGGCAACAGCGCCGCCTCGATGATGGGCCGCACCTATCCGGGTGCCGGTTCGACCATCGGCCCGGCCATGACCTTCGGTTACCTGGCCGCCAATCACATCAAGCGCCAGAGCGAAACCGCTTCGGCGAAAACCTTGTTCGGGAGTGTCGAATGAACAACCAGCATCCACTGATCGCCGTAGTGACCGGTGCCAGTCGCGGAGTCGGGCAGGGCATTGCCCTGGCCCTCGGGGCGACGGGCATGACGGTGTATGTCACCGGTCGTGCCCCGGCGCAGGGCGGATCGAATTTGTACGGGCATGCCTTGCGCGGTTCGCTTGCGGACACCGCCGCGGCGATCACCGCCGCCGGTGGGCGCGGTATCGCGGTGGTCTGTGATCACGCCGATGACGCGCAGGTTCAGGCGCTGTTCAGCCGTGTGGAAGACGAGTGCGGGCATCTGGATCTGCTGGTGAACAACGCCGCGTTCATCCATGACCGGTTGATCGAGCCAGGGCCGTTCTGGGCCAAGCCGCTGGAGCTGGTGCGCATTCTCGACGTCGGTCTGCGTTCGGCCTACATCGCCAGCTTCTACGCCGCGCCGTTGTTGCTGAAAAGTGCCCAGGGGCTGATCTGCTTTACCTCGTCATTCGGCGCCGGCTGCTACATGCATGGCCCGGCGTACGGCGCGCAAAAGGCCGGGGTCGACAAGCTGGCAGCGGACATGGCCATCGATTTTGAGGGGCAGGGCGTGGCGGCGTTGTCGCTGTGGCTCGGCCCGCAACTGACCGAACGCACGAAGATTGCCGGCGAGCAGCATGGAGAGCAGTACCAGGCATTCCTGGCCCACGCCGAAACCCCGCAATTCAACGGGCGGGTGATTCATGCCTTGCTCAATGATCCGCAGTTGATGGCGTTGTCCGGGCAGACCCTGATCACCGCCGAAATCGCCCCTGGCTACGGCATCAGCGAAGCCGAAGGCCGCCAGCCACCGTCCCACCGTGCCATGCTCGGCGACCCGCGCCAGCAGCATCCGGCGCGGGTGGTCTGAAACAAGCAAAAGATCGCAGCCTTCGGCAGCTCCTACAGGGATCGGTGTACACCAGTAGGAGCTGCCGAAGGCTGCGATCTTTTTTGAGGCCCCGGTCTTAATTGACTGGCTGAAGTGCCCACTCGCGCAACACATTCTTGGTCACTTTGCCCGCCGCATTGATCGGCATGCTCTGCAGCACCTGCACCCGGCGCGGTACCTTGTAGTTGGCCATCTGCTCACGGCACCAGGCGAGGAACCGCACCTGTTCGATTTCCATCCCGGGAGCAGGCAGCAGGAACGCCATCGCCACTTCACCCATGCGCTCGTCAGGAATACCGATCACCGCTGCCTGGGCCACGCCCGGATAGGTCAGCAGGCACTGTTCGATCTCCGCCGGGTACACATTGAAGCCGCCGGTGATGAACATGTCCTTGAGGCGGTCGGTGATGCGCAGGTAACCCTGTTCGTCGAGCATGCCGATGTCACCGGTGTGCAGCCAGCCGTCGGCGTCGAGAATCTCCTGGCTGGCTTCGGGGTTGTTCAGATAGCCCTGCATCAGGTTGTAGCCGCGAATCTGCACTTCACCGGGAATGTTCGCCGGCTGGCTGCGGCCGTTGTTGCCGACACAGCGTACTTCTACCCCCGGCATCGCCCGGCCACTGGTGTTGGCGACCCGTTCCGCGGAGTCGCCGGCGCGGCAGATCGTGGCGAAACCGCAGACTTCCGTCAGGCCATAGGCGGTGACGATGGTCGCGAAGCCCAGTTCGTCGCGCATGCGGTGGATCATCTCCACGGGGATCGCCGCTGCCCCGGTCACCGCCACGCGCAAGGAACTCAGGTCGAAGGCACTGCGTTGCGGATGGGCCAGCAACGATTGATACAACGTCGGCGGCCCTGGCAATACGGTGATGCGTTCGCGCTGCACGCATTCGAGCACGGCCTGCACGTCGAACACTTGCTGCGGCAGGAGGGTGCAGCCACGCATCAAGGCGGCCAGCCAACCGGCCTTGTAGCCGAAGGAGTGGAAGAACGGATTGACGATCAGGTAGCGATCGCTCTCGCGCAAGCCGACGATATCGCTCCAGTCGCGCACGATGCGCAGGTTCTGGCCGTGGCTGGTCATTACGCCTTTGGGTTTGCCGGTGGTGCCCGAGGTGAACAGCACGTCGGACAAGGCCTGTGGGCCAACGCTCTGTTCGCGGGTGCGCAGGGCCAGGTGTGGCACGTCGGCCGCCAGATCCATGAACCGTTCCCAAGCCAGGGTGCCCGGATTGGCACTGCGCAGGCTGACAATGTGGCGCAGCTCAGGCAGGTCTTCCGACGCCAGCATGCCGGGGTAGTCCGCGCCAAGGAATTCGCCGATGGCAAACAGCACGCAGGTGCCGCTTTCGCGCAGGATGTAGCCGGCCTCACTCCCCTTCATTCGGGTGTTGAGTGGCACCAGGGCGGCGCCGACACTTTGCAGGGCGCCGGCGGCGACGATCCATTCCCACACGTTGGGCGCCCAGATCGCCACGCGGTCCCCGACCTGTACATCGAGGGCCAGCAGTGCGCGGGCAGCCTGGCGACGCAGTTGGTCCAGTTGTCGGTAGCTGATGACGTGGCCCGCGTCCTCGATGGCCGGGCGGTCGCCGTAGGCCTGGGCAGCGTTGGCGAACAGTTGAGCGATGGTCAGTGCGGTGGCGACAGGCGGCATGGGGCCTCCCCGGTTAGAAGACAGTTGCGAAAAAGGGAGTAGGCCGGGCAGGGCGCCCGGCCGGATAACGAATTACTGGGCGGGCGGGGCGAAACGGCGACCGGCGGAGAAACCACCGTCCACGGCGATCATCTGGCCGCTGACAAAGGACGCTTCGTCCGAGGCCAGGAACAGCGCGACGTTGGCCACTTCTTCCGGCTGCCCGGAGCGGCTGAGCATGTGTTGCGAAGCGAAAAACGCGTGGAACGCGTCATTGTCACGGACCATGCTGGTCATCGGCGTTTCGATCAGGCCCGGGCACAGGCCGTTGACGCGAATGTTGGCGTAGCCGTAGTCGATGGCCATCGAGCGGGTCAGCTGGTTGATGCCGCCCTTGGACACGTTGTAGGCCACGTTGCCGTCGCAGCCTTGCAGGCCGAAGATCGAACCGACGTTGATGATCGAGCCATTGCGTTGTTCAACCATCGACGCCAGCGCGTACTTGCTGGTGAGCATGCTGCCGGTCAGGTTGATGTCCATCACTCGTTGCCAGTTGGCGGTGGTGGTCTGGGTCACGCTGCCCTGGTCGGCGACGCCGGCGGCGTTGACCAGTACGTCGATGCGCCCGAAGCGGCTGATGACTTCTTGCATGACCTGCTGCACCTGCGCTTCGTCGCGCACGTCCAGGGTCATGAACAGGCCGGGAAAGTCAGCCGGTGCGCTGCCGATGTCCAGCCCGATCACTTGCGCGCCTTCGTCGGCGAAACGGCGTACACAGGCCAGACCGATACCCGAAGCGCCGCCGGTGACTACCGCGACCTTATTCTGCAAACGAGCCATAACTGCACCTCTTTTATTGTTGTGGGCTAATGCTTGGGCCGAGTCTAACCGCAGACCGGGCCGGACATGATCGTCCGTTGAGACTATGGCGACAGAGCGCCTCAATCGGCCTGATCGCAAATGAACGCACGTTCCCTGTAGGAGCTGCCGCAGGCTGCGATCTTTTGATTTTTCAGAAGCAAGATCAAAAGATCGCAGCCTGCGGCAGCTCCTACAGGGGCAGGTGTAGCCTCAATCGGGGAATTTCAGGCGTACCCGGGCACCGGTAGGTCGGCTCTGGCAGGCCAGTGTCCAGCCATCGGTCAGTTCCTTGGCGCTCAACACGTCGTTGCGCGCCAATTGGATTTCGCCTTCCTTGACCACGCACATGCACGCCCCGCAAAAACCCTCTTCACAGGACGACGGCACGTCCAGGCCCGCCGCCTTGCAACTTTGCAGCAGGGTGTCGCCGGGCTGGCAGGCAATCTCGTGTTGCTGGCCATCGAGTTCGACGATCAGCGCTTCGCACTGCGAATCCATGGCTGCAGCCCGTGCCACAGCTTCTTCGGCCAGCAGCTCGTCGGGGTCCGGTGGCGAGACGAAACGTTCGACGTGGATCCGCTCGGCCGCTTCGCCCAGTGCCAGCAGCGTGCGCTCCACGGTGTCCATGAACGGTCCCGGCCCGCAGATGAAGTACTCGCCACCGGCCGATCCGCGCAGCAGATGACGGACCTGATGGTCCGTCAGGAAACCCTGCACCGAATCGAGGACGTGCACCACGTGCAGTTGATCAGGATGCGCCTTGATCAACCGGCACAGCTCGTCCTTGAAAATCACCGACGCCTCATCGCGGTTGGCGTAGATCAACTTGATCGGCCGCCGGCTGCTGTGCAGCACCGATTTGAGAATGGAAAACACCGGGGTGATGCCCGAACCGCCCCCGAACAGGACCAGGGGTTTTTCGGTGTCCGTCTGCGGGTCCAGGCAGAACAACCCGGCCGGTGGCAATACTTCCAGCCAGTCGCCGACCTGCACTTCGTTCATCCAGTTCGACACCCGGCCGCCGTCGACCCGTTTCACCGTGACCTTGGGCAGCGCGTCCGCGAGGGGCGAGCTGGCCATGGAGTAGCAGCGGGTCAGCAGTTTGCCGGCCAAGGGCACGCGAAAACTCAGGAACTGGCCCGGTTTGTAGCGAAAGCGCTCACGCAGGGTTGGCGGTATGTCCAGCACCAGCGAGCGCGCATCGGCGGTCTCGTCGATCACCGCGCACACTTGCAATGAGACGCTTGCCGTCGTGTGTTCGGCCGGGGTCAGGTTCTGCTGTTGCGTGCCCATGTTCACCTCGGCCTCAGAGCCCGCTGATCAGTTGCGCATTGTCGACGCGGATCTCGGCACCGTTGACGAATCGCGACTCGTCGGCGGCGAGGAACAGCACCACGTTGGCAATGTCCCGCGGAGCGGCCATGCGGTTCATCGGGTCCTGGTCCAGCGCTTCCTGCGGGATTGGCTGACCACCGGCCAGGGCCTGGGTCATCGGCGTGTTCACGCCATCGGGGTGCACGCTGTTGCAGCGGATGCGGTAACCCTGCTGCTTGCAGTGCAGGGCAATGGAACGGGTCATCGCCGCCACCGCGCCTTTGGACGCCGAATAAGCGCAGAACATCGGCATCGCGCCCAACGCGGCCACCGACGACATGTTGATGATCGACCCGCCGCCGGTTTCCTTCATCGCCTGGATCGCGTACTTGCAGCCGAGGAAGTAGCCTTCGCCGTTGATCTTCTGCACCTTCTGCCACAGCTCCAGCGTGGTGTCTTCGATGCTGCCCAGGGCCAGGATCGCGGCGTTGTTGACCAGCACGTCGAGGCGGCCGAAGTGTTCGACGGTGGTTTTAACGACGTGCTGCCAATCGCTTTCGCTGGCGATGTCGTGGCGTATGAACAGCGCGTTGGCGCCGATTTCCGCGGCCACCTGGCGACCAGCCTCTTCGTTGAGGTCGGTCAGTACTACTTTGGCGCCTTCGCGGGCCAGCAGCAGGGCGTCTTCGCGACCGATGCCGCTGGCGGCGCCGGTGATGATGCAGACTTTGCCTTCTACACGTTGCATTGTTGTTCTCCTGATCGTGCGGTTTGAAGTGCGAATTGGTCGGCCACGTGGGCGGCAGCCCGGCGACCGGAATAAATACAGTCGGCCAGGGACAGGCCGGAGACGTACAGGTTGGACGCGACCCCGACCGCATTGCGGCCGGCGCTGTAGAGACCGTTTATTGGCTGGCCGGTGTGGTCCAGTACCCGACCGCTGTCCTCGCAGACCTTCAGCCCGCCCAGGGTGATGACCGGGCAGGGGAAAAGTTTGCTGTCGAAGGACAGGTCGAGGGCGTACCACGGGCCTTGTTCGAGGTTGGCGAGCATCGCGGCGGATTTGCCGAACTCGTCGGCGACCTCACCCCGTGCCGCGCGGGAATAGCGTTCGACGCTCTGGCGCAGCAGTTCCGGCGGCAGGCTGCAGCGTTTGGCCAACCCGGCCAGACTGGTGCTGCGCTTGGCGTTGAACAACAGGTTGAGCAGCACTGGCAGGCGCTGGAAATTCCACACTTTGCCGGGGCCGACCTGACTGAGTGCTTCTAGAACCAGCGCCTGATTGAGAATCAGAATGGCGCGGCCGTCCTGTTCTTCGACCATGGCGTGGCCGAGGGTCGCGCCGTAGATTTCTTCGTTGGCGTAACGTTGCCCGCGAGCATTGACGATCAGTCCGCGAGCCCAGGCCAGTGGTGGATTGATGAAGCGCCAGGCGCTGACCTTTTCCATTCGCGCCACGCTGCCACCGGCGCTTTGGCCCAGGGCGATGCCGCTGCCATTACACCCGGTGGCGCCTAGCGGCAGACCCGCCAGGTACTGCGGCGCGTGTTGGCGAACCAGATCGCGATTGAAGATAAAGCCGCCGCTGCTCAGCAACACCGCCTGTTCGGCACGAATCAATTGGCGAATGGCGCTGGCCTGTTCGATGCAGCGCTGACGGGCGCGCAAGCGGTCGGCCAACGCCGGAGCGTACATATGAATGGCGGCGGCCCAGCGCGACAGACGGGCATGTTGTCTGGCGGCGCGGCTACCCGACGGCAACTGCCAGGCTTCGACACCGAGGACCTTGTCGTCGAGGTCGAGCACCAGTCGCCGCACTTCGCACTGGCTGCGCAGGCGCGCGCCATTACGCAAGGCGCTGGCCTTGAGCGGGGCGAACAGGCTGGCGCCGGACATGCCCGGGCCTTTGGTGCGGTGGCCACGGGGCGCCGGCTTGGCGCTGGCGGCATAAGCCGGCACGGCTTCGTTGCCGGAGTAATAGAGGTAGTACTGGTCGCTCGGGTACGAGGTCTTGTGCGGCGGCACGCTGGCTTCGAAGGCCGCGCCTTGGCGCTCCAGCCAGGCCAGTTGCTCGCGGCTGCCTTCGCAGAAGTTGCGCAACGTCGCGTGGCTGATCGCTTCGCCGACTTCCTGACGCAGGTAATTGAACATGGCCTCGCTGCTGTCTTCATAGCCAGCCTGTCGTTGATACGGCGTGCCACCGCCGGCATACACCACGCCGCCGCTGAGTGCCGTGGCGCCGCCGCCTTCGAAGCGATCCAGTGCGAGTACCGACAGGCCGCGAGTGCTGGCTTCGATGGCGGCACAGGCGCCGGCACCGCCAAACCCGACGATCAGCAAGTCGCAACGGTCATCCCATGGCAACTGGTCGGCGCTGTTCACTCGCAACGCCGTCAACCGGTTCAGGCTGTCCATGTTCGGGCCTCAGCCAGCAGCAGCGAGAGAAGGTGCGGGTTTGGCGGTGGTGGTGTAGCTGCCGTCGAGGTAGACCAGCGGGGTGATGGCATCAGTGGTGTGGATCTGCAGGATGCGCCCGATGAACACGGTGTGGGTGCCGTAGCTGAAGTGGCCGTCCTGGCGGCAGAGGATCGCCGACTGTGCGTCACCCAGGTAAGGAATGCCGCCGGGGCTGGTCAGCCAGTTGCCACGGTCGAAGCGCGCTTCGCCCTTGATCGCGCCGCTGCACAGGTTGGCCAGGTCTTGTTGTTCGACGCCGAGGATGTTGACGCAGAAGTCGGCACCGGTCGCCAGTGCGGCGTGGGGCGAGGCGGTCTTGTTGACGCAGATCAGCAGTGATGGCGGCTCGGTGCTCAGGGAGTCGACCGCGGTGGCGGCCATGGCGAAGCGTTCGGAGCCGTTGCTGGTGCTGATAATGGTGACTGACTTGGCCAGGCGGCGCATGGCCTGGAGCATGTCGGCTTTGAGATTGACGTCGTTCATCGCACTGGGCCTTTTTGTTGGTTGGGGAGTGCGATGGATTCTTGCTCTGGCTCTTGTCTGGGGCATCGTCCGAGGGGACTAGGCCTTGGCGGCCTCTGGGCCGACCAGGCTGGTGGTTTGGGTTGTGTACATATCCGTTTCTTCGGTAACGGCGGCTGGCGGTTTCGCCCTTACGGCGAGTCCCTTTTGTCAAACGACACAAAAGGAACCAAAAAGTCTCGCCCCTTACGTACGGCCCCTCGCTGAGGCTCGGCGTTCCTTCGCTGCGGTATTCATCCGGGGGCATTGCCCTCCGGTCGGCTTCGCTTCGACCTACATGCAATGAGTTCGACTGCGTCGAACGGCGCTGCGCGCCAATCCCCGGATGAACACCTCCACTCAGCCTGCCGAGGGGGCGGGTGGATCAAGATCAAGAGCTGCAGGCGAGCTAACGCTCGGCCTGATGAGTGGTGAGAAGCGTGGGTGTACGCCGCTCTGCTTTTGCTTTTCTGTGGGAGCGAGCTTGGTCCGGGCGGCGTTCCGACGATGGCGGCCTGCCAGCCGACCAATTCCTTACAGACTCAGCACCTGTGGGAGCGAGCTTGGTCCGGGCGGCGTTCCGACGATAGCGGCCTGCCAGCCGACCAGGTACCTCCCAGACGAACGAAACCCGTGAACAGGCCGGCCGGTAGGCCGCCTCGGGCGCTGTTGCGGTACACGCCCCCTCGTGAGGCCGAGTGGAGGTTCTGCGCAGTGGGCAACCCGGCATGGATGCCGGGTTAGCCGCCCCCGGCCATGGATGGCCGATGGCACCGAATGTCAGGGGCAAGAGCCCTTTGGTTACTTTGGGGCTTTTCCAAAGTGACCCGCCGTAAGGGCGGAACCCTAAGTGGCCGTGACCGCAGCAATGGATATGTACACCCACAAAACACTCGTCGCCTGACACAAAGCCATCGTCGGAACGCCGCCCGGACCAAGCTCGCTCCCAAAGGGATCTTCAGTGGCCACAAGTCCCGAGTAAAACAGGGGGCTCATGTGGGCCTGCCCGCGAAGACGGCCTGCCAGCCAACACATCACTTTCTGATTCACCCCCCAGAGACCAGTTCCCCAATCCCACATGGTCCGTTTGAGGGATGTCTCCAGCGTTGCGCATTGTTTGAATGCCAGTGTAGGGGCGCTACACCCGCCCCGTTGTACGCGCGCCCCGGCGGACGGGGTGAACAAAGGAGAACAATAAAAATGCTCAACCAAGACCTGATTCGCCAGCGTCTGAGCCAACGTGCCCGCGAGTTGGTGCCGATCCTGCGTGAACGCGCCCTGAATGCCGCGCAAGCAGGCCAGTTGCCTGAAGAAACCCTGAAGGATTTCCACGACGCCGGGTTCTTTCGCATCCTTCAGCCATCGCGCTGGGAAGGCTATGAACTGGAGCCCAAGGACTTCTTCGACGTGCAGATGACGCTCGCCGAAGGCTGCATGTCTTCGGCCTGGGTACTGGGGGTGGTGGCGATCCACAACTGGCAACTGGCGCTGTTCGACGACCGCGCGGCCCAGGATGTCTGGGGTAGCGACTCCAGCGTGCTGATCTCCTCTTCCTATATGCCGGTGGGCAAGGTCGAGCGGGTCGAGGGTGGCTTCAAGTTGAGCGGACGCTGGGGCTTTTCTTCCGGCAGCAAGCATTGCGACTGGGCGTTCCTCGGTGCGCTGGTGCCGTCGGCAGAGGCGGGTGGGGCGCCGGATTACCGGACGTTCCTGGTGCCGCGCAGCGACTACCAGATTCTCGATAACTGGAACGTCATGGGCCTGGAAGCCACCGGTTCCCACGACATCCTGGTGGAAAACGCTTTCGTGCCCGAGTACCGCACCCATCGCGCGTTCGACGGTTTCATGCAGAACAGTCCGGGCAACGAGGTGAACACTGCGCCCCTGTTCCGCCTGCCGTTCGGGCAGATATTCGTGCGTGCTGTTTCGTCCTCGGCCATCGGTGCCCTGCAAGGCGCGGTGGATCAGTTTGTCGAGCACAACCGTGCCCGGGTCGGAGTCAATGACGGTCGCAAGATGGTCCAGGACCCGGCCGCGCAATCGTCGCTGGCCAATGCGATGGTCTGCGTCGACGAGTGCAAGACCGTGCTGCATCGCAACTTCGCCCTGATGCTCGAGCGCGCGCAGAAGGGCGAGCCGTTGAGCATGCCCGAGCGGGTGAAGATGCGTTACGACTCGGCGCTGGTGGCCGACAAGTGCGCCAAGGCCGTTGGCGACCTGATGTTCAACAGCGGTGCTTCGACGATCTTCCGCAGCCATCCGATCAACCGTGCGTTCCGCGACATTCACACCGGTCGCGCCCACGTTGCCAACAGCCCGGCCAAGTACGCCTGGAACCTTGGCGGCGTGAGCATGGGCCAGGACAGCAGCGACTTTTTCCTCTGACGCTGCCCTACAAATCGGCTAGTCCGTTTGCGTGATTCGAGCGCCCCGCCGATGCACGAGCATTGGCGGTAAGGCGATGGTCTACGGCGCCGATTGCGCATCCAAATAAGCACAAGGATCAACCATGAAATTTTCCCTGATTTACGAAGCCCAGACGGTGGACTCCAGCCGCGAAGGCGACCGCAAGATTTTCGAGGACACCGTCGAACAGGCCGTGCTCGCCGACAAGCTCGGTTTCGACACCTTCTGGTGCGTGGAACACACCGCGCTGAGCAACTACTCGCACATGTCCGCGCCGGAAACCATGCTGGCTTTCGTGGCCGGTAAAACCGAGCGCATCGGCATCGGCCACGGCGTGGTCTGCCTGCCGCCGGCGATGAACCACCCGGTAAAAGTCGCCGAGCGCATCGCCACCCTCGACCTGCTGTCCAAGGGCCGTGTGCACTTTGGCGTGGGCAAGGGCGGCACCCAGCAGGAAGCCGGCACCTTCGGCTACGACCTGGCGACCTTGCAGCCGCAGATCGACGAGATGATGTACCTGATCCCGAAAATGTTCGTGCAGGACGAGATCGAGCACAACGGCGACTTCGTGCAGATCCCCAAGCGCCCGATCCATCCAAAGCCGTACCAGGATCCGCACCCGCCGATGTACCTGGCGTGCACCAACACCGAGTCGCTGAAGAATGCCGGTGGTCGTGGCATGGGCGCGCTGGTGCTGGGCTTCGGTGGCCCGGAAGAAATCGCCAAGAAGGTCGAGGTGTATCACACGGCCTACGACAACCGCGATGAGAAGAAGCAAGTGGGCTTCCGTCCTAATCGCCACATTGCCGCGCTGTGCCCGGCCATCGTGCTGGACGACAACGAAGAAGCGCGTCGCATCGGTATCCGTGGCCAGCGCTACTTCATGGAGTCCCTGGGCTACTGGTACGGCGGCGGCGAACGTCCGGACCCGGAGAAGTGGAAAGACGACACCTTCGTCGATGGCAACGGCCAGAGCGTGATCAAGTCGCGCTTCGCCTCCGAAGAAGTCAGCGTCGACTTCTCCGACCCGACCATGGCCATGATGAACCCGAACCACGCCTACGGCACCGTCGAGGATTGCATCGGCTACGTGCAGCGCCTGATCGATGCCGGCGCCGACGAAATTCTGTTCATCTGCCAGATGGGCACCGTGCCGCAGTGGGCACAACTGGAGACCTTGAAGAACATTGGCGAGAAGGTGATTCCGCATTTCCGCAAGGGATAACGGAAAGCACAGGGCGTCGAACAACTCCATCCCTGTGGGAGCGGGCTTGCCCGCGATGAGGGCATTACATTCAACATTTCAGTTGGCTGACAGATCGCCTTCGCGGGCAAGCCCGCTCCCACAGGTTCAGTGTCATGCCCCAATGCCTCATTTTTTCAGGCCAGGCACGGACGTCAGGCCAACTTTTCCAACGGGTCCCCAAGGCCCGTTTTTTTATGCCTCAGATATTTCAGACCATCCCCGTAGGAGCTGCCGAAGGCTGCGATCTTTTGATCTTGATCTGGAAAAACAAAATCAAAAGATCGCAGCCTTCGGCAGCTCCTACAAAGGTGTTAGTGAGGGTTGTTTAATGCCTGTCGGATTAACGTCTTGAAAGCTACAGCGCCTTGCGTCGTTGCCTACAGGTACGCCAGAATCCGCCGGCTTGTGCGCCTTGGAGCCCCTCGGTAACTTGATTCGCGTCACTGCTCATCAGTGATCGGGTTTAGCAGCTCGGGTATAACCTAAGTCGTACGACGCTTCTATCAGTCAGGTTTTGTGCCTGTATTTTGATGGTGGCTGTACGCAGGGCGCCCTTGGGCGCGCCGGCTTCTTAGGTTCCCCGGTCTGCTAACCTGCGTGCAGCTGCCACCCTCTTCGTTTAGCAGCAGGAGGTTGGCACATCATTAGGAACCTGAGATATGTTCAAAGTCACACCAAACCCGTCGGACACCGATCCAGCATCCCCGTACGAACCCGATTCAAAAAAACTCAACGAAGCCGCCGAGCGTGCCCTCGCTTACCACTTCCCCTAGACCGCCGACATCAAAGCCACCCCTCGAACCATCAGCACGCTGTTCAGCGTCGACCCCGGGGCCACGACCGAAACCCTGGTGGTCTATCTGGTCGAGACCCTGGCCTCGGTCGATGTGATGGTGCATCAACTGGTGGATCATCTGGAGGGCGGTGACCGTAATGCGCTGCTGGGTATTTCCAATAGCGTCATGCTGGCTGAGATCACCGCGAACCGCGTGCTCGATCAAGTCGATCCGCGAGAGTAGCGATTGCGTTCTGCCTGTTTTCCGCTAGTCCCATTGGACGATGTTGCCCCTCCCCGAACCCGTTTGAATAGCCCCTACATAAAGTCTCCCCCGGCACCAGCCGAAGGGCGGCACGGCCTGAGAAAAACGAGGAGTGCATCCATGGATATCCGTGGTCTGGGTTACGTCACCCTGCTGTCCAGCGACCTGGCGCAATGGCGCCACTACGCAAGCCAGGTGTTGGGCATGATGGTCAGCGGCGATGATGAGCGTCTGTACCTGAAAATGGACGAGCGTCATTACCGCATCCTCGTGCAGAAGAACGCCGAGAACGGTTTCGGTGCCTGCGGTTGGGAGGTGGCCGGCAAGGCGGCGCTGGAACAGGCGGTCAGCGAGTTGCAGCAGGCCGACGTGCAAGTGATCCGTGGCACCGCCGCCGAAGCGGAACTGCGCAAGGTCCAGGAACTGGTGCACTTCAGCGACCCGGATGGCAATCGCCACGAAATTTTCTGGGGCCCGTTGCAGGATTTCGCCCGTTTCGTCTCGCCGGTGGGCGTCAAAGGTTTTGTCACCAACGACCTCGGCATGGGCCACGTCGTACTGCCAGCCCCGGCCTTCGAACGCTGCCGCGACTTCTACGAGCAGGTGATGGGTTTCGGCCTGTCGGACCTGATGAAAGTCCGCTTCACCCCGGACCCGGCCGAACCGCAAAAGCGTATTCACTTCCTGCACTGCAACAACGGCCGCCACCACTCGCTGGCGATTTTCGAGTGCCCGATGCCCCACGGTTGCGTGCACATGATGGTCGAGGTCAACGCGCTGGACGAAGTCGGCCGCGCCCTGGATCGCGTTCATGCCAACGGCGTGAAGCTGTCGGCCACCCTCGGCCAGCACACCAACGACCAGATGATTTCTTTCTACATCAAGACCCCGTCCGGGTTTGACCTGGAATACGGCTGCTATGGCCTGGTGGTCGACTGGGACCGCCATACACCGTTCGAAAGCACCGTGGTCAGCCACTGGGGCCACGACTTCAGTGTCGGTCGCCAATGAGGAACAAGACGATGGACAAGCAAATGAGCACCGCCGGGATTGTCGGCCAACTGCGTGACGGCATGACCATCGGTATCGGTGGCTGGGGCCCGCGCCGCAAGCCGATGGCGCTGGTGCGCGAGATTCTGCGCTCGGACCTCAAGGAGCTCACTGTTGTTGCATATGGTGGCGCGGACGTCGGCATGCTCTGCGCGGCCGGCAAGATCAAGAAGCTGGTGTTCGCCTTCGTGTCCCTGGATTTCATTCCACTGGAGCCGTACTTCCGCAAGGCGCGCCAGGAAGCGGCGCTGGAAGTGATGGAGATCGACGAAGGCATGTTGCTGCTTGGCCTGCGCGCCGCAGCGATGAATGTGCCGTTCATTCCGACCGCCGTGGGCCTGGGCACCGACGTGCTGCGCCACAACCGTCAGATCAAGTTGATCGCCTCGCCCTATGCCGATGGCAAGGACTGGGTCGCCATGCCGGCGCTCAAGCTCGACGCGGCGCTGGTGCATGTCGACCGCGCCGATGCACGCGGCGTGTGTCAGATCAGCGGTCCGGATCACTACATGGACGACCTGTTCGTGCGGGCCGCGACCCACAGCTACGTGACCTGCGATGAGCTGGTCGACAGCGAGTATTTCCATCAGGACAGCGCCCATGCCCATCAAGTGTTCTGGGAACGCAACCTGACCACCGCCGTGGCCCACGTGCCGGGCGGGGCGCATCCGTCGTCGTGCGCGCCGCTGTACGGTTTCGATGTTGCGCACTTCAAAGCCTACAACGCCACGGTCCAGGCGGCCGATGGCTGGGAAGGTTATGTGCGCGACTACGTCGACTGCACCCACGAACAGTATCTGGAAAAGGTCGGCGGCCTGGCTGCGATCCGTGAACTGCCATTGCCGATTTTCTAAGGAGCCTTTCGATGAGCACTACTGATTTCAGCCTCGCTGAGTTGATGATCTGCGCGGCCTCCGAAGCCTGGCGCGAAGACGGCGAAGTATTGGCCTCCGGCATCGGCGTGATTCCGCGTCTGGCCGCTTCGCTGGCCATGTTGACCAGCAACCCGAACCTGCTGATGACCGATTCCGAAGCCTACATGGTTGCCGAACCGGTGCCGTTGGGCGCACGCAAGGGCTACGAGCCCAAGCGCGACAGCTGGATGGGTTTCTCGCGGATTTTCGACAACGTCTGGGGCGGCAAGCGCCATGCGTTGGTCGGCCCGACCCAGATCGACCGTTACGGTCAAGCCAACATTTCCTGCATCGGTGACTACGCCAAACCCAAGGCGCAGATGCTCGGCGTGCGCGGTTTCCCCGGCAACTCGATCAGCCACGCCAACTCGTTTTGCGTGCCGAGCCATAACCGGCGGGTATTCGTCGAAGGCGAGGTCGATATGGTCGCCTCGGTCGGCTACAACCCGGCCCGCCTGGCGCGGGGCTGGTCGCTGGACGACATCGACATCCGCCTGATCATCACCGACCTCTGCGTCCTGGATTTCCAGGGCCCGCAGCGGCAGATGCGCATCCGTTCGCTGCACCCCGGCGTGACGGCGGCGCAAGTCCAGGACAACACCGGCTTCGAGCTGCACGTGCCGGACGTTTGCCCGACCACGGCGGCACCGACGGCCGAGCAGTTGCAGCTGATCCAGCGCCTGGATCCGCACAACCTGCGCGCCCTGCAACTCAAAGACAACCCGCCAGGCCAACGCTGAGCAACGCGTTGCGGAGAAAAGTGATGGCTGAACATAACGATAACAATCAGGCCGGGGTGGTGCTGTACGAGGTGCGCGACGCGGTGGCCCTGGTCACCATGAACCGCCCCGAGTTCCACAATGCGCAGAACTCGCAGATGACCTATGCGCTGGACGCGGCGTTTCGCCGGGCCTGCGATGACGATGAAGTGAAGGTCATTGTGCTGCGCGGCGCCGGCAAGCATTTCTCCGCCGGGCATGACATCGGCACCCCGGGCCGCGACGTCGACAAAACCTTCGACCGCGCCAGCCTGTGGTACGACCATGTGAACAAACCGGGCGGTGAGTTTCTCTATGCCCGCGAGCAGGAAGTCTATCTGGGCATGTGCCGTCGCTGGCGCGAGATGCCCAAGCCGACCATCGCCATGGTCCAGGGCGCGTGCATTGCCGGTGGTTTGATGCTGGCCTGGGTCTGTGACCTGATCGTCGCCAGCGAAGATGCGTATTTCGCCGATCCGGTGGTGCGCATGGGCATTCCCGGGGTCGAATATTTCGCCCACGTGCATGAACTCAATCCGCGCATCGCCAAGGAGTTCCTGTTCCTCGGCGAACGCATGCCGGCACCCCGTGCCTATCAGATGGGCATGCTCAATCGGGTGGTGGCTCGCGATGAGCTGGAGCAACAGACCCTAGACATCGCCGGGCGCATTGCACAGATGCCGCGCCTGGGCCTGCAATTGAGCAAGCAGGCGGTGAACAACGCCGAAGACCTGATGGGCAAGCGCGCAACCATGGACATGGTGTTCGGCCTGCATCACTTCGCCCATGCCCACAATGAGCTGGTGTCCGGCGACCGTCTCGGCGGCTACGACGCCAAGGCCATGGCCAGTTCCCAGCGCAAAACGGGCGAGGCGTGAGCATGGCGATCTCGTTGAATACTCGTTTGACTGAACTGCTCGGTTGCCGCTACCCGATCATCCAGACCGCCATGGGCTGGGTCGCCGACCCGAAACTGGTGGCGGCCACGGGCAATGCTGGCGGCTTTGGTTTTCTCGCCGGGGCGACCATCGAACCGCAGCAGATGGAAGCGGCGATTATCGAAACCCGGCGCCTGACCGACCAGCCGTTCGGCGTGAACTTCCACATGTACCAGGCCAATGCCGGCGAGATCGTCGAGCTGGTATTGCGCCACAAAGTCCGGGCGGTCAGCTACAGCCGTTCGCCGGGCAAGCACATGATCAGCCGCTTGAAGGATGCCGGGGTGGTCTGCATTCCCACAGTGGGCGCGCTCAAGCATGCGCAGAAAGCCGTGGAAATGGGCGCCGATGCGGTGACTGTACAGGGCGGCGAGGGCGGCGGGCATACCGGTTCCGTTCCTACTTCGATGCTGCTTGATCAGGTGGTCAATGCCGTGTCGGTGCCCGTGGTGGCGGCCGGTGGTTTCAAGGACGGCAGGGGCCTGGTGTCGGCCCTGGCCTACGGTGCCGAAGGCATCGCCATGGGCACGCGTTTTTTGATGTGCGCCGACAGCCCGGTGCCCCAGGCGACCCTGGCGCGGTACCTGGCGGTCAAGGACCCGGCGGCCATCATCATCAGCCGCGCCATCGACGGCATGCCGCAACGGATGATCCGCAACGAATTGCTCAACCAGCTGGAAAACAGCGGTGGTCTCAAGCGCCTGTTGCTGGCGTTGCAAAGTGGCCTGGCCTACCGCCGCCACACGGGCATGAGCCTGACCCAGTTGCTGAGCAGTGCCTTGAAAATGCGCGGTGCCGGTGAACTGACCGCCGCGCAAAGCATCATGGCCGCTAACGCGCCGATGGTGATCCAGAAAGCCATGGTCGACGGGCGTCCGGCCGAGGGCGTGTTGCCTGCCGGACAAATCGCTGCATCCATCGACAGCTTGCCCAGCTGCGCCCAATTGATTGAACAGATCGTCCGCGACGCCGAAGCGCGCCTGGGCGAGCTGTGCCGCCGTGTGTCGTGAAGGGGAAAGGCATGAAACCATTTAGCGTGAGTATTGATAGCGGCATCGCAGAACTGGTGTTCGACCGGCCACCGGTCAATGCCTTCAGCAGTCAGGGCTGGGCCGATATCGCCAGCGAGATCGAGGGCCTGGGTCGCGACAGCGACGTGCGGGTGATCGTGATCCGTGCCGAAGGTCGCGGCTTCTGCGCCGGGGTCGATATCAAGGAACTGGCCGCCGACGGCAACCTGATCGTCGCGGTGAACAAGGGCAACTACGATAGCTTCAAGGCCATCCACCGCAACCCGAAACCGGTGATCGTCGCCGTGCACGGTTTCGTGCTGGGCGGCGGCATCGGCATTTGCGGCGCCGCCGACATCATCGTCGCGTCCGAGTGCGCCACCTTTGGCGTGCCGGAAGTGGATCGCGGGGCCATGGGCGGCGGTGCGCATTTGCAGCGCCTGTTCCCGGTGCAGAAAGTCCGCCACATGTACTTCACCGGCGAGGCTATCGACGCCGCCGAAGCCTACCGCCTGGGTGCGGTGGAGCGGGTGGTCAAGCGCGAAGACTTGCGCGACGCCGCGTTGCAGATCGCCCGCACCATCGCCGCCAAGAGCCCCGGCATGATCAGCCTGGCCAAGGAAGCGCTGAGCGGCATCGAAGACGGCAATCTGGAAGACAAATACCGCTGGGAGCAGGGCTTCACCCTCGAAGCCTACCGCTCACTGGACTCTCAGGAAGCACGCGACTCGTTCGTCGAGAAACGCGATGCCCGATTCAACGGCTGAAGGCATATCCATGGACCTGACCTATACCCCGGCCCAGCAGGCCTTTCGTGCCGAGGCACGGACCTGGCTGGCGGCCAATGTACCGAGTGAACCGCTGCAATCGTTCGACACCGAGGCTGGCTTTGCCCAGCACCGGGCGTGGGAAGCCAGGCTCAACGAAGGCCGTTGGGGCATGGTCACCTGGCCGACCGAGCTCGGCGGGCGCGGTTGCGACCTGATCGAGTGGCTGATTTTCGAGGAGGAATACTACCGTTGCGGGGCGCCGGCACGGGTCAACCAGAACGGTATCTTCCTGCTCGGCCCGACCCTGATGGAGTACGGCACCCCGGAGCAAAAGGCGCGTTTTCTGCCGCGCATGGCCACTGGCGAAGACATCTGGGCCCAGGCCTGGTCCGAGCCGGGCGCCGGTTCCGACATGGCGGCGATCCGTTCCAAGGCTGAACGCGTGGGCGACCACTACGTGATCAACGGCCAGAAAACCTGGTCGACCCGTGCGGTGTGGGCCGATTGGGCGTTCGGTATTTTCCGTACCGACGCGCAGTCCCAGCGTCATCACGGCCTGACCTTCATTTTGCTGCCGCTGGATACGCCGGGGATCACCGTGCGGCCGATTCCGCAGCTCAACGGCTTGCCGGGCTTCGCCGAGATCTTCTTCGACGACGTCAAGGTGCCGGTGGAGAACGCCCTCGGTGGCGAAGGCATGGGCTGGCATGTGGCGATGTCTACCGCCGGTTTCGAGCGGGGTTTGTTGCTGCGCTCACCGGCGCGCTTCCAGGAAACCGCCAAGCGTCTGGTTCAGCTGTACCTGGCCAACCGCGAGCAGGCCGACCGCGACCCGGCCATCGGTGAAGCGGTGATGCGTGCCTGGCTCGATGCCGAGGCCTACACCCTGAGCACCTACATGACCGCCTCGCAACTGGTGCAGGGCGGCAAGATCGGGCCGGAGTCGTCGACCAACAAGATCTTCTGGTCCGAACTCGACCAGCGCATGCACGACACCGCCATGAGCATTCTCGGCCTGCGCGGCGAACTGCTGCCGCATGCACCGGCCGCCGGTGACGTCGGCCATTGGCTGGAAGGTTTCCTGTTTGCCCAGGCCGGTCCGATCTACGCCGGCACCAACGAGATCCAGCGCAACATCATTGCCGAACGCATGCTCGGCATGCCGCGTGCCTGAGGAATAGACCATGGACTTTAGTTTCAGCCGCGACCAACTGCTGTTTCAGGACAACGTCCGCAGCTTTCTGATCAACGAAGTCACCCCGGAACGCATCCGCGAACTGTGGCAGAGCGACAACGGGCGCAGTGATCAGCTCTGGGCACAACTGGTGGAACTCGGCCTGACCGCCCTGACCGTCCCCGAGGCGCAGGACGGCATGGGCATGAATGAGCTGGACTTCGTGCTGATCGCCCAGGAATGCGGTTATGCCGGTCTGCCCGAGCCGCTGGTGGAGACCATGCTGGTCGGCGTGCCGTTGCTCGCCGCACTGGATGAGCAACACGCGTCGTTCAAACAAAAATGGCTGTCGCGAGTGGCCGAGGGCCGTGCACGTCTCGCGGTTTCCGAGCCAGGTAACCCGCTGGTCAGTGATGCCCATGTCGCCGATCTGCTGTTGCTGGCCCATGGCGATGAGGTGCATGCGCTGGAGCGTGATGCCGTGCGCCTGACCCGCAACGAGTCGGTCGATCCGAGCCGTCAGTTGTTTCAGGTCGAGTGGACGCCAACCCCCGCCACTTGTGTGGCCAGTGGTGAACAGGGCCGACGCCTGTGGGCAGCCGCCTTCAACCGTGGCGCCCTCGCCAGTGCCGCGCAATTGCTCGGGCTGGCCAAGCGCATGGTCGACCTGGCGGTGGACTACACCTTCGAGCGCAAGCAGTTCGGCAAGCCGGTGGGTTCGTTCCAGGCGGTCAAGCATCTGATGGCCAACGTCGCGGTGCAGATCGAGTTCGCCAAGGGCCCGCTGTACCGCGCCGCTTATGCCATCGCCGAACAACAACCGGAGCAGGACGTATTCGTGTCCCACGCCAAATTGGCGACCGCAGAAGCGGCCATGCTCGCGGCGAAAAACACCATCCAGGCTCACGGTGCCATGGGGTACACCTGGGAAGTGGATTTGCACCTGTTCATGAAACGCGCCTGGGTGCTGGACAAGGTCTGGGGTGATCGCGGCCTGCACAAAGGGCGGATTCGCGCGGCGCTGTTTGACGGCACACCCGCGCTGGGTGCGGGCAGTACGTTTCTGACTCGTCAGTAAGGGTGACGAAATCCCCTGTGGGAGCGGGCTTGCTCGCGAAGGCGGCAGCACATTCAACATTTTTGTCGACTGAACTGACGCATTCGCGAGCAAGCCCGCTCCCACAGGTTATCGGCGCCTGACTTCAACTTTTATTGTGGGATACACCATGCCTGAAGCTTATATCGTCGACGCCCTGCGCACGCCCACCGGGCGGCGCAAGGGTGGTCTGAGCCAGATCCACGCCGCCGACCTGGGCGCCCACGTATTGCGTGCGCTGGTCGGGCGCAACGCCATTCCCGACGAGGATTACGACGACGTGATCTTCGGCTGTGTCGACACCATCGGCCCGCTGGCCGGGGACATCGCCCGTACCAGTTGGCTGGCGGCCGGGCTGTCGCAAGCGGTGCCGGGCACCACCATCGATCGCCAGTGCGGTTCGTCCCAGCAAGCGGTGCACTTTGCCGCCCAGGCGGTGATGAGCGGTACCCAGGATGTGGTCGTCGCCGGTGGCGTGCAGACCATGACCCAGATCCCGATTTCCTCGGCGATGATCGTCGCCGAACCCTTGGGCTTCACCGATCCGTTCAGCGGTTCCGAAGGCTGGGTGCGGCGCTATGGCGCGCAACCGCCAACGCAGTTCCGTTCGGCGCAGATGATCGCGCAAAAGTGGGACCTGTCCCGGGCGCAGCTTGAAGCCTATTCGCTGGAGTCCCATCGACGTGCCTTGCAGGCCATCGAGCAAGGCCGCTTCAATCGCGAGATCGTGCCACTGGCCGGTGTGCTGCATGACGAAACGCCACGCCAGACCAGCCTGGAAAAAATGGCCGAGCTGGAGTTCCTGTTCGGCTGCGACCGGGTGACCGCCGCGGTGTCGAGCCAGACCTGTGATGCGGCCAGTGCGATGCTGATCGTTTCGGAGGCGGCGCTCAAACGTTACGGCCTGACACCACGGGCACGCATCCATCACCTGAGCGTGCGCGCCGAAGACCCGATCTGGATGCTCACCGCGCCGATCCCGGCTACCGCTTACGCACTCAAGCGTGCCGGCATGAAGCTGGAAGACATCGACCGCGTAGAGATCAACGAAGCCTTCGCCTCGGTGGCCATGGCCTGGTTGAAAGAAACGGGCTATCCCCACGAACAGACCAACGTCAACGGCGGCGCGATTGCCCTCGGCCATCCATTGGGTGCCACCGGCACCCGCTTGATGTGCACCTTGCTGCATGAACTGGAACGCAGCGGTGGACGCTACGGCATGCAGACCATGTGCGAAGGCGGCGGTCAGGCCAACGTGACGATTATCGAACGCCTGTGATTTCAAGATGCCCACTGAACCTGTGGGAGCGGGATTGTGGCAACGAGTGATGAATTTGAAGGATGAGCAATATGAAAATCTGTGAAAACCGTGTGGTGATCATCACCGGTGCCGGCGGTGGCCTGGGCCGCGCCTACGCGCTGGCTTTCGCCGCCGAAGGCGCGAAAGTGGTGGTCAACGACATCAACCGCGAAGCGGCGCTGGCCGTGGTCGGCGAAATCCTGGGGCAAGGCGGCAGCGCCGTGGCCAACAGCGACGACATCACCCGCTACGACTCGGCGGGCCTGATTGTGCGCCAGGCCATCGAAACCTTTGGCGACCTGAATGTGGTGGTCAACAACGCCGGCATCTGCCGCGACCGCATGTTCGCCAGCCTGACCGAAGCCGACTGGGATGCCGTGGTAGCCGTGCATCTGAAGGGCCACTTCTGCATTTCCAGTCACGCCGTGAAGTACTGGCGCGAGCAGGCCAAGGGTGGCGCCAAGGTCGATGCGCGGATCATCAACACCAGCTCCGGCGCCGGGTTGCAGGGCTCCATCGGCCAGTCCAACTATGCGGCGGCCAAGGGTGGGATTGCTTCGCTGACGCTGGTGCAGGCGGCTGAACTGCGCCGCTACGGGATCACCGCCAATGCCCTGGCGCCGGCCGCGCGCACCGGGATGACCGAGCAAGTGTTCGCCGACACCATGAAAAAGCCTGAAGAAGGCTTCGATTACTTCGCCCCGGAAAACGTCGCGCCGCTGGTGGTGTGGCTGGGCTCCGAGGCTTCCGCCGGGGTGACCGGGCAGATGTTCGAAGTCGAGGGCGGCAAGTTGTCGATCGCCGACGGCTGGCGCCGTGGTCCGCAACTGGATCGCCAGGGCCGCTGGGCGGTTGGCGAGATGGGCGAAGCGATTGCGCAGCTGATGACTCAGGCCGTTCCGGCGGCGAAGGTTTACGGCAGCTGAAAAAGAACGGTCTCGGGAGGGCGCGGGTGGCTATAATCGGCCCCACGTTCCCTCCTGTCATCACACGAGACTGCCATGACCATTTCCCTGTACGACGCTTCCATCCCTGTTCTCCAGCAAATGCTCAACGCCCTCAGCGGTGTGCTGAAAAAGGCCGAAGCCCACGCTACCGAAAAAAACATCGACCCTAATGCCTTCCTGCAAGCGCGCCTGTTCCCGGACATGTTCCCGCTGGTACGCCAGGTGCAGATCGCCGTTGATTTCGCCAAAGGCATTTCTTCGCGTCTGGCCGAAGTCGAACTGCCGAAGTACGACGACACTGAAACCACCTTCGCCGAGCTGCAAGCATTGATCGCCAAGGTTCTGGCCTACATCGGCGAGTTCACGCCGGAGCAGATCAACGGCAAGGAAGGCATCGAGATCGTGACCCGTCCGGGCACGCCTAAAGAGAAGCGCTTCAGCGGCCAGTCCTACCTGCTGACCTACGGCCTGCCGCAGTTCTTCTTCCACGTCACCACCACTTACGCACTGCTGCGCCACAACGGCGTGGAAGTGGGCAAGCGCGACTACATGGGCGCGTTCTAAACCGTCCAGGTACAAAAAAGCCCGCCAAGGTTTACGCCTTGGCGGGCTTTTTCGTTGGTGGAGCCAGAGATCGCAGCCTGCGGCAGCTCCTACAGGGTGTACGGTGAGCCAATGTAGGAGCTGCCGCAGGCTGCGATCTTTTGATCTTCGTTAGGCCAGGCGTTCTGCTTTTGCCTCTTCACCCAGGCAAGCCGCCGCGGTGAACAGCACATCGGTGGAGGAGTTCAGCGCGGTTTCCGCCGAGTCCTGCAACACGCCGATGATGAAACCGACCGCCACCACCTGCATGGCGATTTCGCTCGGGATGCCAAACAGGCTGCACGCCAGTGGAATCAGCAACAGCGAACCACCGGCCACACCCGAAGCACCGCAGGCGCAGATGGCTGCGACGACGCTCAGCAGGATCGCGGTGGGAATGTCCACGGCGATGCCGAGGGTGTGCACGGCCGCCAGGGTCAGCACGGTGATGGTGATCGCAGCTCCCGCCATATTGATGGTCGCGCCCAGCGGGATCGATACCGAGTAGGTGTCTTCGTGCAGGCCCAGGCGCTTGCTCAACTCCAGGTTGACCGGAATGTTCGCCGCCGAGCTACGGGTGAAGAATGCCGTGATGCCGCTTTCGCGCAGGCAGGTCAGCACCAGCGGGTACGGGTTGCGACGCAATTTCCAGAACACGATCAGCGGGTTCATCACCAGCGCCACGAACAGCATGCAGCCCAGCAGTACGGCCAGCAGGTGCGCGTAGCCGATCAGGGCGCCGAAACCGGAGGTGGCGAGCGTCGAGGCCACCAGGCCGAAGATGCCCAGCGGGGCGAAGCTGATCACCAGGCGCACAATCACCGTCACGCCGTTGGACAGGTCGCCCAGCACTTCACGGGTGGTGTCGCCGGCGTGGCGGATGGCAATGCCCATGCCGATGGCCCAGGCCAGAATACCAATGAAGTTGGCATTCATCAGGGCGCTGACCGGATTATCGACCACGCTCAGCAACAGGCTTTGCAGCACTTCGCCAATCCCGCCTGGCGCAGTGACCGCGACGTCCTGGGTCGACAGCACCAGGCTCGAAGGGAACGTCATGCTGGCAACCACCGCGACCACGGCGGCGGCGAAAGTGCCCAGCAGATACAGGAACAGAATCGGCCGGATATGGGTTTCCTGGCCGTGCTTGTGGTTGGCAATCGACGCCATGACCAGCACGAACACAAGAATTGGCGCGACGGCTTTCAGTGCCGAGACAAACACTTTGCCGATGAACGCCGTGGACTTGGCCAGGTCGGGGGCAATCAGTGCCAGGGCAATACCGGCGATCAGGCCGATCACGATCTGTGTGACCAGGCTCAAGCGTTTAAGGCGTTGCAATAGAGAAGGGGATGAAGCAGTCATAAAACGGCATCTCTGATTTTTTATAAGTGCGAGGTTTCACCGCAGTTGCAGCAACAAGCAGGGCAGGCCGCAGACGGGAAACCGAGAGGGGAACACGGCGCTAATGCCAGCGCTGATTCCTGTGGCGAGGGAGCAAGCTCCCTCGCCACAAAGGGCGCGGACTTTATCACAGCGCAGGAACGATCTTTCAGGCCTGTGACGAACTGCCGCCCTGGCATTCAACGCGAATTACAGGTTCGTGCAACCGCATCCGAAAACACTCTGTTAAGATTCGCCATCCTCATTTTCATCTCTGCCAGTGGGCCTTCGGGCTATCGCTGGTGTTTTCGTTTTCTGGAGTTTTGCATGCTGTTGCCCATTCTTCTGTTGTCCGCCGCCGGCTTCACGGTGCTGACCACGGAGTTCATCATCGTCGGCCTGTTGCCGGCCATCGCCCGGGACCTGGAGGTCAGCATCCCCCAGGCCGGTTTGCTGGTGACCCTGTTCGCTTTCACCGTGGCCGCGTTCGGGCCGTTCCTGACGGCGTATTTCGCCCGCTTCGAGCGGCGCAAGCTGTTCATCTCGGTGCTGATCATGTTTGGCTTGGCCAACACGCTCGCAGCGCTGGCGCCGAATATCTGGGTGATGGCGTTTGCCCGTTTGATCCCGGCACTGGGGCTGCCGGTGTTCTGGGCCTTGGCCAGCGAAACGGCGGTGGATATCGTCGGGCCGGATTACGCCGGGCGCGCCATTGCCAAGATCGGTTTCGGCATCGTTTGCGCCACGGTGTTTGGCATTCCCGTGGGCACGCTGATTTCCGATGCGTTCGGCTGGCGCAGTGCCTTCGCGATTCTGGCGGTCATCGCCTTTGCCAAGGCGTTGCTGCTGTTTATCTATCTGCCCAGGACCAACCTGCACCAGCATCAGGTGAGTTTTCGCTCGCAGTTCAAGATTCTGCGCAGCCCGCTGATGCTCGGTCACGTGCTGCTGTCTGTGATTGTGTTCAGCGGCATGTTCACCGCGTACACCTATCTGGCGGACATTCTTGAGCGCCTGGCAGGCTTCAACGGCACCGTGGTCGGCTGGTGCCTGATGGGCTTCGGCGCGGTCGGGCTGATCGGCAACTCCCTGGGTGGCCGTGCGGTGGATCGTCACCCGTTGATGGCGTCGATGATGTTCTGTGCGTTCATGATCGCCGGCCTGGTGGCGCTGGTGCCGAACATCCATTCGCCCCTCGGCCTGGCGGCGGCGATGGGCATCTGGGGCGTGACCCAGGCGGCGTTGTTCCTGGTCAGCCATGTGCGCCTGATGAAAGCGGCGCCCGAAGCGCCGGCTTTCGCCGCGTCGCTGAACATCGCCGGGGCCAACCTCGGTATCGGTCTGGGGGCGATGATCGGTGGTCGGGTGATCGACAGCGTCGGTCTGCAAGGCCTTGGCTTCGCCGCCGCCGCTTTCATTCTGGCGTCGATCCTGCTGGCCATCGCCCTGATGACCTTCAAGCCCCGCGATGAGGTCACAGCGCTGTAAACAGCTCGCGTCGGGCACCTTCGGTAATGGCGACAATGCCGGGGTGCTTGACCTTGCGTTCCACTGAGATGGCATAGAACGACTCGCTCACCGCGTCGGTCTGGCCAATCACCTCCACGCCGTATTGGCGTTGCACTTCATCGGCAATCACGCTCGGGCCGATGAATATCCCGCTGCCGGATTGGCCGAAGGCCTGCATCAGGGCACTGTCGTCGAACTCACCGACAATCTGCGGCTGGATCTGCTGCTCGGCGAACCAGCGTTGCAAGCGGCTGCGCACCACGGTTTCCGGCCCGGGAATCAGCAGCGGCGCACCGTGCAGATTGCGCGGAAAGTCGTGTCCATAACGCGCCGCCAGTTCAGGGGTGGCGAAGAAGCTGATCCCGCACTCACCGAGTTTCTGACTGTAGCCCTTGATGTCCAGGTGCGACGGCATCGGGCTGTCGGAGATCACCAGGTCCAGGCGCTGGATCGCCAGGTCGGCCAGCAAACGCTCAAGCTTGTCTTCGCGACAAGTGATGCGCAGCGGTTCGCTCAGTTCCATGGTCGGTGCAATCAGGCGATAGACGATGGACTTGGGCACCACGTCGGCCACACCGACACGAAACAGGATCTGCTGTTCATTGGGTTGTGCCCGCAGCATCAGTTCCAGTTCGCCACCGAGCTGGAACATTTGTTCGGCGTAGGGCAGGGCCTGGCGGCCGGCCTCGGTGAGTTCCAGTTGCCGTCCGACGCGCCGGAACAACTCGATGCCAAAGGTCTGTTCCAGCAATGAAATCTGCCCGCTGATGGTTTGTGGCGTGAGATTGAGCTGCTCACAGGCGCGCACGATGCTGCCGGTCTTGGCCACCACCCAGAAGTAATGCAATTGCCGATAGTTGAGCATGGCGTCCAACACTTCGTAAAAGTCGAAGTATAACCGCTAAAAATACGAATTTTCCTGAAGTGTTTGCTTCCCTAGAATGCATCGCTATCAACGGGCCATCGTTTAGGTCCCGTTCGTTCTATCGAGGAAAGCATCATGAAGCTTAAAGCCACGGCACTGCTGATTACGTCTTTACTGGTACTGGCCGGTTGCGACCAGGCCGAGAAAAGCGCGCAACAATTGATGGGCAAGGCTGCCGAAAGCGCCAAACAGGTGATTGACGATACCCACAAGGCCGCCGAACAGGCGCTCAGTGACGCCACCAGCGGGTTGATCAGCAAAAAAGAATCATCGGAAAAAGAATCGGAAAAAACCGAGTCTTCCTCCCAGGAAATCTAAACCGTATTACAACGAGTCAGGACTGACCCATGGACTACCTTTTACAACTTGCCGCCAGCCCCACCGCCTGGGTCGCCCTTGCCACCCTGATTGTGATGGAGATCGTGCTCGGCATCGATAACCTGATCTTCATCTCGATCCTGACCAACAAGCTGCCCTTGCACAATCGCCAGCGGGCACGACGCATCGGTATCGGCATGGCGTTGATCCTGCGCCTGGGCTTGCTGAGCACCATTGCATTCATCGTCCAGTTGACCAATCCGGTGATCGAGATTCTCGGCCACGCGTTCTCATGGAAAGACATGATCCTGATTGCCGGTGGCCTGTTCCTGTTGTGGAAGGCGACCACCGAGATCCATCACAGCATGGACCCGGCACCGGAAGATCCGAAATCGGCGACCTCGACCGTGACCCTGGGCTTTGCTGCCGCGATCGGTCAGATCCTGATGCTGGACATGGTGTTCTCCATCGACAGCATCATTACCGCTGTCGGCATGACCGAGCATTTGCCGATCATGGTCATTGCGGTGGTGGTGTCGGTACTGGTGATGCTGCTGGCGGCTGATCCGCTGGCCAAGTTCATCAACGACAACCCGACGGTGGTGATGCTGGCCCTGGGCTTCCTGATCATGATCGGCATGACACTGATCGCCGAAGGCTTCGGTGCCCATGTACCGAAAGGCTACGTCTATGCCGCCATGGCATTCTCGGCTGCGATCGAGGTGTTGAACATGATGTCCCGTCGGTCCAGGGAGAAGCGGGCAGCCACCGAGGCCTGACCCTCGCTGAACGAAACGGCCGCCTGAACTCGAAGGAGTGCAGGCGGCCGTTTTTGTTGGTCTCGGGTAAAGGTGTGGTGTGGTCAGTGAGCGTTGGCGTGTTGGTTCGGCGTCTTGTCCGCTTCCGGCGCAGGAGCCGGCTGGACAGGATAATGGTGGCGGCGAGTGATGCGCAGCACGCCCCACAGCATGGCGGCAGCTACCGCCAGCCAGCCGCAAACCAACATTACAATGATCATGGTCAGGCTCATCTGTGCCTCCTCTTTGCCCTTCTATGGGCACTCACGCTTCGCTGTCGTCTCTTCAGTGAACAGTCTAGCCGTTGCTGCATTTCAGGCTATTGACCGAAAGTCGTCTGTCACCAACCAGTTCGCTCTATCGAATGCACTCCGCTACCGTTTAGAGCTATACCGTAGCGGCGCGGCGACCTATGATCGACGCCCAAGCCGGGAATGGGATTGCCTGGCGTCTGAACCTGAACAAGAGAGAGATGATGGTGCGGGTATTTTCTCGAATTTTGTCGACCATGCTGATCGCCGGTTGCGTGGCAAGCCTGGCGGGCTGTGCCGGGAGCGTTGCGCCCGAGATCAAGCGCCTGCCGGAACGAGTCGAACTCAGCGGCCGGTTCTACCGGGGCGATGCGTATCAAAGCGGGCCGCAGGTGCTGGCCAGCATGCTGTCCCAGCAGGGCATCGTGATTACCCCGGGACTGCTCGACAAACCCCTGCATTTGCCGGGAGGCGAAGCCCAGTTACAACAGAACATGCAGAACCTGGCCCGCGAGTACGGGATGGTCGTTTACCCCCTCGATAGCAACCTTGCCGCCCTGTTGACCCAAGTTGCCGCCGGTTATCCGGTGATGGTGCGCTTTACCGAAGGCTCGGCCATGTGGGCCGAACCGCGTTACGCCATTCTGGCCGGCTACAACCGCCAGAAGCAGACGGTCCTGGTGCGGGCCGGGATGAACCGCCGCGAACTGATGAGCTTCAGTTCCTTCGAGTCGGCGTTCAAGGATGCCGGTGGTTGGGCGGTGCTGATCCAGAATCCGAGCCAAATCCCGGCCCAGGTCGATCAGCAGCGTTGGCTCAAGGCCGCCAACGATCTGGCCCAGGCCGGTCAGGAACAGGCCGCCGCCAGGGCGAAAAAAGCCTTGGCCAGCCAGTAAGTCCGTTGGTCACCCGCCGGGCACCATTGCCCATGGCCAGTCTCTGATCTTAAGGGCCCGGAACATTGCTTCGGGTCCATATCAGGAGGTACCCATGGCTCATTCCAAAACGCCCGTCGGTCCGCACTCGTCTGAACATTCGTCTGGTGATGAGCTGGGTTTCGATCCCGACTCCCCGGACCTTGCCGATCCTCAGGTCGACCCGATCGGGCCTGCCAAGGCACCGAGGGACGTGAAGCCGGGTGACAACCCCAAGGCTCCGGCCAAGCCCTATGATCCACTGGGTGACCTGAAGCCTTAGGTCCAATGGAGGTGCGTATGTCTACTGATTCCAGTTTCGACGACAAACGTCCGGAAACTGTCCCTACAACCCCCGAGCAAAGCACCGATCCGGTGATGGATCCCGACAGCCCGTTGCGCGATCCCCTGGCGCGGCCAACGGTGGTGCCCACTGAAAAGCCGAAGGGTTGGAGAGATCCAAGTACTGGTGACGGCATCCCGGATGACGACCAGATGCCGCTGCCCAACGACTGAAGATCCGGCGAAAAAAAGCCCCGAATGATCGGGGCTTTTCGTGCGCTGCCGCTTGGTTACTTCGACGCTTCAACCACGCCGCTCTGGCGCTGCTTGAGGTTCTTGTCTGCCTTGTACTGCAAGGCGACGGAAGGCACGTCAGCACTTTTTCCGCTCTCTACCCAATTACGCATGCGCGTGGCATCGGCAAAATGGGTGTACTTGCCATAAGCGTCAAGGATCACCAAGGCCACCGGACGGTTACCCATTCGGGTCACCAGCACCAGGCAGTGACCTGCTTCGTTGGTGAAACCGGTTTTTGTCAGCTGGATGTCCCAGTCCTGCTTGCGCACCAAATGGTCGGTGTTGCGGAAACCCAGGCTGTAGTTCGGTTTGCGAAACGAAACGGTCTTTTCCTTGGTTGTGCTCAGTTCGGTCAGCAGCGGGTACTTGTGCGCGGCGATCAACAGTTTGCTCAAATCGCGAGCTGTCGAAACGTTGCGCGGCGAGAGCCCTGTCGGTTCGACGAAATGGGTATTGGTCATGCCCAAGGCCCGGGCCTTGGCGTTCATTGCAGCAATGAACGCGGCATAGCCACCCGGATAGTGGTGGGCCAGGCTTGCCGCGGCCCGGTTTTCAGATGACATCAGGGCAATCAGCAGCATTTCCCGGCGCGGCAGTTCGCTCTTGAGCTTGACCCGGGAGTACACACCTTTCATTTCCGGTGTGTCGCTGATGTTGATGTTGATGTATTCATCCATGTTTTGCCGGGCTTCAACCACGACCAGGCCGGTCATCAATTTGCTGACGGACGCGATGGGAACGACGACGTCCGGATTGCTGGCATAGATGACTTTGTTGGTCTGCATATCCAGCAGTAAAGAGCTGCCGGAGGCGAGCTTGAGTTGCGAGGTGTCTCGAGGCGCTGCCGTGGTTTCGCCAGCGCTGGCGATTGGCGTGATGAAAGTCCCTGTAACTGCAAAAAATAGGCTCAGGATGGAAAGACGGATTTTCACGCTGGCAGACTCGTAAGGTGTTGATAAGCCGTTTTGTAACGGGCTATTTCGTAAAAAGCGCGACATTCTGGAGTATGGCTGAATAACTGTCGATGGTTGATCAAGTAACAGGTGAAAGTCCTGAGAAACATGAAAAGAAAGTCATTTTCCGGCAGGCGGTCGGTGTTTTTCGCGGGCAAAAAAAACCCCGCCAGGGCGGGGTTCCTTGTCACGCTGAACGCGTGCGCGTTGAAACTCAGCTGTGCAGGGTTTCAGCAGCGTACAGGGTGTTTTCCAGCAGGCAGGCTCGGGTCATCGGGCCGACACCGCCCGGTACCGGAGTGATCCAGCCGGCGCGGGGCAGGGCGGTTTCGTAGATCACGTCACCGACCAGCTTGCCATCGTCCTGGCGGTTGATGCCGACATCGATCACGATCGCGCCTTCCTTGATCCATTCGCCCTTGACCAGGCCCGGCTTGCCGGCAGCGACGACGACCAGGTCCGCACGGCCGACATGGCCGGCCAGGTCCTTGGTAAAGCGGTGGGTGACCGTCACGGTGCAACCGGCCAGCAGCAATTCCATGGCCATTGGGCGGCCAACGATATTGGATGCGCCGACGACAACGGCATCCATCCCGTAAAGGTCGACACCAGTGCTTTCCAGCAGGGTCATGATGCCTTTGGGGGTGCATGGGCGCAGCAGCGGGATTCGCTGGGCCAGGCGGCCGACGTTATAAGGATGGAAACCGTCGACGTCTTTATCCGGACGAATGCGTTCCAGCAGCCTGGAGGCGTCCAGGTGCTCGGGAAGCGGAAGCTGAAGCAGGACGCCGTCGATTGCAGGATCGTCGTTCAGGCGATCGATCAGCTCGGTCAGCGCTTCTTGAGTGGTTTCCGAAGGCAGGTCATAGGCTTGGGATAGAAAGCCGACCTCTTCACAGTCTTTACGCTTGTGCGAGACATAAACCTGAGAGGCAGGATCGCTGCCGACCAGGATCACCGCAAGGCCGGGCGTGCGCAGGCCTTGCTGGCGACGCTCGGTGACACGTTGGGCGATCTGCTGGCGCAGGCTGGCGGCGATCGATTTGCCGTCGATAAGTTGTGCAGTCATTGCGCGTGATTAACCATCGAGAGGGGAAAAAAAGAGAACGCATTCTCGCATGTCATGCGGTGAGGGCAAAGGCGCTTGGTCTGCAAATTCCCCTAACTCCTTTAATTAAATGAATTTTTTTTAAAAAGGATTTGACGACCTTCGGGTGGCTCTATACTATTCGTCGCACTTGTCGGGCACAGCCTAGCACTGGTTAGGAAGGTTGAGCGGGATTACGATTCTGCGAGACTGGAAAGCACTTAGTTTGTAGTCCTCCAAGGTTACAGCTAACAAGGCGCCCGTAGCTCAGCTGGATAGAGCATCCGCCTTCTAAGCGGATGGTCGCAGGTTCGAGTCCTGCCGGGTGCGCCATTAGGCAGCTTTGGCACAAGTAGCGCGATATGGTGGGCGTAGCTCAGTTGGTAGAGCACGGGATTGTGACTCCCGTTGTCGTGGGTTCGATCCCCATCGTCCACCCCATATTTCGAAAGGCGCCAGATTAACAGTCTGGCGCCTTTGCTTTAAAAGCTTCACCCGCGGATGTGGTGGAATTGGTAGACACACTGGATTTAGGTTCCAGCGCCGCGAGGCGTAAGAGTTCGAGTCTCTTCATCCGCACCAATTAAAGCTTCACTCGGGCATTTGGCCTGGCTGGAGCTTGATAAAGAAGTTTGTTTGGCTTCTTTAACAGGCAATATGGTGGGCGTAGCTCAGTTGGTAGAGCACGGGATTGTGACTCCCGTTGTCGTGGGTTCGATCCCCATCGTCCACCCCATATTTCGAAAGGCGCCAGATTGAAAAGTCTGGCGCCTTTTTTGTTTCAGTGGCCGCAGGTTCCGGGTCGCAGGGGCAGGGTGTTTCGTCGTATTTATGTTTCTCGATGATGCAGTCCTGCCCGCCGGCCTTGCTTGCGAGATCGGCTGTCAGGGAGATGATTGGCTGCCTTCTCTATATAGGGAAAGGTTGGCGCAGAGCCCTGGCGTGATTGGTTGTATTTGCCATCGGGGCGAGGTGCATTCGTGCATTCGCACCTATAAATTGCCTGCTGCGTTTTTACCCGTTTTCAGTAGGGTGACTTCTTGAGTTTGACCCACTAGAATGCATGCCCTTGATTCTGGGGTCGGAAACGGCCGGCTAACGTCTGTGCAACGAGGAATATCCATGCAAGTTTCTGTTGAAAATACTACTGCTCTTGAGCGCCGCATGAGCGTCACCGTGCCGGCTGAGCGCATCGAGAGCCAGGTCAACAAGCGTCTGCAGCAGACCGCCCAAAAGGCCAAGATTGCTGGCTTCCGTCCAGGCAAAGTGCCAATGAGCGAAATCAAGCGCCGTTTCGGTGCTGACGCTCGCCAGGAAGCTGTAGGCGACGTGATCCAGTCTTCCTTCTACGAAGCTGTGGTTGAGCAGAAGCTGAACCCGGCTGGTCAGCCTTCGATCGAGCCAAAATCCCTGGAAGCGGGCAAGGACCTGGAATACGTAGCCGTATTCGAAGTGTTCCCTGAGTTCACCGTTGCCGGTTTCGAAGGTATCACCGTAGAGCGCCTGAGCGCTGACGTGACTGACGCCGATCTGGACAAGATGCTGGACATCCTGCGCAAGCAGAACACCCGTTTCGAAGTGGCCGATCGTGCTGCCCAGAACGAAGACCAGTTGAACATCGATTTCGTCGGCAAGGTCGACGGTGAAGTGTTCGCCGGCGGTTCCGCCAAAGGTACCCAGCTGGTTCTGGGTTCCGGCCGCATGATCCCTGGTTTCGAAGATGGCCTGGTTGGCGCAAAAGCCGGTGAAGAACGCGTTCTGAGCCTGACTTTCCCAGAGGACTATCAGAACCTGGACCTGGCTGGCAAAGCCGCCGAGTTCACCGTGACCGTCAATACCGTTTCCGAGCCAAAACTGCCAGAACTGACCGAAGAATTCTTCGCTCAATTCGGCATCAAGGAAACCGGTCTGGAAGGCTTCCGCGCCGAAGTTCGCAAGAACATGGAGCGTGAGCTGCGTCAGGCGATCAAATCCAAGGTCAAGAACCAGGTAATGGACGGCCTGCTGGCCACCAACCCGATCGAAGTGCCAAAGGCCCTGCTGTCCAACGAAGTTGACCGTCTGCGCGTGCAGGCTGTTCAGCAGTTCGGCGGCAACATCAAGCCTGACCAACTGCCGGCCGAACTGTTCGAAGAGCAAGCCAAGCGCCGCGTAGTGCTGGGTCTGATCGTGGCTGAAGTGGTCAAGCAATTCGACCTCAAGCCTGACGAAACCCGCGTTCGCGAGATGATTCAGGAAATGGCTTCGGCCTACCAGGAGCCTGAGCAAGTTGTGTCCTGGTACTACAAGAACGACCAGCAACTGAACGAAGTTCGCTCGGTTGTGCTGGAAGAGCAAGTTGTGGATACTGTTCTGCAGAAAGCTAGCGTGACCGACAAATCGGTCTCTTACGAAGAAGCGGTCAAGCCGGTAGAAGCACCACAAGCCGACTGATCACTTTTGCGATAAGAAGCAAACACCATAAGCCAGCCTTCGAGCTGGCTTATGCGTATTCAAGACATAACTATTTGGGAGTGACTGCAGAGCATGTTCCGTAATTCGTATATTCAGCAGAACTCTGATATCCAGGCCGCAGGCGGCCTGGTCCCGATGGTTGTCGAGCAGTCCGCTCGTGGCGAGCGCGCCTACGACATCTACTCGCGTCTCCTCAAGGAGCGGGTGATCTTTCTGGTTGGTCCGGTAGAGGACTACATGGCCAACCTGATCTGTGCGCAATTGCTGTTCCTTGAAGCGGAAAACCCGGACAAGGACATCCATCTCTATATCAACTCCCCGGGCGGTTCGGTGACTGCAGGCATGTCGATCTACGACACCATGCAGTTCATCAAACCCAACGTGTCGACCACCTGTATCGGTCAGGCGTGCAGCATGGGCGCGTTCCTGCTGACGGCCGGTGCACAAGGCAAGCGTTACTGCCTGCCGAACTCGCGTGTGATGATTCACCAGCCACTGGGCGGTTTCCAGGGCCAGGCCTCGGATATCGAAATCCATGCCAAGGAAATCCTCTTCATTCGCGAGCGTCTCAACACGCTGATGGCCAAGCACAGCGGGCGCACTCTCGAAGAAATCGAGCGCGATACCAACCGCGACAACTTCATGAGTGCAGACGCCGCGCGTGAGTACGGTTTGATCGATGAAGTGATCAGCCAGCGTCCTGCTTAAAATAAGCAGCTCAAAATAAGGTTGGTCGGCGGGTCCGACACCTGCGGGCTTGAAAAAGCCCGCAATAGCCTTCATCTTGTGTTGCAAGCCTATCGGATTTGGATCGAACGAATGACTGACACCCGCAACGGCGAGGACAACGGCAAGCTGCTCTATTGCTCCTTCTGTGGCAAAAGCCAGCATGAAGTACGCAAATTGATTGCCGGCCCCTCGGTCTTTATCTGCGACGAGTGCGTCGACCTGTGCAACGACATCATCCGCGAGGAGGTGCAGGAAGCACAGGCCGAAAGCAGTGCGCATAAATTGCCTTCGCCTAAAGAAATCAGCGGCATCCTTGATCAGTATGTGATTGGTCAGGAGCGTGCGAAAAAGGTTCTGGCCGTAGCGGTGTACAACCACTACAAGCGCCTGAACCAGCGTGACAAAAAAAATGACGACGTCGAACTCGGCAAGAGCAACATCCTGCTGATCGGCCCGACAGGCTCGGGTAAGACCCTGCTTGCCGAAACCCTGGCCCGCTTGCTGAACGTTCCGTTCACCATCGCCGACGCAACCACCCTCACCGAGGCGGGTTACGTGGGTGAAGATGTCGAGAACATCATTCAGAAGCTGTTGCAGAAGTGCGATTACGACGTGGAAAAAGCCCAGATGGGCATTGTCTACATCGATGAAATCGACAAGATTTCGCGCAAGTCTGACAACCCGTCGATCACCCGGGACGTTTCCGGTGAAGGCGTGCAGCAGGCCCTGCTCAAGTTGATCGAAGGCACGGTCGCTTCCGTTCCACCGCAAGGTGGTCGCAAGCATCCGCAGCAGGAATTCCTGCAGGTCGACACCCGTAACATCCTGTTCATCTGCGGTGGCGCGTTCTCGGGTCTTGAGAAGGTCATTCAAAACCGTTCCACCAAGGGTGGCATCGGTTTCAACGCAGAAGTGCGCAGCAAGGAAGAAGGCAAGAAAGTCGGTGAATCCCTGCGTGAAGTCGAGCCTGACGATCTGGTCAAGTTCGGTTTGATCCCGGAATTCGTCGGTCGTCTGCCGGTACTTGCCACGCTCGACGAGCTTGACGAGGCTGCACTGATGCAGATCCTCACCGAGCCGAAAAATGCCCTGACCAAGCAGTATGCCAAGCTGTTCGAGATGGAAGGCGTGGATCTGGAATTCCGGACCGACGCTCTGAAATCGGTCGCCAAGCGTGCCCTGGAGCGTAAAACCGGTGCCCGTGGCCTGCGTTCGATTCTCGAAGGTGTATTGCTCGACACTATGTATGAAATCCCCTCGCAGTCCGAGGTGAGCAAAGTAGTGATCGATGAAAGCGTGATAGAGGGCAAGTCCAAGCCACTGTATATCTACGAGAACAGTGAGCCGACCGCCAAGGCCGCGCCAGACGCTTAAGTGTCACGCAGCTTGAATAAAGAAGGGGCCTTCGGGCCCCTTTGCTTTTGTGGAAGCTGGCCAGCCAGCGAAGGCGAACTGACAGCCAATCTGATTTTTCGGGTGTGTCCGGACCATCACAAGCGCTGCCATCGGCTGCAATCTTTTAAGTCGTACTTTTATCCGCTTGTTTTTTTCCAAAGCAGCCCCCATCTTGGTTTCAAGCTTACTTCCATCTGTTTACGGCCTTACGGCCGCCGTAGAGGCGAAATCATGAAGACAACCATCGAATTGCCTCTCCTGCCATTGCGTGATGTCGTGGTTTATCCGCACATGGTTATCCCGCTGTTCGTGGGGCGCGAGAAATCCATCGAAGCCCTCGAGGCTGCGATGACGGGTGACAAGCAGATTCTTCTGCTGGCCCAGAGAAACCCGGCTGACGACGATCCCGGTGAGGATGCCCTGTACCGCGTGGGTACGATTGCCACTGTTCTGCAGTTGCTGAAGCTGCCTGACGGAACGGTCAAGGTTCTGGTCGAAGGTGAGCAACGGGGCGCTGTCGAGCGCTTCAGCGAAGTGGATGGCCACTGCCGTGCCGAAGTCTCCCTGATCGACGAAGTTGAAGCGCCGGAACGCGAGTCGGAAGTGTTCGTTCGCAGCCTGCTGTCCCAGTTCGAACAATATGTGCAGTTGGGCAAGAAAGTCCCGGCTGAAGTCCTGTCGTCGCTCAACAGCATCGATGAGCCGGGCCGCCTGGTAGACACCATGGCCGCGCACATGGCCCTGAAGATCGAACAGAAGCAGGAAATCCTCGAAATCATCGACTTGTCGGCCCGGGTCGAGCACGTCCTGGCGCTGCTGGATGCCGAGATCGATCTGCTGCAAGTCGAAAAACGCATTCGTGGCCGCGTCAAAAAACAAATGGAGCGCAGTCAGCGCGAGTACTACCTGAATGAGCAAATGAAGGCCATTCAGAAAGAGCTCGGCGACAGCGACGAAGGTCACAACGAAGTCGAAGAGCTGAAAAAGCGTATCGACGCCGCCGGCCTGCCGAAAGACGCGCTGGCCAAGGCAACGGCCGAGCTGAACAAGCTCAAGCAGATGTCGCCGATGTCCGCGGAAGCGACCGTGGTGCGTTCGTACATCGATTGGCTGGTTCAAGTGCCGTGGAAGGCCCAGAGCAAGGTGCGCCTGGACCTGGCGCGTGCAGAAGACATTCTGGACGCCGACCACTATGGCCTGGAAGAGGTCAAGGAACGCATCCTCGAATACCTCGCCGTGCAAAAGCGCGTGAAGAAAATCCGTGGTCCGGTGTTGTGCCTGGTCGGTCCTCCAGGTGTGGGTAAAACATCCCTGGCGGAGTCGATCGCTCACGCCACCAACCGCAAATTCGTGCGCATGGCCCTCGGTGGCGTGCGTGATGAAGCGGAAATTCGTGGTCATCGCCGTACTTACATTGGTTCGATGCCAGGAAGATTGATTCAAAAGATGACAAAAGTGGGTGTCCGCAACCCGCTGTTCCTGCTCGACGAAATCGACAAGATGGGCAGCGACATGCGTGGCGATCCGGCATCGGCGTTGCTGGAAGTGCTCGATCCTGAGCAGAACCACAACTTCAACGATCACTATCTGGAAGTCGATTACGACCTGTCCGATGTGATGTTCCTGTGCACCTCGAACTCGATGAACATCCCGCCAGCGTTGCTGGACCGGATGGAAGTGATCCGTCTGCCGGGCTACACCGAAGACGAGAAGATCAACATCGCCGTCAAATACCTTTCGCCGAAGCAGATTACGGCCAACGGCCTGAAGAAAGGCGAGCTGGAGTTTGACGCGGAAGCGATCCGCGACATCATCCGCTACTACACCCGTGAAGCCGGTGTGCGTGGGCTGGAGCGCCAGATTGCCAAGGTCTGCCGCAAGGCGGTCAAGGAGCATGCGCTGGAAAAACGCTTCTCGGTGAAGGTCACCGCGGACATGCTGGAGCACTTCCTGGGCGTGCGCAAATTCCGCTATGGCCTGGCCGAGCAGCAGGATCAGATCGGTCAGGTGACCGGGCTGGCGTGGACTCAGGTGGGTGGCGAACTGCTTACCATCGAAGCGGCCGTCGTGCCGGGCAAGGGCCAGTTGATCAAGACCGGTTCCCTGGGTGACGTGATGGTCGAATCGATCACCGCGGCCTTGACCGTTGTTCGCAGCCGGGCGAAGAGTCTGGGGATCCCCCTGGACTTCCATGAGAAGCGTGACACGCACATCCATATGCCGGAAGGGGCGACCCCCAAGGACGGCCCTAGCGCCGGTGTAGGCATGTGCACGGCCCTGGTATCGGCATTGACCGGCATTCCGGTACGCGCGGATGTCGCCATGACCGGCGAAATCACCTTGCGTGGCCAGGTATTGGCCATCGGCGGCTTGAAAGAGAAACTGCTGGCTGCCCATCGTGGCGGAATCAAGACCGTGATCATTCCTGAAGAGAATGTGCGCGATCTCAAAGAGATTCCGGACAATATCAAGCAGGATCTACAGATTAAACCGGTTAAATGGATTGACGAGGTCCTGCAAATTGCGCTGCAATACGCGCCGGAGCCCTTGCCGGATGTGGCTCCGGAGATAGTCGCGAAGGATGAGAAACGCGACGCAGATTCTAAGGAAAGAATTAGCACGCATTAGTACGTATTTGCCTGGGGGGCTTTCTTGACAGCTTTTTAGAGCCCTTGTTATAAAGCGGCTCTTAAGTGTCTGTAGGCCATTCAGCACTCGTTTTTGCTTTCACCAAAAAAACTTAGAATCATACTCAAATAGATATAAGGGGACTTAGAGTGAACAAGTCGGAACTGATTGATGCTATCGCTGCATCCGCTGATATCCCGAAAGCTGCTGCTGGCCGTGCGCTGGACGCTGTAATCGAATCCGTCACTGGCGCTCTCAAGGCTGGCGACTCTGTTGTTCTGGTTGGTTTCGGTACCTTCTCCGTAACTGATCGCCCAGCTCGCATTGGTCGTAACCCACAGACCGGTAAGACGCTGGAAATCGCAGCAGCCAAAAAACCAGGTTTCAAAGCCGGTAAAGCACTGAAAGAAGCTGTCAACTAAGTTCGATTCAGGTTTTTACCCATCCGGGTCAGGTCATGCCTGACTTGGCAGCGGAGCGGCAGTCCTGACTGCAGGTCGCCGGTTCAAGACACCGAGGGTCGCCAGTTCGAGCCCCTCGATCCGCTCTGCCAGTTACGAGAAGGCGCATCCTCGGATGCGCCTTTCTTCTATTCGGATTCTACCCACGCTCCACGGTTGCCTAATTTTTGAAGTTCAACCGTTTCTGGGGGACGCATGCTGCAGAATATCAGGGACAATTCACAAGGCTGGATTGCCAAGACTATTATCGGGGTCATCGTTGCACTGATGGCTTTGACCGGTTTCGACGCCATTTTTCAGGCCACGACGAACAAGAATGAGGCGGCGAAGGTCAATGGCGAAGAAATCAGCCAGAACGAGCTGAGCCAGGCGGTCGATATGCAACGCCGTCAGCTCATGCAACAGTTGGGCAAGGATTTCGATGCTTCCTTGCTCGATGAAAAAATGCTGCGCGAGTCGGCTCTCAAAGGCCTGATCGATCGCAAACTGCTGCTGCAAGGCGCAGAAAACTCGAAATTCGCTTTTTCCGAAGCGGCTCTGGATCAGGTCATCCTGCAAACGCCTGACTTTCAGGTGGATGGCAAGTTCAGCTCCGAGCGTTTCGACCAGGTGATTCGCCAACTCGGCTACACCCGCATGCAATTCCGCCAGCTGATGGCTCAGGAAATGCTGATTGGTCAGTTGCGTGCCGGTCTGGCCGGTAGCGGTTTCGTGACCGATGCACAGGTGCTGGCGTTTGCCCGTCTGGAAAAACAGACCCGCGATTTCGCCTCCCTGAACATCAAGGTCGACCCGGCGGCGGTGAAGCTGACCGACGATGAGGTCAAGGCCTATTACGACGAACACGCCAAGGAATTCATGACGCCGGATCAGGTGGTCATCGATTACCTCGAGCTGAAGAAGGCTTCCTTCTTCGATCAGGTCAGCGTCAATGACGAAGACCTGCAGGCGGCTTATCAGAAAGAAATCGCGAACCTGTCCGAGCAACGCCAGGCGGCGCACATTCTGATTGAAGTGAACGACAAGACCACCGAGGCGCAAGCCAAGGCGAAGATCGAAGAGATCCAGGCCCGTCTGGCCAAGGGTGAGAAATTCGAGGCGCTGGCCAAGGAATTCTCCCAGGATCCTGGTTCGGCGAACAACGGCGGTGATCTGGGTTATGCCGGTCCTGGCGTCTACGACCCTGCGTTCGAAAAAGCCCTGTATTCGTTGACCAAGGATCAGGTTTCCGCGCCGGTTCGCACCGATTTCGGGTTCCACCTGATCAAGCTGTTGGGCGTGGAAGCGCCTGAGGTACCGACATTCGCCAGCCTGAAAGACAAGCTGACCCGCGAATTGAAGGCCCAGCAGGTCGAACAGCGTTTTGTCGAGGCGACCAAGCAGCTGGAGGATGCCTCGTTCGAAGCGTCTGATCTGGCTCAGCCGGCGCAGGACTTGAAACTGACCGTCCACACGTCCAAGCCGTTCGGCCGGGAAGGTGGTGAGGGTATTACGGCCAACCGTGCGGTGATCACGGCTGCGTTCAGCCCGGAAGTCCTGGATGAGGGGGCGAACAGCACCGCCATCGAACTGGATCCTGAAACCGTGGTCGTGTTGCGTGCCAAGGAGCACCTGAAGCCTTCGCAATTGCCGCTGGAAAGCGTCTCTGCCGCGATCCGTGTGCAATTGGCCAAGGAGCACGCCAGCGCCGATGCCAAGACCAAGGCTGACGCCCTGATTGCCAGCCTGCGCGACGGCACGACCCCGCTGGATCGGGTGATCGACGGCCAGTCCTGGAAAGTCACCGACGCGGCAACTCGTGCCCAGGAAGGGATCGACCCTGCGGTGCTGCAAGCGCTGTTTCGCATGGCGAAGCCTGCGGCCAAGGATAAACCGACCTTCACCAGCGTGACGCTGGCTGATGGCAGCCTGATGATCGTGCGCCTCAATGGCGTGAACGAAGCCGCGGCACCGACCGAAGAAGAGAAAGCACAGTATCGTCGCTACCTCGCTTCCCGCATCGGCCAGCAAGACTTCGCGGCTTACCGCAAGCAGCTGGAAAGCCAGGCGGAGATCAAGCGTTACTGATGCCTGACCAGGTTTAACGCGGTACATGAGACCCCGGCCGAAAGGCTGGGGTCTTTTTGTTTGGCCGTACGTCATTTGTCGCGGTGACTTTTGCGCAAAACCGGGGTCAATCAGCCTGTAACCGTTTTAAGACACGATCGATGCTCCGCTAAGCATCGATCTGTTGCACAATACGCCCCGAACCGTTTTCCTCAGGATGTTCAATGTTTAAATCACTTCCCATGCGGGTTGTCGGGCTGGCAGCCGTGTTTGCCACCGCGGCTGGTTGTTCATCGAACAAGGCCGCCATCTATGAGCATGAGAATTTCGACGACTCCGGTACCTTTTCCCGAAACTATCCGGTCAGCGATACCCAGAGCTGTGAGGCCGCCCGTCGCGCCTTGCTCAGCCAGGGTTACATCATCACCAGCAACGATCCGAAGCTGGTCAGCGGTCACAAGAGTTTCCAGCAGACCGGCGAGAATCACATGGAGATCAGCTTCAGTGTGGTCTGTGCCGATGACGGCAGCGAAGGGCACCACGCGACCATATTCGCCAATGCCCTGCAGGATCGTTATGCGCTGAAGAAGACCAACAACTCCGCCAGTCTCGGTGTGGGTGTGTTGGGCTCGGTATCGATGCCGATCGGCTCCTCAGATGACTCGATGGTCAAGGTCGCCAGCGAAACCGTATCGTCCGCCAAGTTCTACGAGCGTTTCTTCGCACTGGTCGAGTTGTTCCTGCCGCCGGAAGCGAAAAAGGCCGCGCACATCCCCGAAAAGCCGAAAACGGACCTGGGAATGCCAGAAGCCAAGGCAGCACCGGCACCGCTGGCACCGGCCCCGGCAGTGACTCCTGCTGTAGAACCTGCTGCGCCCGCGCCCGTAGAAGCGGTTCCAGCGGCCTCCGAGCCGGTTGCCCCGCCTCCTGAAGCGGCGCCGATTACCCCGGTTCAGAACGCAGAGCCGGCGCCTTCGGCAGAAACCATCACGCCACCGACTAACCCGACGGACATACCACCGCCGAGCGAGCCGATTCAGGCGATTCCTGTCTCTGGCCAGTGATCGATCGCGTTACGGGATCGGCCAGCGAGTAACGATCCCGTAGCGGGCGCAAAGATTGACCCTCATCAACAAGGTCCGCTGTTCTGCGGCCTTGCGCGAAAAAACCGATGATAAATTCCTGACCAGCTGCTACGTTTTATTGAGTAGCGACAGAGTGTTGTGCCCGCGTCATTTTTCTTTCATGCGGGCACATTATGCTCAGGGAATTGGTTATTTATTCAGACGGTTGGGGAATTCAAATATGGACGATTATCAAGAAGAGCTGCTCGAGTACCAGGCTTTTGAACTTGACCCACTGGAGCCGGCGGAAGACGCTACCGAGTTGTAGGCATCAAGCGGATTGGCGATGGCTGCGGCGAAATTCGCCGGGTGTCTGCCCGTTCCAGCGTTTGAATGCGCGTTGAAACGCTTCGGCTGAGGCAAAGCCCAGCAGGTAGGCGATCTCTCCGAACGCCAGTTCGGTGTCGCGTATGTAAGTCATGGCCAGGTCGCGGCGGGTGTCGTTGAGAATTGCACGAAACTGCGTGCCTTCATCGGCGAGCTTGCGGCGCAAGGTCCAGGTGGGCAGCTTCAGGCGTGCCGCCACCTCCTGCAGGTCGGGCTCCCGGCCACCATTGAGCAAGGGTCCCAGCAGCGCGATGATGCGTTCACGCAGGCTGCGGGTGCGTGTCAGTTGTTCCAGTTCCCGCTCACACAGTTGCAGCAAATGTCGCCAGGTGCTCGGGCAGTGCTCGGGGTTGCGCTGGGCGAGACTGGCCAGGCTCAAGCGCAGTTGATTGCGTTCGCCGCCAAACTGGATCGGACAGTCGCCCAACACGTCATAGGCCTGGCGGTAGCCGGGCTCCTCGAATTCGATCTCGATACGTTCGGCACGCAGCGGGGCAGGGCTGACACTGGACAATTGCTGTAACCAGCCGGCGATGATCGAATCCACCACAAAGCGGTTGTAGGCGTTATAGGGGCTGATCGAGTAGAACCGCAGCCAGGCGCCCCGGGCGTCTTCGTGAAAGCTTGATTGACCGCGATAATTGGAGCCGTACAAGGCTTCGAATCGAATCAGGCAGCGCGCGGCTTCTCGTACCGTCGGTGCCTGGGCCGCGGTGACGCCAGCGAGGCCAGCCTGGCTCAGGCGACTGAACTGACCCATGCGCAGGCCAAGGGCCGGGTTGTCGGTCAGTTGAATGGCACTGTGGCCCAGGCGCATGTAGCGCGGTATCGACAGCCGGGCGCCGGCTTCGCTGAGGCGCGCGGCATCTAGACCGTATTGATCGAGCAGTGGCTGTGGATCGACACCGTGACTGCGTACGGCATCGGCCAGGCTATGTACAAAGCCCACCGACAGATCGCCGAGGCGCATCGGCTGTGGATTCATGGCCTACAACCAGAGGTTCAGCAAGCGCGCACCATGGGCGTTGCCATCGGCAAAGTGCTGGCCGTTGCTGCTGAGGAAACTATGCCCGGCGCTGCCCTGGTCCCAGAACTGACCCCGAAGGAACACGCTCATGCCAGCGACGGCCTGACTGGCCGGCGTCCGGGTCGTGAGGGTCAGGCGCTGCCAGGCCTGGCCTTCACTGACTTCTCCAGGTTTCAAGTCGACCGACGCCGGCGCCGACGACCCCCTGTAGCCGCGCCACGGTTGATCCCAAGTGCCACGGCCGGCAACAAAGGCCGGTACCGCAACCAGCTGTACGCTTTGGTCGTTGAGCTTGAGGTAGTTTTCCGGGTACCAGCTGTCGTGGCCGATCAATACGCCCAGCCTTCCTGCGGGGGTATCAACGACGTTGAGCGAGTGCTCACCGTTCGCCTTGATCCCGTTCTGTTCTGCGAAGAACGGGTGTATCTGGCGCTGGGGCTGGCCGATCGGCAGGCCTTCGCTGTTGAACACCACGCTGCTGTTGTACAGCGCGCCGCGGCCGATTCTCAAGGTGCCGTCGATGATGCTCGGTTCGGGCAGCACGATGGAGCCCGCGACCAGTGTCACGTGGAACTCCCTGGCCAGGCCTCCGAACAATGTCTGGTAGTCCCTGGCCATTGCCTTGGCTTTCATGCGCAGGTGGGCATCGTCCAGACGGTTGCCGCCCTCGGCGCTGATCAACGCCTTGGCGAACTTCAGGGGATTGCTTACCGCCAGCCAGTTCATGGCCTCTTTGAGGGTGCTGGCCTGATACAGCTCATCCTTTTCACCGCTGACCATCAGCCAGGTACCGACGTGCTCCGGCAACACGACGACGGTCTTGCCGTTCAGCAAACCCTGGTCCCGGGCTGCCTGCAGATAGGCTGCGAGCTTGCGGTGCAAACGCTCGGGACTTTGGTAGTCGGTAGGAAACAGTTCGGGCTGGATGCCCAACAGGTTGCCACGGTCCGCAGGCGTGCCCTGGTCGACAGCGAGGCTGATCCGCAGGTCCGAAAGGTAATGACCCACCGGCCGGTCTGCGGCCCACATCGCGTAGGTCGTGAGGGCGGCGAGCAACGCCATGGAAAATGTCAGGTACAAAAGTTTGCGCATGGGGAGACAGTTTACAGCCTGGAGCCTGGCGTGGCTTTTGATTTGGAGCTGGATCGAGCATAAAGGGAATCAAGGGTTTAGTGGGTAGCTTTCAGCGATGACTGTTTTTTTGCTGGCGGCTGCCTTTCTGTGCTCGGACGCGGCAATGAATGGCTGGGTGGGGGATCATGGGAGGAGGGGCGCCGGTCAGCCATCATTTTGCGCGACCGGCCGGCAGGTGAGCGTCAGTTGGTGACCAGTAGTTCCGGGCCGAGGTAGTTGTTGATCTGGTCGATATCGTCGTCGCCCAGACTGCCTACCGAAGAGGCCAGGCGCAGGCGCGACATCAAATAGCGTAATTTGGCATCGAACAGATCGTGGCGTGCGACGAAGAGCAGTTCTTCAGCATTGAGGACATCCGAGTTGGTGCTGGTGCCGCCTTCCTTGAAGCCCTTGCGTGACGATGCCAGTGAGCGTTCGTTGGACGCGACGGCTTTCTCCAGCGCGCGAATGCGTTTGGCACCGCTCAGGATGCCTTGATACTCACGGGTGGTTCCGGTGATGACTTCCTGTCGTGCGGCGTCGAGTTCGTCCGTGGCCTTATTGCTATTGGCGCTGGCCTGGCGTGTCAGCGCGCTGACGCCGCCACCACTGAACAGCGGGATATTGACTTCCAGCCCGATCGAGCCGTAGTGGTTACGTTGATTCAACTCGGAGAGTGATTGGCTCTCACCCGCGGTGTAGCCGGCGATGAAATCCAGGGTTGGCCAGTGGCCGGCACTGGCACGCTTGACCTCCTCTTCGGCGAGGTCGCGGCTATAGCGGCGCGCATGGATCAGTGGGCTATCGACCTGGGCTTTGACCAACCAGTCCTGAAGGTTGCCTGGTACCAGCGGTGGTGTATCGAAACTCGGACGCAAGGTGGTCAGAGATTCGGGGGTTTCACCGATGTATTCCTCGAGCTTGCGGCGCGCGTTGACCAGGTTGTCTTGTGCTTCGATCAGTTCGGCTTCGGCGAGGTCGCGGCGAGCGGTCGATTCGTCGACGTCGGTGACGGTGCCGGCCCCCAGTTCCAGGCGCCGTTTCGCCGAGGCGAGTTGTTCGTCGAAGGCGCTCAGCTTGGACTTTGCCAGTGTGATGGTTTCGCTGGCCAGGAGCACATCGAAATAGCTTTCGGCCAGGCGCACTGCGGCGTCCTGGCTCTTGGCATCGAATACCGCGTTACTGTAGTCGGCACGCTGCTGACCCTGGCGGTACTCGGCCATTTTCTGTTTGTTGAACAGTGGTTGGCGCAGGCGCACGTTAGCGCCCTTTGAGTCGTAATGGAGATCTCTGTCGATGTTGTTCTGGCTTTGGGAGCCATTGACCTTGTTGTTGTAGGCCGAGGCATTGATCTGCGGTAACAGGCCGGCCTTGCCGATGGCGCGGTTCTCCTGGCCGGCCTCTTTTTCATGCACGGAGGCCTGGTAGATGGGGCCCTGGAACTGCAACAGATCCCAGGCTTGCTTGAGGTCCATGGCGTCGGCCGGCAAGGCCAACCCCATCAGGCAGAAGAGCAGGCAATGACGGTCCATTTCATTGTTCCTTGAATGAGCTGTCCACACGTTCGAGCATTGGTTTAAGAAGATAGCTCAACATATTGCGTTCGCCTGTCTTGATGGTGACGCTGGCAGGCATGCCAGGGCGAATGTGATTGGTGCCAAGCAGGCCCATGCCATCGGGGGTGACTTCCACCTGGGCCAGATAGAACGGCTGCTTGCTTTCCTCGTCCATCAGGCGGTCGGCGGAGATGGTCATCACTCGGCCGGGTATGTTTGGTGTCTTGGCATGGTTGAAGGCCGGGAAGGAAATGTCCACGGGCAGTCCGGGGACCATCTTGTCGATGGCCTGCACGGGAATCATCGCGTCGACCTGCAACGGTTCGTTGAGCGGAACGATTTCCATGATCTTGAAGCCGGGCTGGATGATCCCGCCGACGGTGGCGATGCTCAAGGCCTGGACCATGCCATCGATCGGTGACCGAATCACCGTGTGGGTCACTTCATAGTCAAGTGCGCGCAAGCGATCGGCCAGGGTGGTGTTTTCCTTGGCGGTTTCCGTCAACTGCGATTCGACTTCTTTCAGGTAGTCGTGCTGGCGCTGCAGGATGCGCAGCTTGATTTCGGTGGTCTGGCTACGCACCCGGGCGATGTTGTTGAGGTTCTCGGCCTGGCCGGCGGAAAGGTCGGCGTTGCTGCGTTCCAGCTCAAGCAGGCGGTTGCGCGGTACATAGCCTTCGGCGGTCAGCACGCGGGTGCCTTGCAGTTCCTGATTGAGGAAACTGATTTGCGAGGCGCGGGCACTATAGACTTGCTGCAGGCCCTTGAGCTGCACGGCCGACGCCGCCAGGTTCTCCTGCAGGATGCTGATCTCACCCGCGAGACCGGCGCGCCGGGTGTCGAGCAGGCGCTGTTGCAGGTCCATGGCGGCTTCCAGGCGGTGGTCATCCTTGAAGCGCTTTAGCAGTTCAGGATCAAAGTTCACCACGTCGCGGTTGTCACGCTCCGCTTCCAGACGGTTTTCCACCGTCTTGCTGACGATGTACTGGGCGCTGACCGCTCCCTGTTCGGCAAGGGCACGCAACGAGTCGAGGCGGACTACCTCCTGGCCTTTTGTCACTAGATCGCCTTCGCGAACGAGGATGGCTTCCACGGTGCCGCCGCTCAGATGCTGCACGGCTTTGCGATTGCTGGTGACCTTGACCGTGCCTGTCGCTACCACGCCGGCATCCAGCGGCGCCAGCCATGACCACAGGAGAAAGCCGCCGAAGCCGGCGAGCACCAGCCACACGCCCCAGCGCGCGGGTTTGCCGACGTCCAGGTCTACCATGCTCCTGGAATCGGCTGTAATCATGTCGGTATGTTGGCTCATTTGCATGATCGGTCACTCCCGTGCTTTGACGGAGGCCAGCGGAGTCGACGCGCCTGCAGGGATCACACTGGCCTTGCGCAGCGCTGCGAATACTTCATCGCGCGTACCGAGCATCTGCACGCCGCCGTCACGCAGCATCAGCACCTTGTCGACGGCGCAGAGTACGTTGGGACGGTGAGAAATCAGAATGACGGTGGCACCACGGCCCTTGAGTTCGGCCAGGGCATCGACCAAGGCCTTTTCGCCGACGTCGTCGAGGTTGGCGTTCGGCTCGTCCAGCACGATCAGATTGGGCTCGCCATACAACGCCCGGGCCAAGGCGATGCGCTGCTTCTGGCCACCGGATAGTGGGCTGCCATCGGTGCCCAGGCGGGTGTCATAGCCCTGCGGAAAACGCAGGATCATCTCGTGTACACCAGTGATCTTGGCGGCGCGGATCACTGCTTCGCTGTCCACTTCACCAAAGCGCGCAATGTTGTCGGCGATATTGCCCTCGAACAGCTCCACGTCCTGTGGCAGGTAGCCGAGCCAGGGGCCAAGTTCGCCCTTGTTCCAGTTGAATATGTCTGCGCCGTCCAGGCGCACCTTGCCGGCTTGGGCCGGCCAGACGCCAACCAGCAGGCGGGCGAGGGTGGACTTGCCCGAGGCGGATGGGCCGATGATGCCAAGGCTTTCGCCGGGGACAAGGCTGAAGCTCACCCCGCGCAGAATCGTGTTGTTGGTACCCGGGGCTCCGGCATACACATTCTCTACCGCCAGCATGCCCATTGGCCGCTGCAGCGACATGCTCGGTGGCCGGCGCGGATAGTCGTGCAGCATCTCGTTGAGCCGGCCCCAGGCCGTACGGCAACCGAGCAGTTGTTTCCACGATGCGATGACCTGCTCCACCGGACCCAGTGCGCGGCCGGTGAGGATCGAGCAGGCAATCATCATCCCCGGGGTGATCTTGCCTTCGATCGCCAGCAGCGCGCCGGCACCGAGGATCAAAGACTGCAAAGTGATCCGCACGAAGCGCCCGGTGCTGCTGATAAAGGCGGCGCGGTCGGAGGCCAGGGTCTGCATTTCCAGAATGCGCAAATGACTTTGGAACCAGCGCTTGCTGATCGACGGCAGCATGCCCATGGCCTCGATGACCTCGGCGTTGCGCAGGTTGTTGTTGGCATATTGGGCGGAGGAGAGGGAGGCCTGATTGGCTTCGGCCAGCGGCTTCTGCGTCGCCTTTTCAGTGAGCCAGGCCAGGCCCATCAGAATCAGTGAGCCGATTAGCGTGATCAGTCCGAGTATCGGGTGAATCAGATAGGCGACCAGCAGGTAGATCGGCGTCCACGGTGCATCGAAAAACGCGAACAGGGAGTTGCCGGTGACGAACTGACGAACCTGGGCGAGGTCTTGCAGGGCCTGGGCCGGGTTACCTCCGGCGCGGCTCAGGTTGCGCTCGAATGCCGCCGTGAAAATGCGTCGGTTGAGGTCCATGTCCAGGCAGTTGCCGACCCGGATCAGCACGCGGGTGCGAACCATCTCCAGTGTGGACATCAGCAGGAACAGACCCACCACCAGAACCGTCAACATTGCCAGCGTCGTGACGTTGCGACTGACAAGGGCTCGATCGTAGACCTGCAGCATATAAATAGCTGGCGTCAACATCATGACGTTTATGACGCCGCTGAACGCTGCCAGCGAATAAAAACTGCGGCGCATGCGAAAGAGCGCGTCGGCCAGTTCGGAACGGATGCTCGACTGCTTGGGCATGTTGATCCTCCCACTGCGAAAAGCCGATTGCCCCTGAGGCGCAACAGCTAACAGTAAATGTAGCCCTGTAAACAGCTTTTGGACACGCAGGCTGGTCGCTCTGTGGATGGCGAGTCTTCCGAAATCGCTGCGTTGCTCCCTTATGCAGCAGCGTAGGTGGCGGTTAAACAGTCCGAAATAACATTTCGCTCTATACCAGCACACAACTTTCTATATGTCTTTTAAAAACAGCTACTTGGGATGTCTACCACCAGTCGTCTGTTTTAACGACGTAATATTGACAAAGATTTGCTATGGAACTTTAGTCTTAGTTATCGGGGGGGCCGCCCGCCTGAAGCCTGCCATTGCTTTGGCAGCGCAAGGCGCGGTGTTTTTCCCGAGAGGAGCAGAATCATGTCGATCATTTCGTTCTTTTGCAGAGGGAAGGGGCTTTCCAGGACGTTTGCCTTCACTTCCAGATTCCATGGCCCGCCCAGGGCTCGAATCCGCTCTGCCTGATCGCCCGGCGAGCAATTCATATCGCGAATTCCAGGCGCGAATCCCGGGTCCCGGGTAACGCCAGCTCTCGCAAAAAAACATAACCAACAAACTGCGCAAGCCAGCACTTGACTTGGCGCGGGAGGGTTTTCTCGTCCCGTGCCTTTACCCAGACATATCGAGGGCAATTCAAAATGGCCAATTTCAGCAAGTCGGACCTGGAGTTCATCCTCAAGCAAATCTTTATCGCAGAAGCGAACGCCGACGGCGCCAGCCTCATTGATTTGCTTCCCAACACCCAGGTGCCATTCGGCCTGCGTACCGTCGATGGCAGCTTCAACAACCTGGTCACCGGCCAGAGTGATTTTGGCTCCGCGGACGGTGCCTTCCCGCGCCTGCTTGATCCCTCGTTTCTGGACGCATACGCCGCGCCAGGGACGGTGATCGATCCGCAACCACGGATTATCAGTAACCTGGTCGTCGATCAGACTGCCAACAACCCGGCGGCCTACGCCGCGGCGTTCGACCCGGGCCTGGACGGTGTGCTCAACTTCGGCACGGTGGGTAATGACGACGTACTCAAGGATGGCGTACAGATAGTCACCAGCCCCGGGCTGGATGGCGTGTTCGGCACGGCCGATGACAAGGACGTGTTCTTCATGCCCAACGTCTCGCCGGACGTCGGCCTGACCGCCAGCTTCAACTCGTGGATGACCTTCTTCGGCCAGTTCTTCGACCACGGCCTCGACCTGGTCACCAAGAGCGCTACCGACGTCGTGTTTGTTCCGCTGCAGCCGGACGATCCGTTGTTCGTACCGGGCAGCCCGACCAACTTCATGGTGCTGTCACGTGCAGTACGTACCGCCGGCGCGGACGGAGTAGTCGGCACGGCCGATGATGGCCAGACCAACACCACCTCGCCGTTCGTCGACCAGAGCCAGACCTACAGCTCGCACCCGTCGCATCAGGTGTTTCTGCGTGAGTATGTCCTCAATGCGGCAGGCGAACCTGTTGCAACGGGGCGCTTGATCACCAACCGCGACCTCGGCGCCGATGGCCTGTTCGGCACCGCCGATGATGGCGCCAGCGAAAACGGCGGCATGGCGACCTGGAAGGTGGTCAAGGCGCAGGCCCGTGACATTCTCGGCATTGACCTGACTGACGCTGACGTACACAACGTGCCATTGCTGGCAACCGATGCATACGGCAACTTCATCCGCGGGCCTAACGGCATGCCGCAGGTGGTGATTCGCATCAGTAATGGCGCTGATGGCGTCGCCGGGACAGCGGACGACGTCACTCAATTGGTCGAAGGCAACCGGGCCGCTCCTATCAGCCTGGCCAGTGCCGTGAGTACCGGGCATGCCTTCCTCGACGACATCGCCCACAACGCCGCGCCGGTAGTCGTCGGCGGGGTTCTGCAAGCGGATGCCGACACGACTGTCGGCAATGCGCAGCCTGTTGACGGGCTCGGCAATAACCTGACCTATGACAATGAACTGCTTGACGCCCACTACATTGCCGGCGATGGCCGGGTGAACGAAAACATTGGCCTGACCACCGTGCACCATGTGTTCCACTCCGAGCACAACCGCCTGGTCCAGCAATCGAAGGACACCATCCTTGCCTCCGGCGACCTGGTTTTCCTCAATGAGTGGCTGGCGGACGACGTGGCTGCAATACCGACTACACCTGCCGAGATTGCGGCGTTGGTATGGGACGGCGAACGCCTGTTCCAGGCCGCCAAGTTCGGTACCGAGATGCAATACCAGCACCTGGTGTTCGAGGAGTTCGCGCGGACCGTTCAGCCACAGATCGACGGATTCCTTGCGCCCAACGGTTATGACACCTCGATCAACCCGGCCATCCTCGCCGAGTTCGCCCACGTGGTATACCGCTTCGGTCACTCGATGTTGACCGAGACCGTCGATCGCTTCGATCCTGCGTTCAATCCGCTGCTCACTGACCCCACCAACCCGGACTCGCAAATGGGGCTGATCGCGGCCTTCCTAAACCCGCTGGCGTTCGCCAGCAGCGGGTTGACTGCGGATCAGGCGGCAGGGGCAATCATTCGCGGTGTGACCCGCCAGGTCGGTAACGAGATCGATGAGTTCGTCACCGAAGCGTTGCGCAACAACCTGCTCGGTCTGCCGCTCGATTTGCCGGCCCTGAACCTGGCACGTGGTCGCGACACGGGTATCCCCACCTTGAATGAGGCGCGCCGGGAGTTCTACGAATCAACCGGAGACAGCCAACTCAAGCCGTACATCAGTTGGGCTGACCTGGCAGACAGCCTCAAGCACCCCGAGTCACTGGTCAACTTCATCGCGGCCTATGGTACCCATAGCACGATCACGGCGGCGCTCACACTGGCAGACAAACGCGCTGCAGCCCTGGCGCTGGTATTGGGTGGCGTGGGTTCGCCGGCTGACCGCCTGGACTTCCTCAACAGCACCGGTGCCTACGCCAACGTAACGACGGCCGGTGCGGATGGGGTACTGGGTACTGCCGATGACGTGACAGGTGTGACGGTCACGGGCGTCGACGACATCGACTTCTGGGTCGGTGGCCTCGCCGAGCAGAAAATGCCGTTCGGCGGCATGCTCGGCTCGACCTTCAACTTCGTGTTTGAAACCCAGATGGAGGCGTTGCAGAACGGCGACCGCTTCTACTACCTGTCGCGTACCGCGGGCCTGAATTTCGGCACCGAGTTGGAAAACAACTCCTTTGCCAAGCTGATCATGCTCAACTCCGATGTCACCCACCTGTCGAACACCGTGTTCCTGACGCCGACGTTCACCCTCGAGGTGGATCAGACCACTCAGTTCACCGGCCTTGGCGCGGGCGGCCGAGACGATCCGACCGGCGGCATCATGATCAACGGCGTGGAAGTCGTGTCGCTGGTGATTCGCGACAACCCCGATACCGTGGGGCCGGACACCAATTATCTGCACTACACCGGTGAAGACCATGTTGTCCTGGGCGGCACTGCCGGCAATGACATCCTTATTTCCGGTGACGGCGATGACACCCTTTACGGCGACGCCGGCAATGACCGCCTCGAAGGCGGTGCCGGGAACGATGCGGTGCTGGGCGGCGCGGGTGATGACATCATCACCGACTCGTTCGGTGACAACCGTCTGGAAGGCAATGCCGGTAACGATGTGATCGTGGCCGGCAGCATGCTGGTTGCAGGCAACCTGATCCTGGGCGGCGATGGCCAGGACTTCATCGTCACCACGGAAGACATCACCACCACCTTCGGTGGCCAGGGTGACGACTTCATCCTCGGTGCCAAGACCAACCTGCCACCTACCGGTAACGCAGGTGACGACTGGATCGAGAAGGGCACCCAGGACGGTGCGCCAGGCGATAACTTCGCGCCACTGCTCACTGACGATGTGATCGGCAACGACATCTTCATCGGTGGTGGCGGTTTTGACGAAATGATCGGCGAGGGTGGCGACGACATCTTTGTCGGCAGCGATGCCCAGGACAAGATGGACGGCATGTCCGGTTTCGACTGGGTGACCTACAAGAATGACAGGATCGGCGTGACCGTTGACCTGAGCCTGGCCGCGCTGGCGCAGCCACACGGCAATGCACCAAACCAGAACGCCGGGGTCTTCAATCCGGTCGGTGCCTCACCTGCCTCGATTCTTGACCGTTTTGCCGAGGTCGAAGGCTTGTCCGGTTCGAGTTTCGGCGATGTGCTCAAGGGCGATGATGTCGATGCAGTCACTATCGTCAACCACGGTGGTGCCACGGGCGGTGCGCTGACCAATGTCGCGTTGATCCGCGGACTGGACCAGTTCCTGGCCGATGCCGGTTTGCCGGTCACCGGTTTTGCCACCGGCAACATCATCCTCGGCGGTGATGGCAGTGACCTGATCGAAGGTCGCGGTGGCGATGACCTGATCGATGGCGACAAATGGATCAACGTCAGGATTGCCGTTTATGACGCGGCTGACATCAACCATACCGGCCCCGAGATCGCCTCCTTCGACAGCATGGTCGATATGATCCCGCTCATGCTGGATGGCACCTTCAACCCTGGTCAGCTCAAGGCCGTGCGGGAAATCATGCCCGGCACCTCGACTGGCGGGGCGGCCTTCGATACCGCCATTTACTCCGGTCTCGAGGCCGAATATGCGGTGACTGTCGACGACCGTGGCACCGCCGATGTGACGGACGATGTCTGGACAGTGGCCGATACCGTAGCGGGTCGCGACGGCATCGACACCCTGCTGCATATCGAACGCCTGCAGTTTGCCGATAACCAGCAAGTGCTGGTGGCGGGGCTCAATGCCCAACCGGATGGCAGTCCGACTGTCGCGGATGGTAACGGCGGCGAACTCACCGTGGGCGATACGCTGACGGTCAGCGTGGCCGGGGTGACCGATGCCGACAATATCGCGGCGGGTAATCCGCAGGGGTTGATCACCAACTCCTCTGTGTCCTACATCTGGCAGTTCGAAGCCACTCCAGGCAGCGGCGTATTCGAGGACATCATCCTGTTGCCAGCTGGCGACCTGGCGTTCCAAAGCGCCGACGGTACCGCGTTCAAGGTCTCTCCTGACCTTGCCGGGTTGTCGTTGCGGGTCAAGGCGATCTATCAGGACGGTCACGGCACCACGGAGATCCTGTTCTCCACGCCGACGGCTGCCATCGCCGCCGGTGCACCGGTCACGCCAACGCCGCTGGTACCTGTAGTCGATGCCACCGCGGGTGGCGCGGGCCTGCACATGGTCCGTTCCGACCTCAACTTCATTCTTGACCAGATCAAGATTGCCGAGGCGGAAGCGGCCGGTCAGGACATCCTCTCGCTGATCCCGAATATTCGCGCGCCGCTGGGCCTGCGTGCGGTCGACGGGTCGAACAACAACCTGATGAACCTCAACGGCAACAACAACACCGAGTTTGGTGCCGCCGATAACCTCTTTCCGCGCATAAGCGATCCGGTCTTCAATCCGGCGGAAGGGGGAACATCGTATACGCAGACCAGCGGCCTTGTGATTGACTCGCAGCCGCGCACCATCAGTAACCTGATCGTCGACCAGACGTCGAACAACCCGGCGGCCTATGCCACGGCTTTCGACCCGGGCCTGGACGGTGTGCTCAACTTCGGCGCCGTGGGTAATGACGACGTGCTCAAGGATGGCGTACAGATTGTCGCCAGCCCCGGGATGGATGGTCAGTTCGGTACTGCCGACGACCATGATGTGTACCTGTTCGAAAACACTGCGGCGGATGCGGGATTGTCCGCGCCGTTCAACGCCTGGATGACCTTCTTCGGGCAGTTCTTCGATCATGGTCTGGACCTGGTCACCAAAGGTGGTTCGGGTACCGTCTTCATTCCGCTTCAGCCGGATGATCCACTCTTTGTTCCAGGTAGCCCGACGAACTTCATGGTCCTGACCCGTGCAACGAACCAGCCAGGGGCGGATGGCATTCTTGGCACGGCCGACGACATCCATGAGCACACCAACTCCACCACGCCGTTCGTGGACCAGAACCAGACCTACAGTTCGCACCCGTCGCACCAGGTGTTCCTGCGCGGTTATGAACTTACCGCCAGCGGCCCCGTAGCGACAGGCCGGTTGATTACCAACCGTGACCTGGGTGCGGATGGCACGTTTGGTACCGCGGACGACGTCGAAATCGGTGGCATGGCGACCTGGAAGGTAGTCAAGGCGCAAGCTCGCGACATTCTGGGAATCAACCTGACCGATGCCGATGTCGATAATGCCCCGCTGTTGGCGACTGACGCCTATGGCAATTTCATCAAGGGGCCGAACGGCTTCCCGATGGTGGTGATGAGTGGGGTTGACGGTCTTGGTGGCACGGCGGATGACGTCCTTGTCGAAGGCAATCCGCTTGCTCCCCTTGACCTGACCAATGCTGTGCGCACCGGTCACCAGTTCCTCGTCGATATTGCCCACAATGCAACACCGGTAATCGTCGGCGGGGTTCTGCTGGCGGATGCCGACACCGCTGTCGGTAATGCGCAACCCGTAGGCCCGGGCGGCAACAACCTGACCTATGACAATGAACTGCTCGACGCCCACTACATCGCCGGCGACGGCCGGGTCAACGAGAACATCGGCCTGACCGCGGTGCATGCGATCTTCCACTCCGAGCACAACCGCCTGGTCCAGCAGACCAAGGACACCGTGCTCGATTCGGGTGACGTGGCCTTCCTCAACGAGTGGCTGCTCAATCCGGTGGCCGCATTGCCAGCCACCCAGGCTGAGTTCGATGCGCTGCAGTGGAATGGCGAGCGCTTGTTCCAGGCGGCCAAGTTCGGCACCGAAATGCAGTATCAGCACCTGGTGTTCGAGGAGTTTGCGCGGACCATCCAGCCTAGAGTCGACCTGTTCTTCGCACCGACCCAGGTCTACGACGTCGACCTCGATGCCTCGATCGTCGCCGAGTTCGCCCATACCGTATACCGGTTTGGCCACTCGATGCTGACCGAGACCGTCGATCGCTACGACATCGACTTCAACGTGATAGGCGATCCGGCCAGCGCTAATCCCGATCAGCAAATGGGCTTGATCGCGGCGTTCCTCAACCCTCTGGCGTACGCCGCCAGCGGCGTATCACCTGAGGACGCAACCAGTGCGATCATACGTGGGGTGACTCGGCAAGCCGGTAACGAAATCGACGAGTTCGTCACCGAGGCGCTGCGCAATAACCTGCTCGGCCTGCCGCTCGACCTGCCGGCGCTCAACATCGCCCGTGGCCGCGACGTGGGGATTCCCTCACTCAATGCGATCCGCCGCGACATCTACAGCCAAACCGGTGATACCCAACTCAAGCCGTACACCAGTTGGGTCGATCTGGTGCAGTACCTCAAACATCCGGAGTCGTTGATCAACTTCATCGCGGCCTATGGCACGCATGACACGATCACGGCGGCGACCACACTGGATGGCAAGCGCGCGGCAGCCCTGGCGCTGGTCTTCGGTGGTGTGGGTGCACCGGCTGATCGCCTGGACTTCCTCAACAGCACGGGTGCCTATGCCAACGTAACGCTGGCCGGCACGGATGGCGTGGTGGGCACTGCCGACGACCTCAGGGGTGTGACGGTCACTGGCGTCGATGCCATCGACCTCTGGATCGGTGGCCTGGCCGAAGCGAAAACCCCGTTCGGCGGCATGCTCGGCTCGACCTTCAACTTTGTGTTCGAGAACCAGTTGGAAAAACTGCAGGACGGCGATCGCTTCTACTACCTGGAGCGTACCTCTGGCCTGTCGATGAATGCCGAACTTGAAAGCAACTCGTTCGCCAAGTTGATCATGGCCAACACGTCGGCCACTCACTTGCCGGGCCTGGTGTTCTCGGATCCGGGGTTCTATCTGGAAGTGGATCAGGGCAGGCAATTCAACGAAGGCCTGCTCACCGCCGACCCGCTCGGCCCGAACGGCGAGCAGGTGGTGTTCCGCGACAACCCGCTGACCGTGGGGGCGGACACCAACTACATCCGCTACAACGGTGCCGAGCACATCGTGCTGGGTGGCACGGACAACGCAGACATCCTCATCTCCAGTGAAGGCGATGACACGGTCTGGGGTGATGGTGGTAACGATCGCATCGACGGCGGTGACGGCAACGACCAGCTGCGCGGTGGTGAAGGCGACGACATCATCACCGACACCGGCGGCGACGATAACATCCAGGGCGGCGACGGCAACGACGTGCTGCACGGTGGCAACGGCGTCAACCTGATCATTGGCGGGTTCGGCAGCGACTTCATCATTACCGGTGAGGACGCCTCCGAGGCCATTGGTGGCCAGGGCAATGACTTCATCCTGGGCAGCAAAGCCAACGAACAGGACATGGGTAACGAAGGCGACGACTGGATCGAGAAGGGTACCTCGGACGGTGCGCCTGGCGACAACTTCGATCCGCTGGGCAACGACCCGGTCATTGGCCACGATGTATTCGTCGGTGGTAACGAGAACGATAAGTTCAACGGCGAAGGCGGCGACGACATCATGGTCGGCAGTCTCGGCATGGGTGACCGCTATATCGGCGGCTCGGGCTATGACTGGGCGACCTTCAAGGATCTCGCCCAAGGTGTGAGTGTCGATTACAGCGACCGCTTCTTCGATGTGCCACCGCAGCCAGGTTCGGGGGCTTCGGCGCTGGTGCGCTTCGACATCATGGAAGGTCTGTCGGGTTCGTCCCACGGTGACTTCCTGCGCGGTGATAGCGAAGATGCGACCTCGCTACCCACCGCGGGTGCAACCGGCAGTGTGCTGACCAACATCAGCCTGATCAATGGTCTGGCGGGTCTGCTGCCAGTCGGAGCGACGTTCTTCGACGGCGGTAACATCATCCTCGGTGGCAGTGGCAGCGATCTCATTGAAGGTCGCGGTGGTGACGACATCATCGACGGTGACAAGTGGCTGAACGTGCGCATCAGCGTACGGGCAAACGCTGATGGCACTGGCGCGGAAATCGCCACGTTCGACAGCATGGGGCCGATGGTCCAGGCGATGTTGAACGGTACTTACAACCCGGGCCAGCTTGTCATCGTGCGGGAGATCCTGACCGGCACTGACAACTTCGACACCGCGGTGTTCTCCGGTAATGCGTCGGAGTACAGCATCGCTGTCGAGGGCAACGCCGTCATCGTGACCGACCTGGTGGCCGGGCGTGATGGCGTCGATCGCCTGACAGGCATCGAGCGTCTGCAGTTCGCTGACCAGGCGCAGGCCTCCGGTGTTGGCACCGCCTTGAACAGTGCTCCTGTGGGGCGTCTGGCGATCCTCGATGCCACCACCGGTGCGCGCGAAGATACTCCTGTCGCCGGCCAACTGCTGCGCGTCAGCAGTCAGTCGATACGCGACGCGGACAGTGTCAGTGCGGCCAATCCTACCGGCGTGGTTACCGGTCCCGTGTCTTACTACTGGCAGGTCGAAACCATTGCCGGTTCGGGCATCTATGAAGACATCACCATTGTCGCCGCCGGCGAGGCATCGCGGGTGACGGGTACCACCTATCGGGTGGCGGATGATGTCGCCGGTCTGAACATCCGCGTTCGCGCGGTGTATCAGGATGGCAATAGTACGCTGGAGATCGTCGACTCGGCGGGTAACACCGCACCGACTGCAGGGCCGGGCATCCTCGGGCTTGCGGTGCAGAACCAGGTGTTGACCGCCGACCTGTCGACCATTGTCGACGTCGATGGCCTCAGCAATCCGCAGTTCACCTTCCAGTGGCAGGAGACCAACGGGGTTACCTTCGTCGACATCGCCGGAGCCACCGCCAGTACGTTCACACTTGGCCAGGCTCAGGTCGGCGATCAGGTGCGCGTGGTGGTCAGTTACGTGGATGACTTCGGTACCGCCGAAAGCGTTGCGTCCGACGCCACGGCACCGGTGGGCAATGTCAACGACGCACCGACAGGCGCGTTGCTGGTCAGCGATACGACACCGACTCAAGGTCAGGTGCTGACCGCGCTGACGGCAGGGATTGCCGATCCGGACGGGCTGGGCACATTCAGCTACCAATGGCAGCAAGGTACCGGGACTACCTTCACCAATATCGTCGGCGCGACCGCCGCGACGTTCACCCCTGGTGCGGCGCAAGTCAACCAGCAAATTCGGGTGATCGCGCGCTACACCGATGGCTTCGGTACGCTGGAGTCAGTGACCTCCGCAGCGACGGCACTGGTAGTACTGCTGGGTGCGGTGCAAACGGGCGACGCCTTGGCAAACATCCTCATCGGTACCGCGGGTAGCGATGTGCTGTTTGGTCTGGGCGGGAACGATACGCTCATTGGCCTGGGTGGTGTCGACCAGTTGTTTGGTGGCGTCGGCGACGACAATCTGAGTGGTGGGGACGGCAACGACTTCATCAATGGTGACGCCGGCAACGACTTCCTCAATGGCGGTGCGGGTAACGACCTGATGCTGGGCGGAACCGGCAACGATACCTACCGCGTCGATTCAGCCGGCGACCTGCTGGTCGAGTTGACGGGTGAAGGTGAGGATTCCGTACAGACCTCGCTGGCCAGTTTCACACTGGGCGCCAATGTCGAGCATCTGCTCTACCTCGGAGTCGGCAACTTTGTCGGCACCGGCAACGCGTTGAACAACGTCATCACCGGTGGGGTGGGCAATGACACCCTCAACGGCGGTGATGGCAACGACAACCTGCTGGGT
>NZ_CATKPU010000010.1:0-200 GCF_949767825.1 Pseudomonas sp. IT-P258 | reverse complement strand
CAACTCAACCTCGACGGCCAGCTGATCAGCGACATCGAGCGCGACGACCTGCACCGCGAAGTCCTGCGCACCCAGGGCACACTCACCAGCTGCTTCGGCTACGACGCCCTGGGCCGCAAGAGCTGGCAGTTCGCCTCGCGCCTGCCGGCGGAAAAACTCTCGCGCCTGCACAACCCCGGCATCCAGCCCGACCTGCTGGT
>NZ_CATKPU010000009.1:0-201 GCF_949767825.1 Pseudomonas sp. IT-P258 | reverse complement strand
CTTGTCGGCGGTCAGGGTGGCGATCACTTCGCTGACGGTGTCAGTAATTTCGACCTTGGCTTCGCCACCAATGACGAGGTTCTCAAACGACTTGCCATCAACGGTCGCATCACTGATGCCAACGGTGAGGGTCTGGCCGTCCTTGTAGACGTCGTCACCTTGCACTGGCGCGGTGTAAATGGCCGACAGCTTGCCGGCTTC
>NZ_CATKPU010000008.1:0-213 GCF_949767825.1 Pseudomonas sp. IT-P258 | reverse complement strand
GCGGTGGTCGAAGGGCGTACGGCCCTCAGTAACCTGCTGGTGTTCACGGTCAGCGTCGCCGCCAACGGCAGCGTCACGCTCGACCAGAGCCGCGCCGTGGTGCATGCCAACACAAGCAATCCTGATGATTCGAGGAGTTTGACCTCGGACAACCTGGTAACGCTGACCGCGACCAAGACCGACGGGGACGGCGACAGCGCCCTGGCGACCCTC
>NZ_CATKPU010000007.1:0-218 GCF_949767825.1 Pseudomonas sp. IT-P258 | reverse complement strand
TACCACGGCAACCAACTGGAAACCGCCGCCAAGGCCTATGAAGAAAGCCTGCTGCCGCCGTTCTTCGACGCGCTCAAACACTACACCGAGGCGGCCAACGCCACCTTTGCCTGCCCCGGTCACCAGGGCGGCCAGTTCTTTCGCAAGCACCCGGCCGGCCGGCAGTTTTTCGACTTCTTCGGCGAGACGCTGTTTCGCGCCGACATGTGCAACGCCGA
>NZ_CATKPU010000006.1:0-221 GCF_949767825.1 Pseudomonas sp. IT-P258 | reverse complement strand
GCCACGCCAGCGGTGACCACGGCGATGCCGCCCACGGTCAGGGTGGTTACACCGTCGAGGGCAGTCACGGTGAAGGTGCCGTTCTGGGTCAGCGCCGTGGCATCCGGGTTGCTGCCGTCGCTGAGGTTTTTCTCGTAGACCGTCAGTTCACCGCCATACACGTTGAGGCCGTTGAGGATTACTGGGTCATCGTTGTTGTGGATCTGCAGCACCAGGTTGGC
>NZ_CATKPU010000005.1:0-224 GCF_949767825.1 Pseudomonas sp. IT-P258 | reverse complement strand
TTCACCCTGACCGACGGCACCAAGATCACCGTCCCGGCCAATACCGCGACTGGCACGGCGACCATCGCCGCTGCCGACGACGTGTTCACCGGCGGCCAAGCGCCGATCGTTAACAAACTGGAATCGGTTACCGGCGCGGATAACTTCGAAAAACTGACCCTGAGTCAGACCGAGGTCGCAACCACGGTCACCGACGAACCCGGTTCGGGCACCCCGACCGACAA
>NZ_CATKPU010000004.1:0-228 GCF_949767825.1 Pseudomonas sp. IT-P258 | reverse complement strand
TCGCCTGGAGCTGATCGCACGGCACGGGTTGGAGATCACCAGCACCGAAGATGAAATCCACATCACGGCGAAAAAGAAAATCGTCCTCAACGGCGGGGGCAGCTACATCACCCTGGAGACGTGTGGCATCGAATCCGGCACGGCGGGTGACCACAACATCAAGGCGGCGCATTTCGAGTACAGCGGTCCGGCGAGCATGAAGGCCACGCATCCGGACTATCCGCAAAG
>NZ_CATKPU010000003.1:0-229 GCF_949767825.1 Pseudomonas sp. IT-P258 | reverse complement strand
CAATGGCTCGAAGAACGCCTGGCCAATATCCCACCAGAAAAGCCCAGCGAAGCACTGATTCACCAACTGGCCAAGGCCAAAATCCTCGAACCCGCCACCGGCCGGCCCATGCCAGGCTCCTCGGCCTTTATACAGATCGACTACATCAAACGACCGACCTGCATCAGCGGCCAAGCCTGCACGCATACCGGTTATTGGCTGGCGGTAAGTATCGCCGGTCAATCCTGGT
>NZ_CATKPU010000002.1:0-231 GCF_949767825.1 Pseudomonas sp. IT-P258 | reverse complement strand
GCCGCCTTCGGCGACGGTGGACTTGTCGGCGGTCAGGGTGGCGATCACTTCGCTGACGGTGTCGGTGATGGCCACATTGGCCGCGGTGCCGTCGATCACCAGATTTTCGAAGGTCTGGCCGTCGACGCTGGCCGAGCCGACGGTCAGGCTCAGGTTACTTGGGTCGCTGTAGACGTCGTCGCCCTGCACCGGTGCGGTGTAGATGGCCGACAATTTGCCCGCTTCAATGGT
>NZ_CATKPU010000001.1:0-235 GCF_949767825.1 Pseudomonas sp. IT-P258 | reverse complement strand
AAAAAAAAGGGAGGGCATCCAATGCCCTCCCCTCCGTCGTCCACGCTCCCTGCGACAGTCCTTGCCAGGACCTCAAGAGGCCAGAATGAAGTCTGTGGCCGAGATGGTGTTTGGATCCCCCACACCTACCAGGGTGATGTTGCCAGCCGCGAAGCTGAGCATCGTATCCGCACCGAGATCAACGATGTTGAAACTGCTGCCAAAGGTCGCCGCCGAGATGTTGAGCGCGGCGATA